>CAOJUE010000066.1 GCA_948443845.1 uncultured Eubacteriales bacterium | reverse complement strand
CATGCGGCTGTTAACCGCAGGGTCGTAAGTTCGAGCCTTACTGGAGGAGCCAAAAAGAGTTTTCGTCGAACTTTTTGAAAGCCTTGATAGAACTAACTTTCGAGACTAGAAAAAATTTGGCGAAACACAAAAACTTAAACCGTTCTAAATGAACGGTCTTTTTTTGACCAAAAGTCTTGAAAAAAGGAGGTTTTTGTGATATTATGTTGAAAATAACAAAAAAAGAAATCAATATGAGTAAAGAATTACACTCTAAAATTGAATGGGCATGTCGTTTAAAGTTCAATGGAAAAGAACAGCCGAATATTATGAATGGTTGTTTAAGAATGATTGAGCATACTAATTTAGCGTATGTAGAGCCCCATAGAGTAATAATTAAAGATAGACTGTACCTATTCTTTAATGAACATGATTATTTCTGTGTAGAAGATTTAATAACGAAATATCCGTTGTCCAAGTTACAGAATTACATAACATAGAAACGGCAGAGCATTTTAGAGTTTTTAAAAAATTATACTATATTGGTTTATTTATGATATAAAAAAATAAGGAGATAGTAATAAGATAAAACTCGTAAAGTGCCAATAGCCAAAACTATGCTATGTGGCACTTTTGCGTATAACGCATATATCTATTGACGCAAAATCAAAGATTTTGACAATAGATTATTGTTGCCTTTCTATTCATCAAATTTGGAAGGAGGATATATAGAAATGAATGAAGAAAGGAAAGTAGCAGGAATTTATATTCGTGTAAGTACAGAAGATCAAGCAAGAGAGGGATTTAGTTTAGGAGAACAGGAGGAAAAATTAAGGCAACTTTGTGAGTATAAGGAATATAAGATTTTTAATGTTTACAAAGATGCAGGAATCAGTGCGAAAGATATGGAACATCGACCAGCTTTTCAGCAAATGTTGGAAGATATGAGAGCAGGTAAGATTAATTATATTGTTGCTTATAAATTAGATAGAGTTACTCGTTCAGTTCGTGATTTGGAAGAATTAATTGCAGTTTTAGAAAAATATAACACATATTTAGTTTGTGATAGAGATGATGTTAATACTTCAACGGCTAATGGAAGATTTTTTATTAGAATGCTGACAGTTCTTTCACAGCTAGAAATTGAAATTGTATCAGAAAGAACAAAATTCGGTTTAACAGGAGCAATAAAAAATGGTCATATACCAGGAAAATGCCCTTTGGGTTACAAAAGAGATGAAACAAAGAAAATGATTATTGATGAGATTACGAAAGATATTGTTGTTAGAATATTTAATATGTATTTAGAGGGGAAGAGTTATCAGACAATAGCTAATATTTTGAATGAAGAAAAGATTACTTCGCCAACGAATAAAAAATGGAGAGATGTTGCAGTTGCGAAAATAATTAATAACAAAATTTATGTGGGGGATTTTGAAAGATACAAAAGTACACAAGAAAGAGAAAGTATTGTGTATATGAATGTTGTTGAGCCGATTATTACAAGAGCGATGTTTGAAGATGTACAGGCTCAAAAAGAGAAAAATCAAAGGGCATTTTGTAGAGATCGAGTTTATTTGTTTATGCAGAAATTGCTATGTCCGAAGTGTGGAAAGATAATGACTTGCAAAGGTTCAGGTGGTAAAAAGAAAAAATATATGTACTATCATTGTGATGATTGCAAGATATATTATCGAGAAGATAAAGTTGAAGAAGCGATTATGCCAATTATCATGAATTTTATTGAGTACGATATGACTGTAAAAAATTATTTTTATCCTGTACTTGCAGATAAAAAGGAGAAAGATACGAAAAAACTGGATAAGGAAATATCTTTATTAGAAAATAAGAAAAATAGAATCAAAGAAGCATATTTGCAGGGTATTGTTGAAGTTGGAGATTTTTCAAAAGATTATAAAATGATTGATGAGAAATTAGGAATATTGGAACAGAAGAGATTAGAAGTTATTGATGCAAATAAACAGACTTTTACACCACAAGCTTTAATGGCTGACAGAGATGTCGCAAAGGAAAAATTGATACGTTCCAATCAATTTAAAAGTATGCTAATGGCAGAATGGGAGAGTAAAACGAAAGAAGAAAAACAAGAATTTATTTCAAAATTTATGGAAAGTATTACTTTGGCGAAAGATGAAAAAGGTTATTTTGAATTAGTAAGTTTGAAGTTTAGAAGTAGTTATATTGAGCAAGTATCGAAACTTATGGACAATGGAATGTTTGATGTTGAAATTCCTTGTACAAAAGGAAAAGAAGAAACAACAGTTACTTCTACTGTATTAATGGACAAGAAGGAACTCAAAGAATATATGGATAGATTGAACGATTATTATGAAGTTTCTTATTACGAATTGAGAAGGTTGGACGAGCCGAAAAAAGGTTATCAAAGAAAATATTTTACGATAGATTTGGTAAATGATAATGGAGAGAAACTTTTTAAATTGGTTGAGTTGATTTGTGATGACAAAAGGTTTCCGATTCAAAAAGAGAATAGAATTGTAGGCGAAATTCGA
>CAOJUE010000065.1 GCA_948443845.1 uncultured Eubacteriales bacterium | reverse complement strand
CGATTTTGTTGTTGATTACAATTATTAATATGGGGTTACAGCATTTTAATATAGACATTATAAAAGTAGATGAATCAGAAGTTGCTAGTGTGGTTGAGTATATAATTCAAATTGCCATTATTGTAGTAGGATTTTGGAAGAATAACAGTTATACAGAAAAGGCAATACAGGCTGATGAGTTTTTGAAGAATTTGAAAGAAATGGAGGATAAATAGTTATGAAAGAAGAAAATATCATAATTGAAGAAGTAGAGTTTAATCAAGAACTATATGAAAAGAATATTCGAGAGAATGAATTTGAAACGGAATATGAAGGAGGGGAAGAAAATGCAGATAACTAGAATGAATTGCCCAGTGGGCAAATATAGTATAAAATGTCCTGATACAACAGTAAAAGAAGGAATTTCGGTACATAATACAGCGAATGACGCTAGTGCAATGGCAGAAGCATCCTATATGCTGGGAAATAATAATAAGTGTTCTTTTCATGCGGTTGTAGATAATTGCAGAGCAGTAGAATGTTTACCGTTTGACCGTTCGTGTTTTGCGTCAGGAGATGGAAGATATGGAAAAGGAAATAGCCGTATGATAAATATTGAAATTTGTTATTCAAAAAGTGGTGGACAAAGATTTAATGATGCTGAGAAGTTGGCTGCTGAATATATTGCTTATTTGTTAAAAAAATATAATTGGGGAATTGATAAAGTGACGAAACATCAGGATTATAGTAAAAAGTATTGTCCGCATAGAACGCTTGATTTGGGCTGGCAAAGATTTTTGAATATGATTAAGGGGTATTTGAATGAGAAGAAATATGTTGAACTGAAACAGGGACAGGCTGTTGAAATTGATGTGAATTTTTATCATACTGGAGCAGTTGAGGGAAATCGATTTCAATATGATAATAAGACGGAAATTTGCTGGATTCACACAAATACAAGAAGTTTGATAAAGAATGATAATTTGACGGCTAGGGCGATTGTTGCTTGGGCAGAGGCAGACAGGGTTCTTGTGCAGGTGTTTGATGACCAGTTTTGGATTAAAAATAGTGATGTTGTGAAAATTTTATAAAAATTTGACTTTATTATAAAAAAGTGGTATAATTTAAACAGAAAATGAATAAAGTTATAGAAAAGTATTGACTTTATTGTACTTTTTTGTTAAAGTACAATTTTCTGTAACACAAATGTAATAAAAAAGATATTGACAGAAGAAGAAATTATTGTTAAGATAATAAAAAAGAAAAAGAGCCGAAGCCCTTTTTTCTTCATTGTTTAATTGTGTTGGAGTTAATGTTGCTTGCATTAACTTCAATTTTTTCTTGCGAAACTGAAATATATGTATTGTAGCCAATAGTGGCTAAAAAACAAATTATAATTCCAATTATAACCGCAAGAAGGGATTTTCCTAAGTATTTAACAGCAATTTCATTGCCATTCTCTTTGGTTCCCATATTGCACCTCCTTCTTAATTATTTGCACCGAACCATCTTGCGAGAGTTAGGTGCATAAACTAATAGTTGAAATGCAAGATGTCAAATATTAATCTATGCACCCAACTGAGAAGGATAATTAAACAACTTGTTTATACTATATCAAAAACATGAAAAGCTGTCAATAAGTTTGTTGAATTATACAATATAGTTGACAATGGTAAATAAATGTTTTATAATATATTTGTATAAGGAGACTTATACGTTAGAAACAAACGGTGAAAGAAGCATAGTTGGTATGCTTCTTTTGCTTGTTATATTCTTTTTTGTTTGTATGATAAATTAATAAGCGAATCAATAAGTCGACTCATTTCTAACGCTTCTTCTGAATTAAGACCATGTTCGTCGACAATTTCGTTTAGTTCTTCTTTTAAATCTTCAATATCGTCTGTAGTATAGAATAGGTCTTTGATGTTGACTTCAATGGCATCAGAGATTTTCTTAAGTGTTTCTAAGCTACAAGTATTTAGATGATTATTTTCAAGTTTAGTTAAGTAAGAACGTGATAATTTGGTTTTTTCACATATTTCATTCAATTTCATTCTCTTTTGATTTCTTATCTTTTTGATTACAAAAATAAACATTTTAACACCTCTTGTATTAATTTAACCAAAAAATTTGAAAAAATAAGGTAAAAATTTGCTAGAATGGCGCACTATTTGAGCCATTTTTTTTGAAAATTTTTGTTGCAATTTGTCGAAAAATGTCGTATAATAAAAATACAAACGTAAAGAAAGAGAAAGGGCGTTAATTGGAGGTAGAAAATGAAGAAAACGAATGTAGAAGAAAGTATGCTAAAAGAAGTTTTAAAAAATTGTAGTTTGCATGAAAGAATTATTGTGAGGATATTTGACAAAGAATTTGTGAAAGTTTATAATGTAGCAAGAATTAATGTAATGAATGATTGGTTGAATTGTGGTAAAGAAAATCAGATAAAAGAGATTACCCGAAAATTTCCCGAAAAAGGAATAGAAACAAATGAAAGTGCTTTAAATAGTGGATAAGATAGGAAAAATAAAAGTCCTCTCATCCGCACCA
>CAOJUE010000064.1 GCA_948443845.1 uncultured Eubacteriales bacterium | reverse complement strand
GAAGATTTAGAAGAGTATTACACAAAAGAGGAACTAGAGGAAAAACTGAAAGATTTGACAGCAGGCTTATCTTCTTTTGTAAGAAAAATCACTTATTATGAAACTGCTCAAGATTTTGAGGATAGTTTTAAGATGCCAAGTTATTATGAGGTTGATTGTTTGGTAGATGTTTTTGTCAACGGCTTTAAATTGGAGAAAAGCAAGTATTCGATTGATTTAGAAGGAGAGGAATATTTTCTAAATTTAGAGGATGGATTAGATGTGATAGGGACCGTTGTAGAAATTGATATTATTCAAGGAATAAAGGAGGAATGAAGATGATTGCGATTGATGAGGAAGATTTGACAACAATTTATTTGACGAGAGGGGATAAGGTGGATAACCTTTCTTTTTTTTACCCAATCTGGAATGAGAAGACTGGCGAAGAGGAGAATTACAAGTTCCGAAGAGGGGATAAGATTTCGTTTATTGTTGTGAGTAAAAAAGGATATATGAAGGATGAAATATTGCGTAAGGAAATTGTTTTGAAGGAAGCAACTGAAAATCCAGTGATTGAACTTTTTCCTGAGGATACGAAAAAGTTTGATTTGAAGAATAAACGAGTGACGTATTGGTATGATATTGTTTTGAATGATACGACGACAATATTAGGTTATGACGAAGATGGGGCTAAAAAATTGATTGTTTTTCCGGAGGGAGGTGAGAAGATTGGATAGATTGCGAGGTCGTTTAGGGTTTAAAGGCGAAAAAGGGGATACTGGAAAGGTTGGAACGCCGAAAGTTTATCAGGGTTTGTTTACAGAATTACAGGTGGATAAGAATGTTGATACGAATTATCATTACATTATATTGAATGAAACAGATTCTTATTGTGGGCATTGGGTTTATTATGATGAAAGTGATGAGGTTTGGCGAGATGGTGGTTTGTATCAGGCACAAGGAATTAGTCAGAAGAGTATTACATTGGATATGCTGTCAGAAGAATTGCAAGAGGTCTTAAGACCTTTGATGGGAGGTGAAAATCATGAATAAGAGAGTAGAAAATTTTGAGTTTTATCGAGGGGATACGTATTCGAGAAATATTGTGCTGGAGAATGTTACGGTTCCGATTGATGAACTTTATTTTACGATAAGGAGTAATGATAAGGCAAAAGTGCTGGTTCAGAAGAAACTGAAGAAGGGTCTGGAGATTGTTTCGATTGAGGGGGATGTTTATCGAATTTTGCTGACGGTTGAGGCAACGGATACAGATGATATGCAGGCAGATTTTGAGTATTTTTATGATTTGGAGTTGATTTCTGGAAGTAAGAAGAGAACAATTTTAGAAGGCACGGTTGTTTTGGCAACGGATTATACGAGAACAAGAAATGAGGTGTGATATGTTAGAGGATATTATAATTAGATTGGAAGATAATTTTTCGGAGTATTTGACGGATATTCGTGAGAATGAGGATAAGAGGATTGCAAATGAATTGGCTAGAATTGAAAATGAAAAGGCTAGGAATGAATATTTTGAAAAATTGATTGCAGAGACGAGAAGTTACTGGAAACGAATTAAAAAGGTGTATGGTACTGTTTCAGAAAATGAGAATCGATTTGCTTTACCAAATGAATACACAGAATTGTGTATGTTGGATGTGTTTGTGAATGGATTTTGCTTGAATAAGAATGAGTATGCAGTGGATGGGCGTGATGTTGTGCTAACGAAACCGCTGGATGTGATTGGAACGGTTGTGGAAGTGGTTGTGACGAGAAATGCTGTGATTACGGCAGAGGATTATGATAATTTGAGGGGGCTTCGAGGTTTTAGTGCATATGAGGTGGCTGTGCAGAATGGTTTTAGGGGAACGATAGAGGAGTGGTTGTGGTCTTTGAATGGTTCTGGTGGATATGAACGATTTGTTTCTTATTATAAGACAACGACTGAAAATGAGAAGCGCATTAAGTTACCGAGCATTTATAGAGAAAAACATTTATTAGATGTGTTTGTGAATGGGTTTAAGTTGAATCATGATGAATATTCTGTTCAAAAAGTTGGTGGGGAATATTTTTTAGTTTTGGCAAATGCGTTGGATGTTGTGGGAACAATGGTTGAAGTTGATGTGATTGATGCATTCCCAACTAGTTTTGTAGAAGAAGACCCGACTGTGCCATCTCATGTGAAAAATATTGCAGAAGAAGATATTGAAGGCTGGAATGGAAAGGTAGATAAAGAAGTAGGAAAAAGTTTAATTTCAGATGCAGAAATTAATCGATTAAAAAATGTAGAGAATTATGATGATACAGAAGTAAGACAAAAAATAACTGATATAGAAACAGAACAGACAACACAGAATGAAACGATTGAAGAAAATACAAATAAGATTGTAGCAAATGCAGAAGAAATCGAGAAGTTGAAACAAAAAAATGCCATATTGAAATCCCAGTTTCCAATGCGGAGAGACAGAAGGAGAGAGTATTACGTTGACAGATAGTGCGGAAGGATTGGAGATTGAGAATTTGAGGATTGGAGGAAATAGTTACCAAGAGGCTG
>CAOJUE010000063.1 GCA_948443845.1 uncultured Eubacteriales bacterium | reverse complement strand
TAATCTTAAAATAATTTTCACTTTTTAGGGTGTCCTAATCAAAAATTATTGACAGCATTTGTTGTAAATTTTAATTCTAACTATCATTATCGCTGTCTTTATGGATTATTTTGAATCGCCTCAATCTCCTCTTTTGAAAGTTCGGTAATTTCCATTATCTCTTCCAATTTCATATTTTTCTTAAGCAAATTTTTAACAATTCTAATTTTTTCTTCCTTTTTCCCTTTATAATACCCAAACTCCTCTACTGCATTTTGATCCATTTTATAAATCATCCTTTGCTCAGCCAACCATTTTTCATGCTCATCTTTATTAATATAATCTAATATTTTGCCCGCTTCTTGGATTTTCTTATATTTACTCATCTCTTTTTCCCCAAAACTCTCGGAATTTTGTATAAATTGCATCTATGATAATAGTTTTCCCCTATATTTCTCTTTGATCGTCTTTTCAATTTTGGGTAACTCTATTATATGAATTTCTAACTTTTCTGTCAATATTATATTTTGTTTTTCTTCCTCTCTAATCTTCTATTTTGTTATAAATTTTTCTCGTTTCCAGGGTAACCAAAAATACGCCTAAAAACATAGTCATTTGTAGGTTGCACATAATATTTTTTATTCATTTAACCCTTCCTCTTTTTGATTTTTTTGGCGATACGCCAGATATAAATTAAAACTCAAATAGAATCAATCTTTTGCTAGCACTAGCACCAAAATTTCCCTCGCACCCGCATCCTTCAAAACACGACTACATTCCTCGGAAGTGGCTCCAGTAGTATAAATATCATCAAGCAAAATAATTTTTTTATCTTCGACTTCACTATCATTTTGAATAAAAAACGCGTGCTGAATATTACTCTGTCTTGCTTTTCCACCTAACTTGCTTTGGGTTGTGGTATTGACCACTTTTGATAAAATATCTTTTCGCATCGGAATACCCAAACTTTTCTCCAACTCATTTGCCACTAACTCAGTTTGATTATAACCTCTTTTCTGCATCTTTTTCTTATGCATTGGCACTGGAATTATCATATCGTATTGCTTCAAAAGTTCTTGATTTTTTTCATTCTGCGCAATTCGATTGGCAAAAAAATGGTTCAAATACGCTTTATTCGAAAATTTATAACGCAAAATCAATTTGCGAACCAAACTTTCATACTGAAAAAGATACAACAACTTTTCATATTTTTTATTCTCAATTTGGTCTACGCAAGATTTCTCCAATCTTTCCACTCTTTTTTCACACTTTGGGCAAAGCCAATTTCGATCCAATTTTCCGCAAACGCAACACGCTGGTGGAAATAAAAAATTAAGGACAAATTCAAGCATGTTTAATAAACACCTCCTAATTTGCCCCCAGCAATTTATGATTTTTATGGTGGTTCAAGACCACACCCTTACATTGCCTTTTTTGCAATTTGTGCAATCTCGGCAAATGCTTTTTCGTCAGATACCGCAATTTCTGCTAACATTTTTCTGTTAATGGTAACATTGGCTTTTTTTAAGCCAGCAATTAATTTGCTGTATGTTAAACCATTCATTCTTGCAGCAGCATTAATACGCGTAATCCATAATTTTCTAAAATCTGATTTTTTATCTTTTCTTCCTACATACGCATACATTCCAGATTTCATAACGGCTTGTTTTGCCATTCTGTATCTATAATGTTTTGCGCCAAAGTAACCTTTTGCTTGTTTTAAAACTTTTTTGTGTCTTGCTCTTGTTGTTCTAGCTGTTTTTACTCTTGCCATTTTTGATATCCTCCCTTTTTTTCCTATTTATTGCCATAAGGTAATAATTTTTTAATTGTATTCTCGCAAGTTTTATCTGCGATTCCGTTTTGAACTCTTGCTGTTAATTTTGTTCTTTTGGTTTTGGTTGCTAAACGATGTCTTCTGTTAGCTTTGGTTCTTTTAATTTTGTCATGCGCAGTAAATTTGTATCTTTTACTTGCTGCTTTGTTTGTTTTTAATTTTGGCATTTTTCGACTACCCCCTTCTTTTCTTACTATTTATTTTTTGTTAATATAACAAACATAGTTTTGCCTTCTAACAATGGTCTTTTTTCCATTGTAGCAATATCCGATAAATCTTCTACGAATTTATTTAGAACATTTTCTCCAATTTTCATATTATTCATTTCTCTTCCTTTAAATCTTAAAGAGAATTTTACTTTATTTCCAGACTCTAAAAACTTTCTTGCATTTTTGCTCTTGAACTCAAAATCGTGGTCACCAATATTAGTTGAAACACGGATTTCCTTTATTTCAACAGCCTTTTGATTTTTTCTTGCTTCTTTCTCTTTTTTGGCTTGCTCAAATTTGTATTTTCCATAATTCATAATTTTGCAAACTGGTGGCTGTGTATTAGGAGCCACTAGCACCAAATCCAAATTCTGTTCTTCCGCAAGTTCCATTGCTTTTTCAAAAGGTAGTACGCCTTTTTTATCTCCTTCTGCTCCGATTAATTGAACTTCTTTTGCTTTTATCTGTCTGTTAATTGGCAATTCTTGTTTTATAATAAAACACCTCCATAATTTTTTCAAAATAAAAAATTTGACTTCTTAAAAAAAGCCAAATCCACTATCAATAACAATATAAAATTGATATTTAACCTTATGCTTTCTTTGCCAAGATAAGGTGAGAAGTGGATACTTCTTCTTTAAGAATAGTATTATTTTAGCATAATTATTTGCGTTTGTCAAGGAAAATTTAGAATTTTTGTAATTAATTTATGATAAAATCACCCTATAAGAATATCTCATGAAAAGTTC
>CAOJUE010000062.1 GCA_948443845.1 uncultured Eubacteriales bacterium | reverse complement strand
AATCAATTGATGGTACAAAAAAGAAAAAGATATTTAGTACAATTGAAAGTTTAAATATTAATAAACTATCTAAGATTTACCTATATGGTACAGAGGTCAATTTGAACACAAATGCCGAAAAACATAATTATAATACCTTGTTAAGTTATTTAAACACCTTGAGCAAGTCTGAACAAGTCAAGATTGTTAAGACATTGAGTGGAAAAACAGAGATGAAAGATGGAAGTTATAACTGGTAATGTCGAAAAATGTCGATAAATTTTGTGTATAAATCGACATTTTTCGACAAATAAATTATTGTAAGGATAGTATAATATTTTGCAAAGGAGTTAAGAAATGATATTAATGGAGAATATCTTGGCTAGAGTGTTATATGCTTTTATGCTTAGTATGGTTTATACATTTTTTTCTATGATAATATATTATGGATTACATATATTGAGAAAAGAAGAGGAAAAATGCAACTTTGATTTTAGTTATCTGTTTGTAACAAATACGATTTTAATTATAATAATATTATTTTTTACGATAAAGGAAAACATTGAGTTATTTTAAGTTTAGTGAAATATAATAAAAGAATAAAAAACACTTATTTTGCAAGTGTTTTTATTTTTTTGAAAAATATTCAAAAAACCTCTTGACAAATGTATCCACATAATATAATATATATGTGGATACAGAAATGGAGGTGTAAAATGAAAGGTAGACCAACAGAAGACCCAAAAACTCTCAACACTAGAATAAGATTGTCGCAAAGTGATATCGAAAAGTTAGAGTATTGTAGTAAACAGACAGGAAAAAAGAAGTCTGAAATAATACGAGAGGGTATCAACAAGGTTTATAATGAAATAAAAAAATAGGATAATGTGTCCATCGCCAAATTTTCACATTATCCAACGCATAAGAATTTTAGTTCTTACAAATATATTGTATCACAGTAAGAACCAAAATTCAAGTATTTGAATGGAGGTTTTTTTATTATGGAAAAAAATTATATTTCAGAATATATAGAAACTTGTTTTTATATAGACCACGCAAACAAAAAATATGGTGTATGCATTAATGTTAAAGATTTAGACAGAGCGGAAGAAATTAAAAGGTATTTTAAAGAAACAGAAAAAGAACGTATCAAAGCATGGCAACACTTATGGAAAGAAGGTGTTGTGTAATGAAAGATAAAATAATTGCAGTACTTATTGTAGGAACAATAACAGGGATAATACCGACGTTGATGTTAGGAGGTATTTATAAAATTTTAGGATTATAGGGAGGTAAAAATGCAAGAAGGAATAATTATTCAAAATCAACAATTACCAGACAAAATAGAGGATTTAGCAAAATTTGTTTTAGTAGGTAGAGAGAAACTTACATCAGTAAGAGCAGAAATAAGAGCAATTAGCAAATTAGAGTTGGCAGAAGAGGTCAGAGAGCAAAAAAGAGAAGAAGCCCAAATGTTGGCTGAGGCGTTGATGGATGCAGAAGTGAGGATTGGAGATTTGTTGAAAAAGATACCGACAGCTAGTGGAAAAAGAACAGATTTAACTTCTTCGCAACAGTGCGAAGAGGTTAATTCGCAACAGTGCGAAAAAGACAAAGAAACAAAGCAAGAAGCAATAACGAGATTGGGTTTTAATAAAGACCAAGCAAATAGATTTGAAACAATGGCATCCAATAAAGACATAGTAGAACAAGTAAAAGCAGAAGCAAGAGAAAATGAAGACATCCCAACAAGAACAAGAGTATTGCAACTAGTAAAGGAAAAGACAAAAGAGGAAAAAGAAAGCGATTACTTACAAGAACAATTTTCTAAAGAAAGCAAAGAATTAGACAAGGCACATGGAATATATTGCAGAATTAATGATGCCGTATATAAGCCTATTTCAGTAGAAGTAACAGAGGAAAATGTTGGTTATTGGGTAGAAGATATGTCATTGCAAGAAATGGAAGAAGAAGAAAAAAACATTGATGATGCAATTTATAATCTTAACGAGATTAAAAGAATAATGAAAAATTATAAAGTTATAAGGAGAGTGAAATAATTTATGGATAGAAAAGTAAAGGAAACGATATACGATGAAATTCATAACAAAGGAGAAATAAGTCAAGAACATATTATTGGATTGTTGAAAGTATATGATGATAAGCCTGACGTAAATAAATTAGTTGAATCGCATTATAAATCAAAAGCAAATAGAATCATATCATCATTTAAAGATGATAACCATGTGAGAGATTGTTTTGCAGTAAAAGAAGGTAAGAAGACAATCTATGTTAATATTGAGACAACAAATAAAGTATATTATGTGAAAGATATTACAGGTTCACTAAAAAAACAAATTGACGGAAGAAAAAAATCAATGCAAAAGGCAAAAAAGAGAGTAGAGATTTTAGAAGGTCAAATGAGCATTGAAGAAACAGGCAAGATGGAAATGGCAAAATAAATTAGATAAAAACACTTACTTAAGTAGGTGTTTTTATTTTACAAAAAGTAGGTGAATTATGGAATTACAAAAAAGAGACAGAGGTTCTGTACGAACCGCGAGGGATATTGAAAGAAAGTATAATTTGGGTCGAATTGCTGAAAATGGTAAAAAGGCTGATATGGCATCAGAACAGATTGAACAACTTTTAGAAGATATAAAGGAACTAGAAAATCAATATACTTTGATTCAAGAGATTGTAAATCAAAATAAACAAAAAATTAATGAGTTAGAAGAAAACGTTGAACAACTAGAAAATAGTATTGCACAATTAGAAATTACGGTTCAGCGACTGGAGAACAACAAGGCAGATAAAGAAGATTTAGAAGAGTATTACACAAAAGAGGAACTAGAGGAAAAACTGAAAGATT
>CAOJUE010000061.1 GCA_948443845.1 uncultured Eubacteriales bacterium | reverse complement strand
GCTTTCACTTTGTAATCTAAGTATTGGTCAATAATTTTTTCAGATTTGTAATATTTTCTTAGTTTCTCATAGGTCGTGTCTTTATCTTCCAAATCCTTCATAATATAATTGCTATATAATTCATCTTTTTCTTTTGTAGAATACTTAGAAATTTGCAATATTTTCATTTTTTCTATGTCATTTAAGTTAGCCTCTTCTTTTCCAGTTTCTATTCTCTTTTTGTTTGTAGCCTCTTGGGTTTTATTTTTATAATCTCCATAAGTATCAAGTGAAAGATTTCCTAGTTTTTCTTTCTCATCATCTGACATCGTTTTCCATTCTCCATCAACTTTGTAAAATTTATCACTACCTAAACTTACAGAATTATGATTAATTTGCATATTTTCTAAATTCTTCAAAGCAGTTTTTACCTTTTTATTAATTTCAGCCTGCAATTCTCTTGATTGTTCTTTTTTGTTATTGTCTGGCAAAATAGAATTTTGCACCTCTCTTTTCTTGGCAAATAACTCTCCCACTTCTTTTGAAACACTGTTTAAATATTTATAAGTAATTTTATCGGTATCACTTGCAAACTCGCTATTATTTAACAATTCCGCATTTTGTAATTCGGTATAAAAGACCTCCACATTCTTATTTTTTAATACAGAATCCGTTGTAAACTTATCACTAAAAATATTATTCTCTGCATACGGTGTCATTATTGGCAACAAAACATCTCCAACGCCACCAGAATATTGGTCTATTACATAATTAATTTTCTTTGGACTAATTCCTAATTTATCAGCAATATACTTGGTGATATCGTTACTTTGTAAAACATCTGAAATTTTGTTGCTCAACTCATCTGTTTTCTCATCTGTTCTTTCTGCGATTGGTTTCTTTTGAAGCCTTGTACTTTCAATTTCTCCGCCATGCCAAGCCTTATTATTTTTTGCCTGAACAATTGGAGAAACTAAATTATCTTTCAACGGATTATTAGGTCCTAAGTTATCTATCATTCCACCAACTGATTTTTCTACTGTCTCCAATAAGTCTTGTTCTCCTTGCGCAAACTCTGTAAAGTTTCTTCCAATCGTTCCTAAAGTTGCCACTACTCTTCCTTTTGGAATCCTAATAAACTTACCATCATAATTTTTTCCCAAAATTTTTTCAAATACCATTGGCAACTCTTTATCGTATGGGAACAAATAATAGTTATCTTTAATATAATCTGGCAAATCCTTATAATACTCTTCATCATCACTACCACTCAAAATTAAATGATTTAAAATAGAAGGAGCAACCCCTAAAAGAGTTGCTCTTGTAATTAATCGCGCATAGCCTTTTAAGCCGTTTTGTCCCTGCGATATTACGTATCTGTTTATCTAATCCTTGTACACTCGCATTTAAGAAATTCGCACCATAACGGTTTGCAACTTTTGTAATTTCTCCACCACGCTTAAAATTAGTTGTAATTTCAGCACTGTTGTATAAAGCCTCACTTTTTGTTCCGCCATGTTCAAGAGTTGTCATATATTCTGCTAATCTTGGTGCCTGTTCCAAAACTTCATTTATATTTTTAATTCTATCAACTACCTTTTGAAGCCTATTGCGATTTGGTAAAATACCTCGTTCATAATTAAAATAAGTATTGGCATTTCCGCCATTACGTTTATAATCTTGATAAATTTCCCCATTTGTCCCCAATTGGTACAAAGATTTCACGTAATTTTTACCAAATTCCGAAACATTATATTTCGTATTAAAAAAGGCATCCTGTATATCTTTAAGTGGATTATTAAAAGCAAATCCTACTGAATACGTTGTCAGCAAATCTCTTTGTGTTTTTGATAGTTTTTCAACTGGTGTTAATACTGCCTTTGCTAATTTACTGTTATCAATTCTAGCTTGTAATGTATCTTTGTTAAAGGCTGTATACAAGTCATCACTAATTTTAAATTGTGTCATTTGCCCATCTTGGAAAATAACAAACGTATTCATTCCATCTTGTGCTTTTTGTACCACATCTCCTGCCAAACTTTGAATTGCACTTGCATCAAAATCAATTCCATCAAAAACCTTACTATCTTTCCCTAAAGTTTTGTATAACTCTACGCCCAATTCATTTATACGAATTGCCTTTTTTATCGCAAGTGTTTGCTCTGCCATCGCCTCTTTCGGAGCCAATATTTGCTGGTCGCCACCAGTTGCTTTTCCTAGTACATTTCCACCAACCGAATTTTCATCAAATATAACTTTTTCCTCAATAATGTCTCGATAGGTAGGAATATAGTCTCCATATAAAGAACGTAGTTTATTGAACGTATCTTGACTAAGCATTCCGGTATCAACCATGTCATGTAAGTTATTTTCGTTATATTTACTTACTTTTTGCCCCCACTCTTTAAATTCTGGATGTTTAGCCTCATATTCTGCTACTTTTCTACTACTTTGTGGAGCAGATACCTCGTCTCCATACAACCCCTTACCAACTGCACTTCTTGCAATATTGTGTTTATTCAATAAATAATCATTAAACTCATTTTCTAAACCTGCCTTTTCTGGACTTTCAAATATCTGTTTTAGCGATTCTCCAACGACTTCCCCTTTGGAATTTACTTGTTCGTCGCCAATGGAATATTGGGCTTCGTTAAAAGCATTCATCGTTCGGTCATATTTGTAGGTCAGTTCTTTATTTCCTGTTTCATTGGCTAATTTATCAATATAATGACCTTTGTTGACAAATTTTTGCATAAATTCATCTTTTGCTTCTTTTATAGACGTTTTCTTTTTCGTTCTTTTATTAACAATGTAGCCCATTGTGTCTGGCGATTCTCCACTTTCTGCCATTTTGTTTATTTGTTCTGTAGATACATTATTTCCTATATTCTCTGTTGCTAGTTTAAATGCTCGAATATTTTCGTCTTCGTAGATAGATGGATTTGTTTGAATTTCTTGTCTATGTGATGTTTTATTATTTTTTTCATTTAGGACTTGCATTTTATTTTCATTTTGTGGTATAATAGTATT
>CAOJUE010000060.1 GCA_948443845.1 uncultured Eubacteriales bacterium | reverse complement strand
TTAAAATAATTTTCACTTTTTAGGGTGTCCTAATCAAAAATTATTGACAGTTTTTTTGCAAATATGTTAAGATCAAAAAATTTTTTCAAAAACTATAGCAAACAATCCCAAATAATGATAAAATAACAAAATGAAAAAGGAGAGATAATCATGAATAAAATTTACAAAAAAATCGCAGAAGAACTACAAATTCGCGAAGCACAAGTTGAAAGCACCGTCAAATTAATTGATGAAGGAAACACCATTCCTTTTATTGCTCGTTACAGAAAAGAAGTAACAGGAAATTTAAGTGACGAAATTTTGCGTGAATTAGATGAAAGATTAAAATATTTGCGTAATCTCGAAGAACGAAAAGAGGAAATCATTCGTCTAATTGACGAGCAAGGCAAATTAACAGACGAATTAACTCTAAAAATTGCAAGCACCATGATTTTATCAGAACTAGAAGACATTTACAGACCATTCAAGCCAAAGAAAAGAACGCGTGCCACAATTGCCAAAGAAAAAGGCTTGGAGTCGCTAAGTACGCTCATTTATGAGCAAAAAGAAAAAAGAGATTTATTTGAGATTGCCAAAGAATACATAAACGAGGAAAAGGGTGTCAATTCTGAAGATGAAGCCATTGTTGGGGCTTTGGATATTATTGCGGAAAATATTGCAGATAATGCAGATTTCAGAAAAAGAATCAAGTCGTTTTGCTTCCGCGAAGCAGTCATTTCGTCCAAAGTGGCAAAAGAAGAGAAGTCGCCTTATGAAATGTATTACGATTATAGTGAACCCATTTTGAAAATGCCAAGTCACCGAATTTTAGCGATTAATCGTGGGGAAAAAGAAGAATTTTTGAAAGTAAAATTGGATAAGCCAGAAGAAAAAATCATCGATTATTTGAAAAAACAGGTAATTCAAGATTACAAAAGTCAGTTCGCAGAACCTTTAGAAAAAGCCATAATCGATTCGTATAAAAGGCTGATTGAGCCTTCGATTGAAAGGGAAATACGTAGTGATTTAACAGAAAAAGCAGAAGAACAAGCCATCAAAGTATTTGGCAAAAATGCCAAACAATTATTATTACAACCACCGATTAAAAGCAAAACAGTCATGGGATTTGACCCAGCCTACCGAACCGGTTGCAAAATTGCCGTGATTGACAAAACAGGCAAAGTCTTAGCAACCACAACTGTGTATCCAACCGAGCCACAAAATGACGTAGAAGGTGCCAAAAAAGTTTTAAAAGATTTGATTAGTAAACACAATGTAAATATGATAGCCATTGGAAACGGAACGGCTTCACGCGAATCCGAGATGTTTGTTTCTGATATGATAAAAGAAATTGATAGCGAAATTTATTATGCGATTGTGAGCGAAGCAGGAGCGTCTGTCTATTCTGCGTCAAAATTGGCTACAGAGGAATATCCAGACATCAATGTTTCACTTCGTGGTGCGATTTCGATTGCACGTCGTTTGCAAGATCCACTTTCGGAATTGGTCAAAATTGACCCCAAATCCATTGGTGTTGGGCAATATCAGCATGATGTCAACCAAAAAAGATTGAATGAAAGTTTGACAGGTGTTGTAGAAGACGCCGTAAATTCAGTTGGGGTTGATGTCAACACTGCAACACCTTCGCTCCTTTCTTATGTGGCAGGAATCAATCGGAACGATTGCCAAAAATATCGTGAAATATCGTGATGAAAACGGAGAATTGAAGCAAAGAAAAGAATTATTGAAGGTTCCGAAATTGGGACAGGTTGCGTTTAAGCAATGTGCAGGATTTATCCGCATTTTTGGCGGAAAAAATCCGTTGGAAGTAACGAGTGTTCACCCAGAAAGTTATGAAATTGCAGAACGCTTATTAACAAAATTTGGATATTCTGTGGAAAACTTACTGGATAAAGAGAAATTGGAGGAAATTAAAAATAGTTTCAAAAAAATCGATTTGGAAAAAACAGCAAGAGAATTAGAAGTAGGAAGTTTGACGCTAAAAGATATCATTGATGAATTGTCAAAGCCAGGAAGGGATCCCAGAGAAGATTTGCCAAAGCCAATTTTGCGTAGTGATGTTCTAAAATTTGAAGATTTACAACAAGGCATGGAACTGACAGGAACCGTCCGAAATGTGATTGATTTTGGAGCATTTGTGGATATTGGCGTAAAGTATGATGGGTTGGTTCATATTTCGGAAATGTCAGAAAAATACATCAAAAATCCTTCGGAAGTTGTTTCGGTGGGGGATATTGTAAAAGTGAAAGTGATTGGAATTGATGGGGAAAAGCATAAAGTAAGTTTGAGTATGAAACAATAAGAAAACGACCTGCAAGAGCAGGTCGTTTTGCGTTTTCATAATTATAACAAAGGATTAGAAAGCATTGCACGATAGGCAGCTGAAGTTTGCTGGTCTATATAAATTGGTTCGTCTGTATACTTTCTACATTCTTTATAAACATAATACCAGACTTTAAGGCAAGTGGAAGAAAAAGCATTATCACCAAATTTTTGTTTATAATCGATGCTAGTGATAAGCTTGTCATTAAAGAAAAGAGATACTTCTCCACTAACTTCAAGCTGAATATAGTATTTATTGGCTTTTGATTTGTAATCACAAAGCCTAAAATAATAAAAATTTTCAGTATTTTCTGCTAATTGTTGCCGTCTCATGAAAACTCCTCCTTCTAATGATAAAATAAGATACTTATTTTTATATCACATTTACATAAAAAAGTCAAGCACCTGTGAGTGCTATTCTGGCAATAGGAGTGTTAAAATAAACAGAAAAAGGACATTCTTAACGTAGAATGCCCTTTTAGAGAAAATTATTTCTTTTTTTCTTTTCGGTACAACTCTTTCCAGAAAAGAGCTTGATATTTGGCAGAAATGCCATAATTTTTGAAAAGTTTTTCAATTAAATTGAAACGTTCTGCTTGCGCAGATTCCTGCAGGAGTAAGTGAAATTCCGTGGCTTCGTCACCCAGCTTCTTTTTGAAGTAATTAAACAAATCAGGCTCAGGTTTCGAATGCAAGGTTAAATCCAAGCAAGAGGATTCAAATTGCTCAAGTGCTTCTAGAAGAAACTGTTTTCCTACAAACTCCACATCATTTAAACTGGACTTGGAAAAATTGTCAGTGATATACAATTTAATGTGCAAATAAAAAGAGTGACAACTGCTGATGAGCGATTTTTCACAAATTCCCGTGGAGAGAAGGACATAAGTATAATCCGATATATGGGTCTTTGAACTCTTACATCTCTTTTTACCATCAGTATCAATCAACTGATGATAGGCAGTGGCAGTTACTTCCTCAAGTGGTCTAAAAATCCGCACACTAACAGATTTTACCGTTTTTTCGTTGATTGTCTGATCGTTCCATAAGAAGTTTTTGTAGTTTTTTTCATTGTTTGCCATGGTGCATTCCTCCTTAAATTCAAATTTTAATATACAATATTACCTGAATCCGTGAATCAATTAAAAGCAAAGAACCGAAAGTATTATAAACAA
>CAOJUE010000059.1 GCA_948443845.1 uncultured Eubacteriales bacterium | reverse complement strand
CTTAAAATAATTTTCACTTTTTAGGGTGTCCTAATCAAAAATTATTGACAGTTTTGCTTTCTGCATCTGTAAATATTTTTATATAATCAAGTCTAATGCCCTTTTTGATAGTTTTTCATATCTTTGCATTTTATCCCTTATTTTTTCATCCAAACTCGGCAAAATTCCATAATTCGCATTCATGGGCTGAAATTTATCATTTGGCACCGAAATATAATCCGCTAAGGCACCAATCATGGTTTTCTCTGGAAAAATTATTTTTTCTTGCGCACAAGCATTCACTCCTGCCACAAAACCGGACGATATCGATTCCACATAGCCTTCCACGCCCGTTATTTGCCCAGCAAAATAAATTCTGCTGTCTTGTTTTAATTGATAGGTATTATCCAATAATTGTGGCGAATTGATATATGTATTTCGATGCATAACGCCATATTTCATGAAATTGGCATTTTCTAAACCGGGAATCATAGAAAATACACGTTTTTGCTCCCCAAATTTCAAATTGGTTTGGAAACCGACTAAGTTAAACAGTGTCCCTTCTTTGTTATCTTGCCTTAATTGGATTATCGCATACGGTCTTTGACCAGTTCGTGGGTCAGTAAAACCAACTGGCTTTAGTGGACCAAAACGCAATGTATCTTCGCCTCTTTTTGCCATGATTTCAATTGGCATACAGCCTTCAAAAATTTCTCTTTTTTCAAAATTATGTAAGGTTGTAACTTCCGCATGAATTAATTCATCATAAAATTTCAAATATTCTTCTTTGTTCATCGGAAGATTGATGTAAGAACTGTCACCTTTTCCGTATCGGTCGCCCCAAAAGGCAATATCCATGTTGATAGAAGATTTTTCTACGATGGGAGCCGCTGCATCATAAAAATGCAAATCATTTTCGCCAATTAATTGACAAATTGTTTTGGAAAATGCATCTGATGTAAGTGGTCCTGTCGCGATAATTACTTTGCCAGTTTTTGGAATTTCAGTGATTTCTTCTCGAATTAATTCAATGTTGGAATTGGCTTCGATTTTTTCCGTTACTGCTTTTGAAAATTTTTCACGATCAACTGCTAAGGCTTGTCCTGCTGGAACTGATACGCTATCTGCTATAGGAATCAATTCACTTCCTAATCTTCTTAATTCTTCTTTTAATAAACCGCATGCATTGGTTAATTGGTTGGATTTAAAAGAATTGCTACATACAATTTCAGCCAAATCAGAATTGGTATGAGCTGGCGAAAATTTTTGTGGTTTCATTTCATATAATTTGACTGGCATTCCTCTTTTTGCAATTTGTAAAGCTGCTTCTGAGCCTGCTAATCCTGCACCGATGATTGTAATTGGTTCCATTTTTGTTTCCTTTCTTTTCTTAATTTAAAAAACTCTAAATTAAATTTAGAGTTTTTTATTTTATACTTCTCTTGCTTTGACAATCACTCTTTGACTACTGTCATTTGTGCAAGTGATTAATGTAATTTCTTTTTTTCCACCCGTTCTTTGCGATGTACATGAAACATCGGCTGGGTCGACAACGTACTTATCGTAAACAGAATATTGAAGAACTCTTCCTTTTAAATCCGTTAATTCAATGATAGCTCCATTTTCTAGTGTAGGAACTTTGCTAAAGAATTTGGCATTTCGATAATTATGACCTACGATGCAATAATTTCCCACTTCGTTTGGTTTTGGTCCCCAAAAATAACATGGCGAAATTTTTAATAATTCATCAGTTGTTGTATTTAAAATGGGATAATAAACACCGATGGATGGAATATTAATAATAGCTGTTGTGTGATATTTTTGCCCACTTTTGGTAACCGATGTATTGCGGTCAATGACTTCATTTTCGATGTCAGATTCGTCATCTTCGGTTTCTTGCGAATAGATAATTTCGTATGGATTTTCTTGATTTAAAATAACGACAATGGCATTATCGGAAAATTTAATGGTTGTATCATCGGAAACACTATCTTCGAATTCAACATTGGATAAAATTTCCTGTGACATTGCTTCGTTTTTATTTTTATCGTATTCTGCATAAATATAATATGAAAATAAAATCCCCACCAAAAAAACCGAAATAAAGAAATCAATTTTATACATTTTTTTCTTTTTCTTAAGCTCTGGCGTAATATACAATTTTTCTGACACTAGAATTTGATTCATGATTTTTTCTCCTATAAAAATAGTATATCATTTATTGATAAATTTATCAAGGGGATTTTTTGCAAAAATATAAAATTTTTCGTTGCCATTTTTTGACATTTTTTATTTGTTTAAGTTTAGTTTATTCAACTGGTTGCTTAAAATCAAGATAAATTTTTAAAATGAAAGCAAATGCTTTTTTACATCTACTTTCATTTTCTAAATAAATTATGATTTTAGTTGTTGCCAATTGTACAAATTAGCTCTCCCTCTTGATAGCCACAACCAAGTTGATTCGTTACATTGTGCTTCCAAACTTGAAGTTTTATATAGTAATCTGTGTTACCATGACATGTTACTCTAAATTTATCATTTTTATACATATATAATTGTGAATCTCGATAGTAATGATTAATCTGTCCCTTATTGGTTCTATTATATAACGTAGACCATCCAACATCTTGAACCTTAACAAACCAATCTCCATGAACATTTGTACCACAACCAGCATATATTTCATACCATCCCTCTGATGTACACGTATATTCTCGTACCTGATCCGTGCTAAAATTGCTTTCAATATGTTCATATATATTGCACTTTTCCGTTTTGCCACTAAAAGTAACTTTAGTATAACAACCTGTTCCTGACTTTTTATCTCCTTCATGATAATGATAACAACTAGTGGTGTGTGCAACTTCCCAAACCGCATATAAAGTTACTGCTCCATTATTGGTATATGTTTCTCCTGCTAAATAAGTAGCACTTGTCGCACTGCTACTGGTTGACCAGCCCTTAAATGTATAATGAGTTCTTGTTGGTACTGTATTACTTAAAGTCAAATTCGTTCCATGTATCTTCGTCTGGTTGCTTGGTGCTCCTGTTCCTCCATTGGCATTATAGCTTATGGTATATGTGTTTACATTCCACTGCGCTGTAACTGTTACATCTCCTGCATAATCTCCTAAAAATGCATATGTTTCATAGGTTCCATTGCTACTCATCCATTTCTCAACAGAACCATGGGTTGCCGTCCAGCCAGTAAATGTACACCCTGCTCGATATGGTTTTCCTGTATTATTTCCATCCATTCCATATTTTCCTGAGCCAAAATGATCTACTAATACAAATTGAATTGATGTTCCATACGTAAAGCTCAAAGTCCTTGTTGCTGTTGAATAATCACTACTATAGTTTCCTAACCTTCCTCCATTTGGGTTAATGGTTAATGTATATTTATTGGCTGTCCACTGCGCATCCATATAAACCGTCGCACCATTCGTTGTTGTCAAATTACTATAATTTGCTCCTGCTCCGTAATTTGTATTATTACATTTCCAACCTGTAAATGTATATCCTGTTC
>CAOJUE010000058.1 GCA_948443845.1 uncultured Eubacteriales bacterium | reverse complement strand
AATACTATTATACCACAAAATGAAAATAAAATGCAAGTCCTAAATGAAAAAAATACAAACTCATATCAGTACAGTACTAATGCAACAACTTACAATTCTGGCATTAGTACCGTACTAACGAAACAAAAAAATAACCTTGCAAATAATCAAGAAATAGGGTATAATAATCTTGAAAGTGAGAGTGGTGTAAATGACAAAATACAACAGGGAAGAATTTTGGAAAGCAATGGAGAGTTGTCCGGGATATACGAGAAGACATCCCAACAAAAAGAATATTCAAGAACAGAGTATGAACAATGGGAAAAATCAATTACCTCAACAGAAGAAAGCAATCTTACCAACGAACAAAGACAAATAAGGGATAATGTAAAAAGGCAGTATCAAAAAGATATTGTCTTTTTTGATGGAAATGAAAATGATTTATATTCTGGCGGTGCTTCTTATCAAGATAAAAACAAGATTCACATTGATAGGGAACAGTCCAAAAGTTTTGGATTAAATAAGATGATATATCATGAAGTTTTGGAAAGTGATATTTTGCATAATAGAGATTTGCATAATGATTTATTAGAGCCAGCAATACAAAAAATAATGAATGACCCTAATTTTGAAACACAAAAACAAGAGTTCTGGAAAAATGAAACAGATAATGTGCCAAACGATTACTTAATTGCCAAAGATATATTATGCAATAGGTTTTCGGAATTAAAAACAAATGAAAAGTTAGACTATGAAAATTTATTATCACAAGAAAGTAATATGACAATAGACTATGCGTTGGATAATTTTCACCAACAATTATATGGAAAAAGAATAGAGAACTCAAATGAGAGTTCTTTTTCTATGCAAGAAAACATTGCACCACCAAATGACAAAGCCAAAACTCGAAAACATTATGATTCAATCATAAAAAGTGAAATGATATCAGATGAAGCAAAAGCCATTGCGAAAGAACTTATGGGGACTGATACCTATGTTCCAGAAACAAATGAAGGACAATTACGACAAGCCGATGAAAGAATAAAAACGAGTGGTGCGGAAAGTGAGTTAAGTTCTTTAATGGGAAGAGCAATGACTGGCGATAAAATAAATTCTGTGGATATTGCTGTAGGTGAAAGATTGATACAATATTATTCTAAAATGGGTGATAAAAAGAATTTACAGGAAGCAATTCAAGCAACGGCAATGGCAGGAACGAGTGCTGGTCAAACAGTGCAAGCGCTGTCTTTATTAAATCATCAAACACCAGAAGGACAAGCAGTATGGATTCAAAGGTCGATTGAGAAGATAAATCATGATTTGGCAAAACGAAAAGGTGGAAGTATTGTAAAAAGTGAAGATGGTAGCGTAAAAGTAGTAAGTAAAACAGGAATAGATATATCTAACAAGGTAGAATTATTTAATTTAACCCCAGATATGTTGGATTTAATTGTAAGTTCTGAAAGTAATGAACAATTGCAGGAGAATTTAGATACAGTTTACAAGGAATTGGGGCAACAGGTGTCAAAGTCAACAGCAGAAAAAATAGATAGTTGGCGTTATTTTTCAATGCTTTCAAATGTTGCAACTCATATCAGAAATATAGTAGGAAATTTAACAAATGGAGTAATACAAAGAAAGGCAAAAAATAAAATTGCTGGAGTGATTGAAGGTATTGTGAATATAGCAAATCCAGAAATGGAGAGAAGACATACAATTGTTCCAGCAAGTAAAGAGGTAAAAGAGTTTGCAAAAAACGACATAAAAAACGTAGAAGATAGACTGGGTTTAAATGATAACAAATATAATCCAAAGAGTAGATTACAAAATAATATGAGAACATTTAAAAACAATGTATTAGAAAATACAATAGGAAAGGCGTTTAATTTTAATGACAATGCGTTGGAAGCAGAGGATGGTTGGGGACTAAAGGCAGGTTATCGAAAAGCGTTAGCTGAATATATGACAGCAAATGAATTAACGCCACAAAATATAACGGATGCACAATTAAGCAAAGCAAGAAATTATGCCGTACAAGAGGCTAAAGAGGCAACATTTCACCAAGAAAGTGCTATATCTTCAGCCATTAATCAATTTTCTAAAAAGAATATGGCAACAAAATTGCTTACAGATGCATTTTTACCATTCGTTAAAACGCCAGTCAATGTTGCCAAAACATCATTAACATATAATCCATTAGGATTGGTAAAAAGTATGACATATGATGTAATACAACTGCGAAAGGGAAATATAACGGTAAATCAATATATTGATAATGTTTCGAAAGGATTGACAGGAACAGGGTTGGCGTTTGTTGGATATGTACTTGCAGATGTAGGGATATTGAAAGCAAGTGGAGATGATGATAAAGCAAAGTTTGAAGAAGAACAAGGAAAGCAGACGTATTCAATTCAGATTGGAGATAATACGTATTCATTGGATTGGCTAGCACCAGTTGCTATCCCGCTGTTCATGGGAGCAGAATTGAATCAAATGAAGAAGGCAAAAGAAAAAGAAAAGACATCTGCGTCTACAGATGAAAATACTTTTTATAATCAACAATTACAGTCGGCTGAAAATCTTGTAAATGCTTTTGCAACAGCAATTAACCCAATAACTGAAATGTCAATGATTAGTAGTTTAACAAATGTTTTGACTAGTTATGAAGAGGATAAACTTTCAGCAATGTTAGTCACTATGGGAAAATCTTACATCAATCAATTTGTTCCAACTGCGATGAGAAAGATAGCAAAAACAACGGATGAATATGAAAGAAGTACAACATCGGCAAAAACAGGGTTAATTTCAAAAGCAGTAGATTCGACTAAATTATCAGTAATGTCTGCAATACCCGGTTTAAGGCAACAATTACCAATAAAAACCGATATATGGGGAGAAGAGCAAAAACAGGCGAAGAATATAGGACAGAGGGCTTTAGAGAATATGATTTTACCTTATACTAAAAAGAAGGTAAATTCAGATAAGGTTAATACGGAATTGACAAGGTTATATGACGAAACAGGAGAAAGGTCTGTATTACCTAGTGTTATTGATAAAACCGTGACAATTGACAAACAAGAATATCGCTATACTTCTGATGAATATAATGAAGCCAAAAAAGAGTATGGTAAAACAGCAAAAGAGATATTGGATGATTTAGTAAAGTCAGACAACTATAATAAACTGAGCTCAGAAGAAAAAGTAGATGCTATTGAAAGTGTATATTCGTATGCGAAGGAAAAAAATAAAAAACAATATGCGGATAAAAATAAATTAAAATTAGAAACAAGTAATTTATATGATACAGTAGATGATATGAAAAAGAAAAAAACGAGCCTTGTTTCCTTTTTGGAGTATACGGCAAAAACAAAAGATATCAAAAAAGATAGTGAAAAAATTCAATATTTAAGTAGCATGAAAGCAGACAGTAAGACGAAGAGTATTATCTATGAGCAGAATTTAGTAAGGGATGATAGTACAGCATATAGAGATTTGAAAGAATATTACAAATCTGAAAAAATTATTGACCAATACTTAGATTACAAAGTGAAAGC
>CAOJUE010000057.1 GCA_948443845.1 uncultured Eubacteriales bacterium | reverse complement strand
TGAAGTTCTCTATTATCAGCAATTATAGAATTTCTTTCTTTTTGGTACTTTTCAGCCTCATCAATAATATTCGCTTGTCTTGATAATTTTTCTTTTAAAGTAACATTAGCTTGATATAATTTCTCAATAACCTCATCTTTTGGCTTTATAATTTCTTCTAAAATCTTCTCATCTCTATTAAAAGATAATCTTTTAAAGTCTTTTATATTTGGAACTTCTGGAAATTCTAACTTAATATTTTTTAGTGTTTCTTTTGTGTTTTCAAAATTAGTTATTTGCTTAAATTCCTTTAAATCTAAATGTTGTCTGTTAGTTTCTTCTTTTGGCAAACCTCTTTCTAGTTTGAAATTATGTGATACCATATAATCATAAAAAGCATTTTGTAATCTTCTATAACTGTCTTTTTCTTTCCAAAACTCACTACAAGCCAATTTATCAATGTCATTGCTGTTTTTATCTTTTTTGTGAACAACAGGTAAAAAAATCAAGTGCAAATGTGGAGTTTCCTCATCATTATGCACTTGTGCAGATAAAATATATTGTTCGCCTAAATCTTTATATTCAGCTACAAATTGATATGATGTTTCAAAATATCTTTTTGTTTCTTCTTGACCTATTTCTTCAAAAAATTGCTTGTCAGATGTTATTATATATTCACAAGCAATATTACTTACAGTTTTAATTTGACCTTTTAAATCATATTCTTTTCTTATTCTGTCAAATTCCTTTTCATAACTATATTTTGGAGATTTTAAGGCATAATTCAAATATGATTTTTCCCTATCAATATTTTTATTAGAATAATTTTGATTTTTTCTCTCATTATGTCTAAAGATTCCTTTCAAATTTTCTCTTTTGTACTTTGTATTTCTTATTATTGCATAACTCATTTTTTTCCTCCTTGCTCGTGCTAATATACACGAATAAATTTTCTTAATTTTGCTCTATCTCAAATTGTGTTGTAACACACTACAAGACTTTTTTAGCCTACTGCAAAAAAGTCTTCGTGTGGCAGGGAAAATTTAATTTTCCCCACACCCCTTTGCCTAAAAAATACACTTGCATTTTTTAGGTTTTAACTAAATTTGCATTCTGCAATTTAGTTAAAATTAAAGCCACCCATAGTAGAAACCAGAGTGAAAGAGCGAAGTAGAATTAGGTGTAATAATCCCTTATGTTGAATAAAGAATTATTACACCTATATTTTAGAAACCGTCGGTCAGTCGCTTCGTTTCATAGGTAGTCTAGTAAGTAGTCATTAGCTACTGTAATTGCTGATATGGTTGCATATCTTTGTTCATACTTGCCCAAACTTTTTACAATTACAAATCCATTTTCAAGTTTTGCCTCCCAAACTCTTTTATTATTGTGAGTCTATCGTTGTAAAATCTCACTCACGCACTTTGTACCAATAGACCGTTAGTACGAATACGGATAAACTTTATAGCATCGGCTCATCACACCAAACACTTTTTAAGAGGTGTTGCATTTCTCTTTTGAACACCAAAAAACTACTCATAGTTATAAAACTACAAGTAGCTGATTTGTTCCTATTCAATTAAGCCCTAAAATCAATTTTAAGGCAGTTTTATTTCAAAGTAGAGTAAACTTTATTATACATAAATTAGTTCTTTTAAAATAATTTCTTCGGCTTGATTTTTTATAGCATTCATTGTTCCAACCCAATAAAGCATATTAGTATTTTTCATATCTTCAGTTAAATTACTATTAGCTTTTAATTTTACTACTAATTCATTTACTCTTGCTTGTGCTGTTTCTTGTACTTCTTTTAAATGTTTATTGAGTTCTTTATTCATAAACAGTATTATATAATCAGCTTTTTTATACTTTTTTAAATAATTTAGTCTTAATAATCCATATTTATTAAGTGTAATTTTTTCTTCTTGTTCTAAAGTTAAGTTTGGAAGATAATAATCTCCAACTAATGTATAACTTATTCCAGTTTTTTCATCTGTAAATTCTTTCTTTAATTCTTCATTTTTCATAATCTTAATTCTCCTTTAAAAAATTTTTAAGTTATAGGCGAAATTTACTAAATATCAATATTTTCTTATTTTTGTCATAAGAAGATGTAGACGATGTTAATACTTCAACGGCTAATGGAAGATTTTTTATTAGAATGCTGACAGTTCTTTCACAGCTAGAAATTGAAATTGTATCAGAAAGAACAAAATTCGGTTTAACAGGAGCAATAAAAAATGGTCATATACCAGGAAAATGCCCTTTGGGTTACAAAAGAGATGAAACAAAGAAAATGATTATTGATGAGATTACGAAAGATATTGTTGTTAGAATATTTAATATGTATTTAGAGGGGAAGAGTTATCAGACAATAGCTAATATTTTGAATGAAGAAAAGATTACTTCGCCAACGAATAAAAAATGGAGAGATGTTGCAGTTGCGAAAATAATTAATAACAAAATTTATGTGGGGGATTTTGAAAGATACAAAAGTACACAAGAAAGAGAAAGTATTGTGTATATGAATGTTGTTGAGCCGATTATTACAAGAGCGATGTTTGAAGATGTACAGGCTCAAAAAGAGAAAAATCAAAGGGCATTTTGTAGAGATCGAGTTTATTTGTTTATGCAGAAATTGCTATGTCCGAAGTGTGGAAAGATAATGACTTGCAAAGGTTCAGGTGGTAAAAAGAAAAAATATATGTACTATCATTGTGATGATTGCAAGATATATTATCGAGAAGATAAAGTTGAAGAAGCGATTATGCCAATTATCATGAATTTTATTGAGTACGATATGACTGTAAAAAATTATTTTTATCCTGTACTTGCAGATAAAAAGGAGAAAGATACGAAAAAACTGGATAAGGAAATATCTTTATTAGAAAATAAGAAAAATAGAATCAAAGAAGCATATTTGCAGGGTATTGTTGAAGTAGGAGATTTTTCAAAAGATTATAAAATGATTGATGAGAAATTAGGGATACTGGAACAAAAACGATTAGAAGTTATTGATACGAATAAACAAACTTTTTCGCCACAAGCCTTAATGGCTGACAGAGATGTTGCAAAAGAAAAATTGATACGTTCCAATCAATTTAAAAATATGCTAATGGCAGAATGGGAGAGCAAAACGAAAGAAGAAAAGCAAGAATTTATCTCGAAATTTATTGAAAGTATTACTTTGGCGAAAGATGAAAAAGGCTATTTTGATTTAGTAAATTTGAAATTTAGAAGTAGTTATATTGAGCAAGTATCGAAACTTATGGACAATGGAATGTTTGATGTTGAAATTCCTTGTACAAAAGGAAAAGAAGAAACAACAGTTACTTCTACTGTATTAATGGACAAGAAGGAACTCAAAGAATATATGGATAGATTGAACGATTATTATGAAGTTTCTTATTACGAATTGAGAAGGTTGGACGAGCCGAAAAAAGGTTATCAAAGAAAATATTTTACGATAGATTTGGTAAATGATAATGGAGAGAAACTTTTTAAATTGGTTTGATGACAAAAGGTTTCCGATTCAAAAAGAGAATAGAATTGTAGGCGAAATTCGA
>CAOJUE010000056.1 GCA_948443845.1 uncultured Eubacteriales bacterium | reverse complement strand
GTTTATAATACTTTCGGTTCTTTGCTTTTAATTGATTCACGGATTCAGGTAATTTGTCTTTTTGTCGTCTAAAAAAGAAAGGAGAGAAAAATGTACTACCTAAAACGTCTAAAAGACTTAAGAAAAAGCCACAACCTAAGGCAGGAAAACCTAGCCGAACTATTAAGAATTACTAGACAGCAATACGGACTCTACGAAACCGGCAAACGTGAAATACCAGTGCGTCATCTAAAAATACTAGCCCTGTTTTACCAAACCTCAGCCGATTACATTTTAGAAATCACGAACCAAATGTAATGTGAGAAATGTAAGGGCGCGGGTTTGCCCCGCCCTAACTTCGAAGAAATACAAAAAATAAAAAGAAAAGGAGCAAACAAATGAAAAAACAAAAATCAACCCAACACCGGAATTACGCTAACTGTACTAGTCGTAACCATCATCATCATGCTAATCCTAGCCGGCGTAACAATTTCGATTTTAAACAGCGCAGGAATTCTAACCAATTCCCAAAGCGCAGCCGACAAATACGAAATCACCGACGAACAAGACGTCATCAGCGTAGCATTCTCAACCGTTTTCGCCAACAGCGCCCTAAACGACAGTGATATCACGACTGAAATGCTACAAAAAGAACTAGACAAAACAACCCGAAAAACAACCGTCAGAAAATCAACTGACACTGGCAAAGAAAATCTACTCTACATCAAATTCGACAAAACCAAAAACGAACACTCTGTCGACATCACCAACGGCAAAATTGACTACATCGGACCATACAGCGAAATCACAGTAGACATCTTAAAAAATGCAGTTATTAGCATGTCAGCAGAACCAACAGCACTTACCAACGGAAATGTCACAGTAACCATTACATACACCTTACCAGAAGATAAAAAAGGCGAAAAAGACAAAATTGTGCTAGAATACGCCCTATCAGGCGCACCAACAACTTGGAACCAATACCAACAAGCACTAACAATCGAAGAAAACATGACAGTTTATGCCAGACTAAGATATCTAACTGAAACCACCCAAGTGCCAGCCAGTCTAGCCATCACCAACATCGACAAACTGCCACCACTAGCCTTCACACCAGCAATCTCTACCACCACCAACAGCATAACAGTAAATGCAAATACAGCAGACACACCAGCCAATAGTGCCAACGCATGTAGTGGTATTATAGGCTATAGTTTTAGTAAAGATGGTGGAAAAAATTGGACAGCTTATCAAACTAGCGGAACCTACATTTTTGGACAACTCACTCAAAATACAACCTATCCAATTCAAGTGAAAGCCAAAGACAAAGCAGGAAACGAAACAATAGCAACTCAAGATGTAAATACAATCAAAGTAACAGGCTTAACCATAGTAGCCTCAAATGCAGATAAATGGACGACTTCTAAAACAATTACCATAACAGCAAACAATGCAAATTATCAAACAATTCGCTATACAACAAATGGTTCAATCCCGACAGCTACAACTGGATCAACGATTACAAGTGGAGGAACTTTTACAATTAGTAACAATTGTCAAATTTATGCTATAGCCTTTGATAGCACAAACCAAACAGGACCAACAGCATCTTGCAAAATTGATAAAATCGATACAATTGAACCTACTTTAGCCATCAATTCAAATGGTGGAAACGCATATACTATGCCAACAAAGGGGAATGCAATTATAAAAACCCAAGTAACGGTAAGTGATACAGGGGGAAGTGGTGTATATACAGCAGGATTACAATATACTTGGGCACAAAGCACAACAGCACCAAGCAGTGGGTGGACTGAATTTAACAATGGAACAACTATAGAAAAAAATAATATAACTCAAGCAGGAACATGGTATTTATGGATAAAATACAATGATAATGCGAGAAACAATTCAGGAATAGCACCAAAAATAGAAAAAAGCAATGCTTTTGTAATTGGAGCCAATACCGAGAACAAAAATAAAATCATTCTAACCCCTAATACAACCAATTGGACGAACCAAGACATAACAGTAAGTGCAACCTATGGAAACAATTTAACGCAAAGTAGAACATTGGGTTGCAATGGAACCAATGGAACTGATTATACCGTAAACAATACAACAAATGTAATTGTAAAGACCAACGGAAAAACGGTAACAGCAACAGCTAAAGATGCCATGGGCAATATGATAACAGCAAGCTTAACCATAACTAACATTGATAAAGTACCACCAAGTAAAACGACAGTAAATCTAAATGGCTATACAAGTGGAAGTTGGACAACACAAAATATAACCCAAACTTTTTCAGCAACTGATTCTGGAAGTGGAGTGGCAAAATATCAGTATTCACATGACGGAACGAATGTAGTTTCAGATGTTTCCAATCCATGGGTTATAAATAGTGATCGAGAATGGACAATGTATATAAGGGCAATAGATGTAGCAGGAAATGCAGGACCATGGTCAAATAGATATTTAATAAAGAGACATACTCATGTGACGAGTTGTTATCATTCACATTCTGGAAGTAGTTCGTCAGGAGGTGGATGTTATGGTGGAAGAAATTATCATTCACATTCTGGAAATAGCATTTCAGGAGGCGGATGTTATGGTGGAAGAAACTATCATTCACATGTAGGAAATACAACATCTGGTGGTGCTTGTTATAAAAAACATAATCATACAGATTCTTGTTATACAATGAAGGTTTGTGGCAAAACAATGAGGGAACCATGTAAGTGTAATTCAGATTGTGCTAGATGTCAAGGAGGTAGTCATTCTCATGATCATTGTGGTAGTGGTACTCAAATTTGCCCTGACAATCATACGCGTGCATATATTAAAGGAAATGATACATGTAGTCAAAAGATAAGAGTGAAACTAAACTGTAGTAAGAAATATGCTCTAAGCTGTACCAAAACAACATCAACAGTTGACTCTTACTACATAAATTGTGGTAAGACAACGTCAACAGTTGTATCCTATTATAAAAATTGTAACTTATCTGATGGACAATTAATATGTACAAAGCGTTAATAAAATAAAGAAAAAAGTCTTAAAACTGGTTTTAAGATTTTTTTATATAAAAATTCAAAAAACGCTTGCATTTTTCAAAATTTGTGATACAATAACCGAAAAGATGTTTGAATAATGAAAAGAAATGGAGAAAAAGATGTTTGCATATGTAAAAGGTAGTTTAGAAGAAAAAATGAGTAATTATGTGGTCGTTGAAACAATGGGAATTGGCTATAAAATTTTCATGTCCAAAACAGCAATCGGAAGAGTTGGAGAAATTGGAGATACTGTCAAAATTTATACGCATTATCATGTGAGAGAAGATGATATCAGTTTGTATGGATTTTTGACGAATGAGGAACTTAAAATGTTTGAATTATTAATATCTGTCAGTGGAGTTGGCGCAAAATCAGCAATTGCAATGCTTTCCAATATTAGTACATCCGATTTTGCATTGAGTATTATAAATAATGATATAACTAAACTTACGAAAGTTCCGGGAATTGGGAACAAGTCTGCCCAGCGCATTGTGTTGGAATTGAAAGATAAATTAAAAGCAGAGCAAGAAATCGCCAAAACAGAAGAAACGGAAAAAACGATAGAAGCAGATGAAAATATCGAAGAAGCCATTTCAGCGTTACAAATTCTAGGTTACAACCGAAAAGAAATCGAAAAAGTATTTGCCAAATTTGATTATCAAACCATGTCAATCGAAGATATCATCCGAAATGCCCTAAAATTTTTAGCAAAATCATAAATATAGGTAGGGGCAGATGCCCACATCTGCCCTAAGAATAGAAAGGAAAAAACAAAAAAATCATGGATTTAGATAAACCATTAGCCTACCGAATGCGCCCCAAGAATTTAGAAGAATTTGTTGGGCAAGAACACATTGTTGGGAAAGACAAATTATTATATCGAACCATTCAAGCAGACAGATTGTCAAGTATTATTTTATGGGGTCCTCCAGGCTGTGGCAAAACGTCGCTTGCAAAGGTGATAAGTGAAACAACCAAATA
>CAOJUE010000055.1 GCA_948443845.1 uncultured Eubacteriales bacterium | reverse complement strand
AATCAATTGATGGTACAAAAAAGAAAAAGATATTTAGTACAATTGAAAGTTTAAACATAAGTAAAATTGCAAAAATTTATCTCTATGGAACAGAGTATAATTTGAACACAAATACGGAAAGGCATAACTATCAATCAATGATGAACTATCTTGGTGGATTAAGTAAAAAAGAACAATTAAAAATCGTAAAGACATTAAAAGGGTCTGTAGAGATGAAGAATGGAAGTTATGATTGGTAATGTCGAAAAATGTCGATAAATTTTCCGCACAAATCGACAAAAAAGTATTTCTTTTTCATGATAAATGTAGTATTATATTTGTAGTGAAAAGGAGCAATTTTATGGTTATATGGAAAAAGATTAATTATATCATTTGTATAATATTGATATCTTGGAATTTCTTATCTTTTGTTATGAGTTTTAACAATATAACTGTTTCAAGTGTAATGGGAATCTTTTTGTTGTTGGAGATTGTTTTTTTGATATCAGAACAAGGAAATGAAGAACGTGAAAAGATTGATTACTTTATAAAAAAATCAAAAAACTTGTATTGTCTTAATTTTTCTAAACTGCAAAATATTAAGGAGATGAATCTAAATAGTAATAACACTTTTACAATTGTCTTGAAGAATGGATTGTTTTTCTCTTATGAAATTGATTTATTACCTATTTCACAAGACACTTTAGAAGTTTGGGATTTAAAATTTGATAGTTTGAAGATGAAAGAGAATAATTTATAAAAAACTAGTAAATTAATACTTTACTAGTTTTTTTGTGGAATATTGTATTGCAATAAAGAAAAAATTATTATCGGAAATGTTTTATAAACATTATGTATTTTACAACCTCATTAACTTCATCTTGCTCCAATTCCTTTAGTTTATCGCTTAATGTAAAAAAAACATAGGGATTTCGAATTTCGGATAAACCCATTAGAAAATCAAGGGAAACATCGAAATAATTGGCTATTTTAATTTTTATATCATCACTAGGTATTCTGTCGCCACTTTCATATTGAGAAATTGAAGAAACAGCAATTCCTAATTTTTCTGCTAATTGAGATTGATTTAGCGATTGTTCTTCCCTTAATAACTTTATTCTTTTAGATAATATAGACATATGAATACCTCCTTATTTTTATTATAACATATATTTTTCGTTTTGTAAAATATTTTCACAAAATTTAAAAAAAAGACTTGACTATTTTTACAAATCGTGATAATATTTCACTATAAAGAAAAAAGGAGGTGGTAAAAATGAATGTTTTAATGCCATTTCAAGTAGATACTACAAAAATACGAATGGAACGAGCAAGGCTAAACTTAAGTAAAAATCAATTGGCAGAAAAAATTGGAGAAACAAGATTTGTAATTAGTAGTATTGAAAATGAAAAATATAAAAATGTTAAATTGACAGTTTTAGAAAAAATGGCAAATGCTTTTGATTTAAAAGCAGAAGATTTGCTAAAAAAAGAAGAGAGATAATGTGCCACTCGCCAAAGTTACAACATTATCTCAACCGAACTACTTGAAGTAATTCTATATATAATTATACCATATAGAATTACCATTTTTCAAGTAGTTTAGAAAAAATATTTGAAAGGTGGTATTTTATTATGGAAAAAAATTATATTTCAGAATATATAGAAACTTGTTTTTATATAGACCACGCAAACAAAAAATATGGTGTATGCATTAATGTTAAAGATTTAGACAGAGCGGAAGAAATTAAAAGGTATTTTAAAGAAACAGAAAAAGAACGTATCAAAGCATGGCAACACTTATGGAAAGAAGGTGTTGTGTAATGAAAGATAAAATAATTGCAGTACTTATTGTAGGAATGATAACAGGAATAATACCGACGTTGATGTTGGGTATGATTTATAAAATATTTGAAATTTAGGAGGAAAGATTATGAAAGATTTTAATTTGAATGAGGAGACACAAGAAGTTTTAATCTTAAAAGAAAAACTTGAAAAGAATATCAAAGAATTACAAAGGCATGGAATAAGTTTGGAGGAAATACTTAAAGAATTAGGAGGAACTTTTAATGAGTAATTTGATTGATATGGATATGATAAATTCTAGTGATTTTGATTATACACAATTAGATACAGAAACGTCTAATGAATTACAAAGTATAGCCACCAACATTTCTGCAACAGCAAGTAATTTAAAATATTTTATTGGAGAACAATTAAATAAAGCACAGGAATTATTAGCAAAGAACAGATACGGTTGTTTTGGAGAATGGATTGAGAGCTATGGAATGAAAAAAAGGACTGCATACAATTGTATAAATTATTATAAAGTATTTGTGCAAAATTTGCACAATAGAAAAACATTAGAACAATTACCAGACAGTAAGGTTTATGAACTAGGTAAATTAGAACAAAATCAACAAAAAGAGGTTTTAGAAAATGTAAATTTAAAGGATATGACAACTCAAGAAGTAAAAGACTTAACGAAACAACTAAAACTAGAAAAAGAATATTCAGAAGAACTTCAAGAATCAATAAAACAAAAAGAACAGCAAATACAACAATTACAAAATCAAATAGAAAATATTCAAAAACCAGAAATAGTTGAAAAAGAAGTAATAAAAGAAGTTGTGCCAGAAAATCTTATTTTAGAAAAACAGGCATTAGAAAAAGAACTTGAGACACTAACCAAAAGAGCAGAAAAAGCAGAAAATACAGTAAGTAGATTAAAACTAGACAAAGAAATTAATCAAGATAAAGTTTATACCAACGTAAAATTAGATAATTTATTGGTTAATATAAAGGATTTTCTCAATAATGCTTCTAAGTATACGTATTTAAAAGATGAACTACAAAAAATACCATCTCAAAATAAGAAAATATTAGAATCAAAAATTAATGAAGTAGATAATTGGGTTGTATTAATGAAACAAGCCTTAAATAATGAACAAAATATTGTAGGAAATATGATATTTGGGGAAGGAGAGATTATAAATGAATAATATGATAGTGAAGGAAAGTAAAGAAATAGGAAATGGAGAGAATGACTTAAATATAAGGGATTTAATAAAAGGATTGACGGAAAGTCAAACGGTAATGAATTATGCTTTCGCAGGATTTAAAACAGAAACAGAGCAAAAATTTCAAGAGGTAGATACTAAATTGCAAGAACACGATGAAATCATAAAAAAGAAAATTTATTTGAGTTCAAACAAGGCTAGATTACTAAGAAAGGCAGTAAAAGAAAAGGTTAAATTAGTATGTGAAGAAAATGAACTTGAATATCATGAAATGAAATCAAAAGTTTTCCCAAGAGTATATGGAAAGATAAATGACCAATATGGTGTAGCAACCTATAGAGAATTACCAGAATATTTTTGGGATAATATTTTAGAAGATTTAAGAAATATGATGATAAATGTAAAAGATTTAAAAGAAATGTAATAAATTAGATAGAAACACTTACTTAAGTAGGTGTTTTTATTTTGTAAAAAATATTTTAAGAAATATTGACAGATAATAGAAAATATAGTATACTATAATTAACTTATAAGTTAAAAGTACTTTAAGTGTCAAAATATTAAAAACCCTAGTGCTCCAACACTAGGGTTTCGCTTTACTCCTCATCATCTAGCCACGCTAGTAGACCGAGTAAAACTAAGTACAGTTCTTTAAGTGTCAAAAATATTCGCCTCCTTTCCTTAGGATTTCCTTTGAAAAGGATAAGCGTATTATATACTATATTATGATATATTTCAATAAAAATTTTCAAAACATCAGAGGAATCTGGTGTTTTTATTGTAAGTAGGTGAATTATGGAATTACAAAAAAGAGATAGAGGTTCTGTTCGAACCGCGAGGGATATTGAAAGAAAGTATAATTTGGGTCGAATTGTTGAAAATGGTAAAAAGGCTGATATGGCTTGGGAACAAATTGATAAACTTTTAGAAGATACGAAGGAATTAGAAAATCAATATGGTTTAATTCAAGTGACTGTAAATGAAAATAAACAGAAGATTAACGAGTTAGAAGAAAGCGCCAAGCAGTTGGAAAATAGTATTGCACAATTAGAAAATACTGTCCAGCAATTAGAGAGCAACAAGGCAGATAAGGAAGATTTAGAAGAGTATTACACAAAAGAGGAACTAGAGGAAAAACTGAAAGATT
>CAOJUE010000054.1 GCA_948443845.1 uncultured Eubacteriales bacterium | reverse complement strand
AAGTCCTCTCATCCGCACCATTTGACATAATGTTGGCAGTAAAAAATTCCTTGTAATAGTTGATAAAACTAATGTACAAGGAATTTTTTATTGCTTTTGATTTTTGATAAAAAGTGGCAAAATTGGGCTATTTTTGGGGTAGATTACCCGAAAATTTCCCGAGAATTTATTGAGAATTAGGCATTTTTTAGAATGGATTACCCGAAAAATTAAATATTATCTAATATGTTTGCAATCATATTGTCGTCATCTTCTAAGTATTCAGTATATGTTTGAAGGGTTATATTAATATTACTATGCCCTAGTCTCATAGAAACATCTTTAATTTTTGCGCCTGTTTTTAATAAAATTGTTGGATGTGTATGGCGTAGTTCATGTAAGGTCAAAATAGGGGTTATGTGATTCTTTTCTTGCCATTTTTTGAACCAACTTGTTATGCTGATAAAATTTACTGTGTCAAAGAAGATATTTTCATTATTCGAAGTTTCTTTGTGATAAGTATTTAGAAGTTCATTAAGTGAAGAGGGAATTTTTATGGTTCTTCTTCTACTAGAAACTTTTGGTTCTTTTTCAATCCAACCAGAACCTTTAACGTAAATACGAACACTATTGACTGATAGTGTAGAGTTTTTATAATTAAAATCTCTTTCCCATTTTAGCCCTGCCAATTCCTCACGACAAAATCCTGTTTTTAATGCTGTTTCAACTAAAATCTTCTTCGCCCTATTAGGGTCATATTTGCTTGTATTTGCATTATTTAGTAAATTGATGACACTTTTATAGGTTGATAGGTTGTAGGCTCTTATTTTTGATTTTGAGGATAATTTGGCTCGTTCTGAGGGTAATTTGTTTAAATTTAAAGTTTTAGCAGGTATTTTTCTACAAGGATTGGTAGGAAGATAATCCCATTCAAAAGCTTTTTGTAATGAACCAGAAATGATTTCATAAAGTTTTAAGTAAGTTCCTTTACTGATTGGGCTATTTTCTTTTCTATCTTTGTATTCTGTTTTAAAGTCTTTTGCCATATTAAAGTAGTCTAGTAACAAGTTGCTGTTAAGATTTTTTAATTTATAAGTTCCAAGATAAGGTAATATGCGATTATTTAGATAAAATAGATATTTTGGGGCTACGGATTCCGAACAATTAGCACGAACGTGTTTATCCATCCAAATTTGGCAAAATTCTGCATAAGTAAGATTTGTATTGCAATATTGCTGTTTTTCTATTTTGTCTACGAAAAGAGCAAGTTTTCTTTCAGCAACTTCGGGGGAAGATGCGTCAATTGTTTCAGTGTATTTTACTCTGTCTAACATAAAGTAGAGCCTTGCTTTTCCGTTTGCCAACATTTCATAACTACCTTTTTTTCGTTTTTTGTTTTCAGTAGTTTTGATATTAGAGTTTTGTAATTGCTTTTGTATTTCAGATAATTGCTTTAGTATGTCTTCGTTTAAATTTTGTGACATAAAAAATACCTCCAATTTTTTATAATTTATTTTTGAATAAACTATTGAAATTGAAAGCATTATCTTGTATAATAAAAATACATTCACTTTCAATAGTGTTGTAGGGAAAAGTAATGTGTGTTAGACTGCAATCAAAGGCACATACTTTTTCTTTTTTTATTTTAAAATTCTCTTTTTAATTGTCTAACAATTCCGACAATTGTTACTGGAATTGTTTTCATTTCATCGTAAGTAAATATAAGTGGTTCATAGTTAGGGTTGAATGGTTGCAATAATATACTATTTTCATTTTTTCTTCCCTTTTTAATCGTTGCTTCATTGCCATTAACAATTGCTACAACAATGTCGCCAGTTTCAAAGTCATCTTGTTTTTTTATAACAACAATGTCATCTTCTATTATAAGAGGGGACATGCTGTCGCCTTTTATTTTCAAACAAAAGAAATTTGAACCATCTCCAACAAGAGAAGTTTCCACATCAACAGTTCCAATCCAGTTTTCTTCGGCTAGATAATCATAACCAGCTTTAACGATTCCGCAGGATAGGAAGTGAAACAACAGGATTTCCGAATTTATCTATTTTTGTATTGATTGTTTTTTTTCTAAATAAATTGTGTTTATTCAATAAACGTCCCTCTGTTTCAAAAAATTCTTCTATAAAGTCATTATAAAATGTCATAATGCTTTTCTGTTTTTCTTCAGAAAAGCCAGTAATAAAATCAGATATATCTTTATTGGAAGAATTGTTTTGAGTGTTGCCTAAGCAAATATCTTTTAATTCGTTAATTTCTAAGTTTGTTAATTCAATACTGTCTAATTTATATAAAAGTTTATAAAACAGACTTTCTCGTCTTTGATACATATCATTATCTTGATAGTGGTTAGTATATCCGCATAGAAACATAAGATTGTTATAATTTGTAATTCCATTTGAAGCATTAGCCAATTTTTGCAATATTTTAGGAGTAGGTGGGTTATCCAATTTCATATTAATATACTTTGATATATAAGTTCTGTCAAACGATGCCTTTTGTGCAAATTCTGTCATCGAGTTATATGTTAAATTGATTTTTTTCAATATGTCCGAAAATTCCTTTTTGTCAAACATATAAAATACCTCCAAAACAAGTATAGCATAGGGTGTGAAAAAAGTCAATAAAAAATGTGAAAAAAATCACAAAAAAGTATTGACATGAAATAGAAATTATAGTACAATGCCATTGTGAATAAATTCACAAACAGAAAAGAGGTGAAACAATGGAGATAAATATAGAAGAATTAGAAGAGTTACTTGATGAAAAATTTGATGGAAATCAAACACTCTTTGCTGAAACTATGGGATTAGAAAGAACACATGTTAACAAAGTATTTAAAAATAACGGCAAGGGGGCCGGAGCAATATTTTGTGGAGCAATCATAAAATATTGTAATGCAAATAATTTAGATTATCAAAAATATATTTTTTTAAACTAAAATGTGAATAAATTCACAAAGAAAGGAGAGTAAAAACAAATGAAATTAATCAAAAACCCAGAATATGGACTGTATGAAAAAGACAATCAAATATTTTGTGATAGTTTGCAAGTTTCTTTAGAATTGAAAAAGAGGCATGACCATGTCCTAAGAGATATCGAAAACAAAATGAGTGATATTTCAAAAAGTAATGACCCCAAATTTGGGGAGATTAATTTTCTAAAAGATACATACAAAGACGATAGAAATAGAAAGCAAACAAGATATCTAATGACGAAAGACGGATTTACATTTTTAGTAACATCCTATGGCGGAATAAAGGCAACTAATTTCAAAATTGATTATATTAAGAAGTTCAATCAAATGGAAAAATTTATTCAATCATTACAGATAGCCAAATTAGAATTTCCAGAATTTACGAATGCGATTATGGACGCCCATGAAGAACCAAAACATTACCATTTTAGTAATGAAATAAACATGATTAACAAAATTGTCTTGGGTTTTACAGCAAAAGAGTTTAAGGAAGAAAATAGAATTGATAAGGCAGTAAGTTCTATAAGACCATATTTAAGTAATGAGCAAATAAAAGAAATAGAAGCGCTACAAAGGTTTGATATAGGATTGATTGCAATGGAGAATGACTATCAAAAAAGAAAAGAGATACTTACAAATTATTATGCGAAATTAATGGATAAAAAATTAATTGCATAAAAAGTAAAAAATGTATTGACAAAATAAAAACTATGTTTTTATTAAAATAAAAAATTATAGGTAAGATGAAAATGGATTCGACAAATTACAACAAAAATCGACAAAAATGCAGTCTAACACACAGAAATAAGGAAGGAGGGATAAAATGTTATATACAACAAAACAAATAGCAGAAATGTATAGTTCTTCTGAAAGTGAAGTTACGCCATATATGATAACTCAAACGTGGATAAAAAATGGACTTAAATATATAAAGGGAAAGGGACATGCTTATCTATATAAAAAAGAATGGGTTGAAGAATATCTAGAAAAGAATGCAATTCAGAATATGGTAACATTTGACTTTCAAGAAAACAGCAAAAGCAGATTCAAAAAGAATAATATGTGTAAAGTTTTGTGAAAGGAGTAAAAAGATGAAAAACAAAAGAAGATTAAAGAAAGCATACTGGAAAGGCGTAACAGATGTAATAAGTTGTATAGCGATAAGTATAACATTTGCAATAATGTTTGCAGTATGGTGGTAAGAAAGGAGGAAAGAAAATGGAAATTAGAGATTATTTAAAAGATGAGTTAAAACGCTTAAATAGAAGAAATGACTTATTAGAA
>CAOJUE010000053.1 GCA_948443845.1 uncultured Eubacteriales bacterium | reverse complement strand
TAATTATATACTATTTTTTTGATTTTGTCTTGACATTTTTTATGCGGTTGCCCTGCAAATAATCAATATCTTATGTACATTTTTTCAATTTTATCATATAATAAATAAAATAAAATTCAAGGAGGGAGAAGGTTTATTTTATGAAAAATTATAAATTAGCCATTGTTGGCGCTACTGGTGTTGTAGGTAGAACTGCTTTAGAGGTTCTAAAAGAATTTAATTTACCCATTGGAGAATATACATTTTTCGCTTCTGCGCGTTCGGCTGGACAAAAACTTACATTTAACGGAAAAGAATATATCATTCAAGAATTAACCGATCATTCATTTGATGGCGGTTTTGATTATGCCATTTTTTCTGCCGGTGGTGATACTGCAAAACATTTTGCTCCTATTGCCGCTTCAAAAGGTTGCATTGTCATCGATAATAGTAGTGCCTTTCGAATGGATGAAGATGTTCCACTTGTGGTGCCAGAAGTTAATCCAGAAGATGCTTTTAAAAATCACGGAATCATTGCCAATCCAAATTGTTCTACCATTCAAGCAGTCGTTCCACTAAAAGTCATGAATGATACTTGCAAAATCAAAAGAATTGTTTATTCAACCTATCAAGCAGTATCTGGGGCAGGCAAAAAGGGAATTGACGATTTAAAAAATAACACAACCACCAAATTCCCATATCCAATTCAAAATAACTGTCTACCACATATCGATGTATTTTTAGAAAACGGATACACCAAAGAAGAAATGAAAATGATCAATGAAACCAGAAAAATCTTAGGACGTCCTGATTTGAAAATCACTGCAACTACAGTTCGAGTACCTGTTTTGAATTCACATAGCGAATCAATTAATGTAGAATTCGAAAACGATTTTGACATGGAGCAAATGCTACATAATCTAAAATCTGCCAAAGGAATTATTGTTCAAGACGATGTTAAAAACAATCTTTATCCATTAGCAACCAATGCCAATGGGCACAACGAAGTATTCATCGGAAGAATCAGACGCGATGACAGCGTACCTTATGGGCTAAATTTCTGGTGCGTTGCAGACAACATCAGAAAAGGCGCGGCGAGCAACGCGGTTCAAATTTTGGAATTGTTAATCAAAAACAAAACATAATTCGTAGGGGCGAATCTTGATTCGCCCTTGACCCGTAAAAATAACACAAAAATATATGCGTGTAAAAATACACACAAAAAGGGTCGGTCAAGACCGACCCCTACGTTTATAAATTTTCCACCGTGACAATATATTTCATTCTGACCAAATCATAATTTAATCCACCAATCGCATTTCTATATTCTTCCAATAATACATAAATTTTGTTCAAATTATATTTATTTTCTTCTGCATAACCAATATCATTCATCAAATTTTTGTAATCTTCAACAGTTTTATTAATCTCCATTTTTGCTTTTTCCCATTGGTTTTGGTTCACTTGATTAAATGCACTTAAAACACCGCTTCTTACCTTATTTTTTTCAATTTTATTTCGGTCTTTCAAATACGCTTCTCTAAAAATAATTACTTTTTTATACAATTCATTTAACTGATTAATCATCACCTGCTCGTCCTCATTATGAACAGAAATCAATAAATTGTTTAACTGCGTACTATAATCCAAAATATCCTGATTTGCCACATTCACATCTGTCAAATCCAAAATTAGCGAACTCCAAGAAGAATTTATTTTTTGAACATCTTCTTTAATATCTTCCCATTTTATTTCGTCCTCTTCCATATATTCTTGTTTGGCATATTTATTTGCAATTTTAAAAATCAAATCTTCCACATATTCCAATTCCGAATTTAATTTATCCTCAATACTTTTTTCATCTTGTTTTCCGCAACCAGTCAAACAAAGCAATAATATACTACAAACACACACACTTAAAAATATTCTTCTCATTTCCTAGCCTCCAATTGATGTATATTATTTGAAATTTTTGAAAATATATACTATTGAGGAGGAAATTTATGAAAAGTATCATCAATTTCTATAGTGAAACTCCGGGAGAAATCAAAAAATTCTTAGCGCTTTTTTACGCTAAGAATATCGAACTAAAAAGTGATTTATTTTGGGAAAATACTTACGACAATCCCATTGACATGATTGAACTTGTCAGTTGTTTTATGGATAATAAAGAAAAGTTCAAAATCAATCTATGGATTAGTTTTGACAGTGGCGTTTTTATCAATGTCACTGATGATAACCTAGAAAACATCATCAAATATATTTACGAGCGATTTCCGAGTTGATTATTTTTCTAGCATAATCGTAACCGGACCGTCATTTAGCAAAGAAACTTCCATGTGTGCGCCAAAAACGCCCTTTTGGACATTGATATCCTGCTCTCTGCACTTTTGCATAAAATATTCATATAATTGGTTGGCATATTCTGGTTTGGCAGCATTGGTAAAACTTGGGCGATTACCCGATGCGCAATCTGCATATAGCGTAAACTGTGAAACAATCAGCAATTCGCCTTCAATATCCTTAATTGACAAATTCATTTTTTCATTTTCATCTTCAAAAACGCGCAAATTACACAATTTATTCGCCAAATAATCGGCTTCCTTTTCCGTATCCAAATGCGTGATACCACACAAAACAAGAAATCCTTTGCCGATTTCTCCAACCGTTTCTTTATCAACCACCACTTTCGCGTTTTTCACACGTTGAACTAACAATCTCATAAAAACTCCTTTTTACAATCTAACTCATCTTTCTTTTTTTCATTATAGCACATATTTTGAATTACGCCAACTTATTTCAAAAAATTTTGCCTATTCTAAAATTGCATCAGAATGTATCTTCCAATTTCACCCATTTACATAAGTTAATAGGTATGATGTAATGGAATATAGAGCAATTCTAAAAATTTATTATATTATCTTCTCTAAAAAAGAAAAATGCAGGCTCTCTAATGAAAGTCTACATTTTTTTATATGATTATATATCCAACAATTTTAAACTATATTTATCCGAGTTCCTCTTACGGAGTTGAAAAAGTTAAGCTCCATGAATCAACATTCTCCGTACAGGCTCCTTTTTCATAGTCACCATCTTTTTTGCCGTCGGGATGATGACCAGCTTGACAATACACTCTATTTCCTGTATTACGACAATATCCGTTTAACCCACAATCTTTCTCACATGTGCCCCCGTGTATAACCTTGTAGCTCACATCACCACCGGCATTTCTTCGTTGATTTCGTTACCCTAATCGTAGCAGTAGCTGATTTATTACTTCCATCCGTTGTTGTTGCAGTTATCGTCACTGTTCCTGCTTTTGTTCTTCTTGTTACTTTTCCAGAACTATTTACCGTTGCTATCGTTTCATCACTGCTACTCCATGTTACATTTTTGTTTAATGCATCATCTGGTGTCACTGTTGCACTTAATTTTAATGTTAAACCTGCCGTTGAAGTTGCTGAAGATGTTATCGTTATCCCTGTTGCCTTTATCGGTGTCCAAACCGCATATAACGTTACATTTCCCGTTACTGTAAATGTTTTCGTTCCACTTGATGTATATGTCGCACTTGTTGCACTGCTATTTGTTGACCAGCCTAAAAATGTATATCCTGTTCTTGTTGGAATAGTAGAAAAACTTACTGTTACACTACTTCCACTTGTTACATACTGATTACTTGGTACACCTGAACCGCCATTTGCATTGTATTTTATTGTTGGTTTCAAAGGAACTTTAACCCAAGCACTTACATTCCCTGCATTATCCCACGCTCTTACCCAATAATCGTGATCTGGCATATATCCAGCACCATCTTTAACCCAACTATTATTTGCATCTCCTTCTATTCTAGTATATGTTTCAACTACACTTCCACCATTCGTATTTGCAAATTCAAACTTTTCTATACCACTTGTGCTACTGTTAGCTACCGTAGCTAATCTGGTACCAGTTGTCTGTGGTTTTCCCCAGTCTAAGTCATTTCTATTTCCATCTTGATTTGCACAAGCTACCCATGTTGGAGCCTCCGTATCCTGATGTATATTATAGTACCCAGTCCAAACACTCTTATTTCCTGCACTGTCTACTGCTCTAAACTTCACCTTGCTACTCGAGTAGGAGTGCCACGGGGTCCAATCCGAACCTACATTGGCAATTGCCGACTCATCATCATTTGGGCATACTTCATAATGATCAATCCTCACATTGTCCGTAGATGACAAACTGATTCTTATATTGTTTTGCCATTTGTTTTCGTTCGATCCTGAAACATAAGTAACTGTTGGTATAGTTGGGGCTTCTATATCTTTCCATTGTGCCGTAACTGTTACATCTCCTGCATAATCTCCCATAAATGCATATGTTTCATAAGTTCCATTAGAGCTCATCCATTTCTCAACAGAACCATGGGTTGCCGTCCAGCCAGTAAATGTACACC
>CAOJUE010000052.1 GCA_948443845.1 uncultured Eubacteriales bacterium | reverse complement strand
CGATTTTGTTGTTGATTACAATTATTAATATGGGGTTACAGCATTTTAATATAGATATTATAAAAGTAGATGAATCAGAAGTTGCAAGTGTAGTTGAGTACATAATTCAGATTGCCATCATTGTGGTTGGATTTTGGAAGAATAATAGTTATACGCAGAAGGCAATTGAAGCTGATGAGTTTTTGAAAGGTTTGAAAGAAAGTGAGGAATAAGTTATGAATTTTGATGAATTTATAAAAAAATATAACGGAAAAGCAACAGATTATGACGGTGGTTGTGGTGTTCAATGTGTGGATTTGGCAAAACTATATATGGATAAGGTGCTAGGCATAAAAATTGGAGCAATTGGAAATGCAGAGGCTTATTGGAATCGATATAACGAATTATCTATTCTAAATAAAAACTTTAACAGAATACCTAATACGCCAGATTTTATTCCACAAAAAGGCGATATTGTTGTATGGGGTAAAAAACATGGTAAATGGGGACATATTGCAATTGCTGACGGTGTGGGGACAACTTCATATTTTTACTCGTATGACCAAAATTGGGGTGGAAAAGGACAAGGAATGACTAGAATTAAACATACATATAAGAGTGGATTTGAGGGAGTGTTGAGACCTAAAAGACAGGATTTAATAAATTCTGTCAAATTTGCACAGGGACAGGCTGTTGAAATTAGTGTGCCGTTTTATCATACTGGGGCAGTTGAGGGGAATCGATTTCAATATGATAATAGGACGGAGATTTGCTGGATTCACGCTGATACTAGAAGTTTGATTAAAAATGATAATTTGACGGCTAGGGCAATTGTTGCTTGGGCGGAGGCAGAGAGGGTTTTGGTGCAAGTGTTTGGGGACCAGTTTTGGATTAAGAACAATAATATTGCGAAGATTTTACAATAAAATTGTTGACAAGTGTAATAAAAAAGTGTATAATTTTTTTATAGTATTTTATACGATAAAAATTTTTTAGATAGAGAAAGAAGTATGGTGTTCATACTTCTTTTTTCTTATGTGTATACATAAGAAAAAGGCGAACACTGTTTCGAAAAAATTTCCCGACTTTTTCCCGACTTGGTTTAAAATAACTTGAAATAACTTAAAATATGTTTTTTGAAAAATGTGGTATTTTCAAGCATTTTAATACCATATGAAATATGTCAAAATACTAAAATGTTAAGCGGAAGGTCGCCAGTTCGACTCTGGCTGAGTACACCAAATTTTAAAACTCTACAATGTTGAAATATCAATGAATTGTAGAGTTTTTGTTTTAGATTTAATGCAATGGTATTTGTCGATGAAATTTATAAAATTTTAAAAAACTATTGACTTAAGGTATACAATAAATGATATATAATAGATAGAATAAAAAAGAAAGGAAGGTTTTTATGGAAAAATCAAAAGTTTATTTTTGTAGAGAAATTTCGCCAGAAAATATTGTGAAAATGTATGAGGCAGTCGGTAAAATATTGAAGGGAAAAGTAGCTGTGAAGTTACATTCCGGGGAAAAAGGAAACCAGAATTACATCAGACCAGAAATGGTTAAAAAAATCGTAGAACATGTAAATGGAACTGTTGTAGAATGCAATACTGCCTATGATGGTGCAAGAAATACGACAGATAGACACAAAAAACTAATGGAAGAGCATGGCTGGACGGAATATTTTGATGTAGATATTTTAGACAGCGAGCCAGAAGATAAAATATTGCAAATTCCAAATGGAAAAGCGATTCAAGCCAATTACGTTGGAAAAAATATGGATAATTATGATTCGATGTTGGTATTATCGCATTTTAAAGGTCATCCTATGGGTGGATATGGTGGAGCATTGAAGCAATTATCGATTGGAATTGCTTCTTCTGCAGGAAAATCGTGGATTCATACGGCAGGAAAAGAAAAAGACCAATATAAGTGTTGGGATTGTATAGCAGAGCAAGATAAGTTTTTAGAAGCAATGGCAGATAGCGCATCTTCTGTTGTTGAATATTTTGAAGGAAATATGGTATTTATCAATGTGATGTGTAATATGAGTGTAGATTGTGATTGCTGTGCAGTTGCAGAAGATCCATGCATGAAAGATATTGGAATTTTGGCGTCTTTGGACCCAGTGGCAATTGACCAAGCGTGTATTGACTTGGTAAAAAATTCAAATGATCTAGGAAAAGAGCATTTGTTGGAAAGAATTAATTCCAAACACGGAACTCATACAATTGACGTTGCTGCAGAATTGGGAGTTGGTTCAAAGGATTATGAATTAATCGAATTGTAAATTTAGGAGGTTTTTTTAGATGGAAAAAGTAGAAAATAGGAAAGAACAAAGAAGTTTCGTAGAAATATTATCGAGTACAAAGGCAAAATATATTACGGGAACGGTTTTGCTAAGTGGCATTGGAATTGCCTTGCCAAGAATATTTCATATGTTAGCGGGAAGTAGCGCAGGTGCAACATTTTTGCCAATGCATATTGCGGTTTTGATTGCTTCTTTTGTGTTTGGAGTGTTAAGTGCAAGTGTTGTTGCGGGAAGTTCGATTGTATTTAGTTATTTGCTAACTGGAATGCCAAGTTTGGCAAGATTGCCTTATATGCTAATTGAACTTTTGATTTATGCGGTTTTGTTGAGTACATTCCATAAAAAATGCAATGCTTGTATTTCGTTAGTTGCAACCATTATTTTGGGCAGAATTTTGTATAGCAGCGTATTGTTTGTAGCAATCAATATTTTAGGTTTGCCTACTTATGGAATATCTGTGCTACAAAGTATTCGAGCAGGATTGCCCGGAATTATGCTTCAGCTAGTTTGTGTGCCTTTTATAGCGAGGGTAATTAAGAAAGGAATTCATTTAGATGACTAAATTGGAAGAAATAAAGAAAATTTTGCATGAAAAAAAGGCTTCATTGGTTGTGGTGTATGAAAATGGGGAAATTAAAGAATATTATCAAAATCGAATTAAGGACATCAAAGAGATTTTACAGGAAAATCCCGATGCTTTAAAAAATGCGATTATTGCAGATAAAGTGATTGGAAAAGTAGCAGGTTCTATTTTGACGGTGGCAGGTGTAAAAGAAATTTATGCAGATGTAATGAGCCAATATGCGGTTCCTGTGTTAGAAGAAGATCATGTTAAATATGAATATAAAAATTTAGTGGAATATATTCAAAATAATGAAAAAAACGGAATGTGCCCGATGGAGAATAAATATAAGGATGAAAAAAATATTAAAGTCATTTATGAGAATATGATATAATTGCCAAAAAACTGCTGTATAGAATGATTTCTATAGGGCGGTTTTTTGCAACTTGTCAAAAATTAGAAAATATGATATAACAATAAAATAATTAAAAAAAGGGAAGAATCATGGAAGAAAAATTTATGAAAGAGGCTCTGAAAGAAGCCCAGAAGGCCTTTGAAAAAGATGAGGTACCGGTTGGTGCAGTGATTGTAAAAGATGACAAAATAATAGCGCGTGCGCACAATATCAAAGAATTGAAACATGATGCCACCAGTCATGCGGAGATTTTGGCAATTCAGAAAGCATGCAAAAAATTAGGTGCTTGGCGATTATCAGATTGTGATATGTATGTTACATTAGAGCCATGCTCGATGTGTGCTGGTGCTTTGATTAATGCACGAATTCGAAAATTATACATTGGTACACAAGATGAAAAAACAGGTGCTTGTGGTTCAGTGTTAAATTTATTGGAATACAAATTTAATCATAAAATTGAAATTGAAAAATATATATTAAAAGATGAATGTGAGACAATCTTAAAAACGTTTTTCAAAAATTTACGCCAGCGAAAAAAATGATTGTCCAAGAAGGAGAAATCAATGAAGAAAAAACAGATATTAAAAAGATGTGCTTTCTTATTTTGTTTCATTATTGTACTGATGGTAGTTATTTCTGTTATGGTAAAGTATGAAGTAGAAGGCGAAAAAACATTGCCATACAGCGTTTCCAAAATTTTTGTCATTAGTACCGTAGAAGGAAAGCAGGCAGACGATGGACAAAACATATGGAATGTTAATGTAAAACAAGCCAATGATTTGTATTTTTATATTGATAAAACAAATGAAACGGATGAAACGATAAAGCAAATTACACTTCAAAATTTCACGATTACAAAATCGCCAAGCAAAGGAGAAGTTGCAATTTATCGACCAACTGGAGATTTGGAGAATTTGTATACTTATAGTGAACAAAATTATTTGAATCAAAATATCACATATACAGGTGCAACAGTAGATGATTTGAAAACATTAGAAATTTCAAATACTGGTGGTGTAATCAGTTGCAGAGTTGCTTTGGATAATTTGGGAACTTACATTTCCAATGAATCTACAGAAATAACGTATGATGGAACTTTACTACAAAATATTGGGGTCAATTTGGAAGAGATAAAATTGGAACTTAGTTTCGATATTTTGATTGAGACGAATGAAAATGTAACCTATAAAGGAACAATATCTGTTGCGCTTCCAGGTGAAGATCTGATTGAAAAAGGTGCTTCTAATTTTGAAATTAAGGATTTTGAAAACGTTGTTTTTAAAAGAATATAAATTAATTATGGTGCATTCGTTTATATTACAATTATATTACATTTAATCAAATGCATTGACAAGCA
>CAOJUE010000051.1 GCA_948443845.1 uncultured Eubacteriales bacterium | reverse complement strand
CTCCAGGCTGTGGCAAAACGTCGCTTGCAAAGGTGATAAGTGAAACAACCAAATATAAATTTACGAAAATAAATGCGGTTACTTCAGGTGTTTCTGATATCAAAAAAGCCATAGAAGAGGCGGACAATGCTTTATTGAACCCAAGTGGAAAATGTATTTTATTTATTGACGAGATTCATAGATTCAACAAATTACAACAAGATGCTTTGCTGCCTTATGTGGAAGATGGGACGGTAATTTTGATTGGTGCGACAACGGAGAATCCATATTTTGAAGTCAATAAGGCGCTCATTTCAAGGTCAATGGTAATCAAATTGGAGCCTTTGAAAAAGGTGGATATTGTGAAAATATTGAAAAATGCCATTACAAATAAAGAGGGATTAGGAAATTATCGTATTAATATTTCAGATGATACGATTGACACGATTGCGGAAATTTCAAACGGAGATGTCAGAACTGCCCTAAATGGTTTAGAAATTGCTGTTTTGACAACCAAAATGGGTGCAGATGGTGTGATTGAGATTACAGACGAAATCGCAAGTCAAAGTATGAATGCGAAAAAAGCCATGTTTGATAAAACAGGAGATAGTCATTATGATAACATTAGTGCGATGATTAAATCTATGCGTGGAAGTGACCCAGATGCGGCGATTTTCTATTTGGCAAGAGCCTTGAATGCAGGAGAAGATCCCGTTTTTTTGGCAAGAAGAATTACCATTTGTGCCTCGGAAGACGTGGGAATGGCAAACCCAAATGCATTAGTAGTTGCAACGTCTGCGATGGAAGCCGTCCGAATGATTGGAATGCCAGAGGCAAGAATTATTTTGGCGCAAGCGGCTACATATGTTGCGATTTCCAAAAAATCAAATGCAACGTATTTGGGAATTAATCGCGCTTTGGAAGATGTGAAAAATAAGAATACAGGAACGATTCCTATGCATATTAGAAACGCACCAGCAGAAGGGATGCATCAATTTGGCTATGGAGAAGGATATAAATATCCGCATGATTTTCCGGGGCATTGGTGTGAGCAACAATATTTGCCAGATGAGATGTTGGGGACGAAATATTATGTAAAAGACGAAAATTGTGTGGAAAAGTAAGATTTTTAGCAAAATTTGCTGGAAAATAGGGGCTAATTGCATTTGACTTTTTTATGAAAATATGGTATAATAACTTTTCATTTCGCCTATTGGAACACTGAAAGGTTAGGCAAATCCATGGAGGATTATAAAATGGAAGAGAATTTAAAAGTCAAAGATGGTGCAAAAATTTTGTATCATCTTTATGCCGATTACTTTAATCGGTTAATGTTTAAAGAAATCTATGTTTCTTTGGAGCTTACAGAGGAACAGGAACAAAGATTTCAAAGCTATGATTTCTTAACAGATGAAGAAATCTGGGCATATGCCAATAGAATAATTGATTTGACAGAGAAAGAGTTGTTTTCTCAAAGAGAAGAGGAATTTTCGAGAATCGATTTTTTACAAAAGGTGGTAGAGCCATTAGTAAAAGTTTTTACACCAAATAGCAAGAAAAATACAGTAAAAACCTTTGTTTTGGATAATTGCCTTTTAAAAGGTGGTATTAGAGTACCTTTACATTGGATGTGCGAAGAAAAATCTATCACAGTAAGGGAGGCAAATAGGATTGTCGATAATGTGATAGGATTTTTAGAAAAGTAACTAATAACCAAACTCCTTGTAGTTCCAGCAAGGAGATTTTTTTGTATAAATTTTAATTTTTAAGCAATCCTATGAATATGGAAAAGAAAGATTTTTGGAAAAATATGCTAATCGGATTTTTTGGTGGACTTGTAAGTGGCTTATTTAGCAGTGGCGGTGGATTGATTCTGGTTCCCTATATGAGTTCTATTTTGAAAATGGATGAAGTAAAAGCGCGTGCGACAACAATATTTTGCATTTTTTTTATGGTATTTACTAGTGGATGCTTTTATTTTAAACAGAATTATATTGATTGGCAAATGGCTATAAAGTGCTCAATTGGCGGAATTGTTGGTGGTTATGTTGGTTCAAAAATATTGTGGAATTCTGGCAAAAAATTCTTGCAGATTTCGTTTATCGTGTTTTTATTATATGCAGGAATTAAAATGATAATGGGGTGAAATTGATTGAAGGAAATTATTTTTGGAGTTATTTCAGGAATTGTGGCAGCCATTGGAATGGGTGGCGGAACGATTTTGATTTTGCTTTTGAATTTATTTGGAGAGATTAGCCAACACATGATACAAGGAATCAATTTGGTGTTTTTTATTCCGACATCGATTGTAGCGATTTATATGAATATCAAGCATAAAACGATTGATTATAAACTAGCAACGGTTATTCTGATTTTTGGAATTGTGGGGGCAATTGTGCGGAAGTTTGCTGTCGTTTCGTATTGAAAATCAAAATTTAAAAAAATATTTTGGCATCTTTTTACTGATTATCGCATTTTTTCAAATTTACTCATTTTTTAGAGAGTATAGGATTTCACAAAAAGAAAATAATAAATAATATAAAAATATTTAGGAAAGGTGGTAAAAAAATGAGATTTACAAAAGGTTTAATGTTAGGAACTTTGCTTACAGCAGGTGCGATGATGATGTATTCGGAAGGAATTGACAATAGTAAGAAAAAGATGGTAAAAAAGAGTAAGCAATTTATGAAAAAAATTGGGATGTAACATAAAAAAATCTTCCACTGTGGAAGATTTTTTTGATTTATTGTTCTTCTATACCAAAAATCATTTTTGGTAGTTTGACTAATAATTTATAGAAAGATAATTTGATACGTTTTTTGAAAGCATAAAATCTGCCTAATTTTCTTGGGCTAATCATGAATGGATCATCTACATTGATTAAGGCTGTCTGTTCTTGAACGGAAGTTTCTGGAACAATAAGTTCTGCCTCAGGTTCATTTTCAAAAAGTTTTGCAACAGCTTTTTCAATTTCTATTTCAAATAAAGCATCAGGTGTATCTTCTTCGAATAATTCGACAGGTGTTTCTTCTATTACTGTTCCAGCAAGAATTTCATCAAGTGTTGCATATTCGGTTAAATTTTCTGTAGGAGTTTCCATTTTAATTTGTGATAAAATATTGCTAATTTCAAGACCTAAATCAATTGGCTCAGCAGAAATTTGAACAGGTGTTGAAATTTCAGAGGTTTCTAGTGTTTTGGAACAAATTGGTTCTAATAATTCTTCGATAAATGCATCGATGTCAAATTTTTCAGCAGTTTGGGTGCAAGGTAAAATTTCGGAAATATAGTTGCAGTTGCAATTATTGTCCCATTCGTAATTGGAATTTCTGAAACAGAAATTGAAAGTATTAAAATTTAACATATTGATTTTGGCTGAAAAGCCAGAAGAAGTTTTTTCCATTGGAGCTTCTGTTGTATGATTCCAAGATTCACCAAAACCATATACAATGGTTAATTCTGCACTTTCACTTAAAAAACCATGGTAAGTCAGAATTAACTCTTGACCTACAGCTGGAGAACTATTCAATTCAATGTCTTTCGTAAATTCCATAACATTACCCCTTTTCTTAATAACATCATTATACAAATAATGACAAAAAATAGCAACCCTAATTTGACAAAAAAATATAAAATTTTTATTACAAATTTGTTACAAAAATTTTACATAAAATGGTATAAAATTTTTGGAATTGCAAAAAATAGGATAAAAGATGGAGGTTGCAATGAAAAAACAGAAATATTTAGTGGGAATTGTTGTAATGGGAATGCTATTATATTGGATTTTGGCAAAACTTCCTATGGTTTATGCACTTTCGCAATATGGTTCGAGTGGCGAAGAAGTAAAACAGATTCAAACCAAACTTAGAGATTGGGGATATTATTCTGGAAGCATTGATGGAATTTATGGTTCTGGAACGTATGAAGCAGTTAAGAAATTTCAAAGTAGCAATGGCTTAAATGCAGATGGAGTTGCGGGAGCGCAAACATTGTCTGCATTAGGAATTCAGTCTGATTCGTCCGCTGGTAGCGGAGCGAGCAACAATAGCGATTTGAATTTGCTCAGCCATTTGGTGTATGGAGAAGCAAGAGGAGAGCCGTATAATGGAATGGTGGCGGTTGCTGCAACAGTTATGAATCGTGTTTCTGATTCGAGATTTCCGAATTCTGTTTCTGGTGTGATTTATCAATCAGGAGCCTACACGTGTGTTGCTGACGGACAAATTAATTTAGGCTATGATGATAACTGTAAAAAGGCTGCACAAGATGCCATCAATGGTTGGGACCCAACTTCAGGATGTGTATATTATTTCAATCCAGATACAGCAACATCGGCTTGGATTTGGAGTAGACCGCAAGTTATGACAATAGGAAAACATATTTTTTGCAAATAAAAAATGGATCGATTATTCCTTGTTAGAAATAATCGATCCATTATTTATAGGGAATAGCGTTATCTGTTAATCCCAAAATATAGTCAGTTGATACATGATAAAACTTTGCCAAAATAATAATATATTCTACTGGAATTGGTCGATTGCCTTTTTCATACTCAGAATAATATTGTTGTGATATTTTTAGAAGAGCTGCGATTTCTTTTTGGTATTTGTCATGGTCTTCTCGCAATTCTTTTAGTCTTTTAAAATACATCTTTTACACTCCTTTTTTTTATTTTAACAAACATAAATTATTATGTATTGACAACACATAATAATTTATGTATAATCAATTCGGAATACATAATATATTATGTATAAATTCATAAATAAGTAAAATTGTTCACATTACTATTTTGACTAAAAACACAAAAAATATTCAAAAAAAGAAAGGAGAAAAAATGTATCATCTAAAACGTCTAAAAGAATTAAGAAAAAA
>CAOJUE010000050.1 GCA_948443845.1 uncultured Eubacteriales bacterium | reverse complement strand
CTAATCTTAAAATAATTTTCACTTTTTAGGGTGTCCTAATCAAAAATTATTGACATACTTGATAAAACATCAAAAATATGCTCTTGCTTTAAAATACTGAGCTTTAAGCTTTTAACTTCTCATAACAAAAAAGCCCCGATTTTGCAAAAGTTTGCAAAATCGAGGTCTTCATTAATTATTTTTAATTTTTTTTGATGAGTTTTATCTTTCTACCTTGGTCTTCTGCAAAACAATGTGCCCTTATCTTTTCTTTGAAATATTTTCTTTCCTCTTCTGATAAATTATAAGTTTTGCCCTTTATCCCAATATACAAAGCATCACGACTTACCCACCCTAATTCAGAAATATCATAATTTACTATAATATAATTTACTTTAGGATGTTCCTCTTCTTGCCAATTAAATTTCTCAAGAATCAACCCAATCAGTTTTTCAATTTTCTCCCGTCCTTCTTTTGAAATTTTCACCTGTTGCATCTTTAACTCTCCTTTCAAAATTTAAAATAATTAATTTTTTCCAATCAGGAATTTTTTTATTTTAACATAGAAAATAGATTAAGTCAATTCTCAATTGATTGCATTTGTTGTAAATTTTCTTTTTCTATGATAAAATATCTCCATTATGAAACTAGAATACATCGTCAATTCCACCAACTACAAAACCATAAAAGAAGTGCTAAAATCGCACTTCCATATTTCTGATAGACTTCTTCTAAAGTTAAAACGAGCCAATCAGATTTTTCGAAACGAAAAGCCCGCTTCTGTGCACACTCCAATTCATTTGAATGATATCGTAAGTGCACAAATTTCTTTTCAAGAAAAGAGCGAAACGATACTTCCTACAGAACTGGAACTCGACATCATTTTTGAAGACGATACCATGCTCATCGTAAACAAACCTGCTGGAATTCCAGTTCATCCATCCATGGCTCATTTTACAGACAGTCTTTCCAATGGCATTCGATATTACTTCGAAAAAAATCACATTGAAACCAAAATTCGCCCTGTCAACCGACTTGACAAAGATACCAGCGGTCTTGTGATTTTCGCCAAAAATGAATACATTCAAGAAGCTCTCATCCACCAAATGGAAAACCACACCTTTAAAAAATACTATCGAGCCATTTTGACTGGCACATTTGATGAAACCAAAAAAACTGGCACGATAGATAGCAATATTGCTCGAAAAGAAGGCAGTATTATTGAGCGCAAAATTAGCCCGAATGGGCAAAGAGCCGTCACTCATTATCGCGTAATCCAAAATTTTGCCGATTACTGTCTCGTTGAATTTCAGTTAGAAACTGGGCGAACACACCAAATTCGCGTGCATTCAAAATATCTAGGACATCCCATTTTAGGAGACAGTTTATATGGAACAACTTCTGAATTTATCTCTCGTCAAGCCTTACACAGTTACAAAATTTCATTTTCGCACCCCGTCACAAAACAAAAAATGGATTTTGAAATTGCACTTCCAGAAGATATGAAAAAAATCGGAAAAAAGAAATAATCTTCGATTATTTCTTTTTTCCAAGTATTATATCATCTTTTAACAAATTATCAATCAAAACAGACATCGAAATTCCCAATTCTTTATCCGTATATTCCACCGCTTTCTCCAAATCATTCTTTACATTTTCCTCTAGCATTTCCCAGTCTACCATTTCACCTGTTGCCAAATCATACCAATTTTCCGCATCATAATAATAGCCATCTTTGATGATTTTTCCATTATTCACACAAACATAGGGTTTTCCCTCAAAAATGCTATTTCCCAATGAAAATGTATCTTCAATATTGGCAATTTGCATCAGCGTTGGTTTGATATCAACTTTGCTAACAGGTATATTTATCTCCAAGTTTGAAACGCCTGGAATGCGCATTCCACAAGCCACATTCGAAAATTCAAACTGCATCCTTGCTACATTATAATTTTCCTTATCTTCCCCTAAAAATTCTATCAAATCTTCATCATACATGGTCATACCATAATGGTCACCATACACAAAAACAACGCTATTCTCATACAAATTTCTCGTTTTCAACTCCTCTAAAAAGATGCCAAAAGCATAATCAGCATAATGAACCGATTCCAAATAATTTCCCAAAGCTGTTCCACGATATTTTCCAACATCAATCGTCACTTTTTGTTCTTTATTTTGAATTCCTTCCAAATCAAATGGTTTATGAGATGAGGCAGCCACAATATCCGCAAAAATTGGACCATCTGTTTCAGGCAACATATCAAAAATTTGCTTGTACAATAATTCGTCCGATAAATAAGTGCGTATCAATTCCGAAGTATCTTCAAAATCATTGATAAAATAGACTTTATCCACATCATATTTTGAAAAAACATTTTTACGATTCCAAAATGTATCATAATTTCCATGTGCGTAAACATTGGTGTAACCTGCTTCTTTGTAATTTTTGAAAATGTCGTTATAGGTATTCGAATAATATTTGCTAAACGCTTCACCATTTTCGCTTGGATAAATGGCAGTAATAAAGCTATGCTCAGAATCAGCTGTTGTCGTATAACTCGAAGCATGCATATTGCTGATATGAATATTTTCCGCCAAAAATCGGTTCAAATTTGGCGTGATTTCTTTTCCACTAACTTTGCGATTAATCACAAACTGCTGAACAGATTCTAATTGAACCACAAATACATTCATTCCTTCAGCAATTCCTGTGTATTTCTCACTATTTTGATTATCTTCTGTATACCCTTTTTGGTAATTTTTTAAATCAGCATATACTTCTAGCATTTCATCATAAGAATTGTATGGGACATTTTTATTGTTGGTAATCGCATTTTTAATATCTACATAATGGTAACCATAAATTGTTCCATAGCGCACTGAATTGTATTTACTATAAATGAAACCATTTACCAATTCTAGCGATTCTGGTATAAAATGATAATAGGTACAAAAAATCCACACAAAAGCTACATTCAAAACAACTAGAATCCATTTAAAATCATTACGATTTTTAATACGGACCGCTTTACTGATTAGCAAAATTGCAAAAATGACAAAATCTATAAAATACAAAATTTGCTCTGGATGCAACAAACTTGGAATGGCATTCAAAATCTCATCTTTATACTGCATATTTCCCATTTGCATAACGGACAAAATATTCGAGGCATATTCATAATACAATTCATCTGCAAACAAAAGCAAACTAACCAAAAAGTCAATCATCATACCTGCCTCAAATCTTCTGACCGATTTTTTGAATAATAACAAAGGAAATACGAGAATCACAATAAAAAAGCAAGTTTGTCTTATCGACCAAACCCAAATGGTGTCATTTTTGAAAACCGTATTTCCATAGAAAAATACGGTTTTTAACAAAATAAGCATTGCAATTAGAAGTACATACCATCTTGTACTTAAAATAAATTCTATGACGCGTTTTACTAGATTTTCTTTTTTTATAACTTGCAAATGTGTTTCCTCTACTTTCGCCATAATTCTCCCTCTTTCTTGATATTACGACTTATTTTACCATAATCCTACAAACTTTTCAAGTGTATTTTTTTCCATTTAAAAGAGGCGATTTCCAAAATCGCCCCTACTTTTCATTTATTATCTCTTATTACAAATCAATTGTCCATCATACATTCCGCAGTTTATGTAATAACCATCAATTGTTCTACTACACGTTAGCTTATAACTTTCTACTGTTGATGTTGTTTTATTACAATCATATGTTTTTCCACATGTGTATACTTTATCTGTTGATTTCGTACATGTCATCGTATAAGTTGTTACTTTATGTGGACATTTTCCTCTATTTATTGGATCACTATGTTTTCCTGTACAATTTCCTGCATGATGCCCCTTTCCTTTATAACTTCCATTATGAGTACTACCCGATGAACACCACAAAGTACATGTCTCATTCGCATGTTTATCTGTTTCGAATGTTCTCTCATAAATTGTACCTGTACATCCCGTTTTGGTAGCCGTATAGCAACTTCCCGTTTCACCTGTATGCACATGTTGTGTATATGTGCAAGATGAATTATGTGTATGATTACATGAACTTGTATGTGAATGATAAACTGGGCTATAACACGAACCACCATATGCACTATGTGAATGCCATGTTATTCCTTTATAACATCCACTACCCGATGAACCTGTATGATGATGATAACAAGCATACACATGCGTATGTCTTCTTACTGTATACACATCCGACCATGCACCAACATTTCCTACATTGTCTATTGCTCTAATATAGAAATTCCATCCATTGTCAGGTGAATCCCAGTCAATTACCCAAGGATTAGAAACATCACTTATTGCATTTACCCCATCATGGGAATATTGATATCTAGCCACTCCACTTCCAGAATCTGTGGCTGAGAAACTTTGCGTTACATTTCCTGTTGTCCAACTTCCACTTGCATAGCCATTTAAATTAACAGTTGTTTTACTTGGCGCTGTTTTGTCAATTCTTCTCGTATAAGCATCGCTCCAAGGACCAACATTTCCTACATTATCAACTGCTCTATAGTAGTAAGTGCCATTTGTGTCTTCCCCACTGTATGTAACATCTGTTTCACATCTTCCTGCAACAGCATTTATGTCATATCCCCATTCAAAATAAGCTATTCCACTTGCCGAATCCGTTGAATTCAAAGTCCTGCGTATATTTTGATTGGTCCAAGAACCATTGGCATATCCATGCATGTCTACTGTGACTTTTGCTGGTCCTGTTTTATCAAGCCTTATGTAAGTTGAACTAACTCCAGATATATTTCCTACTTTATCAACACATCGAATATACGCTAGTTGATTTCTTTCTACTACAAATGGTGTTGTTACAAATCTATTGGATGCAGAATTTGCATAAGTCGTCCAATTTGCTTGGTCATAACTATATTGATAATAACTAATTCCACTTTGCGAATCACTTGATGTAACTGTTAATGAAAAGTCTCGATTCGTCCAATTTCCATTGGTTGGATTGGTAATACCTGGTGTTGCAGGTGCAACTTTATCAATATTGGTTACTGTTAAACTTGCTGTTATCATATTACCCATAGCATCT
>CAOJUE010000049.1 GCA_948443845.1 uncultured Eubacteriales bacterium | reverse complement strand
CTGTTCTTTTTTTATAGAGAAATTTATTAATCTGTGAAATTCACGGATTCAGGTACATTAATTTCTTAAGAAACCATTAATTTTTTCCACTTTCCTTGCTAAATCCCACCAACCGTGTTATAATATAAAACTGTAAATACAAAAAATATTGGAGGAACCTACATGAAATTAATCGAAAAATTAAAGAAAAAAAAGAAAACAGTCATAATCATAGCAATTATTTTAATCATCATTTTTATGATTAATCGAAACATCAACGATGCACAAAAAGCGCTAGAAGAAGCTCAAAACAAAATCGAAACCGAAGCCATTGAAAAAAGAACAATTGCTAAAAGCGTTAGTACAACAGGAACCGTCACAACCGAAAATTCCAAAGAAATTATAGCCAGTTTAACAGGCACTAAAATTGCTACAGTCAACGTAACAGAAGGACAGAAAGTCTCCGTAGGAGACGTCATTTGCACATTTGATATGGAAACGCTTCAAAACAATTTATCTGATGCCAAAACGACAGCCAACATTTCCAATGCGCAATCCAACTTAAGCATCGAATCCGCGCGCAGAAACTTAGCAGACGCCATGAAAAACAGGGATACACAAATTGTAAGTGCTCAAAAAGAAGTAGCCTCAGCCCAAGAAGCCTATAACAATGCACAAAATCAAGTAAATTCGGTAAGCGATGCGCTAAACCAAAAACAAGCCGAACTAGCCGCGTTAAATGCAAGCCAAACCGAAACTCAAAACGCATTAACGCTTATTCCAGACGACAAAGCATTACAAGAAAAATTGGCAACCCAAACCGCACAAAAAGAAGCCGTAACAGCAGAAATCGCCCAAATGCAAGCCACGCTGCCAGAATTACAACAAGTAGCGAACCAACTAAAGTCAGCCTTTGACGCCGCTGTATCAGCCCTAAGCACGACAACGTCTACTGCCGACAGCAATATTGCCACCATGCAAGATAATTTAAGCAATGCCGAATTAAGTGCAAAATCCAGCAGTATTGCTCGGAAAAGGTCAAGTGCAAAATTATGAAGAACAACTTGAAAAAGGAATTGTCACTTCTACCGTTAATGGAACTGTCACTTCTGTAAAAGCCAAACCTGGCGATTTGTACACCGGAAATGCGATTGCGACCATTAACGAAATCGACCAATTTATCATTGAAGCAGAAATTGACGAATATGATATCGCAGACATCAAACAAGGCATGAGAGCCATTATCAAAACCGATTCAACCAAAGAGGAAGAATTAGAAGGAAAAGTAACGTATACAGCTATCAGTCCAACTGAAAATACTTTATCCACAGGAACAACCAGCACGAACACAACTTACAAAATTAAAATTGCCTTAAATCAGCAAAACGAAAGATTGCGCTTGGGAATGAACGCTAAAATCAGCATTATTTTAGATAGCAAAGAAAACGTTTGGACTGTCCCTTACGACGCCGTTCACGACCGCGAAGACGGAACGCATTATATTGAAATTTTAAAGGAAAATTCTGAGGAAGAAACCGAAGAATTAAACGTTGAAGTCGGAATCGAGGGAACCTATTATGTCGAAATCATAGCAGGAACTTTGAGAGACGGAATGCAAGTTGTTTTGCCAAAAAAGGACGCAGGAACGAGCATTGAAGAATTAATGCAAATGCAAGGTGCGAGTGTCGGAATATAGAAGGGAAAGAAAATGAGTTCAATTATAAAATTAGAAAATATTGTGAAAAAATTTTATATTGGGAAACCAAACGAATTGGAAATTTTGCATAGTATATCCTTAGAAGTGGAAGATGGCGAATTTGTAGCCATTGTTGGACCTTCTGGCTCTGGAAAATCTACGCTGATGAACATGATTGGTATTTTGGACAGACCAACCTCAGGCGAATATATTTTAGACGGAATTAATGTCGGAAAAGCAGATGATAGCGAGTTATCCAAAATTCGAAATCAAAAAATTGGCTTTGTTTTTCAAACCTATAATTTGATTTCCAAGACCAATGCTCTGAAAAACGTGGAATTGCCGATGTTGTATGCAGGGGTGAAAAATCATGTCAGAAGGCAAAAAGCCAAAGAATTGCTGGATTTGGTGGAAATGGGCGACCGTGCTAAACATTTGCCAGAAGAATTGTCTGGCGGACAAAAGCAAAGAGTTGCGATTGCAAGAGCCATGGCAAATGACCCAGCCATTATTTTGGCAGACGAACCAACTGGCGCTTTGGACTCTAAAACAGGGCGTTTGGTAATGGATTTGTTCCACAAATTAAATAAAGAAAAGAAGAAAACAATTGTTCTAATCACGCACTCGAATGAATTGGCGGCTGAAACAGACCGCATTATTTCGATTCGAGACGGGAATATTGTTGACGTTTCCAAAGGAGGTGCGAAAAAATAATGTTACTTTTGGAAAATATTATTTTAGCCATTAATGGCTTGCTTTCGAATAAAACAAGAGCATTTTTGACGATGTTAGGTATTATCATCGGAATTGGTTCTGTGATTGCGATTTTGACGGTGGGAAATTCGCTTACCCAGTCCGTATCGGAAAATATGCAATCCATGGGCGCAAACGATATTTACGTGATGTTGGAACAACGAGAAAAGAAGGAAGAAGAAGGCAAAATCGATGGCATAAAATTTGGCGCATTGGAGCAAAATGAAGCGTTGCAAACTGAAGATTACATAACCAGCGAGATGATTCATGAAATGTGCGATAAATATCCAGATGAAATTTATGCGATTAATATCGAACAACAGATTGGTAGTAGCAATATTGAAGTGGAAAAAAAGAGCACACAAGTTAGTGTATCCGGTGTTTCGCCGGGATATTTTGTAACAAATCGACTCGAAATGCTAGCAGGTTCAATGTTTTTAGCACAAGATTTTGAAGGGGCAAAACATTCGATTCTTGTTTCAGATGACTTTGTCAAAGCACTTTTTGACGAGGATAACCAAAAAGCCTTAGGAACAGAAATCGAAATTAATTGCAATCATATCATTGACCGTTTTACGATTGTCGGAATTTACAAAAATGAAAATGTTGCCATGATGGGAATGGGCAGTAGCCCAACGATTTATATGCCACTGAAAACAGCCAATAGTTATATGCATTCAGAAGATGAATATATGTATTTTCAAGTGATTACAAAAGTTGGGGTGGATGCGGATGAATTGTCTGGCAAATTGGAAACTTTTTTTGAGCCATATTATCGCAATAATCACAGTTTTGGAATTACGGTTATGACGCTTCGGTTCGATGGTTTCGATGCTGACGGATACGTTATCGACGATTACGATTGCCATTTCGGTAATTGCTGGAATTGCGTTATTGGTTGGTGGAATTGGTGTCATGAATATTATGCTGGTTTCGATTACGGAAAGGACGCGCGAAATTGGTACGCGAAAAGCGTTGGGCGCGAAGAACAGTTCTATTCGTGTACAATTTATTGTAGAAGCGATGATTATTTGCTTGATTGGTGGAGCGTTTGGGATTGCACTAGGTGTAAGCGGTGGAGTTGGTTTGTCGAATTTATTGGGATATCCGGCTGTGCCATCAGTTTCAGCGATTGTGATTTCGCTATTATTTTCAATGTCGATTGGTATATTTTTCGGCTATTACCCAGCCAGCAAGGCGGCTAAGATGAATCCGATTGATGCTTTGCGATATGAATAACAAATAGACATAAATTTTGCAAATCTCTTGCTTGTAAGAAAAATTTATGTTAGAATAAATTTAATCAAATAGTAGGGAGGAAATGAATGAATTTAGATAAGAAAATTGCTATTGTAGTAAGAGAAGATTTGCTAACTTGGCAAAAATTAAATGTAACGGCATTTTTGGCTTCGGGCTTTGGCACGCAAGATATTATGGGGGAGAATTATAAAGATAAAAGCGGAAAAGTGTATTTGCCAATGAGCGGACAGCCAATTTTGGTTTATAGCGCAAACCGCGAAGAAATGAAAGCGATTTTAGGCAAGGCAGTTAACCGTGAAATTGAAATTAGTATCTATAATGAAGAAATGTTTTCTACCAATAATGATGTAGATAATCGTGCGATGATTGAAAAATATGCCACAGAAGAAATTGAGCCAGTAGGATTGGGCTTATGTGGTAAAAAGCAACACGTTGATAAGACATTGCATGGATATAAGTTGCATCCATAAGATTGAAGGAGGAAAAAGAATGAAAATTGAAAATATCAAACCAGAAGGATATGTGATGAAAGGTGTTTATACGCCAGCGAAAAAAATTGATTTAGGAGATTCTTATTTAATTTTTGTTTCTGGCGTGCAAGCCCCAGCAGGAGAAGTAAACGAGGTGGCAACAGAAGATATTGCTGAGCAAACAAGATTGGTATTTGAAGAAATTAGCGATATTTTAAAACAGGCTGGTGCAAGTTTGGATGATGTGGTAAAAGCAGTTATTTATTTGAAAGATATTGATGATTTTAAAGTGGTATCGCCGATTCGAGCCGAATATTTTAAGAATTCGATGCCAGTTTCTACGATGGTGGAAGCCCGGCGGTTTTGTAAGAAAAGGTTCTAAAATTGAGATAGAAGTTACAGCGATGATAGAGAAATAATTTCTGTAGGGATGATTGAAAATCGTCCGCTAATGAACTGAAATCAAGTGAGAGCACATTTTTGATGATTTGTCAACTTGACAGATTGACATAAATATGATATAATAAAAGGTATGGGATTTTTGGGAGAAATCGCTGAAAAAAGTTGTTTTTCAATTGTAATAGAGCATAAATTCGAATTTATGCTCTTATTTTGTAGGGAAGGATTTTTTAGGAAATTTTATAATTTTGTTGAAATTTTCTTTCCAATTGTGTATAATAAATAATATAACTAAACTATGGGGATGTATTTGGTTTCGACAGTAACATAGAAGCATAGATAGCGAGTAGTGGAGATGCCAGACCACTTTAAAAGGCATAACAAAATATAAACGCTGATAATAATGAATTAGCATACGCTGCCTAGGTGCGGCGTCGTCTACCTTTGGAGACCTACGGCTAAAGGATAGGCGCCAAATTAGTAGGAAACGAAGCGAATTGTTGTCTTTGCAATTTGTGGGATTTTAAAAGACTACTGCAAACAAATTTTGTTGGTTCAATCGGTTTGTGGGAATTTTGAGAACCAAATGCACTCGGAGAAGTCTATGTGGAAGTGTTATTGGACGCGAGTTCGACTCTCGCCATCTCCACCAAAAATAAAGGAAATTCAGTTCTATTCAGAAATTGAATTTTTTTATTTTACAATTCATACTAGGAAAATAAGAAGTTGATAAAAACGATTGACAAATTATGTGAAACATGATAAAATCCTGAATCCGTGAATTTTACAGATTAATAAATTTCTCTATAAAAAAAGAACA
>CAOJUE010000048.1 GCA_948443845.1 uncultured Eubacteriales bacterium | reverse complement strand
TTGTTTATAATACTTTCGGTTCTTTGCTTTTAATTGATTCACGGATTCAGGTAATGTATTTTGGAGCGACATAATTTGATAGAATTAAAATTTAAAAAGCTTGAAAAAACTATTGAAAATCTGGAAAATTATGATATAGTACTTATGTTTCTGAAATTTATAAATCTTTCTTCAGAAGAGTATAAAAAATTTGTACTGCTAGACAACATTAAAACGTATTAACTTTGGCAAAATGCCAAAAGGAGAAATTTATGGATATTAATTGCAAAAAATCGCATCGCAAGATTGGTGTGAATGTTCATCTGGAAGAGTATTTAAATAGTCAAGATACGATTCTGATTTTTCAAAAGAAATAAATCATTGGTGTTTTTCAAGGTGGAGGTGTTGATTTTATAGAAAATGTTTTTGAAGTGCACAAACTCTTAGGCATTCGGCGCTTACTAGTCATCATTATATTGACGAAAACCTTGCGAAAATTTTAATTAAAAAACATTGTTATGACTTCTATTGTAATCATAAAGAAGAAAGCAGTTCTCTTGAATAGAGAGCTGCCTCCTCTGATAGGATATCTTTTTTATCTATCCTAGAAGTGTAAAATGGCACTATTAGGGCATTTTTAGGAAATCTCAGTCACATTTATCAGAAATTTGATAATTATCCAATTCATTTGTCAAATTTTTGATTTTTGAATATATATTAGTTACTTCATTAACAATCCTTTTCTGCTCTTCTAAATCGACAATTGGTATTTGGATTTTCAAAAATTCTTCTGCTGAAAGTGATTGTCTAACTGTGCCATAAGATCTATTTATAATTTCATCTATAATATCTTGATTTTTTCTTATTAGAAGATAAATGTACTTAGGTATAAATTTATCATTTTTAACTTTAAATACTGGATATGCATTTGTTACAGACACAGGTATATTTCCTACATTAATTCCAAAAGAGCCGATATTAGCTCTTGCTGGATTAAAGCTTAGCCAATTGGGCTCAACAACACTATAATTAGAGTTGTCATTTGAAGTAACAGATATAAAATTTTCTCCCCAAAAATCATTTCCGCAAGGCATTCCCCAAAAGTCTTGTTTCGTAATAGAAGCTGTTTCAAACATTTCTAAATTCGGAACTCTTACCTTTTCCAAAACCTCCTCAAGTCTTATATATCCTTTTTTTAAAACGTCTCTATACTTGAATAATAATAATGACTTTTCCCTATTAGCTAAAATTTCGTCTCGACTTATCAAGGTTAAATTTTCGTTTTCTTTCATTTGATTTAAATATTGATAACAGTTAATAAATTCATCTAAATCATTAATTCCGAATTTTTTTCTTCTTCTGGTTGTTAATGTATACCCATCATTTTTAACTTTATAAAAGAATATTCTATCGTTACTAGGAGTATTGTTTCCACCAAGTATCAATATGCTTGTTTTAGCTTCTGTATATGGCATAAATACTTTTGAAGGTAAAGAAATAACTCCTTTCAAATTTCCATTTTTTATCATATACTCACGTAAATTTTTTAAAGCAACATCGTTAAGTACTATTTCAGGAACAATCACTGCTGCCCTAGCATTAATATTACTATTTAATGATTTCAAAACATGTTGTATGGCTAGTGCATTACCTTTTTCAATTTTATATTTATATGGTTCTGCTTGTTGTTTATTAGCACTTAGATTAAACGGTATATTCGTTATCACAACATCATATTTTTGGTTTACTGGATGGGTAAAACTATCCTGCTTAATAATATTGGTATGACCATCTCCAGTCAAAATCATATTCATTTTAGCAATTCGAGCCGTATCTGATATTTCACTTCCATATAATGATTTTTTTCTAAGATTATCTAAAGTTTCTTCATTTAATATACCATTTACATGAAGATTTTTCTTTATGTGTTCAAAACTAGCTATTAACATTCCACCAGTTCCACAAAAAGGATCATAAACTTTTTCAGGATATCGTGGATCCATAATAGATACTAAAAATGATACTAAATGCCTTGGTGTAAAATATTCTCCTAAATCATTATTCGTTGAGTTATATTTTTCAATAAAATATTCAAATGCATCACCTTTAATGTCTGTATTTATTGTTGACAAATTTATCTTATCTAATTTATCAATTATATATTTCAGTCTGACTGGATCTTGTAATTTTAATTTTGAAAATAAATCTATATTTTCTGTAGATTTAAATTGATTATTCAATCCAGGAATTACTACCTCATTTATATATAATAGTAATTCATCACCATCTTTATTTTTATAGGTATCCCATAACAAATGATTCGGTATTTTATTATTTTCAAATGTATTTTTTTCACTTATTAACTTTAAAAACAATAAATTAGAAAATTCTGTAAATCTTCCTAATCCTATAGTTATACCTGCATCCCTTAATTTGTTATTTGCTTCTTTAAATACATTAATTAAATCATTCTTATTATTTATTTGTATTTGATTAGCCAAGAATATCTTATTTGATTTAAATTTTTGCAATATTTCTAATGGCAATATTTTATCCACTTCTATGTTATCTATAAATAAATTTTCTTTTGTTTCAACCCAATAACTTAAATATCTATTTCCATTATATAAAAATACAATTTTTGCTTTTAATTTGTCAGCATAATCTAATACTTGTTCTAATGCTTTTTCCAAAGTTCTATACTCTGTTTTTTTAGTTTCAATTATAGCAATAGGACATTTTGAATTATTGTCTTCATAGATAATAAAGTCAGGGTGTTTTCCCTTCAATAACACTTTTTCTTCACTAGAGCGAGGATCTTGTCTATATATATTTCTTTGAGCACTTCCAGTATCGATAATGTAACCATTATCTTTTAAATCTTGTTCCAATAAATTTTCTACTTCTCTTTCTATCATTATAATTTCTCCATACTCTTTCATTTTATATTATAACCAGTCGTTAACTTAAAATTTAAAATCACAAAATGCTGACAGCCCTGTTTTTTCACTTCTGTCAGCAACTTTGTATATTCTATTTCCCACAACAATTCTTATACTTCTTACCCGACCCACAAGGACATGGATCATTTCTTCCTACCTTTGGTCCTTCATTCACAACTGGTTGTGGCTTGGAATCCACTGGTCCACTTTGTGGAAGTCCAGTTTGTTTATCTAAATGAACGGTTTCCATTGCTGAATTGTCAAATCCTTCTGATGTAATTTCTACATTGGATTCTCTTTTTATCGTACGTTGATTGCGTACAATATGAAGCATAATTTTGGCAACTTCTAATTTGATTTGAAGGTTCATCTCATCAAACATATCGCCACCTTCCATACGGTATTGCACAACTGGGTCTTTTTGACCATAGGCACGAAGTCCGATTCCGTTTTTTAGTTCGTCCATAGCGTCAATGTGGTCCATCCATTTTGCGTCAACGATTTTTAATACGACAACACGCTCTAATTCGCGAATTGGTTCGCCAATTTCTTGCTCTTTTTGCTCATAAAGATTTCGTGCTTTTTCTTTTAATTCTGTCAAAATTTCTTGACTACTTAATTTTTCTTTGTTTAAACTATCTACATTTCCAATATTTAACGAAGTTTGAATTTCGTTGATAAATGCATCTTTTTGCAAAGTTCCATCTTCGATTTCTGAAGCATAAGCTCCGACAATTGCTTCGCAGGCTTCTTCAATCATGCCAATGATGCTTTCGCGGATGTTTGCTCCGTCAAGCACTTTTCTTCTTTCACCATAAATAATTTCTCTTTGTACATTCATCACATCATCATAATTCAAAATGTGTTTTCTCATCGAGAAATTTCTGCCTTCCACTTTGCTTTGCGCACTTTCAATCGATTTGGAAATCATTTTTACTTCAAGTGGCATATCTTCTGGAAGATTTCCTCTGTCAAATAATTTGGTAATAAGGTCGCCACCAAATATTTTTAGTAAATTATCGTCTAAGCCAAGATAGAAACGGCTTTCACCTGGGTCTCCTTGACGTCCACTACGTCCACGAAGCTGATTATCGATACGACGTGATTCATGTCGTTCGGTACCAATAATTTTCAAACCACCCGCCTCGATGACTTTTTCTTTTTCTTCTTTAATTTGGTCATTGTATTTTTCGACTAATTCTTTGTATTTTTTTCTGGCATCTAAGATTTCTTGGTCGTCTGTCTCGTTATACGCAGTCGATTGCTCGATTAAATCGTCGGAATATTTTAGTTTGCGCATTTCTTGTTTGGCTAGATATTCACTATTTCCACCAAGCATAATATCCGTACCACGTCCTGCCATGTTGGTGGCAATTGTAATGGCACCTAATTTACCTGCTTGAGCAATGATTTCTGCTTCTTTTTCGTGGTTTTTTGCATTTAAAACTTCGTGTGGAAGTCCAACTTTGTTTAAAAGTTTACTGATTTTTTCGGAATTTTCAATGGAAGCAGTACCAACCAAAACTGGTTGTCCCTTCTCATGGCTTTGTTTGATGTCTTCTACAACGGCATTAAATTTGGCTTTTTCGTTTTTGTAAATAATATCCACTTGGTCATTTCGAATTAGTGGCATATTAGTTGGAATGCTGACTACGTCTAAATTGTAGATTTCTTGGAATTCTTTTTCTTCAGTCATTGCGGTACCTGTCATTCCCGATAATTTTTTGTACATTCTAAAGTAGTTTTGGAAGGTAATCGTGGCAAGTGTTTTGGACTCGTCTGCAATTTTGACACCTTCTTTGGCTTCGATGGCTTGGTGCAAACCGTTATTATATCTTCTACCATACATGATACGTCCTGTAAATTCGTCTACGATTAGAACTTCTTTGTCTTTTACGATATAGTCAATATCTTTTTTCATGATGCCATGGGCGCGCAAGGCTTGGTTGACATTGTGAACCATTTCGGAATTTTCGATGTCATTAAAATTTTCAACGCCAAAATATTCTTCTGCTTTTTTGATACCTTTCCCAGTTAACGACGCTGATTTTGCCTTCAAATCAACGATATAATCGTAATTTTCATTGTCTTCACTTTGTTCATAATCTTTGACGTCTTCTTCAATGATGACTTTGGCTTCTAGGCGACGTACAAAACTGTCGGCTTTTTTGTAAAGGTCAGAAGATTTGTCGCTTCTGCCCGAAATAATGAGTGGCGTACGCGCCTCGTCAATTAAAATACTATCGATTTCGTCGACAATGGCATAATTTAATGTGCGTTGAACCATTTGTTCTTTATTAATAACCATGTTGTCTCTTAAATAATCGAAACCAAATTCGTTGTTGGTTCCATAAGTGATGTCTGAATTGTAGGCTTTGTGCTTGTCTTCTTGTGGCATTCTGCTGTAAATTAAACCAACCGAAAGTCCTAAGAATTTGTAGACTTTTCCCATCCATTCACTATCTCTTTTTGCCAAATATTCGTTGACAGTAACGATATGCACGCCTTTGCCTGTTAGGGCGTTTAAATACGCTGGAAGTGTAGCAACTAAAGTTTTTCCTTCACCTGTTTTCATTTCGGAAATTCTACCTTGGTGCAAAATAATACCACCAATTAATTGCACATCAAAATGTCTTAGCCCCAAAACTCTTTTGGATGCTTCTCTTACGACTGCAAATGCCTCTGGCAAAATATCGTCAAGTGATAAACCGTCTGCTAATTTTTGCTTAAATTCCGCCGTCTTTCCTGCTAAATCTTTATCAGAAAGTTTTTCCATTTCTGGCTCTAAACTATTAATTTTCTCAACAATTGGCATAATTCTTTTAATTTCTTTTTCACTATAACTTTTAAAAAGTCCCATTTCTTTGCCTCCTCAATATTTATATAATTCAAAAATATATCATTAAAAATGACAAATTGCAATATGAAATTGAAAAAAAGTAAATTTTTTTGGAAAACCGCTTTACATTTTATGTAAAATGATATATAATCCTGAATCCGTGAATCAATTAAAAGCAAAGAACCGAAAGTATTATAAACAAA
>CAOJUE010000047.1 GCA_948443845.1 uncultured Eubacteriales bacterium | reverse complement strand
GTTATTAGTGATAAACTTGCATTAGATATAAAAAAAGAACAAATTACCGAACTCGCTATTTAGGTAATCTGTCTTAAAAAATACATTTCTAACTATTTATAAAAATTCTAATTTTGGAAAAGTGTTAGAACTTTTGTTAGAACTCTGCTTGATTTTTAAAATTAAAACCTCAAGCATAATCTTACGAAACACTTGAGGTTCTAATGGTGCAGATGGCCGGAATCGAACCGGCACGGTTTATTCAACCGCAGGATTTTAAGTGTTTACAAATAAGTATTTTTTAAGATTTTTTAAGTCTATTTAAGGTTATATAATACCCCCTAAAACCCTTGACAAATATGTACTTTCGCAAGATTTAATTTATATTTACATATTTTCAAAAATTCCAATTTGTTTGGAAAAAGATTAGAAAAAGATTAGAATTTTTGACCAACTATTGATAATGGATTTATATCACATCTAAAAAGATTTTACAAGTGAAATTGTAAAGTCTTTTTATTATGGTTTTGAAGAAAATTTTTATATTGATATAAGGGTGTAATAATTTAAAAGCACCATTTATTTAAGGGGGATAATATTATGGAAAATAATAAATTTAAAATTAACAAAGAGAATAATTCACATTATATAAGTGCAGATGACATTGTATATCGTACAGACTTAGGTAATTCAAGTAAAATTGTATCTATGTCAAATCAAAACACATCTGGCAGTTGCATTAAAAAGTTAAGTAAGTATGAATATATCAATACTGATACTGGTGAGATAAAAAAGTATAATTTGAATAATTCAGTGAGTATAAAAGACATAAAGAGAAAAGTTAAAAAGTACGAGGAATTAGTTTTATATAATTTTAATGGTGGTAGAAATGAATTATTTATTACATTAACTTGTAAAGATAAAATAACGGATTTACAAGTTATAAAAAATAGATACAAGGAATTCTTGGTAAGATTGAAAAAGGACTATAAAGATATAGAGTGTATCGCATTATTTGAAACAACAGCCAATTCTTATTGGCATATACATTTATTCCTAAAATATGTTGATACATCAAAAGTATTAACTATTCCACATGATGAATTAAAAAATTATTATTGGGGTTATGGTGCAGTACATATTATTAGAAATTTCAATACATTTAAGAGTTTAGGACATTCAAAAGATACTAGACAAGAGAAACTTGAAAGACTAACTAATTTTCCAAAAGGTTGTAGAATGTATAGTACAACAAAAGGAATTAAAACACCACCAAAAGAAAAGATTGCCTTTAAAGATTGTCCAGAATTCAAGTCAAGTGATTATTCAATAACAAGTGCAGAAACATATATGGTAAGAAATGAGAATACAGATGCGATTGTAAATGCAATCACAACAATAATGTATAGAAATAATAAACCTAAAACAGAAATGTAAAATATTAATGTAGCAGGTACTAAAAAAGTACAATGCACAAAATATATTTTCCATTATTAAATTATCTTTTGTAGAGGGGTGGTTATATGCACTTAATTGAGATTAGACAAGATTTAGAAAATACAAATATAAAGCAAGACATCTTTGACAATAGTAAAATCATAAGACAATTAGAAACTTTAGTAGAAATCACAACAGATTTATCTTGTGCAGATTTAGACTATGTAACCACCCTACTATTAAAATCAAAGACATTATTAAACAAAGCATATACAATATTTAAAATTAACAATGAGGAGGTGCAGAAAAATGGTAAGCAGAAAACAAATTAGTAAAACATCAGCAAGTAGAAAAGTTTTAACAGAGCAATTACAAAATAGTGATAGACTAGATATAACAGACTTGTTACAAAGTGAAAAAGATGTAATAGACATCATTATTGAATGCATACAACAAATACCACTTGAACAATCAGTAGCAACATATATTTATAATTTGGTGTCGATTAGTCATACATTACTAGAGAATATTGGCAAAGATTATTTAGATATAGAATTATTTTAAGGGGTGTAGTAAATGAAAGAATTAGAAATAATAGAATTACAAGAGATACCATTAGAAGAAATAGTATCTTTTTCAAAGTTAGAAACATCTCCAGTTGTAACTATATTAGACGAACTTAATTTTGGGTTATTCAATCAGTTTATTGTATGGGCTGACGAATTAAAACTTGTATTCTTTATCATTAAGGGTACAAATAAGATTGCAGTTATTGGTAATCAAAAAGTATCATTGAAAATTGCAAAACTATTGCAAGTAAAAGCACAAGTTATGTATTACACTTTATTAAAGCCCAAGAAAATATTAGGTAAAATTTATACACCAAAGCGAGATAGTAATTATGTAGTACAAGCATTTGGAGCAGACGGCAAACCAACCAATCCATTCATAGACACAGAAATAGAAATGGTTAGTTGTAATAATTTATCAAAATATACTTTTAGAAATTATAAATATTACATCAGCGTCAGAGGTAGTAAGAATAATAAAGTTGAAAATTGTCAATTATTAAGAGATAAGAGAAGAGATTTCACATTAACCGGCAAAATTTAGTGTATTTGGAAAATATCTAATACAAATAACAAATTAGCAATAAGAGGTTTCAACGAGGATTGATTTAAAACTATTTTCATAACATAAGCAATAAAAGTATATGCCTAAAAATATTAGCATACTTAGAAAAACCCTTGACATACTTTAAAACTTATGGCATTAAAAATTTATGATTGAAAATATCAGCATAAAATTTTTTAAAGTTTTTAAGAGGGACTTGTGGAACGAAAAAAGACCTTATATAATTAGCATTTGTAAGACTTACAACATTTTTAGAGGTAGGAGGTGTTAGTGTATATGGAAAATGAAGATCCGGAAAACCTAAAAGAGAAAGCACAAATTCTATTACAACATTTTGACAATATATTTCACACAAATACAACGAAAGACTTTGATTATTATTTTAGTAAATTAGTATTGTTGCAAAAAGTATATGAATATTTTGAAGAAGATTTATGTAGAAGTAACCCAGCATACAAAGATTTAAGAAAGCAACATATAGAAATTACAGATATGTTAATACAAAATCTTTCAAAAGGACAACAAACTTTATTCGATAAACATTTAGACATCGGCAGTCAAATGGTATCAGTTGAGTGCGAACAAGCATTTTATTTTGGATACATAATGTCAAAGACACTTGATAAAAACATTATAATAGAAAACAAAGAAAATTAGTAAGAGTACCCCCACTCTTACTATTATTATATATTTTAGATTATACTAGAAACAACGACGATTGATTGACGCACATTTTAATTAGCATAAGCAACAAGTTATATTCCTAAAATATCAGCAACAATTGTCGTTGATTTAGCACCTATTTCTTGTTTGGTACATATTCAAGAATATCACTAACATCACAGCCAAGCGAAAAACATAGCCTTGAGAGTACATTAAAATCTATTCTAGTAGCATTATTTTCTTTTAGTGATTGAATTGTTTGAAATCTAACATTTGTAGCAGTATTTAGTCTATATGTTGAGATACCAGCCTTTTGCATTAGTTTATCAAGATTTACTTTAATCGTACCAAATTCTATTTCTTGAATGATTGGTTTTAAATTATCTTTTGACATTTCTATTCCCCCTATCGTACTTATTCTAGGGAAATTGTATTATATTTAGTACTTCATTATAATATATTATTGAGTAGTACTTTACAATCAATAATTTTAATGATATATTATTGATAGAAAATTTTATCATTTTATGTCGAAATGGGGTGAGTAATTTTGAGTGTAGTAGAAGATTTAGAGAAACTAAAAGCACTAAAAGATAGTGGTGCAATCACAGAAATGGAATTTGAAATCGAAAAATCGAAAGTATTAAATGGCAGTTTTAGTAACAATAATAGTAATACAGATAAGAAAGAAATTAGTAATAATATGCCATTATCAATAGCAAGTTTTGTATTTGGAATTGTATCAATTTTTATATTACCTTTTATTTTTGGTATTATTGCGGTTATTTTAGGAATAATTGGTATAGCAAAGCCAGAAGAAAAAAAGATATTTGCAATATCTGGAATAATCATAGGCATATTAGGTGTTTTATGGGCATTTTATTCGACGGGAATTTTATAATATTAAAGGAGAGTTAAATTATGGAAAATAAGTATAATGAATTAGAAAAGTTAAATCAATTAAAAGCAAATGGTACTATTACAGATGCAGAATTTGAGGTAGAAAAACATAAAATATTAAATAATATTAAAAAGAATAGAAGATTAAAAAAATCAAAAATACTTTTTATAGTAACAATAATATTTATTATTATAACTATTGGATTATTCTTTTATAAAAATAGTTGTAAACAAAAGGAACATGATTATTTAAGTAATCATATGACAGACGATATATCTTTAAAGTATAAAAAAATAAATCAATATGAATATGACCAAATACAAAAGCAAAAAAGTGAATTATGGAAATCAAGAACAACATCAGAAAACATCTTTTTTGTATCATGTGGAATTACAATAGTATTTCTAGTAAGTGGTATAGTAGTATTTATAGTTGAAAAGAAAAAGAAAATATAAAATTACATTAGCCACATCATAAAAATTGATTAGCAACCAACGTCGCCACACCAGTTATATTATAATAAGAAAGGAAATGCAAACATCAGCATTTCCTTTTAAATATTTAGGCATTAGCATTTACTAATCTATATAAACTTGTTTTAGATATTCCAGGTGCAGAAATTATTTAAAATCAAAAAATGTAATACAATAGATATTATATTACATTTTTTAAAATTGATTAACCCTACTATTCACAACACTTTCACAAGAATTGCCCTAGTTTTTAACAAATAAAATGTAATATATCGTATTGACATACAACTAAAAATGTAATATAATGTATATAGAATTTAAGAAAAGAGGTAGCGAAAAATGAATATAGTACAACCAATTAGAGATTTAAAAAAATTAGAGGAAATGAAACAAGAATTACAAAAAAATGGTACAAGGGATTATTTACTTTTCCTATTAGGTATAAATACTGGATTAAGAGTTAGTGATATAGTAAAGTTACAAGTTAAAGATGTGAAAGACGCATCTGGTGCAATGAAAGAATATGTTACTATAATAGAAAAGAAAACACAAAAGACAAAGAAATTTCCAATATGCAATGGATTGTTAGCAGAATTAACAAAATATACAAATAATATGCAACAAGAACAATATTTATTCCCAAGCCAAAAAGGTACAAACAAACCAATTACGACCGTACAAGCATATAGAATATTAAATAAAGCAGGTGCAAATATTGGACTTGAAGAAATTGGTACACATACAATGAGAAAGACTTTTGGTTACCACCATTACCAACAAAACAAGGACGTAGCAATTTTGCAAGAAATATTTAATCATTCAGCACCAAGCATTACATTGCGATACATAGGAATAAATCAAGATAATATTGATATGGCATATAGGAATTTTAGCCTATAATTAAAAGGGGTTGCCCCCTTTTTCTTTTTTATTCATTAGGAAAATAATAGCCTAACAATTCCTTTATATATTCATTTAATGTATTCTTAATAGTATCATATAATTTATTAGACATAGGCACATTTAATGATTTAATTATTTCGTGAATTTCTTGAATTGTTGCACCATTAGTATATTTTACCTTTATTTCTTCAAAATTATCTTTTAAAGTTTTTTCTATTTCTATGTATAAGGTTTCCCATAATTCCTTGTTACTAATAAAATAATTAAAAGTAGAAATATATGTTAATGGACAAGTGTTTGGAATAAGTGTATTTTGGTTTTGTTTAGTTTCTTTTGTACCAATTTCTTCTAATGTAGCAATTGCCTCATCTTTTAAATATACCCTATTATATATTGTTTCATTGTCAATAATTTTGCAATTGGTATCACCTTTTAAATATGAAATAGTATAAGGAATTTCGTTGTTTTCCTTTTGAATTGCATTTAATACTAATAGCAACTTTTGTAAATATTTTTCACTAGGAAAATGAACATCATTAAACCAATTTGTTATTACTGACCTATCACAACCAAGACGTCTACCGATTTCAGCCCAACTTAAACCAGTTTTATTTAAAGCCATTTTTAGATTTTCATTGTTTTGTTTTACGCAACTTTTTCTCATTTTTGCCCCCTATGTTGTGCAATACAAATCACTTGAAACTATTGTGGCAGTAAGTATTGCAATATTTTTAAAATGTGTTATTATGATATTGTACTTAAAAAATAAAGGCATTGACCCAGCACCTAAAAGCACCATATCATAGAAATAGGGAAAGCAGTTTTGGTCGACCATTTCCCTATATCATATTTGTATAACAAACACAAATGTTGTAATAACACCCTTGTATTTGCCTTATAATAATATATTACACCATTTTAACAACAAAAGCAATAGCAATCTTATTTAAGGTTGCAGACCCTTTATGCCTTGAATTTAGGTACAAAAATACAACCATAAGGGGGAAAATAAAAAATGGAAAACAAAGCACATATTTTAAATATGTATTTTGCAGAGCATAAGAAACAACAAGAAATTGCAGAAAGCCTTGGGGTTAGTCAGCAGTATGTATCAAAAATCATAAAAGCAGACGACCGATATGCAGTAGAAAAGGAATCAAGGAAGATCCAGCACCAACAAAAAAGAAAAGAAACAAAAGCACAATATCAAAAGCAACACAGACAAAACAAATATGACGATATAGAATATCAAGTAATGTTGTTAAAACAAAGGCAAAATGCGATTGATATGTCTGGAAAAACTAGATTTTTCAACGATACAGATTACCAAACATTAGGAGCAAGACCAGTAAGACTTAAAGAGTGTCAATCATTACAAGAAATAAACAATTTAGAGCAAGTATTAGAAGTTGTAAAAGAAAACAAAATTGACAACATTCTAGTAATACCACCAACAATTGACAAGGGGGTGGTTGTAAATGAATAACAATATATTTGGAAATTACAAAGACGCAGTAAATAGAAAACAACTACAAGAAATATTAGGGATTGGAAAAAGTTTAGCATATAAACTTTTACAAAGTGGCGAAATAAAATCAAAAAAAGTTGGTAGAGAATATAGAATTCCAAAACAATACATTATTGAATATTTACAAGGTAATTAAAATTATAAAGTGTTAGCAAGATTAGAAAATTTTGTTTAGCACTTTTTTCATATTGAATTTTGACCAACTATGTGTTATCGTGATGTTATCAATAGTTGGTTAAATTTCAATCTGTTATGAATAAAAAGGAGGATTTAAAAATGAATATAACAGATAACCAAAATAAAATAAATGTAACAGTTAGCGTACAAGAAAAGGATGGCAAGTTTTATGCAGTATTACAATATAAAGACGAAAATGGAAAGAAACAATATAAGTGGAAAGCAACAAAAGTAAAAGCAGAAAAAGGAAATAAAAATAAAGCGAAAAGAAAAGCCGAAGAAATAAGGCAACAATTTGAAATAGAATTAAATACACCAAAAGTATTAGCACCTACTACAAATAATGGTGATATATTATTTGGCAATTATATGTTGAATTGGTTTGAAAAACATAAGCATAAAATAGAATTAAGTACAGAAGGTGGTTATGAACACAATGTAAATGTAACAGCCAATTATTTTAATGATTTAGGTATAACATTGCAAGAATTAAAGACAAAACATATTCAAGCATATTATGAACATTTACAAGAAACCAGAAACCTAAAATGGAATACTATTAAAAGATACCACGCAAACATACATAAAGCATTGGAAGACGCAATTAGACTTGAATTGATAAACAACAACCCAGCCGACCATATTGAGCATAGTAAAGACAATCAATACATAGCCGAATATTATAATGCAGAAGAATTAAAACAATTATTTGAAAAATCGAAAAATGACTTGATTGGACCAATAATATTAGTAACTGCATATTGTGGACTAAGAAAATCCGAATGTTTAGGATTAAAATGGGATGCAATTGATTTTGAGGGTAAGACTATAACTATAAAACACATAGTAACAAACACATCAATTGGTGGAAAAAGAACCCTTGTAAAGAAAGATAGAACTAAAAGTAAATCTAGTTGTCGAACATTGCATTTGATACCAGAAATTGAAGAATTATTGTTAAAAGAAAAAGCAAAACAAGAAAAAAATAAAAAGATATTTGGTAATACATATAAGAATAAAGAAAATTATATCTTTACAGACGAAGAAGGCGAACTAATCAAACCAGATAGAGTTTGTAGAAGATTTAATAAATTATTACAAGATAACGGAATGAGAATTATTAGGTTTCACGACCTAAGACATAGTTGTGCAAGTATATTGTTAGCAAATAATGTAAATATGAAACAAATACAAGTGTATCTAGGACATTCTAATTACAATACAACTGCAAATATTTATTCTCATTTAGAAAAAGATACAAATGTTACATCAGCAATTACAATAGCAAATGCACTTTGCCCAAGTATATAAAAAAATTCCCTTATCTATTGGCACTAGATAAAGGAAAATAAACATTTGTATAAAATATTTATATGCAATGGTGCAGATGGCCGGAGTCGAACCGGCACGGGCATTTCTGCCCACGGGATTTTAAGTCCCGGGTGTCTACCAATTCCACCACATCTGCATATAAAAAATATTCTATACTAAAATTTTGAAATAGATTAGAATTTAGATTAGAATTTTTAATATTTCAAAATTATAAATTTTGTAAATGTACTATGTCGCATAGGATTTAGGGTTTTACATTTTGAAAATGTGTAAACATTTTAAGTCCTGTGCGTCTACCAGTTCCGCCACATCTGCATATTGATAAATTGAACTGGTTAGCTTTAACGACAATTGATATTATAATATGTTGTCATTTTTTTGTCAATACATTTTTCCTATTTTTTCAAAAATATTAGAAAAATGTGTTATTGTTCAGACTTATGATTTATTTTCTTATGTGAAAGCAATATTAATAACGCTGAACAGTAACAAAAATATCCAGTCGAATTCAATTTCAACTGGACATCCTCATTAATCGTTCGTTCCTGTTCCATCAAATGGTATAAACTTATTAACAACACTTTCTGGTTTTATCTCTTCTGCTCTAAACATCATAAAAGACGTATTTATTTTATTTTCTATTAATTGTTCTACCTCATCTTGTGAAGCATGTTCTGCCAAAACTAATTCACTCACTAATATTTGTTTCGCATTATTTAACATTTTCTTTTCACCAGTAGATAACCCTTTTTCTTTTTGTTTAAAACTTAAGTTTCTTACTACATCAGCTATTTCATAAATGTCTCCACTTTTCATTTTATCCATATTATCTCTATATCTCTTATTCCAGTTTTTATCCATTTCTGTTTCATCTTTCTCTAGTATTCCAATTACTTTATCTGCTGAACTTTTATCTATAATGTTTCTTACCCCTACTGTTTCTGCCTTTGCTGTTGGTATCATTACTTTTACCTCTCCAGGCATCTTCAATATGTAATAAGATTGTTTCTCTCCTAAAATATCCTTTTCTTCTATTGAATCTATTACCCCTGCTCCATGCATTGGGTATACAATTTTGTCTCCTACATTAAACATGTAAGCCAACTCCTTTCAGCATTTTTGATATATTCGGCGAAAAAAAGATAATAAAGCTATGTAAATATTCATGGTATTTAATAACTTTACTGGATTTTTTAACCATATCTATTATACAACAAAAAAAGGTAAAAGTCAAAGCCCTTACCTTAATTTTTTTATGTATATTTTACCTCTATCCCTTTACTCTCTAAGCATAAATTTTTTTCAATTTTTTTATTTCGATTTTTATTGATTCGTAGAGCCAAATCCTCCTACTCTTTCTCCTTGTGCCTCATCATCATCTGCTACTAGGTACTTTTGGAACACAGCTTGTCCAATCGCCTCTCCTTTTTTAACCGTAATATCTTCTTCTTTGATATTATAAAAAGCAAACATGAAATGACCATCATTATCTGGATTTCCATAATAATCTTTATCAATCACTCCCACACTATTAGCCATAATCAATCCTTTTTTCTTTGGATTAGAACTTCTGTTATACAACAACATAACCTCATCCTCTTGCATATAAGCTTTTAATCCTGTTTTTACTAAAGTAGGATTCATACCTTTCTTGAAGCTTGGTATTACTACATCCTCTGCAGCTTCAATATCATATCCAGCTGAATATTTTGTTTTTCTCTCTGGTAAATTGATTTGTTTATCTTCAAATCCTTTTGCCACTTCAAATCCTCTTAATTTTTCCATTTTTTCCTCCTTGTTTTATGGGATATTCCCTTTGTATTTTTACTTATTTTTTCATAAAATACCCCAATTGTCAAGAGGGGCAATTGGGGACGTTTCCTTTTGCTCCTTTTGGGGGAGTGGGGGTATCTATTATTT
>CAOJUE010000046.1 GCA_948443845.1 uncultured Eubacteriales bacterium | reverse complement strand
ATTATATACTATTTTTTTGATTTTGTCTTGACATTTTTTATGCGGTTGCCCTGATGATGTTTTGTCAAGTCTTGACTTTTTTGCTAAAATGTGGTATAATATATATGTTGTTTTATTGGAAAAATCAATTATTTTAAGAAGAAAGGAGAATCAACGTGTTGTAACCAAAAACGACAGAGGAACTTGAGAAACTATACAATGACAAAGAAAGTCGGGAAATGCTTTCACAGCAGGACATAGAGTATGTTGAAAGTTTGCAGTATTGGAGAAAGGGAATTTCAAAAGAGCCTTTTGCTGAAAAACTCCGAAAAGGAAAATTGAATAATTGAAAAAAAACCTCCCATTTTGCGAACTTTTGCAAAATGGGGGGAATTTTTATTTATTAAAATTTGACTTAAGTTAGAAGAAGTGATATAATATTTAAGTAGTTATTAATTTAAAAGCATGATGTGTTCAATTTAAGGAGGACTGTATATGCAAAGAATTGTTGTTGACAAAAAGGTAGATATTTTTGATTATGTTGTGGAGTTTGCTATTAAACAGCATAAGCAACCAAATCAATATGGTTGGGAGAGCAATATTGCAGAAAATCATTACGAAATAAAATTCTGCGGAGCAAATGGCAGAGCTTATCGGTGCTTTAAAGCAAAGTTTAATTGCGAGCCAGACAGGAAATATGTTGCACAAATTTTAAAATGGCGGAAAGGCAATGATGAAATTGAAATGTCAATCAGCTATAAAGGCAAAAAGTATAATCATGTGAGACCAAAGAGAAGATATTTGTCTGTCAATTACATTGTTGTTAATGGTAGACAAGTTTTCAAATGCCGACCATGTTGGTCAAGTAATCGTGAGAAAGATGAATGTTGTAATCACACATGGAGGTATTGGTTCGAGTATTAAATTTTAACAACAAAAATTATTTGAGGTAGAGTTCAGAAAAAATTTTTTCTGGACTTTGTTTTTTTACTTGAAAATTTATCCATTATAGTATAAAATACATTTTAACAAATAAAACAATCAAAAACGGAAAAAATACTACAGAAAAAAACAATATAAAAGGAGAAACAATGGAAGAATTAATAGAAAGTATATTAGATTATGTAAGAGCAGATTATACCGATTATGCCATTATGATTAATGGTGAATGGGGAAGTGGAAAAACCTATTTTTGGAATAGCAAAGTGCGCAATAAAATTGAGTCTTTGCAATTAAATGGACGAAAATATTCCACGATTTATATGTCGCTTTATGGAATATCCAATTTGGAAGATATCAGCAAAAAAATCTTTATTGAAACCACGCAATTGATGGATAAAAACTTGAAAAAATACATGGATACACATGGCGAAACTACCATTCCAGAATACGCAAAAACGGGTCTGGATATGGCGAACTTTTTTGGTGTCACCAAAAATGGAGAAAAAGTAAACTACGACGAATTTTTCGCCACGGACAACAAAATTTTATGTTTCGACGATTTGGAAAGAGCCAATGTTGATGTTATCGACATTTTGGGTTACATCAACAATTTCGTAGAACATGACCACATCAAAACCATTATTATTTGTAACGAAAAAGAACTTTCCACCAAACTAAAAAGTTCCAATTTGGAAATGAAAACTTTTATCGCAACCTATCTTTTAGACAAAGAAGGAAACCTTCTACAAACTGACAAACCAATGGTTGAGAAAATTGCCGACAAAATTGAATACGTTTTCGACAAGGCAAACGATTACGAAAGAATCAAAGAAAAATTAATCGGCGAAACCTTCGAATATGCGCCAAAATTCAACTATATCATCAATGGACTTCTAATGCGTTTCGAAAACGACAAAGATTTGATTACCTTCCTACGTCAGCACACGAACCTGATAACCAACACGTTCATGAAATCAGGCACACGAAATTTAAGAATTTTAAAACACGCGCTAAACGACTTCAAAAAAGTATTCGAAAATGTCAACAAAGCTTTTCCCAATACGAATTTGCGCGTTTTGCAAACTATGCTGATTTTTACCATTGCAGTTTCTTTTGAAATCAAATCAGGAAAAATCACGAAGGACAAATTTGTGAATATTACTAGCAATGAAGAATATAAGGCAATCCTTGTTTCTTCTAGGGTTTTGATGGATAATAGACAATATTATATCAAAGAATTCGATAACAATTACTACTTCAATTTCAAATCGGATTATCGTTTCTTCAAATTTATTGAAGTGTATGTGCGAACCAGAATTTTCGACATGAAACTATTCAAAGATGATATGGAAAATATCATCAAAACCATTGATACGGAAAAATTGCCAGGCTACAAAAGACTTCTTACAGAAGAGTATTGGAAAATTTCAGATGACCAATTTCCAAATGTGATTGAAGAAATCATCAAAGATATTAAAGAAGGAAATTTGAAATTAATCGAAATTGTCAAGTTGTTTGCGTATTTTAGTTATTTTAGTAGACGTAAATTAATTGACTATGATATGCCAACTGTGAAACAATTATTTATTGAAGGAATGGATAAAGTTTCAGAAACATCAGAATATTGTGATAATTTAGATGAAGAATTAACCAGGATCGGAATTGATGTCGGGGAAGATATGGACGAGATTTTGCAGTATTTCCACAAACTAAATCGAAATCTGGAACAAAAAATGTATGAAGAAAAAGCAGACGACATTTTCAAATGCATTCCAATGAAAATGGAAACATTTTACGATCGTTTTGATGCAGAATGTATGGACAAAGCCATTTTGAACTATTATGACCCTTACAAAATGTTCCAAAGAATTATGTGTGCTAGCAATGAGGATATCGTTTTAATCAAGGAAATGTTGGTGGATCGTGCGAAGAAAAATCAAGAAACCATGAAACCAGAAGTTGGGTTTATTATTAAACTAAAAAAAGTCATTGATAATTATTACAGTGCAAGAGATGTCAGCATTAAAATGGTTATGCTAAAGGAATTTTCCAACGATTTGCAAACCATTTTGGATTTATATGGCGAAGAGGCTGCTAATATTGAATTAGAGCAACTTAGCACATACATTGATGATGAATTAGATGAGGTGAATTTTGATGTTTAAAATAGGTTGTCATTTGTCAAGCAGCAAAGGCTACAAAAATATGGCAGAAGAAGCCCACCAAATTGGTGCAAACACATTTCAATTTTTTACTAGAAATCCTCGTGGCGGAAGTGCCAAGGCGATTGATGAAAACGATATTGCAGAATTTCAAAAATTAGCACAAGAATACGGGATTGATGTGATTTTGGCGCATGCGCCATACACTTTAAATTGCTGTTCTGATAAGCCAGATGTTCGAGAATTTGCCATTAACACGATGAAAGATGATTTGAGCAGAATGGAATATACGCCCAATCAATTATACAACTTCCATCCAGGGAGTCATGTAGGGCAAGGAATTGAAACTGGAATTAAGTACATTATCGACGCACTTAATATGGTTCTGACAGCAGAACAATCTACAACTGTTCTACTAGAAACCATGGCAGGAAAAGGGAGTGAAATTGGCAGTCAATTTGAAGAAATCAGGCAAATTATGGAGGGCGTAAAATGCCAAGATAAATTAGGCGTATGTTTTGATACTTGCCATATTTCGGATGCTGGCTATGATATTGTAAACAATTTAGAGGGTGTTTTGGAAGAATTTGACAAAATCATTGGTTTAGAGCGATTAAAAGCGATTCACTTAAATGACAGCATGAACCCGTTAGGGGCGCATAAAGACAGACATCAAAAAATTGGGGAAGGAACGCTTGGAATGGAGACTTTTGAGAAAATCATCAATCATCCTCAATTAAGAGATTTACCGTTTTTCCTAGAAACGCCAAATGAGTTGGTTGGTTATGAAAAGGAAATTGGGATTTTGAAAAAATTGTATCGATAAAATTTGTGAATGGAAATGAGAGGAAGTATTGGCAAGGAAAATTGTCAATACTTTTTTGGTAAAATCAGTTTGTCGACAAAATCTTTTGCAATTGCCTTGCTAAATGAGCTGAATTTATGTTATAATAACAAAAAATGGAGTCGTAAAATGAAAGAACAAGAATATATTATAAAGAAACAAGAATCGTTTCAATTAAAGCATATTTTTGAATGCGGACAATGCTTTCGTTGGAACAAACAAGAAGATGGAAGTTATTTGGGGGTTGTCAAAAACGGAGTTTTAAAGGTAAGTCAGCAAGGGGAAACCATTATTTTTCAAGGAAAATGTGAAATGGATTTGCAAGATTTTGTAACCGACTATTTCGATTTTAACAATAATTATGACCAAATGAAAGAAAAACTAGCTAGAATCGATGATTTTATGCGAATCAGCACCACATTTGGTGAAGGCATCCGAATTTTACATCAAGATTTATGGGAATGTATCATTTCATTTATTATTTCTGCCAATAACAACATCCCAAGAATTAAGAAAATCATTGAAAAAATTTCGAAACAATATGGGCAAAAAATCGAATGGAATGAGCAAGAATATTACACATTTCCAACGCCCGAAGAATTGTCAAAAGCAAGCATAGCAGATTTGCGAGCCTGTGGCTTAGGCTTTCGAGATAAACGAGTTTTTGATACAACTCAGAAAGTGTTATCCAAAGAGATAGACTTAACTAAAATTCAAAAAATAGAAAATTCACGGAAAAATTCGAGAAGAATTACTAAAACTAGATGGCGTAGGACCCAAAGTTGCTGATTGCATCATGCTTTTTTCGCTCAAACGATTTGACGTTTTTCCCATTGATGTTTGGGTAAGACGAGTCATGAACGAACTCTATATTCATCAAGAAAACGAAGAAAAAGTGAGCAAAAAAATGTTAGAAAGCTTAGCAACCCAGAAATTTTTGAATCTAGCAGGAATTGCCCAACAATATTTATTCTATTGGAAACGTGAAACATCATAAAACATAGGAGGCGTAGTCGTGACACGCCCACCGAAGGGAGAAAATATGAAATTAAAAAATCAAAATGGTTTTTTCCACCTAATTGCCTATTTATTAATATTCATCATTTTTGTATTTACCATATATGCTTGTTTAGATATTTTAAATTTAATCGAAGTACCAAAAGAATATAGCGTTTCTGAATGGCTATCACAGCACACCAATGAAACCAAAGTCGAAGAAATAGAAGATTTTAGCGAAAATCTAATTGAGAGTCTTGATAAACATGTAAGAATTGAAATCGAAAATACAAGCAAGCCTTCTAAAACTACCAATTTTGACATGTCACAAATTACAGGATATCAGCCTTCTGCAACCAACACAAACAAAAATTCAACCAAATCAGAGTTTTTGTATTATACGCAGTTAGATGACTATGCCAAAATTATGTATCAAGAACTAGAGAAAAACTTGGATAACATGAAATCTGGAACTTACAACGTCCAATTTGGCAAAACATTTGATGATTTGTTGCACCAAGAAAATGGGGAAGAAATTTTAAATCAGTCGTTCCAACTAGCCATCAATGCGCTTAATTTTGACAAACCAGATTTGTTTTATTTAGACGTTTCCAAAATTTATTTATTAACCAAAATCAAAACCAAATTATGGGCAACCACCTATGAGGTAGAAATCGGAAGTAGTCAAGGGCAAAGTTACTTAAATCCTAGTTTTGCAGATGAAACGCAAGTGGAGCAAGCCATTCGAATGGTAGAAAATGAAAAACAGAAAATCAAGGTGGCTTTAAGTGGAAACACAGAAAATCAAATCAAAGGTGTACATGATTATTTGGTTGACCAACTGGATTATGATAGCAGTCTTTCAGCAGAGAATATTTACAACATTTATGGTGCTTTAATTAATAAATATACAGTTTGTGAAGGCTATGCGCGAAGTTTCAAATATTTGATGGACGATTTAGGAATTCCTTGTTTAATTGCGTGCGGAATTGCAGTCAATAGTAGTGGAGAAGCGGAAAATCATGCTTGGAATTATGTTCAAATGAATGGGCAATGGTATGCCATTGACGTCACTTGGGATGACCCTGTGATTGTTGGAAATGGCTATGTTAGTAAAAGTGTGAATTACAAATATTATTTAAAAGGCTCGGACGAATTTTTTACAAATCATAGGGAAGACGGCAATATTGTAGGAAATTCGAATTTTAAATATCCAATTTTGAGCCCAACGAATTATTAAAAAAATGGAGAAAAAAGTGGAAAAACAAACGAAATTAAATTTGATTTATGGCAGAAGTGGCACAGGAAAAAGTGAATGGATTTATCGCGATATTGACCAAAAAATTGACCAATTCAAAAATATTTTTATCATTGTTCCAGAACAAAGTAACTTAACGAGCGAGAAAAAATTTTTTGAAATTACAGGGCGCAAAGCCTTATTAAATGTAGAAGTTTTGACTTTAAGTAGAATGGCATATCGAATTTCCAATGAAGTGGGACAGGAGTCAAAAGCTTTATCAAAAGTTGGAAAAGCAATGCTAATTTACGATTTGCTTAGCAAAAACAAGAAAAATCTCAATTTTTTAGGCAAATCGGAAAAAAATATTGATATGGTGTCAACCTTATTTACGGAATTCAAAAAACATAATATTTCTGTAGAAGACCTGAAAAAACTAGATTTGCAAGATGAATATGTTTCTCTAAAAATAAAAGACATTTTATTATTGTACGAAAAATATGAAGAGCGCCTAGTGGGTTCTCTTATGGACGAAAACGACGAATTAACGCGCTTAGGAAAGCAGATTCAGACCTCTCAAATGTTCGAAAATACAAGCATTTACATAGATGATTTTTTCGGGTTTACGCCACAGGAATTTATCGTTTTCGAAGAATTACTAAAAAAGTGCGAAGAAATCTCTGTAACAGTTACCTTAGACAAAATCGAAAGTGATGCCAAAAAAGAAAAAGACATTTTTTATTTTAATCGAAAATATGCCAAAAAATTACTAGAAATTGCAGAAAAGCAAAATTGTCAAATCAATTTACTGTATTGTAATAAGCCACATCGTTTTAAAAATCCAGAATTACTGGAATTAGAGAAAAATTTGTACCAAGAAACCAAAAGGCAGGAAAAAAACACAGAAAATATCCAGTTATTTTTGGCGAATAATCCCTATTCGGAAATTGAAAATGTAGCGAAGAATATCCACAATTTGGTCAAAAAAAGTGGATACAAATATCGTGAAATTGCGATGATTGCCAATGATATGGATACTTATGCAGAAGATGCCAAAGCGATTTTTGAAAAGTACGAAATTCCGATTTTTATTGACGAGAAAAAAGATATCAAGCAAAATATTTTAATTAAATATATCCTTAGTTTATTAGATATTTTTGAAAAAAACTGGTCCTATGATGCGGTTTTCAATTATTTGAAAATTGGATTGTTGGATTTTGAATATTACGATATTTGTTTACTAGAAAATTATTGCAAAAAATGGGGCATTCGAAATAGCAAATGGCATCGAGAATTTACTTATGAGCCACTAAATGAAATTCAGGAAAAACTAGAAAATATGCGTAAGGAAATTGTAGAGCCACTGATGAATTTCAAGAAAAGTTTTATGGAAAACAAAAGTGTGTTCGAATTGACGCAAAACATTTATCAATTTTTGCTTCAAAATAAAATCATCGAAAATTTAGATCAAAAAGTAAGGAATTGCCAAAATCTTGAAATTGCAAATGAATATCAGACAAGTTATAAAATTTTAGTTGATATTTTAAATCAGATGGTAGAATTATTTGGCGAAGAAAAAATCACGTTTGAAAAATACAAAGAATTACTAACAGCGCGGAATTCAAGCATCCGAATTAGGCAAAATTCCAGCCACACAAGACCAAGTTTTGTTAGGTGATTTAGACCGAACGAGAAACAGCAAGATAAAAGTCTTATTTGTGCTAGGCATGAACGACGGAATTTTTCCGAAATCCAAAAAAGAAGAAGGCTATCTTAATGACAAAGACAGAAATTTGCTCGAACAAAACGGCATTGAACTTGCCAAAACCACGCTCGATGCGATTTACGAAGACCAATTCAATATGTATCGAACCCTTACCATTCCAGAAGAAAAACTATTTTTAAGCTATTGCTCGTCTGACAAAGACGGAAAATCAATTCGCCCATCGATTATGCTCAAAAAACTAAAACGCATTTTTCCAAAGATGATCGAAAAAAGTGATGTTGTTTTCAAACAATATGCGATAACCAACGAAAAAGCCACTTTTGAAGAGGCTTTGCAGGTATATCAGCAATATTTGGAAGGAAACGAAATGGACGAAAAATGGCGAAAACTTCTCATTTATTTTTATCACAAAAAGAAAAAAGAATTTGCGCACGCCATTTCTGGTATGAATTATACAAATAAAGCGGAAAAAATCAGCATTCAAAATATCAAAAAAATGTATGGAAATAATCTAAAAACAACCATTTCGCGTTTGGAGAACTACCGCAAATGTCCTTTTTCATTTCATATGACTTATGGGCTAAAACTTAAGGAAAACAGCGATTTCCAAATGACAAACATCGATACGGGTTCTTTTATGCACGAAGTCATTGACTTATTTTTTCAATATCTTGAAGATAAGAACCTAGATTTAAAGGTACTTTCCGAAGAACAAACGAAAGAAATCGTAAGCCAAATTGTTGACGAAATTTTGCAAACCTCAAGATATTACCTATTTACCAGTTCCGCCAAATTCCGAATGATGACCAAAAGGCTCAAAAAAGTTGTTTTAGAATCCATGAACTACATCATCTATTCTCTAAAATACAGCGATTTCAAGCCAATTGGACACGAAGTAGAATTTCGGAGATAAGGGTGACTATGAGCCAATCAAATTACAATTTGATTCTGGCGAAAATATTGAAATTGTAGGCAAAATCGACCGAATTGATATCGGAAAATTAAATGACAAAGAATATGTCCGAATTATTGATTACAAATCATCTGTCAAAAAAGTGGATTTAAACGAAGTTGTCAGTGGCTTGCAAATTCAATTAATTACCTATTTGGATGCTATTACAAAGCAAGATAATTTCGAACCTGCCGGAATTTTGTATTTGGGCTTGGTAGACCATATTGTACAGGAAAAAAAGAATTTATCAGAGCAAGAGATTCAGCAAAAAATTCGTAAAAATTTCAAAATGCAAGGCTTAATTTTGGCAGATGTAACGGTTGTCAAAATGATGGACAATCAGTTAGAACAAGGGGATTCTGATGTTGTGCCAGCAGGTTTGGTCAAAGATGGAAGTTTAAGTAAAAAATCGAATGTGGCGAGCAAAGAAGAATTTGAAATTTTGCAAAAAAGCGTCCAAAACAAAATAAAAGAAATTTCGAGCGAAATTTTGAAAGGAAATATTGCTATTAAGCCATATTCTCATCAAACGAGAACTGGCTGTGATTACTGCAAATACAAGGCGATTTGCATGTTCAATCCCAATATGAAGGGAAATGAATATGATTATATTAAGCATAAGAAAAATGAAGAAATCTGGAATGACATAACAAAATGATAAAAAGACATATGGAAAAAAATTTGCCATATGTCTTCTTTTTAAGAAAAGTTATTGATCAGTATTGCAAAGCGCATAAATCGCTTCTGCATAAATTTTTGTACTCAAAAGCAAAGTGTCCAAATCAATAAATTCATCGACTTGATGACACATATCTTTTTGTCCAGGCATGTTGGCTCCAAAGGCAACACAATTAGGAAAAGCACGAGCGTATGTGCCTCCGCCAATCGCGATAGCATTGCTATTTAGTCCCGTTTTTTGGTGAAAAATATTGGTTAAAGTTTTGACCAATTGGCTATCTTTTGGAACATATAAAGGTGCTTGTTCAGCGATAAATTCTACTTCCAAATCCGGGAAAATATCAATAAGTTTGCAATATTTTTCTTTGATTTCGGCAAGTGAAGTGTTGACAGGAACACGCAAATTTAAGCCGATTTCTAAAATATGATTTTCAAAGCCCAAAAATCCAACATTAGAAGTCAAGACGCCAGATTCGTCTTGGATTGGTGCATTGGACAAAAATTTTGGAGTAGTTATATCAAATAATCCCAATTCGTATAATTGAGACAGAAAAGTAAATTCATTTTCTGTACAATTTCTGTCTAATTTTGAATTCAAATCTTTGACTAGTTTGGTAATGGCATTATCGCCCAAATCTGGATGAGCAGCGTGGGCAGAAGTTCCACGGAATTCTAGTTCTGAAATAGCACCAGATTGGTTATTTTTTAATGTGATTGAACAATATTTCGGCACGACATTTAGTGCATTATTCTTGCAATCGATGTTTAAAATTTCCTCGTTTTTTATGGCAAACGGATGACGTAAACGGATAGACAAAATTCCCTTTTCCGCATAAATACAAGGAAAGTCTGCGTCAGGGCTAAAACCAATCGTTGGCGTTTCTTCGCCAATTTCTTTATAGTGCTGGATACATTTCCAAGATTTTTCTTCATTCAAGCCTAAAATCAAACGAACACGTTTATTGAAGTGTATTCCAGAATCCAAAAGGGCTTTCATGGCGTAAAGGCTTGCAATGACAGGACCTTTGTCATCAATAGCGCCACGACCATAAATTTTATTTTCACGAATGGTGGCTTCAAAAGGAGGCGTTGTCCAACCGTCCGCTACTTGAGCAGGAACAACGTCCAAATGCCCAATTATTCCTACCATTTCTTTACCTTCACCAAACTCAATGTAGCCACAGTATCCGTCCAAATTTTTTGTACGAAATCCCAATTTTTCAGCCAAATTTAAAGTATATTCCAATGCGCTTTTGCATTCTTCGCCAAAAGGAATTTCTGGATTTCCTGTTTCAACAGACACACTTTGAAATCCAATTAATTGACACACCGAATCAATCATATCTTTTTTCTGATTTTCAATTATTTCATCAAACATAAAAACCTCCTAGATTAATTATATTCAGAATATATCATTCGATACAAAATAAGTCAAGAATAGGTCAGATTTTCAATTCTCAGTGCATTAAAAATGCATCACCTAATTCTTAAACTTTTTGTCTAACTTTTGGGGGCGCTCCAACTTGACAAATTATGTAAATTATGCTATACTACCTGAATCCGTGAATCAATTAAAAGCAAAGAACCGAAAGTATTATAAACAAAC
>CAOJUE010000045.1 GCA_948443845.1 uncultured Eubacteriales bacterium | reverse complement strand
TTTTTCTCTCTTTTTTACCAACCTTTTTCTTCGTCGGTATTTTTTATTTTAGCACTTTTTCTTTTCTTTGTCAACATCTTTTTTAATTTTTTTCTTGTATTAAAAAATTAAATATCTCATCTTTCTGACTTATAATGGTACATATCTGTTTATCGAATACGGTTTCTTTTATCATGGTTTTGGAATTGTTTTCTAATATAATCCTTAGTAGTTCTAAAACGCGAATGGTATAATGTCTAAATTCGTAGTTATCTTCTATTGAATAAAATTCTAATGAATCAATTAGCATAAAAGAATTGTCAAAAAAATTTAAAATTTGGTCTAGTAGTTCATTTTCTATGGTGGGATTGTTAATTTGATAGTAATTTTTTAATTCTTCTTTATAGGAAAGATATATTTCATCAAAATTTGCATTACATTTATTATGAAAAAAATATAATTTTACTGTATGAATATAAAACGCTTTCATAAAACAATAAATAAATGATTTTTCAACTGTCTGATTGTTCTCAAATATTTCTAACATTGGATAGATACTTTCTTCACTTAAATAGAAAAGGGATTGAGCCATTTCATTTGCCATTTTCTTTCTCCTTTTTTAAGATTTTGTAGATAAATTGTAGCATAGTTAAGTGATCGTGTCAATCAAACTAAAATTTTTCAAACTTTTTTTCGAAAAAACTTGCATTTTATAAATTTCCATGTTAAAATAGACAAAGTAAATTATTATTTTCTATTCAAGGGAGGTGCAAAAATGCCAAATATTAAGTCTGCTATCAAAAGAACAAAAGTAATTGATACCAAAACACTTAGAAATAAAAAAATAAGATCCGCTTATAAAACAGCCATTCGAGCATTTGAAGAAGCAGTTGAAAGTGGAGAGCAATCAAAAGCAGCAGAAAATTTTAAAGTCGCTGTACAAAAAGTTGACCAAGCCTGCTCAAAAGGCGTTATCAAGGATAATACAGCATCTAGAAAAAAATCTGCTTTGGCTAAAAAATTAAATACCGTAAAATAATCGTCAGTTAGGCGATTATTTTTTAAGGAGAAATTCATGAATTTTAAGGATAAAATCTTTTTAATAACTGGTTCAACTTCTGGCATCGGCCAAGGAATTGCAAAAGCATTGCTTGAAGCTGGTGCAAAAGTGGTTGTTAATTATGCTCACAATGAGGAGAAGGCAACTGAAACAAAAAATTTATTCAAAAATTATGCCGATAGTGCCTTATTTATCAAAACTGATGTATCTGATGAAAAATCGGTAATTGATATGTATGAAAAAATAGAAAAATCCTTCGGCAAGTTAGATGGATTGGTAAATAATGCAGGTTATGATAGAGTATTTTCAATCGAAGATTTGAGTGCTGAAGAATATCGTAAAGAATTAGATATTAATCTTGTTGCGAGATGGCTATGTATTAAATATGCCATTCCTTTGTTGAAAAAATCGGATATGCCAAGAATTGTCAATATTGCTTCAAGATTAGGTTCTAAACCAATGCAAGATTCGGTTGCTTATTGCACAAGTGAAGCAGCCACCATTATGCTTACGAAGTGTTGTGCCTTGGAATTAACGCCGAAATATAATATTAAGGTAAATGCTGTAAGTCCTTCTATGACTTTAACTCCATTTGCGAAAAAAAGTTATACTACAGAAGAAATCGAGCAAACTGCCATGGAAAATCCAAGCAAAAGATTGGGTGAAATTGAGGATACGGTAAATGCTGTTTTCTTCTTGTTGAGTGAAAAAGCGGATTATATTAATGGGGAAAATTTGAATGTGAATGGCGGGATTCTTTTGGTGTAATTTTTTTCTGGTTTTCCTTTCTTCAATTCTAGTTTTTAGGTATAATATTATATCATATTTTATGTAAATTGTCAAGTTGACATTTTCTCAAAAATGTGCTCTCTCTTGATAATAAAGTATTTCAGCGTATTTTTCTAGTTTACACATTGAAAAATCTCTGCTATAACAGCAGAGATTTTTTCTCTTGCAAAAAAATTCATGTGTTAAAATTGTATCTTCCTCAAGTTTCCAAAACTTGCACTCTCTGATGGCTCTCCATTTATGTCTTCTGGTAATTCCTCGGGAAGTGCTTTCCGCCTGACATCTCTTCCACACATAAAACCAGGACAAACACAATCATCTTCCGACGGATTTTTTACACCAGCCAAAACATCTGTTACCTCCTTAACATCGCATGGTATTGGTTTTGTTTTAGGTATCGTTGATGCCATAATCCTCACGTTCCTTTCTTTTTTGGAGACTGCTAATATTCATTCTAAATATTAGCAAACTATTGGGTAACGTACATATTGTAACACAAAAAAATAAACTTTGTCAATATTATTTTTCCAATAATTACATTTGCAATTGCTTTCTGAACATGCTAAGATTAATTTAAGTAAATCGTTATTTTATTTTAAGGAGGCTTTTTATGCAAAAGTTGATTGAAAAATGTTCTGCTTATTTTGAACCAAAAGCGGTTAAAATGATTAACCAATGTTTTATGATTTCCATGATTACTTGTTTATTAGGAGTTCTTTTATTTTCTTTTTACCATACATACTATATCTCGATTTCCCTTTATGAAGCCAGTCTTATCATTTTTCGTACTGGGCTCATGATTGGTTTATTTCCGATTGCATTTACGCTTGTGATTGGAAAATGGAAAAAAGAACATTAATTAATAGAAAATTTAACTGCAAAAAAACGAGTTCATGGTGTACTGTACCGAACCCGTTTTTTGTTATTTTTCTATACTAATCTATCTCCACAACGAAAGTTTCCTCGTAATTGGATTAATCTTCTCTATCTCTCCAAACGCCAAAACTCCAAAATACTGATGTTCTTCTGTCCCCAATTCCTTCGTTTTTACCAATTGTTCTGCATACGTATCTCCTGTCATCGTTTCAATAAAATCCACAAACAAAATATTTTCTTCTGCAAGCTGGTTTCTTACTTTTTTTATTTCCCCATTTCTCCCTTTTAGTACAATCAAAGACAAACCAGATATACTTTTATGTACCTCGTCATCTTTATCCGGGAAATCAATAAAAGACATTTTCTCTTTCGTCTCATCATCCGCAATATTAGCAAGTCCCAAACTCATATGAGCAATTGCATTCAATGCTTTTCCCATTTCGATTTTCTCATTAATCACCGCCACAAATTTATACTGATCATTATGAACCATCTCAAAGACTCCTTTCTAGTTCATCGTCACTGTCCCAACCAAATCATTCACATCTTGGGTGCCAGTATTTTTCATGTATTCCTCAATTCCCTGCACCACTTTCAAAGTCGTTTCAGGGTCAATAAAATTGCCACAACCAATCGAAACACATCTTGCCCCTGCAAGCATATATTCCACAGCATCTTCACCAGTTACAATTCCACCGAAGTCCCATTACAGGAATTTTTACTTTTTGTGCAATTTGATAAACCATTCTCACACCAACTGGCTTAATCGCCGGTCCAGAAAGTCCACCTGTATTATTTGCCAAAATTGGTTTGCGCGTTTTGACATCAATTTTCATTGCCAATAGCGTATTAATCGCAGAAACTGCATCTGCACCAGCATCTTCTGCCCCTTTTGCTGGCATTGTAATATCTGTAACATTTGGCGTTAATTTTACGATTAATGGTTTATCCAAAACCTTTCGAACTGCGCTTGTTACTCCTTTTACTCCTTCATACGTTGTTCCGAAAGCCATACAACCCGCATGCACATTCGGACAAGATAGGTTTAATTCCACACCATCAATATCCAATTTATTCGCAAATCGACAAACTTCCACATATTCTTCTAAAGTACTTGCTCCAACATTCAAAATAATCGGCGTATGAAATTGTTTTAACCAAGGCAAATCCGTTTCAGCAAAATGCTCAATTCCTGGATTTTCTAGCCCAATGGCATTCATCATTCCACTTGCTGTTTCGCACACACGTGGAGATTTATTGCCTGCACGTGGCTTCAAAAACGTCCCTTTCGTAATAATCGCACCCAATTTGCTCAAGTCAATATATTCCGCCATTTCGCGTCCATATCCAAACGTTCCAGACGCAACTGTTACAGGATTTTTCATTTTAATTCCTGCAAAATTTATTTCTGTTTTCATAATTTTTCTCCCATCTATTTTAAAATTCTACATCATTTACGTTAAATACAGGTCCGTCTTTGCATACATGCTTGTACCCTTCTGCCTTTTTATCCTTTACAGCACAACCTAAACAAATTCCAATTCCACAGCCCATTCTCTCTTCTAAAGAAACCTGTGCTGGAATATTATTCTGGATAGCAAAATCTCTTATCGCTTTTAACATAGGAAGTGGACCACAAGCAAAAATGCAATCTGGCTTTTCGTTTTCGCAGTCTGCTTTTAAATAATTCATCGCAAATCCATTTTCGCCATAAGTTCCATCGTCAGTTGTGATAACAAGTTTGTTGGAAACTTTTGAAAATTCTTCTTCTAGGACAACAAAATCTTTGTTTCTAAATCCTAAATACGTTGTTACTTCAGCATTTTGTGAGGCTTGTCTTGCCAATTCATACAAAGGAAAAACACCAATCCCACCACCTATGATGCTAATTTTTTTGCAATTTTGAAATGCAAACGTCCCTTTCCCCAAAGGTCCCATAATGCTAATTTTATCGCCAACCTGTTTGCCTGACAAAATTTCCGTTCCTTTTCCTTTTACTTGAAAAATAAACTCCAACTGATTTTTTGCTTTGTCAATTTTGTAAATACTAATCGGTCTTCTTAAAAAAGGCTCGATATCGTCATTAACTCGAATCTCCAAAAATTGCCCCGGCAAAGCAATGCTTGCCATTTTTTCGGACGCAATCACAAATTTAAAAATATCGTTTTTTAATTGTTCTTTTGTTACAATTTTCACTTGTTCAACTACTGACATAAATCCCTCCTAAAATCTTATTTGATTTATTATATTATATTTGCACAAAATAATCAAGATTTCTATTAAATAAAAATTTTAGCACTTTACTAATTCTCAAAAATATATTACAATAAAAATGAGGTGTACTTATGAAAAATTTATTGAAAAACTTGTTAATGATTTCATTATTCTTTTTGTTGATATTTTTATTATATCACTTATTTACCAGATTTTGGAACAAACATTCTTTAGAGCAAGAAAGCATCAAATTTAGTGAAAGTCTGCAAAATAGCCCATTTTCTGTTTCTAAAATCATTATGTACAGCAGTGCTTATGGCGAAAATCAAAACACTACTTTCCAAAAAAGCAACTGGATTTTGAATATTTTACAATATACCGATATCGCCATTTATTTAGAACATTCTGGCAAAAACTTAACCTCTGCAAATACGCTTAAAACATTGTTGTTAGAAAACATTCAAATTTCTTCTCCAACACTTGGTAATCCTTCCCTTTATTACTTGGATTCCTTGAATTTTGGAACTGCCACTTTTCATGAAAATTATAAACTTGACAATACCACCGAATTCACCGTTTTGAATGACGAAAATAAAAATAATGAAATTCAATCCAATACTCCCGTTTTCTTCACCGATTGCTCGAATCCGATTACTTTAAAATATGTCAATCAAGCAGTCAAAGAAAACTATATCGTAACTTCCAACGAACCTGTTTTCTTTGATGGAAGATTGCTAAACATGGCAAACATTGCTTTAACTCATTTGGAAGCCAATATCAGTTTTGATATTCATATAGAAAGTAATGATAACATCGATTATTTCTATCATTTCTCCTCACCAATTCTTTTGGAAAATGGCGAATCTAGTATTTATGATGGAAGTATTTTGGTGGAGAAAAGTTTTGAGAATGATAAATTTAGAAAAAAATAATTTTATGTTGACTTTTTCCCAAAACTATGCTATACTACACTTATCAATAATTTTTATTGTTCCCTATCAACACTTGAAGAAACATAATTTTTCTTCAAACATTTCAAGGAGGTATTTTTATGAATCCTAACACAATTGGAACAAAAGAAATTACAAAAGCATTTTCCGAATTACTCGTGATTCGGTCAACGAAAAACATTCGATTTTATTTAAAAAACAATCAGATATATATGGAATCCGTTGAACTTGACTACAAGCCTGCACCAAAGGAAGTCAGACAACAATTTGCCGAAAAACTAGAGGCATTTTTATGGGAACTCATAGAAAAAATGCATTTTATCGATTTTTCTTTTGAATACCATGAAATCGGAAATCTAGAAAATAACTTTACAGACAACCTTGCTCGCATTCTACGTCAATTGCCAGAACTCCCGATTGCAGAAAATTACAGTTTCTTTTCCAAAACCAGTCTAATGGTTACTGTGCACGAAAAAGACAAAAATGGCAATCACAAGCTACAAATTACGACGTCTGATAACATCAAAGAAAAACTTATGGCAAAATAGAAAATATCTCCTAAGAATTTTTCTTAGGAGATATTTTTCTTTTACCCCAACAACTTTATCTCAACATTATTTGCCTTAAATTTACCTGTCTCTTTATCTTTCACAAATTCAATAAACGATTTATCCAATGTTGATGAATTTTGTTTTAAATCCGTTGTAAAATAAATCTTGATTTTTTCTGGCATTAAGTTATTTGCAACCATTTGCTTTAACGTCTCCACCATGTGTTTTTCATCTTCGCAAACCAAAATCAACTGTGGCATAATTTCATATCCAGAATCAAATTGAACAAAGTTCTCAAGAAAATCCTTAAATAAGCGCATTCTCTCAACAAATTTTTCTTCCCAACCGAAGTTCTCTTCTCACTACTTCGAAAAGCAAACTAATTGATTTACTTGCTTTTGCAATTTTAACTTCTGCGTGTGTTTTAATTTCCTTTCCAGCCATCTTCGCTGTAATTTGTGGTTTTACTTTATACGACGCAAAATTTTTAGCCTTTCTCATATACGCAATAATAACCTGATTTCCAGCCAATCTTTTCTTCATCATCGCAACGGGTTTGGTATTGTCCGTTGGTTGCCATTTGCATTCCACTTCTTTGGAATTTAGCAAATATTTTCCCATTTTTTCCAAACAATACACTCTATAAATTCCTTTCCCTTCTTCTGAAGTAAAGAAATATCTCGTAAGAATTTTCGATTTTACCATTTGCTCTAATTTAACATTCAATTTATCTTGTGATTTAATGTCAACTCCTTTGCTTAGTAGCAAAAAGTAAATCTGTCTTGAGGTCATAAATTCAAATTGATTAACCAAATCAAGAATTTCAAAGTGAATATCACTAATATGCCCCAAATTAATTTTGTGAATAATTTGACTTATGGAAACATAACCATCTTTTCCATCAAATTTTTTGATTTCTCCTTCTCGAATCGCGAACGGAGAAACGGTAGTTTTAATGTTTTCATCATCTACCATCTTAAAAATCGCCTCCTTTAGACTATTAATAATTTTATTTTCTTTTTATCTTTGATGATTTTTTTGATATAAACCTTCACTTTTTGTCCATATCGAAAACCATCTTTATATTCTGCGAGCCCCACCAAATTCGGTTTTAACTCGATAAAAAGACCATTTTTGTATTGATCGGCTTCTTTTACAATCCCACCAACAATCATTTTCTCTTGGAAATCCTGAACATTATCCTCCCAATTCCCCAAAAGTTCCTTGTGAGATAATACAATTCTATTATTTTCCCTATCAATTGATTTTATCATAACTTTTATTTTTTGTCCAACAAAAAAACGTTCTTCTGGAGATTTTATTCGGGAAACCGAAATATCCTCAATATGTAAAAGTCCTGTCACGCCACCGCCAATATCTACGAAAACACCAAATTTTCGAATATTTTTCACAATTCCACCTACCACCATTCCTATTTCCAACTCATTTTTCGCCCAATCCAAAGCCTCTTTTTCTGCCTCTTTTCTCGATAATACAACTTGATTTTCACTATCAATTTCTTTAACTTTAAATTGTACAAATTGACCTACCTTATTTTTACAAATATTTGGTTTCGTTCTCCCAAAATCATCTTGATTACTGCTATCGACTTCTGTTTGCGGAATGATTCCAGTCAATTTTTCTCCCAAACGAATTTGCAAATTGCAATTTTCATCACACGCTTTCACCAATCCTTGCATAATCGTTCCTTGCTCTTTTGCATTTTGCAATTGTCTTAAATCAAAATTTTCTTTCATTTCATTCCATCCTTCAGGAATGAATTTTTGCGTTAGTAATTCCATTTTTTCTCCTCATTTGTATTTATCTATTTTTATTGAAATTTTTCAATTTCCGATTTTTTCAAATATCGCCAAGTTCCAATTTTTAAATCTTTTACCGATATTTCTCCAATCTTACTACGATGCAAAGCAATTACTTTTTTGCCAATTGCTTCGCACATCTTGCGAACCTGCCTATTTCTGCCTTCATGAATGATAATTTCTAATCTTGACAGATTTTTTTCTTGGTCAATTTTCAAAATTCTCACCCTAGCTGGTTTTGTCGTATAATCCTCAATTTTTACGCCTTTTTTCAAAACTTCCACATCTTCCTCAGTGACTTTTCCTACAACTGTCGCATTGTAAGTTTTGGTAATTTCATGCTTCGGATGTGTCAATTTGTATACAAATTGACCATCATTTGTAAGCATCAGTGCACCAGATGTATACATATCTAAACGTCCAACTGGAACCACTCTTTGCGGAATTTTCACAATATCCAATACAGTTTGACGCTGAAATTGATCTTTCACAGTAGTAACTACTCCGATTGGTTTATTGAGCAAAATGTAAACAAATTGTTCCGTTTTGTTCTCAATTTGTTTACCATCGTATACAATTTTGTCCATTTCTGGATTTATCTTTGTTCCTAATTCTGTTATAATTTTTCCATTCACAGAAATTTTTCCTTGTACAATCAGTTCTTCACATTTTCGTCTTGAAGCAATTCCACTGTTTGCAAGAAATTTCTGTAATCTAATTGGTTCCATTTTTCTCCCTTCGTGGATGTTTAAACTTTTACTTTTATAGTATATCATATGTCACTTTAAAGTTCAACTATTTTCGTCAGAAAATAGAATTTTTATTATGCCTTAACTTAAAAAAATACAGATTCTTCTCCAAAAATCCGCATTTTCTATCATTTATTTTAATTTTTCTGCAACTCCTTCACATATTTTAACATATAAATCTTTATTATTATCAGGTACTTCACCTAATATTTCCGAAAAAGCCTGATTTACATTTCCACTATTCACACCTTTTACTAACCTATCCATATTTATCTCCAGCACTTCTGAAATTGCAGCTGCAACCAATAAACTGCATATATTCTCTCCTCGTTCAATCCCACCTATATGCGACTCTCCAACACCAACTTTCTCTGCCAATTTTTCCTGTGTAAGTCCCAATTCGATTCTTTTTTCACGAATTCGTTTTCCCATCGCTTTATAATCAACTTCATACATATGCAACTCCTCCTTGCATAGTATTTTATACTGATTGTAGTTTTTTATTAATAATCCACAAATGGTGAACAATGCCCATAAGTGCTGTTTGTAGTTTATACACCATTCTTTTCGACAAGATATTGCCTGAAAATAGCAGAAATTTTCAATTTTAAAACATCGTTTAATTTTTTGTAAATTTTTTACTATCAAACCTTTGGACAAACTTTCCATATCAAAAAAGAGTCACAAAACCCTGTTTTAGTATTTTTGAGACTCTTTTTTATTAAAATTCCTATAACTTATACTATAAAAATTCTTATCTTTAATAAAATTCTAATTTTAGTATAGCAGTCATTCCCCAAAGATTATCCGCTTGCTTTATCGTATTCGTTTTAGTTTCAGTCAAATGCATATGATAAACCGTCAATCCAGTACTACTAGTCGTATAATATCCTTTTACCGTTCCACCAAATTTTTCTTGTATTTCTGAAGCTTTATTCGTATACTCCATCCCTTTTCTAATAAGTAAATAATCTCCAGCTTCTAATGTAACAGAATCTACATCCCCTAGACCCTGATATTTAGTCGCATATTTTTTTGTCAATGAAGATACATATAATTTTTCATTTCCACTCCACAACTGAACTTTAAACGACAATACATTACAGCCACTTACCCTTGACCAAGCCGTATAATATTTCGTATCTGCCTTTCTATTTTCATAAACTCTTCCTTGCATTTCCTTACCTGCATTTGAGCATAATGAAAAAGCTGTTCCACATAGAGTAAGTCCTGTATCACTATTATTAATAATTGTGTTGCTTGAAGATCGATCACTCTCACTTACAATAAAGGCTCGTTCTCCACTTTCGAATGATAGTGAATCACTTGAAGATGTACCATTTTTTATCCACGCCGGAAAAGTTATATTAGTTATTTCTAATTTAGCCGTCGTAACAAACTTACTAGCACTCACATTTCCAGCTGCATCTTTAGCCCAAATATAATAAATTGTATTGGGAGTCTTATCTTTTACTGTAGTAGTATAACTTGTTGTACCTGTTATTGTAACCCAGCCATTCTCTGGCAATGTATTGGTTGTTGTTATTGCATAAGCTATTACTCCTACATTATCTGTTGCTGTAAATGTAATTGAATAATGCGATGCACTAGCAGTTGTTACTGTTGGTGCTGCTGAATCTTTCCATTGCGCCTGCACGGTCACATCTCCTGCATAATCTCCTAAAAATGCATACGTTTCATAGGTTCCATTGCTACTCATCCATGTTTGAATTGTTCCACCACCACTTGTTATTTTCCAACCGCCCCAATCATATCCACTTCTAGTTGGTATACTATTTCCTTCCATTCCTAATTTATCATGTGCATCATCATAATGATTTACTAGCACAAATTGTTTGGCAGTTCCATATGTAAAACTCTTTGTTCTTATTTGAGTTGACATATCACTTTTCCAACGTCCTAATCTTCCTCCGTTTGGATCAATAGTTAATGTATAGGTATTTGCTGTTCTGCTAAAGTTAGCTGTTATCGTTGTATTTCCTGTTATTGTTCCACTACTTGGTGACCAGCTACTAAATGTTGTCGTATATCCTGTCGCACTTGTTGCACTTGCTGTTACGCTTGTTCCATTTGAAAAACTTAATGTACTTCCACTCGTGCTATATGTCGTTCCATATGGCACTGATACACTAGCATTAGACACAGTTCCATATGATGTATTATTACATGATATGGTTACAGTATAATTATTTACATTCCACTGCGCATCCATATAAACCGTCGCACCATTGGTTGTTGTCAAATTACTATAATTTGCCC
>CAOJUE010000044.1 GCA_948443845.1 uncultured Eubacteriales bacterium | reverse complement strand
AATCTTAAAATAATTTTCACTTTTTAGGGTGTCCTAATCAAAAATTATTGACACTTTTAAATTTCTTTCTTACTAAAAATTCTTACAGAAATCTGATATGAAACAAAATAAATCACAACAATTGCAAGCATCAATATTATTGGCAAAAATTGATTCAATCTTTCAAACGCATTGTCGATTGACAAATTCCCCTTTTCGCCCATATAAAATATTCCCCCAGCCAAAAGCGCTACAACAGCCGTCATCATAAAGGTTTGAATTCTTCCTTTTTCCGCCCCAAATTTATAAATACAAGGAATTTGAATGGATTCGACAAGCCCAATGCCCAAAATTCCACCTAAAGCCATCAGTCCCAAATCAAGCAAATTCGGTATCGTTTTGCTCATAACAAAGGTAATGATGCCACCTAAAATAATCCCCATCAAACTTCCCACAATGGTTGAACCAATCACTAGCACATATTTTGCACGCACAACTTGTTTTCTGGTCAGTGGCAAAGTCAAAATATAGCGGTCTGCTTTGCTCATTTCATCATAATTAAAAGTCGCAATACTGAACATTCCCAATCCTAATGTCATCATTAAAACAAGCATATTTCCTACTTCCACGGTGCTTTCCTGCGACATCGATACTAAAATAAATATCACAATAAATGCAATTAATGATTTACGATAACTTTTTAATTGCAACAAATCCTTTATAATCAATCCTTTTATGATGTTCATTCTATTTTTCCCCCTTTATATAAATTACCATTATTTCCTCAATCGTTGGTTTATCAATAATTGGTATATCGTATTTCTTCTTAAACTCAAATTTGTTTTCCACCAAAACATCGTATTCATAGCGATTTTTCTTATATTTCACATAATCTTTGGAAGCAATTTTCTGAAATTCTTCTGCAGAACATTTCACAATTCCATAATTTTCAAGCAATTCATCTCTTGTTTTACTAAGCACAATTTCTCCATGATTGATAAAAGTAATATAATCTGCAATATGCTCTAAATCAGAAGTGATGTGGCTCGATACCAAAATTCCTTTGCTTTCGTCTTGGATAAAGTCTTGGAAAATATCGAGGATTTCATTTCTGGCAACTGGATCAAGCCCCGAAGTTGGCTCATCTAAAATCAGCAATTTTGGATGATGCGAAAGTGCAACTGCAATTTTCAATTTCATTTTCATACCACTCGAATAATCTTTCGAAATTTTATCTTTCGGCAAATGAAAATCCTCAATATACTTAAAATACAACGTTTCATCCCAATTTTTATAAATCTGTTTCATCATTTTGTTGATGTCATTTGGGGTCAAATATTCCGATAAAAAACTATCGTCCAAAACTACGCCAATATCTTCTTTGATTTTCGTTTCGTTTTTTTGATAATCTAAGCCAAATATTTTAATTTCTCCCTTGTCAGCCTGTATTAAATTCAAAATGGACTTAATCGTCGTACTTTTCCCTGCCCCATTTTCTCCGATGATTCCCATAATCATGCCTTTTGGCAATGCAATGTTAATATTTTTAAGCTCAAAATCTTGATATTTTTTCGATAAATTTTTTACTTCTAAGATATTTTCCATCTTATTTTTCCTCCCCATATAAAATTTCTAACATATTTCGTAAATCTTCTTTTGAAATTTGACTGATTTTCGCAATCGAAACCGCGGTATCCATCAAACTTTCAATTTTTTGTAGTTGTTCTTCTCGTATTAATTCAATATTTTTATTGGCAACATACGTTCCTTTTCCTGGAATCGTCTGAACATAGCCTTCTTTTTCCAGTTCTTCGTAGGCGTTTTTCGTTGTAATCACACTAATTCTCAAATCCTTTGCCAGCACGCGAATCGACGGCAGAAGTTCACCTGTTTTTAATTCATTTGACACAATTTTATTTTTGATTTGTTCCCTAATTTGCTCATAAATCGGCGTGCCACTTGAATTGCTAATGATAATATTCATAAATTCTCCTTTTTTGAAATCGTATATATACAGTATATACAGCCAAAATAAAAATGTCAAGTGTTTTATCAAAAAAAATTGCCTTTCGGCAATTTTTCGCATCAATTCTCTATTTCGAGAACAAAATTTTTTCAGATTTATATTGTTTTATAATCCAATAAAGCACAATACTAATATATAAACACGTTGTTACAAACATCAATGCAAGATTTAGATAACTCAAATTTCCTTTTGTGATGTCTGTAAAGATAATCGTATAATTCAAAAACGGAATCATGGATAATAGCGGTGTTGCCGAAATGTCTATCATAAATGCAATCATACCCGGAAAAAACGAGATAAACGTTAGCGGCGTTAAAGCGCTTTGGGCTTCTTTAAATGTTTTTGAGGTACTTGCAATGGAAATGCACAATCCACTAATAAATATCGAATATGCAATAATAATCAATAATCCCACCACAATACTTGACGCACTGTACATTGTATTTGCCTCTTCATAAATGGAAAACATATTTTGCGCCATCATAAGTGAACCAATTGCCAAAAGAAAACTAATCATTCCTGTAATAACTGATGAAATGGATACACTTAAAAATTTTCCTACAATAATATCTTTACTTTTAATCGGAAACGTTAATAAGGTCTCCAGTGTGCCCCTTTCCTTCTCCCCTGCGGTTGTGTCAGTTGATGGATACATTGCAGAAACTGTAATTGCCATCATAATGAATAAAAACGCATAATTTTTTACATAATTAGCAAAAAAATCATTTTCCTTTTCTTCCATTACTTTTTCTTCCACCATTATTTGATTAAAAACTTCCTCTGGATTAATTTCATGGTCTCGCAAAAATTCTTCTTGCAAATATTGTTTATAAGTGTTCAAATATGTTTCCACAAAATTTTTGGCGTAATTGCTATTTTCTGAGCCATTCGTGTGAATCGTATATTGATTTTCTTGTCTTGTGATATACAAATCAATTTCTTCTTGCTTATATTTTTCTTGCAACTGTTCTTCTGTTCCATAAATGAACTCCAATTTCATTTCTTGCGCAATATTTTTTTCTGCATCTGTTATTTCATACGCAATTCCAATTTTATTATATTCGCTTACATCTTTGTTCATTTGCGCTTCAAACAAGGCTGACATTCCGAGTACCATCAGCGGAATAAAAATTGGAATAATTAGCATCATCGTCAGCGATTTTTTATCGCGAAATAACTCTTTCAATTCCTTTTTCAAAATATTCCATACATTACTCTCCATCTGAAACACCTCCAATCATTGCAAAAAAGGCATCTCTTAAATTTGTCGTTTCGGTATCTTTTTTAATTTGTTCTGGCGTTCCCGAATGAATAATGCTTCCTTTATTGACCATAATGACTTTATCGCAAATATTTTCTGCCTCTTCCATATAATGCGTCGAATACAAAATCGTTTTTCCATGATCTCTTTCTTGTTTCATAAAGTCCAATATAATTTGACTTGATAAAATATCCAAGCCAGTAGTTGCCTCGTCCAAAATATAATATTTTGGGTTATGTACCAAACATCTTGCAATATTTACTCTTTGTGTTTGTCCAGTTGACAAATTAGCGATTTTGTTATACAAAAATGCCTCCAAATTCAAAATTTTAGCCAATTCCTGAATTCTGCCTTCCACTTTTTCTGCTGGCACATGATAAATATCACTACACATTTTCAATAACTCATACGTTGAAAGGGTATCATACAACTTCGTATTTCCTGATAAATACGCTATCTTTTGTTTGATTTCGATTTCATTATTTTGATAGGTTAGTCCATCAAAATCAATGGTTCCTTCGGTTGGTTCTAAAATCCCTGCCATCATACGCAAAAGCGTAGTTTTTCCAGCACCGTTAGGACCTAAAATTCCAATGATTTCTCCATCATTTGCTTGAAATGTAATATGCTTATCTGCATAAAATTCTTCTTTTTCCTTTTTATTTTTGTATTTGGTAAATTTTTTGGTTAAATTGTTTACTTGAATCATAAAAGCTCCTTTCTTAAATTTAGGATACACGCATTGAAGAAAAATGTCAAGAGTTTTATGAAAACAAGTTATTCATAATGTGTCCACATTCTAAGAATTTTGCGAATCTATCCAAAAAAACACCAGATTTCTCTGATGTTTTTTAATCTTTCATTTTCTATTTCTCATAATGCCCTTTACAAGATACAATTATAATATCTTCTCCCTGCTGTTTATATACCACTCTATTGACGTCATCAATTCTTCTACTCCACCATCCCTTTAAATTTTCTTTTAATGGTTCTGGTTTTCCAATTCCGTTAAAACAATCTCTTTGCATATCTTTTAATAGGCAATTTAATCTTTTCAATGTTTTCTTATCTTGTAATTGCCAATACAAATATTCTTCCCATGCTCTTTCCTCCCATAATAGCCTCATTTACTCCTCCTCAATTAATTCATGTTCTTCCAACTTTGCCTTTCCAGAATCAATATCAGAAGTTACTTTCTCCAAATACTTTATATTACTTTCAGAATAAAATGGGTCAATGGATACATCAAAAGGAATTCTTTTTTCACGTATCATCTTTTTTACAAAGATATTAAAAGCAGTTGTCATTGTTATTCCCAACTCGTTACAAATTTGTTCCATTTCTTTTTTATTTTCTTCGTCTATTCTAAAATTAACCAATGTTTGAGCCATAAATACCACCTCTTTCTTTTTATTTTATCACATTATAAATATAATGTCAAGATGTTGTATTTATATGATATGCTTATTTTCCAATAATATACCTTATTGCACTTCATAATTTTCAATATTCGGCTCTTTTAAATCATTATCTGTTACTACATTAAATTGATATTCATATTCATTCATTCCAAATTTTAACAATAAGCCTGTTTCTTTTTCAAAATAACCATACCATAATTCTGGATTTTCATCATACAAAAGATTTGGTGAATAGCGAAGCATGATTTTATAGCAATCTTTTCCATTCCAGTCTTCTGTTGCAATTGTTGAAAAAGTCGCCATTTTTAAATATTCCCAAGCCGGCATACCTTCAAATACGTTGACAACTGACATCGGAGATGGAACCGAAACACCACTTGTATTTAGCGTAGCCACTTTTTTTTCGCCAGTATCAATATAAGTATTAAACGTCTCCCCGTCGCCAAAATTCATGTATTTTCTTTCTTTAACACCATTTGGCGCTAGCATCCTGATTTGGCTTACATATCGATTTTCTTTTTGATAAGTTTCGTAAGTTTGATTGCTATCGCGCATATACAATTTTATGTAATAATTTGTAGCTTCTGTATAAGGTTTCACCTTACTTTCCAATTTCTTAAAAATCATCACATTTCGCAAAATCCAAATGCCCACAATAAGCAAAATCACTGCTATTACGATTAAAATTCTTTTCATCAGTTTCATAAAAATCCCTCCTTTTCTTTCGTAAAATAATGGCTTTTGTTATTTCTATTATTATAGCATATTTTGTCGAAAATGTCAAGTTTTTAAGTTTACTTTAAATTCAATCCACTCATCTTCATTTTTTGCCTCAATTTCCCCTCCATGCAGTTCCACAATCTGCTTTGTAATTGCCAATCCTAGACCTGCTCCTCCTGTGCTAGAAGTTCGGGATTCGTCCAAACGATAAAATTTGTCAAATAGTTTTTCCAACTTATACTCTGGGATTTTATCTCCTTTATTTTTGAAAACAATCTGTATTTCGTCATTTTCCTGTTTTGCTTCTATGATAATTTCTGTATTTGCATAACTATAACTAATCGCATTTTTCAGCAAATTCCCAAACGCTCTTGCCAGTTTATCCCCATCGCCCATAAATTCAATCGCTTTTGTCTTTTCAAAATGACATTTCAAATTTCTCTCCTGTAGCATCGGATATGATTCTTCCACCAATTGTTCGAGCAAAAACGTCAAATCCAATTTTTGCTTTGTAATGGAAATATCTTGCAAATTGTATCTTGTAATATCAAAAAACTGATTGGTTAATTCTTCGACTCGGATTGCCTTATCGAGCGCAATTTTCGTATATTTTTCTTGCAACTGTCTTGAAATTTGCTTTTCTTCTGATAGCAAACTTAAATAGCCAATCACAGAAGTGAGCGGCGTTTTCAAATCATGTGCCATATACATGATTAAATCGTTCTTTTTTTGGGTCGCCTCTCGGGCTTTGTTTTGATTGGCAACCAAATCGACACGAATGTTATTGAGCCTACTTTCCAAAATCAGCAAATCATTCGAAAGTTTCACTTCTTTTTCTGGTTCTTTCAAAATCAAATCCATTGCTTCAATAATTTTTACCATATGATTGCTCGAGTTGCGAATCACCAAAAATGTCGTTGTAACAAAAATTCCAAAACAAGTAAGCGCCACGATGATTGTTTTATTGCGCACGCACCAATAATAAAAGCTAGCATGATTGCGTGATAAAGAATTGGCTAAATCATCATTATAAATTCCATCCACCAACAGAAAAAGTAGCAAAATCGTTCCCAAACTATACAGCACAATTTTGAGTACGGATTTGCTGGCAATGCTATTTTTTAATTTTTCAAATGTTTCATTTTTCAATTTTATAACCCACTCCCCACACCGTTTTGATAAATTTCGGATTTTTGGTATCTTCTCCGAAGTTTTTCGCGAATTCGACGAATATGCACCATCACAGTATTATTATTTTCTAGATATTTTTCCTTCCAAACCTTCTCAAATAATTCTTCTGAACTGACCACAGAACCACGATGATTGGCTAAATACAGCAAAATCTCAAATTCTAAAGGTGTCAAATCAATTGGTTGTTCGTACAACAAACATTCATGAGTTTCTGCGTGAATTTCTAAACCGTCAATATAAATTTCTTCTTTGAGCATTTCATTATACTTGGTATATCTTCGTAAAGCGGCTTTGACGCGAGCCACCAATTCCATGGGCAAAAATGGTTTGGTTATATAATCGTCTGCGCCGATTAGCAAGCCAGTTACTTTGTCTTTTTCTTCGATTTTCGCAGTTAGCATGATGATGGGAAAATTCAAATTCTTTTCTCGGATATACTCACAAATTTCAAACCCATTTTTTCCGCGCGATCATGACATCTAAAATGGCTAGGTCGAGTTTTACGGTATCAATGCAGTGAAGAGCCTCGCTTGCCGTATAAAATTTGTAGACATCGTAATTTTCGTTTTTCAAATATAATTCCACCAAATCAGCGATTTCTTTTTCGTCATCTAATACTAAAATATTCATGTTACATTCCTTTCTTTTTTATTATAGCATATTTTTTTATTTTGACTAGAAATGTAAGAAAAAATTAAGATTTTATTCAGATTTTCTTAAAGAATTCGCTTAAAATTTACTTTATAATAAAAGAAAGGAGTATTAAAATATGAGAAAAAAGAAGAAAAAATCAAAAAAATTAAGGTTATGGTTGTTAATAGTTTTACTTGTCTTTGCCTATTTTCATTATGATTTTATTTCTGAAACTTTTTTAGCCACTCCCTCTTCCTATGAAACGGTTCACGAGAACCAAAATAAACACTATGCCGGAATTGGGCAAAAAGAAGTCAAAAATCAAGATGGGTATTTTACCACATTCACGACAGAAGAAAATCATCAAAAAACCTACAAAGAATTCAAGCAAAACGGCTCTGCCTCGTGGAGCGAGAAATTCTACTGGGGTGGGACCATGCGTGAAAACGGTTGCGGTATTACCGCCATTGCTACGATTTTAAGCGGTTACCAAAAAGAAATTACGCCCGAAAACTTAAGGGAAAAATATTCTCCTGTATTAAATGCAGAGAATATCTCAAAAGAATTATCTTCCACTTTTGGTATCAAAAATTCCGATTTTTATTTTGATAGTGTTCATTTATCCAAAAAAACAATGATTGAGCATTTGCAAACCAATCGTCCCATTTTAGTGTGTGTGTGGAATCAACCAACTTCGAATCGTTGGACGGAAAAATCGCATTATATGGTTTTGCTCGCCACAGATGGCAATCAAGTTTATGTTTCTAATCCAAATGGCGGAAAAAATGACAGCAAAAGTTCTGGCTGGTATGCGATTAATGAAATTACGGATTATCTTGCCAAAGCATTGTATATTGAAAGTTATGAATAAAAATAGAGGGACACAATCAATTATGTCCCTCTATTTTTTATTTTGCAATCAATTCACTTGTATATGTTTTTCCGTCTACCATAAAGTTTACAAACAGCTTTTTCTCCCAATCTTTCATGCCAGCATCAAATGTCGCTTTATAACTTTTTTCGTCTCTTGTACCACCTGAGATTTCTTGATATACTTTGCCTTCGCCATTTGTAACATGGAACATCGCATTCATCGCGTCGGTAAATTCTTTTCCTACCATATCTTTGCCATTTGTAATCAAATCTCTGTAGGCTTGGGATTTGAAAATTAGCACTAAACCAGTTTCAGAAATAGTTGCTTTTTCGATTTCGAAATCAGGAATTTCTTGGTCTAATTTTAATTCAACCGTATTTCTTTCATAGAATTTTTCTGGCACATTAATTTCAAAAAGCCATTTTGCATCTGTTAAATCAAAACTTTCTTTTGTGTCAATTGTGTGTGTTTTCTCATTAATGGAGGACATATCATACATATCATAACCTAAATCAAAGATTTGGATATAGATTTTTTTGCTTTGTGGAAAAACGTCTTTCGCACGAATATTTAGATTCGTTATAATTTTTCTTTCTTCTTTATTGACTTCAACTGGTCCAAATCCAGCACTATCATTTAGTTGGATAGAAAAAATATCATTTTTATTGTATTTTATGCCCAATTCCTTATAAATAAATGGTGTGGTATTATCTCTTTTATCATTTACACGCGTTCTTGAGAAAATTCCATAGATATTTTTATTTTCATCATATACTGCAAATCCATAGCGAAATGTTTGACTGTTGAGTTTTTTGTCTTCTGCAAATTGGAAACTAACATTGGCATCAAAACAATCATCAGTTAGCAAAAGGGAATCTACTTTAATGCTAACTCCATCTTGCGTTACATAGTCCATATTTAGCACTTCTGCATAATCAGATTCGCGAACTTCGTCCAAATTTCCTTTTGCTTCTCCAACTGGTCTATTTTGATATTCTTCAAATTCAATATTCCATTTAATTTTCGCATACAAGCTAGAAGAGGTTGCCCCCACCAACAAAACTACCACAAAAATAGCTGCGATATTTAGCATCTTTTTCTTCATATTCATCACTCCTCTCATCTTTTGAAGAATTTTCTCATAATTTTTATTCATATTATGAATTTCTTCTAAATAACTTTTATTCTTCACTTAAAATTCCTCCTTTCCTAATTTCTTTTATACTCCTGTAAATCCTATTTTTTACAGTGGATTCATTCAAATTTAAAACTTCGGCAATTTTAGAAATTTTCATATCGAAAATAAAATACAAATAAAATATTTTTGCTGTGAGCAAATCTTTATTTTTGATATAATCAAAAATTTCTTTGGCATTTTGCTTTGTCATAAAATCATCTTCTAAATCAAAATCGTCCATAACTTCAATGTCTTCGCCATCTTCATTTACTAAACTCAAATGTTTTTTATTTTTTGAAAAATATCTTTTTATAATATTTTTTGCAATTCCATTAATAAAACCTTGGTTTTGTTCCAACCCAATTTCTTGCTTTTTCATTAATATTTTAAAAAATTCCACATAAGTATCTTGTAAAATATCATTGACATCTTCTATATTATAACAACGTATTGTAATAAATTTTAGTGTATCGAAATAAGTTTTTTGATAGATTCTTGCAAAATCTTTTTCTTCAATTTGTGAGCTCAAAATTTGTTCCTCCTTACTATATTATCATTGAAATTTGCAAAAAAGTTTCAAAATATAGAAAAAATCTATCAAAAAATTTGATAGATTTTTTACATTATATTTTTTTGAATTCCACTAAATAGTAACCTTCTGTTTCAGAAACCTTTCGAAAAGTATATTCATATGTGTTTAGTTTTTCTTTTATTTGCTCAAAAACGTGATTATCTACTAATCGAATACTTTGAAATGCTTCTACCGTCTGTGGAATATCTTGATAGAATTCTTTTTCCGAAACGCTAATGACTTGATTTTCAAATTTTTCTGTGTCAAAATCGAAATCCGAATACAGATTGTAAGTAAAATCATTGATATCCTCATTAAAAAACGCATCGATAAAAGCAGTTTTTACGACTAATTTAATTTCAATTCCCTCTTTTATAGCTTTTTGCACCACTTCATAAAGACAGGGTACACTTCCGCCCCCACCTTCAAGATAATGGGCAATGTATTGACCATTTCCATAAAAAATAGTCCCTGGATTTACATTATATCCCACAAAAGTTTGGCAATCAATGTTATTAAAAGATTCATTTTCATAAGAAATTTTGTTTCCAAAAAGATTACGTACTGACTTTTCCATTGCTTCTTCAGTTGCTATCTCCATGCTTTCTTCTTCGTCAATTTTTCTAACAACATCTTCCGTCATACTTATTTTATCCCAAGCCATTCTTAAAATTAAATCATTGGGAATTGGACAATCTTCGTATCCAACTTCAAAATTTCCTGCTTTATAAATGCTTGCTTGCGTTGAAATTTCAAAATTAAATTTTTTTAAAATTTCATAAACTTCGCTATCTGTTAAAGAAATTTCGCTATATGGTGTCTGAGCACCTGGGCCGTCTGGTGGTTTTCTAGTTGAATTTAAAAATAAAATACCCAAAACCAAAACTCCTATTACAACAACTCCAATAAAGATTTTCCAGTTTTTTTTTCAATTTTCTACCTCCTATTAATAATTAGCATATTCCCATTCATACAAGCGAACTTCATTAAAATCATTAACATTCACTAAATTAATAAACGCTTTTTCATCATCCATATCCATATAATAAGCATAATCACCAATAATATTTAAGAAGGAAGAATAATTCGATAATTCTTTCACTATTTCTGGTTCTCCACCTTGCAAACTCAATTTATAAAGTGCAACGGTATAATCTTCGCTTGTTTTATCTTTATAATTTAAGTAGTAGATATATCCGTTTGAAATATTGATGTTATAAACTGTATAAGTGGTTATCTTTTCGACATCTCCACCTGCAATCGGCATTCTGGCAAGCTGTTCGTCTGCATCAATATAATAAATAAAGTCTTGTTCTATAATTGGCGAAAGAATTCTTGAAGAGGCAATTGCTGTTTCCTCTCCACCTTTTAATGGACGAACGTAAGTGATGTAATCACTTGCTTCTTCATTGCTTTTGTTATAAATAATATACTTATCATTAATTGCAAGATAGCCTGTCCCAGTTTCTGCCACCAATTTTCGATTGCCACCATTTAAATCCATTTGGTAAACATTTTGATCTTCTCCAACATAATAGATATGATTTTTTACAATATGCAAATCGTAATAATCATACGAAAAATCGTTATCATTGATTACTTTTAGATTTGAGCCATCTAAATTCATTTTGTAAATTTTGTTATCAACTCCGTCTTCATCTGTCGTATTTTCAATGGAAATGTTGATAAAATAAATTTGATTACCAATAATATTCAAACCACGAATATCATAACTTCCTGTATAAATGACTTGTGAATCTTTTGTGCCAGTTTTAACACGACTAATTTGTGTTGTGTACATATCTTCGCTAGGTGAAACATAATAAATATAACCATCTTTTTCGACCGAATAGCCACAATTGATAATATTTCCAGCAGAATTTCCCGTTTCTCCTATCGTAAATAATCCCGAAATAGCTCCTGTGCCAAATTCAACACCTGCCAAAATAGCGATAATTAAAATCATGATCAAAACAAAAATCATAATTTTATTTTTAAAAATTTTTTGAAGTTTTGGTTTGATTTTAGATTCCTTCTTTTCAAAAACTTCATCTTCGTTTATTTCATTTGAATTTCCCATATTTTCTCCCATATGCCAGACAGCATACTTTCCTTTCTAAATATTTCTTCTTTGTTTGTATCATATATTAAAAAATTTTTCAATGATTTTTTGATTTTTCTCTTTATTTTTTTGGACAAGTATGTTATAATTTTATATTATAACTTTAGTAACATAAATGTAGCATGAAAGGAGTTCCAAAAATGAAACGGTTCCAAGTAAAAATAATAAAAGACACTGAGTCCGATGCTGTTATTAAGAAGGCAAATCATTGTATTGGAGAAATGCAAAAGAATAATAAATTCATTTTAGAAAATACACAATTGTTTTTGAAAGGCAGGGAATATATTTCTCTTAATCTTTTTCAGTCTAATGGTTCAGAAATCCAGTTTTCAAAAGTAGTTCACCCTGAATTAGGACTTGTTTCAGAAGAAGAGTTTGAGAATTTAGAAAAATCTTTTAATCTTGCTTTTGAAAAAATGAGACAGAAAAAATACTATCCTACTGAAATTCAGTATGTGAAAGACTCTGAAAAATTTTCCTTTCTTATTACATATCGATTCTGCAACTTGCAATTATAACTGTGACCGTCAAAAAAAATCCCCCCAAATACAATAATTTGGGGGGGATTTTTCTATTTTCCATTATACAGTTTTTCTCAAAGACAATTTTTCTGATATCTCACGATAACGATTGACATCTTTTTCTGCTAAATATTTTAGCAAACTTCTTCTTTTACCAACCATTTTCAATAATCCTCTTCTTGAGTGATTATCTTTTGGATGAACTTTCAAGTGTTCGGTTAATTCTGTGATTCTTTCGGTTAAAAGAGCGATTTGAACTTCTGGTGAACCAGTATCGTTTTCTTCTCTTTTATAAGTATTAATAATTTCTT
>CAOJUE010000043.1 GCA_948443845.1 uncultured Eubacteriales bacterium | reverse complement strand
TTGTTTATAATACTTTCGGTTCTTTGCTTTTAATTGATTCACGGATTCAGGATATTATATCATATTTACATAAAAATGTCAAGAGATAAAGAGTATTGCAAAAAAATGGAGATAATGATACAATCATTTCAAATAAAAATAATAATTTATTTTTTAAAAAATAGAATCATATAGAAAGAAGGTAAAATATGATTAAAATTAATGAAAATTTTCTAGAATTGCAAGACAGTTACTTATTTTCTACTATCGCCAAAAAAGTGGCAGAATTTAGCGCCAAAAATCCAGACAAAAAAATTATAAAATTAGGAATAGGAGATGTGACAAGACCAATTGCGCCAGCAATTGTAGAAGCTATGAAAAAAGCAGTAGACGAAGAAGGAAAGTCAGAGACTTTTCGTGGTTATGGACCAGACCAAGGCTACGAGTTTTTGCGAGAAAAAATTGTGGAATTTGACTACCAAAAACGTGGCGTAAATATTTTGCCAGATGAAATTTTTGTTTCAGACGGAGCCAAATGCGACTGTGGCAATATTAGCGATATTTTAGGAACAGACAACGTCGTTGCTATCACAGACCCAGTTTATCCCGTTTATTTGGATACCAACGTCATGGCAGGAAGGGCAGGAAAATACAATCCAGAAAAAGGCGCTTATGAAAATATCATTTATATGCCAGCAACTGCGGAAAACGGATTTGTGCCAGATTTTCCAGAAAAAGTGCCAGACATGATTTATTTGTGCTTGCCCAATAATCCAACAGGAACGACTTTAACGAGAAATGAACTAAAAAAATGGGTCGATTATGCTAAACAAAATAAATCTCTAATTTTATTCGATTCTGCCTATGAAGCATTTATCAGTGAAGCAGATGTGCCACATACGATTTATGAAATCGAAGGAGCAAAAGAAGTTGCTATTGAATTTCGAAGTTTTTCAAAAACAGCAGGATTTACAGGAATTCGTTGTGCATATACGGTCGTTCCGAAAGAATTGAAAGGCTATACCAAATCTGAGCAAGAGATTTGCTTAAATAATTTGTGGAATAGGCGTCATGGAACGAAATTTAATGGTGTTTCGTATCCCGTGCAACGTGCGGCAGAGGCCGTTTATAGTGAAGAAGGGCAGAAGCAGATTAAGAAAAATATTCAGTATTATATGGAAAATGCAAAAATTATTAAAGCAGGACTAAAAGAGGCAGGATATACGGTATTTGGTGGAGTAAATGCACCTTATATTTGGTTAAAAGTGCCAGAAGGAATGGGGTCTTGGGAGTTTTTTGACCAATTGTTAACCAAAGCAAATGTAGTTGGAACGCCAGGTGTAGGATTTGGACCAAGTGGAGAAGGATATTTCCGATTAACCGCTTTTGGAACGAGAGAAAATACGGTGGAAGCGATTGAGAGAATTAAGAGAATGTAAAAATATTTTTGCCTAACTCTTTATTATATCATATTTTTAAGAAAAAGTCAACTTGACATAATTTGCGAAATGTGGTATAATGTAAGCAATAAAAAAAGAATGGAGGCGAAGTACCAACTTGTTCAGTAAGGTTGGGAAAAAAGTATGAAGAAAAAGACAAAAAAAGCATTGATAATTACTCTGGCGGTTTTGGATCTGATTGCTGTGGCTATTGTTGGTAAGCCACGGGAGAAGTTTTCGGAGGAAATTGAGCAAACTCCGATGCGAGTTTGTTTTGAGCGGGTAAATGTTCGGGAAAAGCCGAGTACGAGTTCGGAAATAGTGGGCAAGTATGTTCTTGGCGAAGAAATCCAGTTGTCTGGAAAAGTAGTAACTCTTTTTTTTGATGAAATGTCCGAAGGCGTCTGGTATGAAACGAGAAGTGGACATTGGATAACAGCCAAATCTGTTGTCGACTTGGAGACATTTGATGCAAAATTTGGGAAGTACTGACTTCCCATTTTTTTATGTATAAAACTCTCTTTTTTGGGAAATAATGTAATTACATTAAAGTACAAAAGGGGGTTTTTTAGTTGATTAACAAGGTAGAAATCAGCAACGTAAACACCTCTAAATTAAAGGTATTAACAAATGCGGAAAACAAAGAATTATTTAAACAAATGAACGAAGGAGACGAAGGGGCAAGAGAAAAAATTATACAAGGAAATTTGAGATTAGTATTAAGTGTCATTCAAAGATTTGGAGGACGTCGGAGAAAATTCTGACGATTTATTTCAGGTAGGTTGTGTCGGTCTAATAAAAGCGATTGATAATTTCGATACCACGTTGGATATTCAGTTGAGTACGTATGCAGTGCCAATGATTATCGGAGAAATTCGTAGATATTTGCGAGATAATAATATGGTTCGTGTGAGTCGCTCGATTCGAGATTTGGCGTATAAAGTTTTGCAGGCGAAAGAAAAAATTACGAAGGAAACGGGTAAAGAGCCAAATATTGACGAAATTGCGAAGGAATTGCAGGTGGAAAGAGAAGATATTGTCATGAGTTTGGATGCAATTCAAGATCCTGTTTCGCTTCAAGAGCCAGTTTACAACGACGGAAGTGACAGTATTTACATTATGGATCAAGTCAAAGACAAGAAAAACACAGATGAAATGTGGGCAGAAAATATTACGATTTCAGAGGCGCTTAAAAAGCTAACAGAAAAAGAGCAAATGATTATTAACAAAAGATTTTTTGCAGGTAGAACGCAAATGGAAGTGGCAGAAGAAATTGGAATTTCGCAGGCGCAGGTTTCGCGTTTGGAGAAAACGGCAATTGATCATATGCGCAGGTTGTATAAATAAAGATAGCCGTTAGCGAGGGACGAGTGTTACGGATATCTTTGTTAAGATTTTCAACGAAAATCTTAACTTCAATTTAAAAATCTACTAAAATAATGTCATCGCCAATGCACGTGATATTTTCCCAAGGAATAACGATATCATTTCCACTGGCAAAAAGATTGAAAAATTTGGTATTTCCAGGCACGATAATAGAAGTAATCGTGCCTGTTTTTAAATCAGCAGTAACGTCTTGCACATAACCAAGGCGTTTTGCATTTTTGATATTGATGACTTCTTTGTGTTTAAAATCAAGACCTTTTTCGTATTCCATAGAATCCTCCGTTCAATTAATTATATGAGAATAAAGAAGATTTTATGAAATATTTATTACAAATGTAGACAAACTGTAAAAATGTGATACTATACTACCTATCCTTTTCAAAGGAAATCTTTCGGAAAGGAGGTATGTACATAATGACACAATACGAACTGATTTGGCGTCTGATTAGATTACTTCTTGAAAAAGAAAAGGACTTTTCAGCCGAACAAAATAATAAATAAGAAATTATTTATGGGAGAGTAGCCTAGCCAACTACTCTTTTTTAAATAAAAAAAGAATATACGGAGCCACCATATATTCTTGTACATACATATTTTTATAGACACAATACATATATAACTTTTAAATTATTATCATAATACTACATTATAAAATGATTGTCAATACTTTTTCAAAGAAAAAATTAATCCTCTCAAGTATAATTTCCTAAATTCTGGAAATCATACTCAAGGAAAATTTTATTTTAGGAGGAACTATGCAGTTAAGTAAAATGAAAAATATTATTGTGTTAAGAGGAATGTCTTCTAATGTGGTTGATGAGGCAATTGTGGTGCTTAAGCCTAATATTAAATTAAAGCAAAGCGAATACAACAGCAAAGGCAAAATGACTTCGATTGACAAAAATAAAAAAATGATTGTCACCAAAGAAGCAGAAAATACCATTAATCTATATATCAAAAAACTACAAAAAGATTCCAAAATGCAAATCAATGACCAATTAAAAATGAAATATAAATTTTTGCAAATATGCAATATTGCGCTAATTTGCACCATAATTATTGCCGCGTTAATCCTATATTAAATAAAAATGGACATAAAAATTTTTTTCAAGAATATATTTAACTATACTTAAGAGAGGTGAGTATTTTTGGAAAGAATTTTGAGAGATGATGAAAAGATACGAAAAGCAGAAGAAATCTGTTATAGACGAAATCACAGAAATGCTTTAATGGGACGAGAACCAAAAAGGCAAAAAACGTATTTAGGAAGTAAGATTTTGCTAGAAATGTTGATTTTACTATTATTGGCAGTGATGGTTTTTGCTGTGAAAAATAAGGATTATATTTTTACGGAAAATTTTTTAAATCATTGTGCACAATATAACATCAATTTAAGTGAAAAATTTAATTTTATTTTGGCTTATTTTAAGGAAGAGAATGAAGGCGATGAAATTTTTGTTAATAATTCGTCGAATCCGTCAGCAGAAAATCAAAACCAAGAAAGCGTGCCAGAAAATGCCAATCCAGAAAATCAAAATCCACCAGAAAACACAGAAGTTGTTCAGGTTCAAGGAGAAGAGGCACAATCCAATTTGGGGCAAACGGTTATAACAGATAGCGTTTCTTTGAAAAATGCCTTCACGTTTACCAAGCCAATCGAAGGAATTGTGACATCTGGATTTGGCTCCAAAACATCGCAATATCAAAATATTACAGGCGCACACACAGGAATTGATTTGGGGGCAGATAGCGGAACGAAAATAAAGGCAGCGATGTCGGGAACTGTGACGCAAGTTTCAAAAGAAGGTGATTATGGGAATCACATCAGAATTACGAGGGATAATATTACAACTTTATATGCCCATTGCCAAGATATGTATGTAGCCGAAGGACAAGAAATAACAGAAGGACAAGAAATTGCTAGTGTCGGAAGTACCGGAAATAGTACAGGTCCGCATTTGCATTTTGAAATTCGAATTGACAATACGCCAATTAATCCAGCAGAAATTATAGAATTTTAGGAGGTCCTATGAAAATCGAAATTAATTTGAAAATTATTTTGCTTGGAATTCTGTTTTTCATTTTAAAACAATTGGACATTTATTTGATATTTATTATTTTTATTACCCTACATGAAATGGCGCATTTAAGTGTAGGAATGCTAGCGCGGATTACGTCCAAAAGTTTTCAAAATCAATCCGCTTGGCGTTTCGGTGGAATTTTATATGTATCAATCCAGAAGTAGCATAAAAAAGATTATTACTTATTTTGCTGGACCAATCCTAAATTTTGCTATGGGTGCGATTTTTATGGTTCTTCCGATGGATGAAAATTTGAAAATGAAAATTGTGTACACGAATTTATTATTAGGAATTTTTAATTTAATACCAATTATTCCATTAGATGGAGGGAAGATTCTGAAGGAAATTTTGGTCAAAATGATTGGAAACAAAGATGCTACAATTTTTATGAACCGATTGACACAAGTGATTTTGGTGGCTTTTACGCTGATTTATAGTGTGTGGATATTGAAATTAAAGAATTTTGCTATCTTTTTGCTGATATTATATTTGTGGTATTTAAAATATTTGGAGGACAGAAAAGTGCATACTTTGCTGAAGGCGTATGAAATAATTGAAAAAAGTTAATGAAAAATGCAATGCTAAATTGCATTTTTTTAGATTATCTATTCACAAATGAAAAAAGTTGTGTTATGATAGAAAAAAGAAAAGGAGAAAGAAAATGGTAATTATCCATCCAGAATATGCAATGTTAATCTTAGAAGTGAATGATTTAAAAGAGCAAATCGCCAATTTAATTGTGGAAAGAGATATGCTAAATCATTATGTATGTCGTGATATTGAAATGAAATATATGCTTAAAATTGGGGCATTGGAGTATAAATTAATTGTAGCAGGAAATAATTATGAAAAAGCCGTGAGAAAATTAGAAATTATCAGTGAAAGAATTGCCAAGAAAATGCCAGTTAATATGACGACCATTGATAGAAAAATAAAATCTGAATTTAAAGAAAAGGATGAATTTGAAGCAAGCATGTCAGAAGATATTGATTTTGCAATCGAAATGACGTCTAGCGATTACTTTGACTACGATATTTTAGATGAAATGAATATTGCTTATTTTAAGTTGCAAAAATTATATAATCCAGTTTTTGAGTTAAATATGTCAGACGAAAAGGAAAAAATGTACAAAAAAATTGAGGGTTACTATAAAAAAGGAAATTATAAAAAGTTATACAAACTAGCTGAAAAATATAATGAAGATGATGTTTTTCAAGACGAAGTTGCGATTTTAAAAAGGCTAGGAAAAAAATACACCGATGTTCTTCGCAAAGTGCAAAGGGAAGTGCGCAAAATCAAAAATAGTTTTCCTTATAATCAAAAAGTGATTTTGGAAGATGAAAATTTATGCAGAAGAAAAAAAGATAGTTTAAATCGAGAAATTGCAGAAGTAAATGTGGAACTTAAGAAAGTTGAGAAGAAGATTGAAAATAAGTTAAAAAAATGAAAATCTCAGCCTAAAAAACTGAGATTTTATGATATAATCTATGCATAAATTTTGCTAAAAATCAAATACTAAACCTTAAGGAGATTTAAAAAAATGGAAAAAAAAGATTTTGAGATAAAACAAGGAATCAAAGCCCACCTCATTAAAACAGATTTGTTCAAAACCAACATGATATCTTGCCTAATAACCGTCCCACTAACACACGAAAATGTAACGAAAAACGCCTTAATTGTCAGTATGTTAAGACGTGGCACTGCTAACTTCCACACTCAACTTGATTTAAGCAGAGAACTAGAGAATTTATATGGTGCAGCCTTTGAATGCGGCATCGATAAATATGGAGATAACCAAATTTTAAGATTTTATGCCGATTCAATCGACGACAAATTTGCCTTAACTGATGAAGAAATCCTAAAAAACACCATTCGAATTTTACTAGACATCATCTGTAATCCACTTCTTGAAAATGGCAAATTCAAAGAAGAATATCTAAAAGTCGAAAAAGAAAATCTATCCAAAATCATCAAAAGTAAAAAAGATGATAAAGATTTATATGCTTACGAAACCTGCATTTCCAAAATGTATGGAGAAAACGGATTTGGGCTTTATAAATACGGTTATTTGGAAGATTTAGAAACGATTAATGTGGATAATTTAACAGAACATTACCAAAATTTAATCCAAAATTCTAAAATCGACATCTTCGTTTCTGGCGATTTTGATGAAGAAACCGTCAAACAAGCCATCATAAACGACGAAAATATTCAAAGATTGCGTCCAAGAATTGAAAATTATATTCTAAATAATGAATACACAGAATGTAAACAAACTGTGGAAAACGTAAACGAAATTATTGAAGAAACTGACGTTACACAAGGAAAATTGGTAATCGGCATGAATGTCAATTCCAATGTGGACAAGGTCCAATTCAAAACTTTGCTTTACAATGTTATTTTAGGAAGCGGAGCCAATTCCCTACTTTTCCAGAATGTGCGTGAAAAAGAAAGTTTGGCGTATTCCATCAAAAGCATCTATGTCAAGCAAAAAGCCAATATTTTCATTCGTGCAGGAATTGAGATTCCGAACTTTGAAAAGGCAGTAAACTTAATCAAAGAGCAACTAGAAATCATGAAAAAAGGCGAATTTTCGGACGAAGATTTGGCGTCTGCTAAGGAATTTGTAAAATCAGGAATTGCAGCCATTGAAACTGAACAAGATACTGGAATTATCTATTATATCGGTCAGGAAATTTCCAAAACCAACGTAAGCGTAGACGAATACCGCAAAATCATGGAAGAAATCACCCGCGAAGATATCATAGAAATTGCTAACAACATTCAAATTAACACCATTTATTTTTTGAAAAATGAAACATAATTGAGTAAAAAGATATCAATAAAATACAGACAATATATCAATATTCTATCAAAATTATGGTGGGGGCGTGGTCTTGACCCACCCTTCCCAAACCAAGGAGGAACCCAAAATGCAAGTCATACAAAATAGCAAAATCCAAGAAAAAATCTATACCGAAAAATTAACCAATGGTTTAAAAGTCATCATTATCCCCAAAAAAACGCAAAAAAAATACATTATTTGGGGTGTCAAATATGGCTCGATTGACCACAAATTCATGGTAGACAACCGCGAAATCACAGTTCCAGACGGAATTGCTCATTATATGGAACACAAACTTTTTGAACAAGAAAATGGAACTAACAGCCTAGATGTTTTGTCCAGTATGGGAGTTGACGCCAATGCTTATACCACCAACAATCACACGGCGTATCTTTTCGAAGACAACAATGGCAAATTTTTCGAGGCACTTGATGAATTCATGAATTACGTTCAAAATCCCTATTTTACAGACGAAAACGTCGAAAAAGAGCGTGGGATTATCGAACAAGAAATTATGATGTACGATGATTATCCCGATTGGAAAGTCTACATGAATGCCATCAAAGCCATGTATCACAACAATCCGATTAACATTGATGTGGCAGGAACAAAAGAAACCATTGCAGAAATTACAAAAGACAAATTATACGATGCTTACCATGCCTTTTACAGGCCAGACAATATGGCAATTGTGGCTTGTGGAGATTTTGAGCCACAAGAAATTATCTCAGAAATCGAAAAAAGAATGACTTTGCAAAATGCTACGCAAAATGTCAAAAGAATTTATGAAGAGGAACCACAAGAAATCGTCAAAAGCAGGATGGAGGCAGAAATGAACATTAGTATGCCGATTTTTACGTTGGGCTATAAAGATGAAATTGCTTGTGAAAATCAAATCAAAAAGGATTTGGCGCTTGACATTATTTTTAACATCTTAATAGGTGATAGTTCAGAATTGTATCAATCCCTTTATGAACAAGGCTTATTGCAAGCTGAACCAACGTTCATTTATGAAAATAGCGAAACATATTCCCATATTTTAATTCAAGGGCAAAGTGAAAAATATGACGAAGTCATTCAAAAAATTGAGGACAAAATCGAAGAATTAAAGCAAAAAGGTATAGAAGATGAAGTGTTTGAAAGAATTAAGAAAAAGTTATATGGTGAATATGTAAAAAGTTACAACGACGTTGCAAGCCTTGCTACGACGTTTATCCAGAACTATTTTAGAAACATCAATCCACTTGACTATTTTGAAGAATTCAAAGGATTAGACAAAGAATACACCATGCAAATTCTAAAGCAAGCATTTGCAAAAGATAAAAAGGTTGTATCTATCGTAAAATCTAAATAACTCGTAGGGGCGTCTATCAGACACCCGCTACATAGATAAGATATCAAAATTATATCAATAAAACGATATGAAAACAACATTGACATATCAAAATTATATCAATAAAATGATATCAAAAATGATTCTATAGGGGCACGGGGGCAAAAATGATTTATTTTCCGGGGTTTAATTTATCATTTTCTATTCATTCAATTGCATTTAAATTATTTGGCGTTCCTATTTATTTTTATGCTATTTGCATAGTATTAGGCATAATTGTTGCAATTGGACTCAGTTATATGTCAAAGGAAAAATTTGAAATTCGGATTTGAATCTTTGTTAGAAACATTGATGATTGCTGTTTTGGTGGGCGTCATTGGCTCAAGAATTTATTATGTGGCATTTAATTGGGAAAAATATAAAATATCTCCATTAAGAATTTTTGACTTTAGAGATGGCGGTTTAGCGATTTACGGCGGATTGATTGCAGGCGCAATTGTGATTTTTGAAAGGTGCAAACAAAAGAAAATCAATCCATTCGACTTTTTTGATTCTATTGTTCCTTTTGTCGCAATTGCCCAATCAATTGGCAGATGGGGAAATTTTTTTAACCAAGAGGCTTATGGAATTAGAACGACCAACATTTTTCGTATGGGAATTCAGACGCTTGAGGGTTACAAGGAAGTGCATCCTACTTTTTTGTATGAATCAATTGCTACGTTTTTTATTTTTGTGATTTTAAGAATTTTGCAAAAAAATAGAAAGTTTGTGGGCGAAATTACTTACTTTTATTTGTTACTTTATGCGGGAGCCAGAGGTATAATTGAGCCTTTAAGAGTGGATAGTTTGTGGTTAGGAAATTTTAGAATTTCGCAAATTTTGTCATGGGTGATTTTTGTCGTTTCTGGTATAATGCTGTTGAAAAATTTCAGAAAACAGAGACAGAAGGAAAAAAACTACGAAAAACTGTAGAAAAAGTCTACAAAAAACTACCTTAAATGTTGATTTTTTATTGACATTGACGAATAAATGTGGTATTTTGGAAATAGAGAGAACAAAGAATGGAAACATTGTAACTTAAGGAACGAAAAGGAGCGATGTATTATGATAAATGATGAAATTTGCGAATTAAGAGAGAAATTGAATAAAAGTATTGAAAATGGGGACGATTATAGCGTAATCTATAATTTGAGTGTCCAATTAGATGAGCTGATTGCGAAATTTTATAATGAGAAATTGAAAAAGTAGGATTTTTCCTGCTTTTTATTTTTTTATTTCATATTTTAACCAAACCAGAATATCTTGTAACAAAAGGAGGAGAATATGAAAGATAGAATCATACGATATAGTTTTATTTGTTTGATATTAGTGGTTAGTATTGTACAATTTTCACTCGCTTCACAGGCAAATGAAGAACTTAGTAATGAAGTTTTGGCTTGGGGATTTCGACGTGGAGAAAATCATGCGCAAGCGGTTTTGGATAGTGAAAGTTTAAAAGTGGTGGAAAAATTCAATGGATTTGCCATGGGAAATCCGGAGAAAAAGTACATTTATTTGACATTTGATGCTGGTTTTGAAGCAGGCTATACGGAAGATATTTTAAAAGTTTTGAAAGAAAACGATGTAACAGCAGCATTTTTCATAACAGCTCACTATGTCAATACTGCAACTGATTTAGTCAAACAAATGATTCAAAATGGAAATATTGTGGGGAATCACACAGTAAATCATGCCTGTTTGCCGGGGCTTTCGGATGATGAAATTAAAGAAGAAATCATGAAAATGCACAATAGCGTTTACGAAGTCACTGGCTATGAGATGAATTACTTCAGACCACCAAGGGGAGAATTTAGCGAGAGAACTGCCAATATTGTAGAATCACTTGGTTACACAAGTGTGCTTTGGTCCAATGCCTATGATGATTGGGACCAATCCAAACAAGGTAGAAGCGACTATGGCAAAAAGAAAGTACTAGATAATCTTCACAATGGAGCTATCATTTTGCTACACAGCACGTCACAAGACAATTTGACTATGTTAGACAGCATGATAAAAGAGGCAAAAGAAATGGGATATGAATTTAAGTCGTTGGATGAGTTTGAGAGATAGAGTGTAGGGACGATTGATAATCGTCCCTACATTTTGCATTTTAAGATAATTTTTTTTCTCCAGATTCAATCATCTCATCAATCAATTTCGCAATCACTTTGCGTTCATCATAGGGGTATTTCACGCCATTTTTCTCCAAATACAAATCATGTCCAAGCCCAGGAATGACAATGATATCACCGAGGATTTGCAATCGAAATGGCATAACGAATTCCTTCGGTTCTGTCAACAATAATTTTGTAAGGTTTTCCAGTTGGAATAATTCCTGTTTCGATTTCTTTTAAGATTTTTAAAGGGTCTTCGGTGCGAACTTGGTCAGACATAAGAACTGTAAAATCGGCTAAACGCCCAGAAATTTCGCCCATAATTGGCCTTTTTGTGGCATCTCGGTCTCCGCCAACGCCCCAAGCACAGATAACGCGTCCTTTGGCATAATTATTGACTGCTGTTAAAATACTTTCTAAACTAGAAGGCGTATGCGCATAGTCAATCATAATGGTAAGTCCTAATTTATTGGGAACAAGTTCGCTCCTGCCAAGAACTTTCAGGTCTTTTAGACTTTCTCGAATTTCGTCAGCAGTTACGTCAAAATAAGAAGTGGCAGTAATGGCACCCAAAGCATTATATACACTGAATTTTCCCGGAATTGCTGCTTCAATTTTTTCTTTTTTGTGGTGGTAATGAATGGTAAAATCAATGGAAGAATCAGTAATGATGACATCGTTTGCATCGGCTTGAATATCAGAAAGATTATCGATTCCGAATGTTTTAATGGTTTTATTTGGTAATAATTCTTTAATTGTTTTGACTTTTTCGTCATCGTTATTGATAACACCGCATTTTGCCATTTTTAGAAGTTGCAATTTGCAATTAAAATAATCTTCCATATCCGGATGTTCTTTGGGACTGATGTGGTCTTCGCTTAAGTTTGTAAAAATGCCAACGTCAAAGTCACAGCCAGTTACACGGTTAAGTTTTGTGGCTTGGGAAGAAACTTCAATAATGGCAACATCTGTATTTTGCTCGACCATTGCTCTCAAGTGCTTTTGAATTTCGATGCTTTCAGGTGTGGTTCGGTCGGTGTCCTCAATTTTTTCGCCATTGATATAAACCGCGATGCTGCCAATTAGTCCGGACTTTTAAGCCGTGTTTTTCTAAAATGGATTTAATCATAAATGTGGTTGTTGTTTTTCCTTTTGTTCCAGTAACGCCAATTAATTTTAATTTTTGAGAAGGATTTTCGTAGAATTCGCAAGAGATTTTAGCAAGTGCTTCACGTGTATTTTTAACAGAAATAACAGGAATTTCTGTGCTGATATTCAAAGAAGTAATATCAACATCAGGTTCGACAATAATTGCTTTTGCACCATTCTCAATGGCAGATGGAATAAATTCGATTCCGTTTTTGGCAAAACCATTAATGGCAATAAAAAGTCCACCTTCTTTTATTTTTCTAGAATCGGAATGAATATTCGTAATGTCCAAATCCAAACTGCCAATTTTATCTTTAATCTCAACAGAGGAGATTAGTTTGCTTAATTTCATAATAAAATAGTCCTTTCTTTTGAATTAAATTCATTATATAACAATTGAAAGAGTTTGTAAAGTAGTCAAAAAATTTGTGCGCATTCGATTATATTACAATTATATTACATTTAATCAAATGCATTGACAAGCAAAAGTAAGAT
>CAOJUE010000042.1 GCA_948443845.1 uncultured Eubacteriales bacterium | reverse complement strand
AAATTGTTGAAGAATTAGAAAAATATTATGGGAAGAATGGAAAGATTGTATATGATTTAACAGTTGCAAGAAAAGAATAAATAGAAAGGATTTGAAAAAGATGAAAGAAAGTAAAAATATTTTAGAAGAATTTGACGAGAAATTTGGAACAAATATAACAGAAAGAAGAAAGAAAATGCCAATATTAATGGGAATTTTTGAACAATTTTCGAATGAGATTTATGAAGAAAACAAGGCACAGAAAAAAGCAATAGATGAAAAAGAAAGATTACGAACAAAGATGAAACTTAATTTTGAACAAAACCAATTATTTGAACAATATGACGAATTAGAAAATTTAATTTTAGATGATATGGTTGAAACGGCTTTTATATATGGTTTTGCTATTTCAGAAGAGTTGAAAGACGAGGTTAAAAGAAACATTGCCCAAAATCACGAGAATGACGCAGGAGAAAAGAGAAATTAGAAGATGATAAATTATATGGAATAGAAAAAATAAAGGTTTTAGAAAGGATTTGATGAAGATGTCAAAAGTAAAAGATTTAAAAGAGATTGCAAAAATTAAAGTAATAGGTGTTGGTGGAGGGGGCAATAATGCAGTAAATCGTATTATTAATGATAAAGTACAAAATATAGAAACTTATTTAATCAATACAGAAACTAGTTTATTGAAAAGGGCTAACACTAAAAATGTGTTACAAATAGGAAAAGAGACAACAAAAGGATTAGGTGCTGGGGCAAATGAAGTGGTTGGAGAAAATTCGGCTTTGGAGAGTAAAGAAGATATCAAAAGAATATTAGAAAATACGGATTTATTATTTGTTACAGCAGGAATGGGAGGTGGAACTGGAACAGGTGCTACACCAATTATTGCTCAAATAGCCAAAGAAATGGGAATTTTAACGGTTGGAATTGTAACAAAACCATTTACGTTTGAAGGAAGAAAAAGATTAAATAGGGCGAATACTGGAATAGAAAAATTAAAAGAAAATGTTGACGCTTTGATTATCGTTCTAAATGATAATTTGTTGAAAGTTGTAAGTAATAAAACATCGATAAACGAGGCTTTTTCAATGGCAGATAATATTTTAAAACAATCGGTGCAAAGTATAACGGATCTAGTAACGACAGTTGGAGAAATTAATATTGATTTTGCAGATGTAAAGACGATATTTCATTATAAGGGCAAAGGCTATCTTGGAATGGGGAGAGCAAATGGAGAAAATCGATTATACGATGCTGTAAAAATCGCGATTGAAAACCCATTAACAGAAAATAAAATTGATAATGCCAAAGGTGTTATTTTTAATGTAACTGGTGGAGAGAATTTGGGGTTGGCAGAAATAAATAGTACTATTAATATGATTAGCGATAGGGTAGATGAAAATGCGAATATTATTTTTGGAACGGTAATTGATGAGAGTTTGGAAGATGAAGTTGTTGTAACTGTTATAGCAACTGGAATTGAGGAATAAAAAGACACTAGATGAGATAAAATCTAGTGTTATTTTATGATGATTAAGTCGTTAGGAGTGCATTCAAGAATTTGACAAAGTCTTTCAATATAAATGTATTTGATAGATTGAGTTCGACTGTCGATTAAATTTAAGAAATTTGTATAACTCATAGGTTTCAAAGCATTTAATTCATTGAATAGCCAATAACGACTTTTATTTTTTTGTTTTAAAAGAGAATCTACATTTAATTCGACCATATCGAAATACCTCGCTTTTATTAGAATTTGTTAAGTGTATGATATGTTATTTCTACAAAATTTGTAACTCTAAAAAATATTATCTAATAAGTATTGCAGATAAAATCGTTTTGTGATATAAGTTAGATAGAAAATATATTGAAAAGGAGAAAAATATATGGAAAATAAGGAAAAATCACAAAAGATTAAAGAAGTTTTTGCAGATAAAACAAAGTTAAAAAATACAATAATAATGATAGGAATTATAATATTTGTAGTAGTTTTTGCCATTTATATTCTGGATAAGCAAGGGGTAATTAATTCAGAAAAACTAGAAGAAAATAGACAATCAAGTACTGTTAGCAAAGATTTAAGATTATCAAAACAAATTACTCCTTCTGATTACGGAAAAAGTATAAACTATAGTATTGACTTGGATGGCAATGAAAATACATATGATTGGAGAGTTTTCTATAATGATGGAACACATATTTTTTTGATAGTTAATGATTATTTTCCTAGTAGATTAGTAAATTCTGAATTAACGGGGCTTTACCCTACGGAGTTTGATGATTATAGAGTTAGATGGAATCAAGAAGTAAACTTTCAAGAAATAAGTGAGACAGATTTGAAATTATTTCGTACTACAAAATACAAATTAAATAGCAAATGTGAAAATAGTTGTTATATGTCCATCTTATTGAATCCAAATAATTGGACTAATTTAGTAGATAAAGAGGTAGCATACAAGGCAATAGGTAGTCCAACAATAGAAATGTTCACAGAAAGTTGGAATAGTAAATATGATAATATTCCTATATTATATAAAGCATATTATACAGAAGGTGTTGAATATCCATATGGTTATGGGTATTATTTAGCAGGTAAGTCTAACAAACCATCACATACTTATAAATGCGTAAAAAGTGAAGAAAAGGCAGAAATGCTTTCTGATGAATTATATTTCCCTTATACCAATAAAGAGGTGGTACTAAAATCGTATACATTATCATCGCCTTCTGCTCAAGTTTATAGTTCAAGATTTCTTTCCGTTAATCCTGCAAAATATAGATTTATGGTTAAGGGCGAAATATCTAACATAGAAATATCTTCTACAGAAAATGATGTGCCAGATAACTTACGTCCAGTTGTATGCTTAAAATCAGATGTGGAAGGAACTATTGAAGAAAATGAGGTTAAAATTTCTTATTAATAAAGGAGAAAAAAATGTTAGTTATAGTATGTTTAGCAACAATAATGATTATATTGGGCGTGTTTTTACCTATGATGTTTGAATAAATATATAGTAGAAAATCGGAAAAGTATGGAAAAAATGAAAAATAGAAAATAAGGAGTAAAAAAGATGAAAACAATATTGGAAAAATGGAAAAAAATAAATTTAATTGCAAAGATTTGGATTATATGTATGCTTGTAATATTTATTTTATTGATAATGGTGCTTTGGGCAGATAGTAGAGATAATGGATTTATTGAAAATGAGTTGGTAGAAACAGAAAAAATAGAAACTAAAGAAACATCACAAGAAACAGAAAATTTATTGGAAGTATTAGTTACAAATAATAAAAGAGAAGAAGAATATATCAAAGTTGATAAGAATTATTTTATAAATCAATTAAATGAAGATTTAGATAAAATTTATCACGAATATTTAAGTGATGAAACAATAATTAGTTCGGAAAGAGCATATTCAATAATGGGATTATATGATACTAAAAATGAAAAATTTCACAGCATTAATTATTTTATATTTTTTGAAATTGGTAATGTAAATAGTATGCTTAGTGCAATGAGCCTTGAAGATGAATGTGTTCCATATGCCATAATGGAAGGAGAAAAAATACAAAGTCTTGTAAGTAATGATATATTGAATTCAATGCAAAGATGGATAGATATAATGGGAAATTATACATTTAAAGACGATTATGTGATTTTTAGATTAATTGATGGAACTGATGAAAATGCAGAAATAGATAAGTTATTAATACATGAGTAAAAGAAAAAATATTAAAATAGGAGAAATAGAAATGAAATGTATTAAATGTGGAAATGTTATGTCAGATAATGCGGTGTTTTGTGAAAAATGTGGAGTTAAAATTGAAAGTAATAATGGTGCTGATAGAAATGAAGTTAATAATAGTGTAACTACAAACTTAATTATTAATATTTTAAAAATTATTTTGTTTTTAGCAGTTTTTATTGTTTGTATAAAATATGTTTATAATAATGAAGAAATAGAAAATCCGTATATAGGTAATTGGTTATCTTCAGATGGAGGAGCTTTGATGACTATATATGAAGATGGTACGGGAAAAATAACTGCATTGTCAGATAACAGTTATGTAGAATTTTCAACGGAGCTTATTGGTAAAGGAGAAATATTAATGGTATATATTAAAGGGAAACAAGACAATAGTTGTTATATAAATAATTCTAGAGATGCTTTTACATATGGAGGTAGAACATATAGCAAACAAAATTAAATTATAAGAACAATTCTATTTAAACGTAGAGTTGGTCTTATTTTTTATATATTCTATTGGAGGATATATAAATGAAAGAAATAAAATTTAATTTTGAAAATAAAGATGACTTATTTTTTATGCTACTTGATGAAACTAGAATTAATATTGGTATAATCGAACTAGATAAAACGGAATTGATAGAACTTTCAGAATTTGAAAAAGAAAAGCACTTGAAAAACGTTTTTTGGACTAGATTATAAAACATTAGACCAACTTGAAAAGAAAGTAAACCCAAAATCATTGCCTAAAATTGTTAAATTTATTAAGGATTCAACATTTTTCTATTGTGATACAGAAATGAGAAAAAATTTATTAGAACAAAATTAAAAAAATAGGAACTATGAAATGCAGTTTCTTTGGAAAGTAGAATTATAAAAATTTTAAAAGAAACTATGTACATTTACGAACAAGAGTTTTATAATAAATCTATCAATATAACACAATATTTATTTTGTTAACTTCGTAAAAAAGATATCAAAGTTAAGCAAGAGTAACAACAGACTAAATAAAAAGAAAAGAAATTACGTTTGAGGGTAACATATTGAATGCTATTGTTATATTGAAATTAACATATTGTATGGAAAAGAGGGATTTTATGAATTTTGTTCAACCAATAAGAAGTAAGGAAAAAATTGAGGAGATGAAAGCAGAACTCAAACGAAATGGAACACGAGATTATCTATTATTCGTATTCGGCATTAATGTAGGGTTACGAATTAGTGATATAATTAAGTTAAAAGTAAAAGATGTAATGGATTATAACGGAAGAATGAGAACGCACATAGAAATAAAAGAGAAGAAAACGGAAAAGTTGAAGAGGTTTAAATTAAATGTTTCGGTGTCAGAAGAATTATATCAGTACATCAAAAATATGGATTTAGAAGATTATATTTTCAGATCGAGAAACGGAAAAAATAAACCAATTACGAGAAATCGAGCCTATACAATTTTAAACGAGGCAGGGAAAAAATGTGGACTGGAAGAAATAGGAACGCACACTTTACGCAAGACATTTGGATATCATCATTACAAGCAATTTAAGGATAAAGCATTGCTTCAAAAAATATTCAATCATAGTTCGCCTAGTATAACGGACGCGTACATTGGAATTAGCCAAGATGAGATAGATGAGAGTTATGAGAATTTTAGTTTATGAAAATTTTGTAAAAATACTGTTCTTTAATGGGAACAGTATTTTTTTGGACTTAATGAAAAAATTTTTAAGACTGAAAAATGTCTAAAATTAAGCGATTGATAGATTTTAAAACTCAACAATTTACATAAAACAAGCCAAAAAGTTAAAAAAAACGCATAATATAAAGTAAGCAATATACCCAAATTTAAAGAAAGGAGATTAAAAATGTTCGATACAAGTTAAAAGAAAATCAAGAACAGAAAAAAAGTTGCATTAATAAAAAAATTTTTAAGACTGAAAGTTAGCTAAAATTAAGCGATTGATAGATTTTAAAACTTAACAATTTACATAAAGCAAGCCAAAAAGTTAAAAAAAACGCATAATATAAAGTAAGCAATATGCCCAAATTTAAAGAAAGGAGATTAGAGATGTTTGATACAAGTTAAAAATAGGACAAGCAGTTGAAAAAAATGTGAAATAAAAAAGAAAGGAAGGGAGATTTATGTCGTACAAACCAGTGTTATTAAAATACTGTGAGAAAAGAAACAAAAATTTTTTGGAGGGCAAAGATACGATATTACTTGCCCAAAAAGGAGAGGAATTTTTCGAAGTCAAAGAATATATAGGATTAATAACCAAAATATATCCTAAATATTATTGGTCAGGAGAAATAAGCGAAGTAAAAATACGATTTCTAAATTGTAAAGAATATAAAGTGAGGGTTTATTTAGATAAGAACATTCACTTGAATGACTTTGTAAGTATATTTGGTATTTTTACCAAAAACGAAAATGGAGACCTAGAATTAACTTGCAAAGGTGGGATGGTTCAAGCATTTGAAACTCTCGGACAAGCTGGAAGGGTAAACTCAAAATATTTGTACCGATTTGGAATCGTCCAATTATCAGAAGCAAAAGAATCTAAAAAATTTCCAAAAATGTTAGAGGAAATAGAGGTTTTAGAAAACAATATGTTATGGACGTTAAGTTCTGACAATTTAGAACTACTTGAAAAAAATTGTGAGCAATTATTAGAAGAAGAAAAAAATATTGTAGATTTTTCAACAGAAACTACTATATTTGTAAAAGATGACTTTAATCTAGCCACTTTTGATAAAACAGTTCAAGAAGCAGAATTAATAAGAAACAAAAATATGTTGTTACCTTTTATAAATTGGGCTACATATGAATTACCGGATGAGTAAGGCAAAAATTAGCACATTGACAACTGAATATTTAAGGTATTATTTTAATCACGAGGTTGTCTTTGTGTGACCTAAAATACCAAAGAAATATAATTTTAAACCTACAAACAGAAAAAGTCGCCAGATTTATTCTGGCGAACAGGATTTTATTAGCTAGTAACAATATTTAAGATTTTAACTATTTTTCGAAGATTTTAACGACATCTTTTTAAAAAGGAAGAGTGTTATGGTTAAAAGTAAGAAAGATAAATTTAAAATGTTTTTTACTACATATATACAAAAAATCATCATAACATTAAATGGTGGTATTTATGAGTAAAAAAGATGTAGAGGTAGTTTTAGAATATGGTAACAAAGACTTAAAAGACATCTTATCTGACTACTTAAAGGATAAATTTATAGAAAATTTACAAGAAGAATAAAAAATGTGAGTAGTCTATGTACATTATAAAAATAATTAATTATAATAAAAAAATAATGAATAGGCTACTCTCTATAAGTAGAAAGGAAGGTGGATTGTTATAGAGAGAAGTTACAGAGTTGGAATCTACATTAGATTATCAAGAGAAGATGGAGATGATAGAGAAAGTGAAAGTGTTGAAAACCAAAGAGACATTATAAATAAATTTATTGAAGAGCAAGAAGCTTTAGAGTTAATTGATGAGTATGTAGATGATGGCTATACAGGAACAAATTTTGATAGACCAAGCTTTCAAAGAATGTTAAAAGATATTGATAATGGAAGTATTAATTGTGTCATAACAAAGGATTTATCAAGATTTCGGCAGAGACCATATAGATACGGGATATTATTTGGAAAGACACTTGCCACAAAGAAATATTAGATATATAGCTATTGGAGACGGAGTCGATACTGCTACTTCTGCAGGTTTAAATTTTATGACTTTTAAGCTATCATTTAATGATTACTATTCTTTAGATATTTCTAATAAAATAAAAGCAGTTAAACGTAGAAAAGCTGAAAAGGGAGAATTTTTTTCTACTTATGCTCCATTTGGTTATAAAAAAGACCCAGAAATAAAAAATCATTTAATTATAAATGAAGAAACAGCACCAGTAGTAAAAAGAATTTTTGAAATGTATTTAAACGGAGTAGGTACGCCATCAATAACAAAAATTCTTAATGCTGAAAAAGTACCACCACCATCAACCTATTTAAAATGTAAACGATATGAAAAGTGTAGTGGGAAATGGGGAAAAGGTGTAATTTATAATATATTAACGAATGAGGTTTATATTGGAACAGTAGTAGGAAAAAAGAGTTACAAAGTAAATCATAAAGTTAAAACTCGAATTATTACTTCCAAAAATGAAAGAATTTATGTAGAGGATAAACACGAACCAATTATCGAAAAGGAAGATTTTGATTTAGTACAAAGAAAATTGAAAGAACCTATGAAATGCAGAAATAGACAGAACTTTAATCCTTTAAAGAAATTTATTTATTGCGGAGAATGTGGAGCAAAAGCAACAATGAAAGTACATAAAAGGCAAGTAAAATCTGGAGAAATACATAAACATCAATATTTTATTTGCAACAAAAAAAGCGAAGACTATTATAATTGTTCTAATGGAAGTATATCAACAAATGTTATAACTCCAATAGTAACTGAACAAATTAAACAAGAGTGTTCAAAAATTGTGTTTTCGAAAGGAGATTTGACAAGTTTATATGAGGAGGCAAAACGAAATTCTAAAGATAAAAAATCATTAATTATGAGAGAAATAGCAAGAAAAGAAAAAGATATAGAAAATATTGAAAAAAAAGTAGAAGAAATTTATATGGATAAATTGAATGGTGTAATAAAAGCCGAGGATTTTTCAAAATTTTATAATTCTTATCAAGAGAAAAAAGAAAAGGCTTTGTCTCAAATTAACTGTTTAAAAGAAGATTTAAGAGAAGTTAATAATAAGAAAATTATTAATTATAGTGAAATTAAGAAGTTAGCTGAAAAGTGCTTACAAATGGAAGAATTGGATGAGCAATTATTAGTTAAACTTATTGATAGGATAGAATTTAAGGGAAAACAAATTAAAATTAAATATAAATTTATGGAAAATAAGTAGAAATACTTATTAAAAAATTATACTTAAGGTTTAATCAAATAATGTGTGAGAAACTGGTTTTCTATCATGTTTGGTTACTTCGATTAATTTCACAACAGCGTCTTTTACAGGTTCATTGCAAGAATCTTTTATCACACCAAAAATAACATTTCTACGGTCTTCATCTAAGTTTATCTCCAAATCAAATTGTTTTCCACCTTCGATAAAACCATCTACGTCAACTACGCATTTTTTTTCAAAATCATAATCCATTTCCATATCCATAAAAAATCATCCTTTATCATAAATTTTAGAGTACTCTCTAATTAATATTATGTAAAAGGAGGAAAAAAGGAAACCGTTTTTGGAAAAATTTAGAAAATTTGTCGAAAATGTGGAAAAAAATGAAATTTTTTGTAAAAAATTTCAAAAAAGGCTTGCAAACTTATGTGAACCGTGGTATAATGCACAACGATAGCAAGATAAACTTGCAATTGTAACTATTAATTCTACACTTGTAGAAACCAAAAGAAAAGGAGAAATGTATGCAAGAAAATCAGAATGAAACAAAGAAAAAAATGACCTATTTGGAGTGGTATGAGCAGGATCGGGAAAGACGGAGACAAATAAAAAGATCACCGTCGTTTTACTACGGCTGCTTGCTGCCCGTATTCTTGATCGCTTCGCTTTTAATTTCCTTCATAGGAATGGGAGAAGGGGCATTGATGTATTCTGATGATGTCTATTATGACATCAAGGCAGTCATGGATCAAGCTATCAAAAAAGGAGAGGGCATTGATTCCAAAATTCTTCAAGAAGGGATTGATGTTGAAGAAGAAAAAGATGGCGTGAAAACGGGGCACGTTGAACACTACGAGGGCGTGGATCGGTATGAGGATGTTTTTGATGAGACTGGTCATAAACTAAAAGCAACTGTAGAGAAAGGCTATTTTAAGGCAACGCTTACAGCTGACTTAGATGCCAAATTTGGCGTGACCAAAACGTACAAAAATTACCAGAATGCACAAGCTTATATGATACAATACGGTTTTAGGTTAGCATGTGGATTGGTAAAAGGATTTGCAGTATGGCTTCTCTTAGGAATCGTAAGCAAGTCTATTGCCAGGCTAATTGCAGATATATCTCTTAGCCGAAAAGAAAAGAAGGAGGCAATAGAAATTAAGCCAGACGAAGAAATGGCAAGCGAGAAGGAGCAGACTGCCGAAGCAAAAGAAACAGAGAAAACGGCCGAAGAGAAAGAAAAAGAAGCGGAAATTAAAGAGTTTCCTAAAGAAGCAGTAAGCCAGTAAAGTGAAAATAGTATTTAAGCAAAAACCCCCTGACAGATTGTCGGGGGGTTTTGCTAATTGGTAAGACACCCAATCAATTGATTGGATATTTTGAATTTAAAAACAGAAATAATGGCCACTTGGCATGTGTTTCCAAGTGCCTTTCCCTTGAGGGAAGAGTGCCTGATATAATACATAATCAGGCATACCAGTTTCAATCCGACCACGAAGATATTCTTCCATATCTTTTTTGACAGATTCCGAAGCTGGCCGATTAATCATACCTTTCATGACTGGTTCGTATTGACCAGGGTCATGAACCACATCATACAAGGTATTAGGGTAAATGGAACTTTTAATACGGTTCTCTAGAACATTGGCAACATAGCAGCGCTCTAAAGTGCCACAAGTTCCTGACTCTAGTGTGACAATTCTACACATCAAGTCATAGTACTCCTCAAACAAATCATCTGCGATTTGCTTGGCTTCTAAGTAAAGAGCTTCTAAGTTTTCCACTTCTTTACTATAACCTTCGAGTGCTTCATAACCAGCCTTAAATTCACTGGTAAATTCCTTATTTTTCTTTTCATAAGTAGAAGAAAATTTAGGAATTTTGGATATAGCGTCTGAATAAGCGTCATATCGTTTCGTATAAGATGAAATCAGTTTTTTGATCTCCTCTATTTTTTGTTGATAAGTAGCATAATATTCCGCTAGGGTATTAAAAGAGCGATTAGCTTCGCTACATACAACAGCATTTTTGACATCACTGTGAAGCCGAATCATTTCTTCTTCCAATGCTGAGATGTCTGCCGAATAAGCGGAAATTTTTTGATAAGTTTCTTTTAAATCTTGCAATTCGCGTTCAGTTGGAATAGCAAGTTCTTGAGCAACAATGGCAAATTCGTCCCCTTGTTGCACTTCTTGTTCTATATTAATGCTTATCAAATAGTTTAAGCCTTTTACAGCAAGAAAGCTTATCATGATACAACAAGAAAGATACAGCAAAGTTAACAGTACATTTGCTCGAATGTTTGCCCATAAATTCATCCGAACACTTATCGTTTCATTCATTTCTGTTAAAATTCTCCTTTCTATTTTTTTACAGGCATTATTATATCACGAATTACATAAGTATGCAACCATAAATTGAAAAATTTATTCCATAAATCAAAAACTTTTCGACATAATTCGACAAAACAAAAAACACTAGAAAACTACTTCTAGTGCTTCTTAAAATTAATGTTTAAAATGTCTCATATGCGTAAAAATCATAGTCATACCATATTCATTGCATTTATCAATCGAAAGTTGGTCTTTTTTGGCACCGCCTGGCTGAATAATTGCTGTAATTCCTGCGTTATGTGCGGCTTCTACGCAATCATCAAATGGGAAGAAGGCGTCCGATGCTAAGACTGCATTTTGCGTTGCATCTTTGCCAATTAATTCTTCGGCATGTTCGACGCATTGTTTGGTTGACCAGATTCGGTTTACTTGTCCTGGTCCAATTCCAACCGTTTGCTTATCTTTTGCCAAAGCAATTCCGTTTGATTTGACAAATTTTACAACTTTCCAAGCAAACATCAAATCTTCCAATTCTTTTTCGGTAGGTGCTCGATTGGTTACCACTTCGTATTCGTCCAATAATTTCGAATCAATGGTCTGCACAATCATTCCACCATTGATTTTTTTGATATCATAAGCATTTTCAGGTTGTTTCACAGTAATTTCAGGCAATTCCAAAACACGAACATTTTTCTTTTTTTGCAAAATTTCCAAAGCACTTTGAGAATAAGAAGGTGCAACAATAACCTCTAAAAACATCTCAGACATGTCATTTGCAATCATTTCATCAATTTCGCGATTCGCCACGACAATTCCGCCAAAAATTGACATTTTATCAGCCGAATACGCTTTCTTCCAAGCCTCATCAATATTCTCTGCGCTTCCTACGCCACAAGGATTTCCATGCTTACAAGCCACAACCGTTGGTTCTTCAAACTCTTTTAATAATTCTAACGCACCATTTGTATCATTGATATTATTGAAAGACAACTCCTTGCCATTTAGCTGTTTTGCTGTGACAAGCGAGCCTTCACATTTCCCAACTTCCTTATATAAACAGCCAGTTTGATGTGGATTTTCACCATAACGCATTTCTTGAACTTTTTCGAATGTCAAAGAAAGTGTTTCTGGATAGGAAGTGTCGCCACGTTCATTTTTTAAATAATTGCAAATCATCGAATCGTAATTTGCCGTATGCTCAAATACTTTTTGCATCAAATAAAATTTTGTCTCAAGTGAAACTTGTCCATTTGTTTTTAATTCGTCTAAAACTTTGGTATAATCATTTGGGTCAGTAATTACAGCCACGTCTTGGTAATTTTTAGCCGCAGAACGAAGCATTGTCGGACCGCCAATATCAATATTTTCAACGCATTCTGCGCGCGTGACGTTTTCTTTCATCATGGTTTGTTTAAAAGGATATAAATTAACGATCACAAAATCAATTGTGTCAATTCCCAAATCTGCCAATTGTTTCATATGTTCTGGATTGCTTCGCATTGCCAAAATTCCAGCATGTACTTTCGGATGAAGTGTTTTGACACGACCATCTAAACATTCTGAAAATCCAGTCAAATCCGAAATTTCAATCGCATTTACCTTTTCTTCTTTCAATTTTTTGAAAGTACCACCAGTAGAAATAATTTCAATGCCAAGTGATTCCAATTCCTTGGCAAAATCTACGATACCAGTTTTATCTGATACACTAATTAAAGCTTTCATTTTAATTTCCTCCTAAATTTATTTTCTACATTATATAATAAAAAAGTAAAAATGTAAAGCAAAAAATTGCATTATGTAAATTGTTTTTGGGAAAAGACTGTCAATAATTTTTGATTAGGACACCCTAAAAAGTGAAAATTATTTTAAGATT
>CAOJUE010000041.1 GCA_948443845.1 uncultured Eubacteriales bacterium | reverse complement strand
TTAAAATAATTTTCACTTTTTAGGGTGTCCTAATCAAAAATTATTGACAGTTTTTACAAAAAACCAACAAAAAAAGCCATCATATTAGACTATTTTCTAATACAATGACTTTTCGTTCATAATTTAATTAATACAAATAATTCTCCGGATTTAAGGGCGTTCCATTCTGTCTAATTTCCAAATGCAAATGCGGTCCTGTTGAATTTCCTGTAGACCCAACAGCTGATATGACTGTGTCTTTTTCTACCTTTTGTCCTACTGTTACGTAAATTTTACTACAATGTGCATAATACGATTCAATTCCATTTCCATGGCTAACAATCACTAAATTACCATACGAACCTTTGCGGTCTGCATAAGTTACGGTTCCTGCTGCGATTGGCGTAATTGGCACACCTGTTGATGTAGCAATGTCTAAGCCAGTATGGGCTGATGAACGAATTCTGCTTCTGGCACCATACCTTGAGGTAATCGTTCCATTGATTGGTCTTGCTAAACTAATTCCTGCAATTGTTCCCACATTTGTAACCGTTTTCGTAGAAATAATTTTGCTCGCTTCTTCGGCTTTGCGTTTTTCTTCTTTGGCTGTATTGTATTCCGAGATTTTCGCCATTTTAATACCATTTAAGATCTGCACCGCCTCTTCTTCTGTCTGAATTTTGTAATCCATAGTGTATTGTTCAATAATTCCTGCATTTAATTCAATGTTGGAATCAAGTTCTGCGCGCATGTTGTCAATCATGGTTTTGGCTTGTTCTTCAGTCGAAACCGTGGTTTGCACGTTTCCATCAATGGTTACGGCATAAATTCGATACATCGTAATCGCCGAATCTTCTATGGCTAATTGCACTTGCTTTTCTGTAAACTTCTTGTTTTTGTCAACTAATTTTAACTCATATTCTGGCGTAACGAGTTGCTCTCGAAACGCTACATTTCCTGAAGTATCTTCCATGTAATTTTGGATTTTTGCTTCCAATTTTTCTTTATTTTTGACGTATCCTAACTCTTGACCTGCTAGCGTTACAGCATACGCAGGTTTGTATTTGATGAATACAACGCTTAGGATAAGCATCGCTCCAATACTTATTATTTTTAGGGCTTTTGCTGTTTCTTTTGTGTAATATTTCACCCAGTTTAAAATAAACATTCACTCCTTTTCTTTGATTAGTATATACTATATATAAGGGCATTTCACCCTAGATTTTTTAACAATATAAATATAATTATACCATATTTTGACAAATTTTGCAATCTACCTTTGTTGTTATAAACCTATTTTTTGAAAATTTTTGCAAAATTATGCAGAATTGGAAGTGGATTTTTTTACCATTTCTTGCTTTAAGTCGTTTTTTCTCGCTTTTACTCGTTTTTTCGTTATGGTTGATTTTTCCATTGTTTATTTTTGCTTTGCATTGGCTATATTTTATTCTGTTATTTGGGAAAGGGCGGTCAAGACCAACCCCTACCAGTTTAATTTAATTTCATAGACAATAATTTGCTGATGCCTTTTTCTTCCATCGTGATTCCATAAACCGTGTTGGCTGCTTCCATTGTGCCTTTTCTGTGCGTAATAACCAAAAATTGCGTGTCTTTACAGAATTTTTTCAAATATTCCGCAAATCGATACACATTGACATCATCCAAAGCGGCTTCGATTTCATCCAGTACGCAAAATGGCGCTGGATTGATTTTCAAAATTGCAAATAGCAACGCAATCGCTGTAAACGCCCTTTCTCCGCCAGATAATAACATCATATTTTGCAACTTTTTGCCCGGTGGCTGAACCTCAATTTCGATGCCACATTCCAAAACATTGGCTTCATCTGCCAAAATCAATTCTGCTTTTCCGCCACCAAATAATTCTTGGAATACTTCGCCAAAGTTTTTGTTGATAATTTTGAATTGCTCTGTAAATTGTTTTTTCATAGTTTCTGTCATTTCTTCAATGACTTTTTTTAGTTTTGCCATGGATTCTTCTAAATCCAGCCTTTGCTCGCTTAGGAAGTCGTAGCGTTCTTTGATTTCTTGATAACGTTTGATTGAATCGATATCCACACTTCCTAAATCACGAATTTGGCTTCTTAACGAAGTTACTTGCTTTTGGACTTCCGCCAGATTTTCAATCGGCGGAACATCGCCAACATTATTTGGTGTTAATTCATATTCTTCCCACATTTTATTAATCGTTTCATTTCGCTCAAAATCCAATTTGGATTTTTTGATTTCTAGTTTCGAGATTTGATTTTTGATTTCTTCGACTTTGCTATTTTGTTCTTCGATTTCTTTTTCCAGTTGGTTCAATTTTTCATTTTTCGCAATTCTTTCTTGTTTTAAATTTTCTACTTTTGCAGAACTATTTTCTACTTCTGTGTCAAAATTCTTGATTTGTTGATTCAAATTTTCGATTTTTTGCTCCAATTCTTGATTTTCATTTCTACTTTTCTCGATTAATTCTTTTTTATTCGTAATGGATTGTACATTATGCGTCATTTCTTGCTCAATTCTTTCCATAATTTCATTCATCGATGTTTCTCCTTCGTCAAAAGACGATACGGAAATTTTCAAATTGGTGATATTGAAATTCAAATCATCGATGTATTTTTGATTTTCTTGGTTAGCTTTTGTAAATTCATTAATGATTGCGTTTAGTTGCTCGTTCTCTTGGTCTATTGTATTCACTTTTTGAGCTAATTGTTCTTGATTTTGCAAATTTTCTTGTTTTTCTTGTTTTATTTTTTCCGCATCTTCTCGTAACTTAGCCAGTTTACTATCAAATTTGACAATTTCTTGCTCAATTTGCTCGATTTTTTGACTTTCGGTCGCATACGCAATCTGCGCTTCTTGCGCTTGTTTTTGCTTTTCTTCGAAGGAATTTAGCATATCTTTGATGCTGTTTTCGTAGGTTTCTTTTTCTTGTTCTAGCGATTTGATTTTGCTTTCTAATTCTTTCAATTCTGCTTCTAATTTTTTGATTTCATTTTCTCTTCCCAAAATGCTCACTGTCTTTTGCACCACAGAACCACCAGAAATCATACCAGATGGATTGATGACTTCGCCTTCTAATGTCACAATTTTGAAAGAATATTTGTTTTTCTTTGCCAACGCGATAGCCGAATCCATTTCTTCTACAATCACGGTTCTTCCTAACAAATTTTGCACAATGCCTTCGTATTTTTTATCGTACTGAATCAAATCTGAAGCAATTCCGATGTAACCTTTGATTCCGCCGCGCAAGAATGGTTCCCAATTTTTGCCCTTTGACCGAACTAATTGGCAAAAAGGACGCTCTTCCCAATTTATTTTCCTTCAAATATTCCACCAATTTTTTGGCTTCTTCTTCTGTATCAGTCACAATATTTTGCAAACTTCCGCCAAGCGTCATTTCAAGCGCTGTTTGATATTTTTCTTCTGCAGAAATCAAATTTGCCACAATGCCATGAACACCTTTTTGCAAATAATTGTCTTTCTCAATCGCATTCATCAGCAATTTGACACTTTTTTGATAGCCTTCTTTTTCTTTTTCCATTTCTTTCAAAAAATTACATCTCGACTCTTTTATACGGTATTCTGACTGATTTTGATTGATTTTTTCATCAAATTCTTTTAATTTTGTATTGCTTTCTTCCTTTTTCGCCTGAATTTCTTCCAAATCCTTGCTTAAATCGTTTTTCTTTTTCTCGATTTCATAAAAGGCTTTTGCTAAATCTTCTTTTCCAGAACGTGCACCATCTAAATCCGAAATGGTATCTTGAATTTGGGTTTTTAGGCTATTTTCTATCTTTTCCAAATTCTCGAAATTGGCTTTTTCGGAGGCTTGCTCGTTGGAAATTTCATAGCGATTATCCGTATTTTGCTCGACTTTTTTCTTTTTTTCTTCGATTTCCAAGGCTTTTTTAGAAAGCGTTTGACTATATTTTGCCAATTCTTCTTCTTTTTCTTTCAATTCTTGCTCATATTTTTCTTTATTGGCAAGCATATCCTTTCTGCGCTCTAATTTTTGCGTTTTTTCTTCCTCTAGCTCGGTATTTTTCTTCTCTAATTCTTCGATTTCTTGGTTATATTGCTCGTGATTGCTCGTATTATTCGCAATTCTTTCTTTGCAAATTCCGATTTCACTATTCATCTGTTCCTTTTTCTTAGCCACTTCAAACCCAAGATTTTGGACTTTCTCGATTTCTTCAATCAATTTATCAATCGCTTCTTTCACGCTTTCTTTCTCACTTGCTAAGTTATTCGACTTTTCATCTTCTTTGACTTTTTGCGTTTCGAAAATATCCATATTTTCTTCGATTTCTTTCATTTTTGCCTTAAAATCCTCGATATTATGTACAAATAAACCAATTTCGATATTTTTTAGTTCATCTCGCAAATGCAAAAATTGTTTCGCTTTCTCAGACTGAATTTTCAGCGGATTAATACTCATTTCCAACTCAGAAATGATGTCATTGACTCTGAGCAAATTTAGTTTCGTATTTTCCATTTTTTTCTCAGACTCTTGCTTTCTCGTGCGATATTTCACAATTCCAGCCGCTTCTTCAAAAATATGTCTCCTGTCCTCTGATTTGTTGCTTAAAATCTCGTCGATTTTTCCTTGTCCAATAATGGAATAGCCGTCTTTTCCAATTCCCGTATCCATAAACAATTCTTGCACATCTTTTAGACGACAAGCTGTTTTATTAATAAAATAGCCTGATTCGCCACTTCGGTAAATTCTTCTGGTTACCCTTACCTCATTAAATTCAATCGGCATCTTTCCATCTTGATTATCAAAAACAAGGGACGCTTCCGCATATCCCAAGGCTTTCCTGTTTTGAGTTCCCGCAAAAATAATATCTTCCGATTTATTTCCTCGCAAAGATTTCATGCTTTGCTCTCCCAAAATCCAACGAATGCAATCGGAAATATTACTTTTTCCAGAGCCATTCGGACCAATCACGGTCGTAATTCCATCTCGGAAATCCAAAACCGTTTTGTCCGCAAATGACTTAAATCCATACATTTCTAAGTTTTTTAAATACATTTTATTTTTCCTCTTTTTAATTTTGCTTTTTTAATCATATCTTAAATTGAAAAAATAAGCAAGTTTTTTTGGGCAAAAAAATAGGGCTGATGATTTTAGCCCTTAACTTTTATTATATCACATTTTTACCTTTTTGTCAACTTGACAATTTGGATTTTCTTGCTCTCACTTGTCATTACTGCGTTTTTCTTAATTCTCTATTTCAATATACTTCTTCTCTTCCAACTTCTTCTGTTCCTCTTTCGGAAAACGCAAAACCAAAATTCCATTTTTAAAACTTGCCTTAATGTCCTCTTGTTTCACATTTTCCCCAACATAATAACTTCTCGAGCAAGTCCCGAAAAATCGTTCTTGGTGAATATAGCCATCTTTGTTCTCTTCTTTACTACTATTATTCTCCGCTGTCACCTGCAAATAGCCATTTTCAAGTTCGATTTTAATATTTTCCTTATCATACCCCGGAACATCGATTTCTAGAACATAATTTCCATCCTTTTCGTGAATATCCGTTTTCATAAAATTTTTCTCTTTTCTGCCCCAAACCGGCTCTAAATCGCCGAAACTAAACATTTCATCAAAAAAATCTTTTCTTGGTATTAACATATTTTTTACCTCCTACTAAACAATATGATTTAGTATTCGTAAAAATCAAAATTTTAAACCAAATTTTCAGGATTTAATGGCAATAATTCTTCCAAAACAAAAACGCCGTCTTTTCTCACCAAACAATCATCAAACCAAATTTCGCCGCCACCAAATTCTGGAGTTTGAATATTCACAATGTCCCAGTGAATACTAGAACGATTTCCATTATCGCTTTCTTCTAGCGCATCTCCTGGCGTAAAATGAAAACTGCCTTTTATTTTTTCGTCAAATAAAGTATCTCCGATTGGCTTTTCAATATAAGGATTTAAGCCCATAGCGAATTCGCCAATGTAGCGCGCACCTTCATCGGTATCTAAAATTTCATTTAGCACTGGCGTGTTGTTGCTGGTTGCTTTTACAATTTTGCCATTTTCAAATTCAAAATGAACATTCTGAAAAGTAGTGCCATTATATGTCGTTTCAGTATTATACGTAATATAGCCATTCACACTGTCTTTGACTGGGCTTGAGGCGACTTCGCCATCTGGAATATTGAAAGTACCATCATATTTCTCCGCTAGAATTCCTTTGATAGAAAAAGTCAAATCCGTTCCTTTGCCAATAATGTGGACTTTATTGGTACAATTCATAAGTTCTACCAAGGCATCCATGGCTTTCGACATTTTGGCATAATCCAGATTGCAAACTTTAAAATAAAAATCTTCAAATTCTTCCAAACTCATTTTGCTCATTTGTGCCATAGAGTCATTCGGATATCGTAAAATACACCATTTCGTGTGTTTCACTCTTTCTTCAAAATGAACAGGAAGTGTGTAAAATTGGTTATACAAATTCATTTTTGTGCTGTCAATTCCCGATAATTCTGCGGTATTGCTAGACGCTCGAATGCCGATGTAGGCGTCCATGTCTTGCATTCTTTGCAAATCGTGTTTGGCATATATTTTGATTTGTTCCTCTGTCAAACCTTCTAGCATGTCCTTTAAAAGCGATGGATTGATGATGTTGAAAAACGGCATTGCTTTTATTTTATATGCCTCTTTCATCAACGCTTTTGCAAGAGGAATGCCATCTTCTCCAATAACCTCAATTAATATGGTTTCCTTTTCTTTCAGACGAACCGAATGCTTGATTAAATGATTTGCCAATGTTTCTATTCTTAAATCTTTCATGATTTCTCCTATTTTTTCAATTCTTCTTGTTTTTCCAAAATCTTACTCATATTTCGATATCTACCTTCTTTTAATTCGGCAAGATACGCTTCAGGCTCCAAATTCTTGTCCAAGTCTTCTAATTCTTTATCAATATCGTATGGAACACGCACAAATTCAAAACTGAAATTCGCCCCATATTCTTGAGCACCATATTCACCCTCTAAAATCAAATAGTGAATCGCTGTTGTTTCTAAGACATGACTATCTTTTTGCTCATCTCTTATGACATTAAAACTATTGCCCACACTGCCCACATTAATCAAAGTTTTATTATAAAATTTATTCATAAACGGTGCATGCAAATGCCCATAAATCACAATATCAGCAACTTTCTGCGAAACCGTATTTTCACTTGGCTCGAACATACGATATTTGCTTTCATAACTATCTTCATTGATAATCACGCCTGTTTTCTTTTCTGGATGCGCATGAAACAAGCGAATCAAACTTCCACTCATATAAAATTCGTACGAAAACGGCAAACTTAGCAAATATTGCTTTGATTCTTCTGAGAGCAAACTGTTTAACCAATTGACTCTAGCATGCATCAATTCCACCGATATATTGTGTTTACAAACTTGATGACGTGATAAATCCAAATCGACATCACAGTTTCCCTGCACAACCACCTCACAATTTTCTCTTACTAATTTGACACATTCTTCCGAATGATAGCCTTTTTCCACTGTATCTCCCAAACAAAAAATCTTATCAATTTTTCGTTTTTGGATATCTGCCAAACATGTTTTTAAGGCTTCTAAATTTCCGTGTATATCGGATATAATTGCGATTCTCATACTTTTCTCCTATATATAAACTTTATCCAAGTGTACAAATCTTATTTTTTCGAAATCATAGGTTGCAACTGGTCTTCTTAAGGCGTCATAGGTGTGAGTGGCAATCAAAATATCGCTCAAATAATGAATATTGCCAATTTCTACGACAATTAGACTATGGGAAAAACGTTGCCCATTGTTGGAAAGTTGAATCAAATCTCCAATTTGAATTTGCATTTGACCGAACTTCCACTGCATGTGGACCAATGGATTGATTTTTGGTTAAAAAATCATACAAAAATTCGACTCCCGTCCAAGAAGGCGATTTATTGTTCGCATTTTTGTAATACCACGAATTCGTATTCATAATTCCACTTCCAGCATAAATGCATTGGGATGCAAAATTGGTACAATCTCCGCCGATTTTTTCATAGTCATAATAATTCGGATTTCGCGAAAGTGCCCACCTATCGGCATATTCGATGCATTTTTGTCTGTTATAGGGTTGTTCTTTCATCTTTATCACCTTAAATCTATTGTATGCCAGTTGTTGGTGATTTGTACATGATTTATTGTTATTATATGATAAAAATTGTGGCAGGTCAAGACCTGCCACAATAATTTGTAAGCAATATTATGTCAAATGGTGCAAACAACGTAGACATCTACAACTTTTTTCACACCTTTAACGATTAATACAAATATCAATCAATTTACTAAAGTATATCATATTTTTTATAAATTGCAATAAAAATATTAAAAAATTTATAAAAAGTAAAGTGAGTGAGAACGCTTTTTTTCTTTTTTCATATTAATTCATTACTTTTTATATTCGATAATGTCTGAGACTTTACAATCTAAGACATTACAAAAGATTTTCAAATATTCTACATTAATTAAAGTTACTTTCCCTTTGCAATAATTGCAAATCGTATCATATCGTATATTGGTAATTCTTGAAAGTTTATATTTAGAAATTTTTCTATTATTTAAAACTTTTTGTAGCTTAAAAATCATGTTACCATCTACTTTTATTGAATTATTTCCTAAACTATCAATATCAAATTTTCTCATTTTATTACCACAATAAATCAATTTTCAATTATAAAATAACAAAAATATTACGTCTTGACATTATACATTCAAAACAATATACAAAACTTACTTTTTATATTCAATAATATCAGATAAATTACATTCTAGCACTTTGCAAAGTATTTCTAATTCTTCAACCTTTAGAGTTTTTGCATTGCCGAAAAAGTAATTATTAATTCTTCGCAAACTTATGCCAGTATATTGTTCTAATTTGTATCTACTTAATTTTTTCTTTTTTAATAATTTATCTAGTTTAAAATTTATCATAACAATCACCTTTTTTATTATAAGATGTAGTTTATAATTTGTTTAGTTCACAAATATTGTTGGTTAAAACTTTTTGAGGGTAATATTTACGAAAAAATAAAAGAATTTTAAATAAAGTATTGAAAGAAAATATTTTTTATATTATAATGCAAGTAGGATAGATAAGTTATTAGATAAAGTCATTTTTATCTTCAGCATTGTCTTCTATATCGATAAATATTGGGTCATTAAAAAATTCCATTAAGTTAGTATCTAGTCCTTCACACAAATGAAGAAGCGTAGATAAACGTGGTAATTTATTTTTTCCACTTCCCAGTAAAGCATTAATCGTAGACTTTGGAACACCAGTATTTTTATATAAATCCCATAAAGAGGACAATCCTTTTTTGTTTAAAAAGTAATTCAATCTAATTTTAATGGCTTCATTTAATGACATAATCATAATCCCTTCTAAATAGTTTCAAATACACTATATCAATTTTTTTTAATCATATAGGCTATCAACATAGTCTATGAAGATAAAGGAGTTTTTATGAAAAATATATCAGAAGCAGAACTTGAAGTGATGAATGTAATATGGCAAAAAGAGGAAATTACATCTCCTGAAATTATAAAGGCATTACATTGGAAAAAGTGGAATCACAATACTATACGAACCTTAATAAACCGACTACTTGCAAAAGGTGCCATTGAGATTGTCAAAAAAGAAAAAAGGATATGTATTTATAAGGCTATTTTGCAAAAACAAGAATATAATCTTATTGCTTTTAAAAAACTATTGAAAACTTTATATCATAATTCGATTACAGAATTTGTAGAGGAATTCTATAAAAATAGTTTTTTGTCAAAAGATGAATTAGAAAAAATTCAAAAACAAATAAATGAGATGTTAAAAAAGAATGATGAAAAGCATCATAATAACAATTAAGACGGCTTTTCAAGCCGTCTATGAATTATATTATCTATTAACCAAATACAACGCCACTTTATTTTGTCCTGTCTGTTCCATTTCTTTTATCACATTTTTACTTTGTCATCTTCCATTCATTTTTCTCCTTAAAAATTCATTTTTCACACAACTTTTTTCCTACTATTTTAACAAGGGGTTTTGGGGACTTAGTCCCCACACAAGCGAATTTTACGGGGAGTAAAAATTCAGTGCTTGCTAGTCCCCAAAAAGTCCCTCTTACTCCCATAAATCCTAGTTTTTTAAGCACATTTCCGTGTGAATTGTTACTAATTTTTTGCACTAAAATTCACCTTTTCTCTAGCAGGTATTTTGACACATTTTGAAGCAAAATTTAATCAGTTTTAGGGCACTTTTTTGTTATTTTATACTACTATTAAATACAAAAATTTCCTAACCCTACACTTTCATTTTAACCTAGCATTTTACAGGCTTAACACCTACTGAAATAGAGATAGGCTCTTTCCTATAAATTACACTATCATTTGTTTCATCTGGTATATAATCAAATGCAGTATCCATTTCTTTCATTTGAAATTTATCTTCTTCACGAATATAGATAATTCCAAATTGATAAGTTTTCATTTCGCAATTAGGGTCTAATTTATAATAATCTTTCAAAGGAAATACTCTAACAATAGCACTATTGTCTTCTACAAAATTAAAGTAAAACATTTGCTTGTCCAAATAGTAGGTTGCTTCTGTATAGCCTACATCGTAATATTGTCTTAATCGCATAATTATCTCTCCAAATTCTTCCTCAGATAAGTAATTACTAAATCTTACATTGCCAAGTACATTACCAAATATAGCTGGTTTCGTAGTATCAATATAACCTTTGTCAAACAATTCTTGACAAGGTTTACAAATAGTTTCTCTAAAGTTTATTTGATTTACAACTACCTCATTACTAACCAAAGTAAGTTCTATATCATCAACATATTTCATTATTAAATCTGCTTGTTCTTGTCTCGTATAATCTTTCCAATTTCTAGTTCTTTCTTGATATTCCTTATCTAGTTTCACTTTGTTAATAAAGTCAATATCTCGTTTTAATAAAATATCTTTTGGTGTAAATTTTAGTTCTTCGGTGCAATTAGTTGTGTCTAGTTTGTTTTCTAGTTCTTCAATAGCTTTTTCAACAATTTTCTTTTCTGTGTTGTATTCTTTTAACTCAAAAACGCCATTAATGTAGGCTTTTTTTATCCTTTCTAGTTTATTTTTCTGCTCGTTAATTTCTTTCTCTAATTGCTCTTTAGGCTCATCAAATTTTTGCTTTATCATAGGCAGAAAAAACTGATTGACAACAGAATCATATTCCACTAATTCACTAATAAACTGATTGAAATAATCATTTATAATCTTTTCTTTCAATTCAATTTTGCAATCATTACAATAATAGTAAAAGTAGGTATTTCCATTCTTTTTTGTAGTCGCTTTTCCACCCAATATTCTGCCACATTTAGGACACTTTAATTTCTGCAAATATAAATATGTCAATGTCCTTTTGTAACTCCTTGAATTTTTCTTTTTCTGTACTTGGCAATCTGCCCACATTTCTTTTGAAATAATCGGTTCGACTACATCTTCATAGTAGGTGGGGTGCTTCGTTCTCTTTCCGTGAACAAAATCACCTTTATATATTTCATTTTCAAGAATCGTTTGTATCGTTGAATCTCTCCAGTTATCTTTTTCTAATACTTTTTCTTCATTGAATAGATTGCTTATTTTCTGATAAGAATAGCCATTATAATATAAATCAAATATTCTAACTACAATATCTTTAGTAGAATAATCAACTATCAATTTTTTATCTTCTCTTTTATAACCTAATGGGGCAACGTGAGGAATATGTCCTGACTTTATTGCTCCTGCTAGTCCTACTTTTGTTCTTTCGCTAGTTCTTTCAATTTCATTTTGACTAACACTCATTAAAAGTCTTGAAATCATTTTGCCATTTGCACTTGTTGTATTTATTTCATCATTAGCACAATCAATATATGCATTATTTTCATCTAAAAAAGTTATTAATTTTTCCCAATCACATATACTTCTGGTTATTCTGTCTAGTTTTAGAGCAACAATAGTATTTATCTTTTTAGCTTTAATATCAGCTTTTAATCTTTCAAACTCTGGTCTATAATTACCAGTTTTAGCACTTATTCCAGCATCTTCGTAATAGTCTACTATCTCATAACCTTTAAACTTGCAAAAAGTTTCTAATCTTTCTCTTTGCTCTGGAAGACTAAATCCCTCGCGAGCTTGGTCTTCGGTGGAAACTCTCATATACAATCCACATTTTTTCTTTTCTTCGTTCAATTCTCAAACCTCCTTAATAAAACAAAAAGAGACATCAAAGTACAATACGAGTACTACTGACATCTCTTAAATCCATTTATCATAAACTAAAATACAATAATGCAATATAATATAATTTTTTCAAAGTACTCATAATAGTATAGTTCTTCACGAACAACTATACTTAATTTATTGTCTATATTATATCACGATTTTAAGAAATGTCAAATATTTACAATTATATGTTTTTCAAGTATTCTTCTAATTCTGATAATTTAATCTTTTTAGTCAAGTTAGAGATATACACATCATTTGAATAATTGAAAACTAAAAAAGTAATATTCTTAATAATTACTCTATGTGGCTCAATATATGTAAGATTAGTTTTTTCTAATTTTCTAATACTACCATTTACAAAAGTAGGGGTAACTTTAGAAAACTCACATATAAATTCAAGTCTTTGCTTTAGACATTCCTCAAATTCTAGTTCTTGCTTAATTATCTTCATTTCAAGCACCATCCTTTCCTTATAGAATTAGGATGATTTTTTGCAAAAGAAAAAATCAACCATTTTACTGATTGATTTTCGTATCTATCTGTTCAATTCGGTTCGAACAGATACGTCGTTGGTGCGGATGAGAGGACTTTTATTTTTCCTATCTTATCCACTATTTAAAGCACT
>CAOJUE010000040.1 GCA_948443845.1 uncultured Eubacteriales bacterium | reverse complement strand
AAGAATGTATCGTTTAGGAGAAGAGTATTTGCCTAAAAATATTGTAAATAAAGTTAAGCAAAATCCTTATTATTATCAAGAAAGGTATATGAAATTTGTTCATCCTAGAAAGAAAAGTAAGAGATATAGGGTTTATAAATTGAAAGGAAAATTCAAAGATATTAGTAAAATGAGTGGAATTGATGTGCTCTTTTTATTGCTATTTCATTTGTTAGGCCTGCTTCCAAAGAGAGAAAATTATACACCATTATCTCCAGAAATGAGACAAGAAGTTAGAAAAATGGAACGATATTCTAATGAGATTAGACTTATTGTACCAGAGAAACTAAAAACAACAGATGATGTAGAAAATTATATTTCACGAACTGAAAAGGAAATTGAAGAGGTTAGTAATTTAAGGCAGAAATATAGGAATAAGTTAAGACATTGTAAAGATGATAAGTTGATAATGGAATATAAAACAAAGAGAGATGAATGCACGATTGTTTTAAATAAATATAGGAAAAATTTAAAAATAGCAAATGATATTTTAGAAGATGTACCGAAGGTTAAGGAAGTTGTAAAGATTGAAAGACAGATGAGGAGAGAGCAGGATGATGTTATAAAAGTGAAGAAAAAAGATAGATATTTAAGGTAATAATATAAAGAGATTGTTATATACAACTAACAGTCTCTTAGTATTAATTTTTTGGAAAAAATTGCTTTTATGAGGATTTTGTGATATAAATAAAATATGAAAAAATTTGCAACATTATGCTGCAAATTTTAAAATGGAGGAAAATTATGGAAGATTTGACTAATGTTATTAATGATGATGAATATTTTAAAATTTTAAATGAAATAAAAAATGACATAGTTTCAACGAGAAGAAAAGTTTTAGCTCAGACCAATAATGAAGTGATATTAATGTATCATCGAATTGGAGAAAACTTAATAAAAAATACAAAGTATGGAAATAACTTTATAGATACATTAGCAAAAGATTTAAAAATAGAGTTTCCAGATATACAAGGTTTATCTGCAAGAAATTTAAGATATATGAAGAAATTTGCAAAAGAGTTTGAATATGATTCAATTTTGCAACATAATGTTGCAAAATTGCCATGGACTACGATAACTATAATTATGGATAAAATAAAAGATGAACAAGAGAGATTATGGTATGCAGAAAAAACTTTAGAAAATTTATGGTCTAGAACAATATTAGAGCATCAAATTGGAACAGATTTATATAATAGACAAGCATTATTAGATAAAAAGATAAGTAATTACCAAGAGACATTACCAGCAGAATTAGGAAAAAGAGCGTTAGAAATGTTAAAAGATCCATATATTTTTGATATTGTGGGCTATGGAAAGAATGCATTAGAAAAAGATATAGAAGATGCATTAGTTTCTAATATTACTAATTTACTTTTAGAATTTGGAAATGGTTTTGCTTTTGTTGGAAGACAATATCATCTAGAAATAGAAGGAGAAGACTATTATATAGATTTACTATTCTATAATTTAAACTTGAAATGCTATGTTGTTGTAGAATTAAAAACTGTTAAGTTTATACCAGAATTTGCAGGTAAGTTAAATTTCTATTTAAATGCAGTAGATATGTTATTGAAAAAAGAAGATGACAATCCAACAATAGGAATTTTGCTATGTAGAGATGAGCATAAATTGACAGCTGAATTAGCTTTAAAAGATGTAAATAAACCAATTGGAGTAGCAGAATATAAATATTTACAAGAGATACCAGAGTATTTAGAGAATAATTTACCAAGTATAGAAACACTAGAGAAAAGATTGAATAATAAGGATGAAAATAAATAAATTTGTAAGAGTGTAAATATTCGAAGATTGGAGGTTAGATAATGCCACAAACACGAGAAGCAGTTGATACAGTAAAAGGATATTATTATCAATTTGATTATTTTATCTTAAAATTATTAGATGAAGATAATAAAGAAGCATTAATATGTATAGAAGGAGTAGAAGATATTGATATCGAAAATGTGGACTTAAAGAAGGCTATTCAATGCAAATATTATGCAAAAACAGAGTATCAACATTCTATTTTGAAAAAGCCTATAAGAATAATGTTAGAACATTATATTAGTAATAGGAAATCTAATTTAAAATACTACATATATGGATATTATAAGTCTGGACAAAACAAATTACCGAATAATATTGATGTTAATTTTTTTAAAGAGAAATTTTTAACTTATACTGAAAATGGAAAAAATCACAAAGTTTTTGAAGAATTAAAAATAAGTGATAGCGAGTTACAGGAATTTTTGCTATCACTAACTATCGATATAAATGCAATGAGTTATGAAGAACAAGAAAAGACAATATTAACAAAGATGAAAAAAATTTTTAATTGTGATGATAATTTAGCAAATTACTCGTATAATGGACTACATGTTCATTATACGAGTAATTTGTGGTGGAGGATAATAAGATGGAAAATAAAAAAATTAAAGAGTTTAAAGGTGCTAATATGGATATTGATTTAGTTAGTGAAGATGTTGATTGGAAACAAACTAGTTGTCCATGGAATGAAATGGAAAATACAAAAGAGCATAAATGTGCTGTAAAAGATACTTCTATTTGTAAATATTTTTGTGGCATCAAATATTTAGATAGTGTACTTTGCAGTTATCCATACGAAAATCTGGATGTGTTAAGCGAGAACGAAATAGATAGAAAAATGAAATAGATAAATTACAAGTTAGTAAAATGATTGGAGGAATGAATGATGAGAGATACAGAAAAAACGATTGGAAAACTAATGGATAAGCAAAGCATTTGCTATATCAGTTCTATTGATAAAGATGGATACCCAAACACTAAAGCAATGCTAAAACCTAGAAAAAGAAACGGAATAAAGGAAATTTATTTTTCAACCAATACCTCTTCATTAAAAGTACAATCATTTAAGAAAAATCCAAAGGCTTGTGTATATTTTTGTGATAAGAGATTTTATAGAGGAATAATGCTTAAAGGAACAGTAGAAGTTTTAGAAGATAAAGAATCAAAAGAAATGATATGGCAATTTGGCGATACTATGTATTATAAAGAAGGTGTAACTGATCCAGATTATTGTGTATTGAGATTTACTTCTATTTCAGCAAGATATTATAGTAATTTTAAATCAGAAGATATAGAAATATAACAATAAATTACAATAATCGAGATAATAAACAATTACATACTGTGTGTTATTGCCTTTTTCCTATTTTTTAATCCAATATATTTTGTTACAACAGTTTGGTGGAAAACACCCCACCCAAGAAGCTATTATTTAGTATCTACCAATGAAAAAGATATTATTCTGGACCGATTTTATGGAACAACAGGAATAGAAGCTTATAAGTTAGGAAGAATATATAGATGCACTATGATACAGAAAACTTAATGAATTTTTAAATACAAATTTTAAGAGATATTTATTATGATTATAATGATATTGAAATCGTGATAAAAATTAGAAGGAGAAGTTCTGTGAGTAGAGGTGTTTTATAAAAATAAAGGAAGGAATAGTTCTAATGCAAGCCTTGAACGAATACAATTAAGCAAATGTATTTGTTTGGGGGTTTTCTTTATGAAGAATATAGTTACACATGGGTTACCAAGTAATGGTAAAAAATCAATCGAAGAAAGGGCAGTAAAATTGGCTCAGTATATAATAGATACCAAAGATACGGTGCGTGGGGCGGCGAAGAAGTTTGGAATAAGTAAAAGTACGGTACATAAAGATGTCAGTCAACGCCTACTAAACATCAACTACACCCTAGCCATGGAAGTTCGCAAAGTACTCGACGAAAACAAAGCTGAAAGGCACATTCGTGGTGGAATGGCAACCAAATTAAAATATGGTCACAAAGATAATGCTTCCTAAAAACCAAAAATACATCTCTTGGCTTCAAGAGATGTATTTTTGTAAAAAAAGATTGACAAAAGAACGAATGTTTGATAAACTATTAAAACAACAGCAAAAAAGGAGAAGGTATGGAATACAAAAATGTAAGAGAGAAGTATGCTAAATTCATTTATCATACTTACAAAATAGAGGAGGATTCACAAAATATTTATCTCAAATATTTTTTTGAAATCGAAGGCTTAGCCGAATTTCGTCCAGTTTTAACAATCTTAAAAAAGAATTTCAAAATTCATGATTTGTATAGTGATATTTCTAAAAATATCGTTTTCAATATTGGAATGATTGAAGCCATTAGTTATTTTAAAGCAACTTGTAGTAAATATTTTTGTGTAAAATGTGGAATATTAAACCAAGAGCAAATTAATTGGTATAAAAAATTGATTTATTTAGGATTAGGAGAATTTCGATATATCAACCAAATTCAGGAAACGCAAGATAATTTTGTACAAATTTTTTCCGAAGGAACGGATTTTAAACCGCAAGAATACAAAAAAGAATTAAAAGATGTTATGATTCCAATTGGTGGTGGAAAAGATTCTAATGTTACTTTAGAGTTGCTAAAAGACTCACCTTACAAGCGATTTGGTTTTCGTATTAATTTAGAAGAAGTCTCGGAGAAATGTGCGGAAACAGCAGGTTTAACCAATGACGAAATCATCGAAGTCAAACGAAAAATGGATCCTAATTTACTAGAGTTAAACCAAAATGGATTTTTAAATGGACATACGCCTTTTTCCGCTATGGTAGCTTTTGTAACGTATTTTGTAGCCATCATATTTCATAAAAAATACATTGTCTTATCCAACGAAGATAGCGCCAATGAATCTAATATTAAAGGCGAAAATATCAATCATCAGTATTCGAAAACGATTGAATTTGAGAATGATTTTAGAAATTATGTAACAAATTTTATTTGTCCCAACGGACCAGAGTATTTTAGTATGTTACGTCCGATTTCGGAAATTCAGATTGCTAAGTTATTTTCACAATTGGAAGCATATCATCTGATTTTCAAAAGCTGTAATATAGGCAGCAAAAGTAAACCATGGAAATGGTGCTGTGATTGCGCAAAATGCTTATTTCCGTATATTATTTTGAGTCCATTTTTGGAAAAGGAAAAGTTGACCGACATTTTTGGAGAAGATTTATTTGAAAATCAAAAATTGCTGCAAACTTTTATCGAACTTTGTGGATATGCTGAAAACAAGCCATTTGAATGTGTTGGAACTTACCAAGAAGTAAGATATGCGGTTTCAGAAACCATTCGAAAAACAAAAACTCAATTGCCATTTTTGTTACAATATTATCAAGACCATTTTGAATTAATTGATTGCGATTTATTAAACCAATACAATGAAAATCACAATTTACCAAAAGAATTTGATGAAATTTTAAAAAGGAAATTATTTGAATGTTAAAAAAATTGTTAGAATATTTAGAAGATAAAAAAATATTAATTTTAGGAGTTGGACTAGAAGGAAAATCAACCTATCATTTTTTGCGAAGACATTTTCCAGAAAAAGAACTTTTTATAGCCGATAAAAATAGGGATTTGTTAGAAAAAAATCCTGAATTTATGGAAGATATCCATTTAGAATTAAATTTGGGAGAGAATTATCTAAATGAAATGGGCGGATATGATGTAATCCTAAAAACACCAGGAATTTCTTTTAAAAATATGGATATTACAAGTTTTCAAGATAAAATTACGAGCCAGTTAGAATTATTTTTTGAATTTATCGAATGTTTTACTATTGGAATTACGGGAACAAAAGGCAAAAGTACGACGAGTAGTTTAACCTACCAAGTTTTGAAAGACCAAGGAAAAGACGTATTTTTGCTTGCCAATATTGGAGATCCAATTTTTGACCATATTGAACATATTCACGAAAATAGCATTGCTGTTTTGGAACTGTCTTCTCATGCTTTGCAATATGTCCAAAAATCGCCTAATATAGCACTTTTGCTAAATATTTATGAAGAACATTTAGATCACTACACTTCTTTTGAAGAATATGCAAAGGCTAAGTTTAATGTAACCAAATTTCAAAACCAAAGGGATTGCCTCATTTATAACTATGACAATGAAACCATGAAGCAATTTAAATACCGAGAAAACGACTATGCTATTACTTTAAAAGAAAACACGAATACCAAAAATTCTGTATATATTAAAGAAGAAAACATATACTGTAATAACCGAAAAATTATGAGCCTTGCTACAAAATTAAATTTAAAAGGAATGCACCATATCAATAATATTATGTTTGTATTGGCGATTTGCGATATTCTAAATTTGAATTTGGATACTGCCATTCAAACCATTCAAAATTTTGAACCGCTAGAACATCGTATGGAATTTGTAGGAAAATTTGATTCAGTCGAATATTACAATGACTCCATTGCTACGATACCAGAATCCACCATCAATACCATAAATGCCTTAGAAAACGTAAATACGTTAATCGTAGGAGGAAAAGATCGAGGTGTTGAATTGCATGAATTCATCCAATTTTTACAAAATTCTAAGGTTGAAAATATCATTTGCTTGCCTAAAACGGGAGAATATATTTATCAAGGGTTAAAAGAAGCTGTGGGTAAAAAAGTATGGCTGGTGCAAAATTTGGAAGAAGCAGTCAAAATAGCGAAGGAAAATACCAAAAAAGATACGATTTGTGTATTATCGCCAGCAGCTTCAAGTTACGGATATTTTAAAAATTTTGAAGAAAGAGGAAAATTATTTAAAGAATTTGTAAGAAAAGATGACATAAAAATGACGACCAATAATGATTTGACATAAGAAAAAAGGAGAAAAACGGACTGAATTGGTAAAAAAACATCAAAAATGCAAAAAAATTTGTAAAAAATTAGAAAAAATTCAAATTTTATGTAGACAAATCAAAAAAAGTATGTTATAATGTAAGTAATAAAATGAAAAATAGGCGTATATGAAACACATTCGATAAATTTAAGGAGGAATTTAAATTGAATACAAATTATTTAGAAAACAATCACTTAGTGTTGATTGGGAAAGTTGCGAGTGAAAAAAGATACAGTCACGAAATCTATGGAGAAAAATTTTATGTATTTAACCTAGAAGTCGTAAGATTAAGCGCAACGGTTGATATCATTCCTATTACTGTATCAGAAAGATTACTTACGAGCATTAATTTAGGTTTGGGAAACACATTAAAAGTAGAAGGTCAATTCCGATCTTATAATAATTATGAAAATGAGAGAAATCGTTTGATTTTGACGGTTTTTGCCAAAGAAATTATGGAAGTTGACCCAGAAGAATGCAAAGAAGAAGTATCAAACGAAGTGAAATTGTCTGGTTATATTTGTAAAAAACCGATTTATAGGCAAACGCCTTTTGGCAGGGAAATTGCGGATATTTTGTTGGCGGTTAATCGTGCTTACAATAAATCCGATTACATACCATGTATTGCGTGGGGACGCAATGCAAGATTTTGCGAGAACATGGAAGTGGGAACGGAAGTGCGTTTAACGGGTAGAGTGCAAAGCAGAATTTATGAAAAGAAACATGAAGATGGCACAGTTGAGGAAAGGGTTGCATACGAAGTTTCTGTGGCAAGTTTAGAAATTGTGGAAAAAGAAGACCAAGAAGCAGAAGTAAGAGAAACATCTGAGGAAATGGTTTAATATAATATTATAGTATATATTTAGTTAAATATATAGATAAAACGTCCAAGTGCGAAGCAGGACTTCGTATTTGGGCGTTTTTGTACTTTTACTTATTTATTGATTTTCTAAGTACATGAATCATCTAAGTGTTAAAGAAAAAAGGAGATAAGGCTTAGGTCTTATCTCTTTTTCCTTTTAAGTTGAAATAAAATTTAATATTGAGGCGTCACTAAAATAAGTGACGCCGTTTTCTATTTTTTGAATTTATTTTCTAATTTTGTATAATTTTCCAAAACCAATCCATACTATTTACGAAAGGTGAAGATTATGAGAAAAGATTATGTATATATTGGTGTGTTAATTGTATGTATTATAGGCGTTGTATGGGGAATTGTGGGGTTGCTCGATACAGCGTATCAGAAGCAGGAAGCCAAGACGATTAGCAATGTGCAGGAGATTTATGAAAAGGAAAATACAGTTACAACGGCTGTGGAAGAGGAAAAGGTTTCACCCAATGCTAGTTTTGGGTTGAAAAAATATTATGATGATTGTAGTCATTTTGAGTATGAAGAAGCTGAACTTCCGAAAGAACTGGTTAATTTGACGGAGCAGGAAGTAGAAGATTACTATGACGATTGGGAAGTGGAGAAGTTTTCGAGCAAGGAATTGGTGCTTTGTAAGGAAATAAATGGTTTTTGCAATGAGCATTTTCTGATTAAGTTAGATGATGAACGCGTGAAAGTGTATCGTTTTGGAAATTCTGGAGAGTTGACGGAATATAAAAATACGGATATTTTTAAAGATTATTTGCCAGAAGAAGATGTGGAGAATTTAGAAGATGGAATTACAGTTTATGGGGAAGGAAAATTGAGTTCGGTTTTGGAGGATTTTGAATAAAAGTGGTTGATAGTTTGCATAATGTAGTGTATAATAAAAAGTTACATTAGTAAGGCTTAGAAAAAGGAGGTTTTTTATGTTTATGAAAAAAATTTTTGAAAAGACAAAAGCACAAAAAATAATCGGCATAAAAAGGAGATGAGTAAAGGAGAAACTCTACCTTTGCATAAGCCGGAACCTGCTTATAGTTGTCCGTGTTATAGGACTGCACCCAATTGTAAACATGAACATGAAACATATGAACACATATGCCTTAAATGTGGGGATTGCGAAAGAGAGTTTATTTAAACTAATTAAGGAGGTATTTTTTATGTTTAATTGGTGCGCTAGAGAGTATAGGGCGCGAAAATCCTGTCGGAACTACAATTCTTATGGTGTTGTATGTGAAAGAGGTGGAAAATGCGGGAGAATATTTTTGTTTGGACATCTTATAGGCAATAGATGGATGATTTTTATTATAATTATAGTTGTACTCTTAATTTGTCTGGCAAAATATATTTAAATCAAAAAAACTGGAAATAAGTAAAATATTTCCAGTTTTTTTAGTTATACACTAAATTTCAATTCCTCTTTTTTACAATCAATATGAATGGTTTGCCCTGCAATGACTTCTGATTTTAAAATCATATCAGAAATTTCATCTTCGATATAGCGTTGAATTGAACGACGAAGTGGACGAGCCCCGTATTTTAAATCGGTTCCTTTGGTCAATAGGAATTTTTTCGCATTTAAAGTAATATCTAGTTTGATGTCTTTAGCATCCAAAGCAGTTTGTGTTTTGGATAGCAATAAATCTACAATTTGCAATAATTCATCTTCGATTAATGGACTAAAGGCAACGATTTCATCAACTCTGTTTAAAAATTCTGGGCGGAACGATTCTTTTAGGGCACCAACCATTTTGTCGTTATCCATAATCGATTTGCTACCAAAACCGATAGAATTATTATTTAAGTTTGAGCCAGCATTGGAAGTCATAATGATAATCGTGTTTTCAAAATTGACCGTATTTCCTTGCGAATCGGTTAATTTTCCGTCGTCTAGGACTTGTAGTAAAATGTTGAATACATCAGGATGTGCTTTTTCGATTTCGTCTAACAAAATAATAGAATATGGTTTACGTTTTACTTTTTCGGTCAATTGCCCAGCATCATCATAACCAACATAACCTGGAGGCGAACCGATTAATTTGGAAGTCGAATGACTTTCCATATATTCTGACATATCAATTCGAATAATGGCATCTTCTGAGCCAAACATTTCATAAGCAAGTGATTTTGCAAGTTCCGTTTTTCCAACGCCTGTTGGACCAACGAAAATGAAAGATGGCGGACGTTTGGTGCTTTGAAGTCCAGCACGATTTCGACGAATTGCTTTCGAAACAGCTTCTACAGCGCTGTTTTGACCAATAATGTGTTTGTGAAGATTGCTTTCTAGGTTTAATAATTTTTGCGTTTCTGCTTCTGTAATTTTTGTTACTGGAATTTTGGTCCAACGCTCAATCACTTCGGCGATGTCTTGCACAGTTAAAACAGAAGGTTGTAAGGATTTTTCAATTTGCTCCATTCTTTCGGTTAAAGAGCATTCTTTGGTTTTTAAATCGGCTGCTTTTTGATAATCTTCAATCGAATCAGAAGAAACGGCTTCCTCTTTTTCTTCAGCAAGTTTGGCAAGTTCATTTTTGATGATTTCAAGTTCGTATAAATCTTTATTTCCTAAATTGATTTTTGAGCAAGCTTCATCAATTAAGTCGATTGCTTTGTCTGGTAAAAATCTATCGTGAATGTATTTTTCCGACATTTTAACTGTTTTTTCAATGACATCATCGGAAATTAATACTTTGTGGAACTCTTCATAATATTTTTTGATGCCTTTTAAGATTCCGATGGAATCATCGATAGATGGTTCTTCTACGATAACTGGTTGGAATCTTCTTTCTAAGGCAGTATCTTTTTCGATGTATTTTCGATATTCTTTTAAAGTGGTCGTTCCGATTAATTGAATTTCACCATTGGATAGGGCAGGTTTTAAGATATTGGCTGCATTCATCGAATGTTCTGCATCGCCAGCACCAATGATGTTGTGAACTTCGTCGATGACTAAAATGATATTTCCATAAGTTTTGCATTCGTCAATTAAAGATTTCATTCTTGCTTCAAATTGACCACGGAATTGTGTTCCAGCAATGATGGCGGTAATGTCAATTAAGTAAACTTCCTTATTTAGCAGTTTCGCAGGAACTTGTTGTTTGGCGATTTTAATGGCTAAGCCTTGCGCAATGGCTGTTTTACCAACTCCTGGCTCACCGATTAGGCAAGGATTGTTTTTCGAACGACGATTTAGGATTTGCGTGATACGCTGAATTTCGCGTTCTCTACCGATGACTTCGTCAAGTCCGCCGTTTTTGGCTTTTTCGGTTAGGTTTGTTCCGAACGCATCTAAGAATTTTTTCTTGTTGTTTTTCTGCTTTTTGCTAACTTTGACAGATGCTTTTTTAGGCGAAGAATTATTAGAATTATCGGAGTTGTCCGAATTTTCGTTTGCACTTTTGGCTTGATTGCTAAAGCCTGTTTTGAACATACTAAAAAATCCGCCCAAAGGGTTGTTTTCATTGTTTAGGTCGTCTGGTGATAGATTTTCGATATCTAAATTTCCAGAAAAATCTTGAAGAATTTCTTCAAATTGATTTGACATATCTTCTAATTCGTCTTGGCTTAAATTAGCATTTTTTACAATGATGTCGAGTGGATTGATACCACGTTTTTTGGCACAGTTGTAACATAGTCCTTCTGTTTTGGTTTGACTGTTTTCTGTTTTGTTAATGAACACAACAGCCGTATTTTTATTGCAATTTGAACATAACATAAAATTTCTCCTTAAAATGTATATAATAATTTATCATACAATATTTTTGTCAGTTAGTCAAGGCTCAAAATCAGGAATTTTGTAATTATTTTTCCAATTTATGAAATACTTTTTTGCCTTTTTTTAAGATAGCATAGCCATTTTCAAAATCTTTATTCGATAAAAGATAGGTGCTATCTGTGATTTTTTCGTCATTTAGGAAAACAGCTCCTTGACTAATTAAGAGTTTTGCTTGTCCTTTAGAAGCGGTAATTCCGGTTTGAACGAGAGCGTCAGCAATTGTAAGGTTTATGTTTTCTAGTTTCGTAGACGGCATATTTTCAAGATTTCCTTGACCGCCAAATAGAGCGTTTGAAGCGTCTTGTGCTTTTTGGGCTTCGTTTTCGCCATGAATTAGTTTGGTAATTTCAAAGGCTACTTTCTTTTTGGATTCGTTGATTTGTTCATCTTTTAGAGTTTCCATTTGCTGAATTTCTTCTAGTGGTAAAAAGGTAAGCAATTTGGCAACATTGGAAACATCGGCATCATCAATATTTCGCCAATATTGATAAAATTCGTAAGGGGATACTTTTTTGGCGTCTAACCATAAGGCGCCTTTTTCGGTTTTTCCCATTTTTTTGCCTTCTTTGGTGGTAAGAAGTTTGAAGGTTAGACCGAAAGAATCGTCTTTTCCGATTTTTCGAATGAGTTCAACACCACCAATGATATTGGACCATTGGTCATTTCCACCGATTTCAAGTTTGCAACCGTAGGTGTTGTATAAATGTAGGAAGTCATAAGATTGCATTAGCATATAGCCCATTTCGAAGAAAGTAAGACCAGTTTCCATACGATTTTTATAGCATTCTGCGGCTAACATTTTGTTGACAGAAAAAAGGCTTCCGATTTCACGCATAAAATCGACAAAATTTAAAGTCAAAATCCAATCAGCGTTATTGACAATAATGGCAGCATTTTCACCTTCGAAACTGACAAATTTTTCGATTTGTTTTTTGATACATTCTACATTATGATGAATATCTTCTTTTGATAGCATTTTTCGCATGTCAGTTTTGCCTGAAGGATCGCCAATAATGGCGGTTCCACCACCGACTAAAATAATTGGTTTATGCCCACATTTTTGTAAATTGGATGCTACCATTAGTGAGACAAAATGGCCAACATGCAAACTATCAGCAGTTGGGTCGATTCCAATGTAAAATGGGACGGATTTATTGCCTAAAAGTTCTTTGATTTCTTGTGGATGAGTTAATTGTTCTATATAACCACGTTCTGTAAGAACGTTAAAAACATTGTTCATGGTTTGTTCCTCCTTTGATTTTTGATATTATATCATATGTAAATTTAAAAAGCAAGAGGAAGATGAGGAGTTGTTTGGAGTAGAAGAAGGGAAATGTCGAAAAAAGTCGAATAAAAAAATAGATTTTTTTAAGCAATTTGCTTGCCATAGAGAAATAAATGTGGTAAGATAAGCTAAATTTTAAAGGAAGGAGGTAAAATTATGGAAGAAAAGATATTGAACAAATTAGAGGAAATGGATAGAAAAATTGAGAACCTACAAGAAGAAGTCAGAGAAATTCGAAATCGACAACTTATGTTTGAATATGAGTATGGTACGAAAATTGATGCTATTTTTGATGCAGTTACTTTAGAGTTAGACAAAAACTTAGAAAAATCTGAAAAAATTCGTAAACTAGAAAACAGAATGGATAGAAGCGAAGTTACGATGTTTGGTTACGAAAAGAGAATTTCAAGCCTGGAATTAAATCGCTAGAAATTTTCCCCTAAAATGAATAGAGAGTGTACACATTACTTTTAAATTAAGAAGTAATCTGTATGCTCTCTATTTTATTTTTCCGTAGGGCAACCGCATAAAAAATTTAATCCCAAAACCTAATCAACCAAACGAAGGAA
>CAOJUE010000039.1 GCA_948443845.1 uncultured Eubacteriales bacterium | reverse complement strand
AACCCATGATTCCACCTTGAGAGGGTGGCGTCTTAACCGCTTGACCAAGGGGCCAATTCAATTGACTATTTATTTATACCATATTTTTTCTCATTCGTCAATAGGTTTTGTATATTTTCTACCATTCGTCATCAATTGACACTTCTTTGGTAAGCGGGTTTTCTTGTATTTGATTTTTCATTTGTTGTGTTGTTTTATCAAAATCAGAAATTTTTAAATTTTCTGTGACTTTACGTACTTGCTGTTTTGCCTTTTGAAAATCCAATATTTTATCGCCCTCTTCAATCTCTTCTTTGGTTAGCGGATTTTTTATGTTAGATACTTCAAGAAATTGACTATATTCCGAAAAGGAAAATCCACTTTCCATTAATATATCTATATATTTTTTTTTTACTTCATTCATTAAATTGTTTTGTTCTTTTTCAGGCAAATTTTCATAATATTTTTCATTGGAAATGAAATCTTTTTGATTGGCATCATATACTCCCATAACAAATTCTGGTTTTAAGTAAAATCCAGACGAAATCCCAGATTTATCCGATTGTTCTGGGGATATAAAATGATAAAATGCAGCCTGTCTTTTTCCATAAAGTGGTGTTCCCCTAACCTCTAGCAAATGATATGCTAATGGCAAACTTGCAATTATGATTTGTTTTGAGTCTTTATGTTCCCAATGATTCATTTCTTCTACACTTTCTTCAAAAAGTGTAGGTTCTCCTTGTCCAAAACACTCTGTTGTAAAATAAAGTTGTTCATGACTGCATCGTAATCCATTTTCAAATATTAACTTCACTACTTTTTCATTATCTGGACCAATTCCATGTCCATAATAAACATTACGCTCATTACAAAATTTACTTTTTATTTCTGATTCTTTCATTTATTTTCTCCCATTTGCAAATTATTTTGTCTTACTACCTCATACATCACAATCCCAGCCGCGACAGAAGCATTAAGCGACGTAATTTGCCCCTTCATCGGAATTTTTACGAGAATATCCGTATTTTCTTTCAAAAGTTTACTCATGCCAAATCCTTCACTTCCAATGATTAGCCCTATCGGACCAGTCAAATCTTGTTCATAATAATTGGTTTTAGCATCTCCGTCTGTTCCGATGATCCATACCCCTTGTTCTTTTAAGGTTCGAACTGCGTCGTTCAAATTGCTGACCCTCGCCACTTTCATATGCGTCACGGCACCTGCCGAAACTTTGCTTACGGTGCTATTAATAGCAGCACTTCTCCTTTTCGGAATAATTATTCCGTGAACTCCTGCCGTTTCAGCGGTTCGAATGATTGCTCCTAAATTGTGTGGATCTTCAATTCCATCCAATAACAGCACAAATGGCGTTTCTTGCCTTTGTTTTGCAACTTCTAGAATATCTTCTATTTCACAATAATTGAATGGCGGGACAATCGCAATCACACCTTGATGATTTGCTTTGCTCACCAATGAGTCCAACTTTGATTTTTCTACTTCAACTGTCACAATTCTGGACTCTTTGGCTTTTGCTATGATTTCATGAATAGAACCATGTTTTTGACCTCGTTCAATAAAAATTTTATTGATATCTTTATTGGACTTCAATACTTCTAATACAGCATTTCGCCCATAAACCAAATCATCGTATTCATCTTGCTTCATTCTCGTTCTCCTTATTAATAATGTTTATAACACCAATTTAAATCCACAAATCCATTAATTCCACCGATATTTCCTGAACTGGTATATTGCCACATATCGTATTTTCCTGCATAATTGGTAGCGCTTACATAGTGAGCAAGCCAAATATTGTATCTTTCTAATACTGGTGTATTTAAGTATGTTTCAAAGAAATTTTTGTAGGAATAAACACCAGATTGATAGCCTCTAGAATTCATGATGTCACAAAATGTAATCATTGCATTGGTTAAATTTTCAACACTGGTTCTGCCTTGGTCAATTGCTTTTGTTACAATTTTGTCTTCAATATCTATAAAAATTGGCATGTCAAATGATTTTCCACTAATAATTCTTGTACAAGCATCTGCCTCGTGGGCTGCTTCCGTTGGGTTGAAAGCATAGGAATAGAAATAGCCACCAACCGCAATTCCGCGTGCTTTACAAGCAGCATAATTTTCTTCAAATTTGGAATCCACCAAAACCGCTCCACTTGATTCACGATATTCTCCAATTTTTAAAATAGCAAAATTAACACCACTGTTTCTAACAGCATCCCAATTAATGGTTTGATTGTGATGAGAAACGTCTACGCCCCAAGTTGTTGTATTACTAATCATGAAAGGAACTTCTCTGGTTTGAATGACTTTTCCGTATCTAGAACAATGTTCTATTTTGATTTTATGAATTCCTTCGCCTAGTCCCATTGTGCAAATATTAGAAATGAAACCAGCATATTCATTATGATTTGGGTAACGACCACCATGCACATTTAAAACATCGCCTCTTTTTACTGGTTCTGCAATGGTTTGATAATTTCCATCCAGATAAATTTTCATGAAATCTCCACTGCACTCTGTCATTGCCCAACCAGTTACTTTTAGCCAATCGGAACGATAACGTTTATTAGAAACTGGTGTTTCGATATTCATAATTCCTGTATAGTTTGGTGATGTAATATTTAATTCCATTTGGGAAGATGTCAAAACTTTATGAAATCTTGATACTTCTGATATTACTACGGTGTGTTTTCCATCGCTTAAATCACCAATGTTGACACCAATAGAAATACCAGCTTTGGGTGTATTTCTGGTTCCACCAAATGCTGGAGAGACAATTTGGTCAACATCTAAGCGATTATTTCTAGTAACTGTGCAAGGATACATTCTTCCATCAATCACAACAATCATGTATGCTGCTGGATCGTCGGAAACTGCCCAACCAGTTATATTCATAATATTTTGGTCTGGTAAGGCATGGGTTATGACACTTGGTGTTTCAATATTCATTTTTCCACTATATGCTTGAATTCCAATTTTCAATTGCATTTGTGAGGACGCTAACACTTTGTGCAAGTGTGATACTTCCGATACAACAACCGTATGTCTTCCTTCTCCGCAAATCCGCAATATTGACATCAATTGAAATACCGGCTTTTGGTGTATTTTTCGTTCCACCAAATGCTGGAGAGACAATTTGGTCTACGTCTAAGCGGTTATTTCTGGTAACTTGGCAAGGATACATTTTTCCGTCAATCACAACAATCATGTATGCTGCTGGATCATTTGATACTGCCCAACCAGCGATATGCATGATATTTTGGTCTGGTAAATTGCAATTTACCACATTAGGACTTTCTAAATACATTTTTCCACTATAATTCGGTTGTACTAGATTTAATTGCATTTGTGATGAAGCCATCACTTGATGAAAGTGTGAAACTTCGGATACAACAACCGTATGACTTCCCTCTCCGCAAATCCGCAATATTGACCTCAATTGAAATGCCTGCTTTTGGTGTATTTTTTGTTCCACCAAATGCTGGGGAAACAATTTGGTCTACGTCTAAACGGTTGTTTCTGGTAACTTGGCAAGGATACATTTTTCCGTCAATCACAACAATCATGTATGCTGCTGGATCATTTGATACTGCCCAACCAGCGATATGCATCGTTTTTTGTTCTGATAAAGTATAAGTTATAACACTTGGTGTTTCTATGTACATTTTTCCAGTATAATTTTCAGGCTCGCTTCTCATCATTTGTTCCATGGCAGGTTGCTCTGGTTCTGAAATTTCTACTTTTATTTCTTCTTGTGGAGAAGTTTGCACTTCAAAGGTTGGTAGTTGCTCGTCAATTTTTATTTCTTCTACCACTTCTTCTTTTTCTGGTTCTGCTGGTGTTTCTAACTCGATTTCATCTTGTTCTTCTTTGAAATCTTCTTCATTTTCTTCGAAAATTTCGTCAGAATCGCTTGGTTCTGATTCGATTTCTGGCTCATTTTCTTCTGGTAAGTCGGTTTCCTCCTTCTTCTCCATGTCTGTTTCGTTTGTGATTTCTTCTTCTGCTATTTCTTCGGTTATCTCATTTGCAAGCGCATTTTCAGTCGCATAAATGGTAGGATAAAATACGCTTAAAACAAAAACTCCCAAAAGAATGGATGCGATTAGTTTTTTCATAACATTTCCTCCTTTTTAATATTCAAACCATAACCCATTTTCTTTTAATTGTCGAATTAGGTTGTTGTGTTCTTCATAGGTTTTGGTAAAATAGACTTTTTTATTTTTGTCGGCTACAAAATATAAATTGTCAGTTTTCTTGTAGGCTAAAACAGATTCGATGGCTTTTCGACTTGGACTACAGATTGGTCCAACTGGCAATTTTCCGTCCATATTGGGTCCACGGGTATTGTAGGGATTTTCAGTTTTGAGTTCTTTGGTATATAAATCGCGTTCTCCCATGTCGACTTTGAAGGCGTAATAGGCGGTTACGTCACTTCCTAAACTCATGCCTTTTTGCAGACGATTTCGCAAAACACCTACAATTTCTTGTCTATCTTCGAAGTTTACGCCTTCCAATTCGGCAATAGAGGCAAGTGTTACTAATTCGTGTACAGAATAATTTAAGTCATCTTTGTATTGGTCTAAGAAATTTTTCATGTAGTTTAGCATAATATTAAAAATCGTTTTAACCGAAACTTCTTCGTTTTCAAAAATATACGTATCTGGAAGTAAATAGCCTTCGAGTGGATAGTAGATGTTTTCATTTTTGATGTCGTCTGTTAAAAACCAATATTTTTGAATTAGAGAATCGATGTATGCCTCATCTGCTAGTAAATTGAAGACGTCTTCTTCGGTATTCGTAGTTTTTTCAGCGATGGTTTTGGCAATGGTTCGCATGTTTTTACCTTCTACAAAAGTGATTTTGATTTCTTCGTTGACAATTTCGCCATTTTGAATTTGGTTGACAATGCTTGCTAAATCTTTTGAGTTATCGAAATCATATTTTCCAGCTTGCAATTTATTTGACGAAGCATTTAATTTCATATAAATTTTCATGACATTAGCGCTTTTGATGACATTTTTTTGTTCAAGCAAATTCGCAATGGAAACCACGCCACTACCTTCTTCAATTTCCACGCGTATGACATGTCCCGTCTCTTTCGAAACCGGGCTTTGCCCCATTTTATACCAAGTCAAAATGCCTGCAACAGCACAAAATATCAAGATTACGATAACAGCTATACTGATAATGACTATTTTTTTCTTACTCATTTTTTTCTCCCATCTTTTTTGTTCTATTTCATCACAAGATTGACGATATTTTTGATTCTTTCTTTTTTGATTGGACTGTTTAATTTGACGACCACTTTTAAGCCAGATTCTTTGAATTTGGGCGTTAGTTCGATTAAAAATCGATAAAAACTGTTGACATCGTCAATTTGCTCAAAATCAACGCAAATTCCTTGGTATTGTTTGGAAATGACTTGGTTATAAAGGTCGTTGATGATTTGATTTCTTTGGGTATAAGTCGCAAATGTAGCAGAAATCGTTGCTTCGCTTTTTAGTTTGGCAAGAATACCAATGTTTCTTGCATTCATAGATTGATTGAAATTTTGATAGGTTTCGGATTGCGTATCCATCGTTCCTTCGATTTTGGCTTCCTTTTTTAGGATAAAATCTTCTAAGATAACCACATTGTCTTTGTTTTCTTGCGGTTTTAGTTGTTCGTAAGTTTGAGATATGTCTACTTTTTCTTCTAGCACGTTGATTTGTGTATTATTTTCTAGCAATTCTTCACGCAAAGTTTCTATGTCAGAAAGTTTTTTTGTTTTGATGTAGCCAATTTTTCCAGAGGCAGTGCGCACTTTTTGCGAATTTCCGCTTTTTTCTAAAATGAAAACATCGTTACCCCTTCCGTATTTTTTCGACCGTCATCGCAAATGGTAATTTGCTGGATTTGACTTTGGTGTCGTTTAATACCATAGCTTTCTTTTTGGCTTTTGTGGTAGAATCCATAATCAGTAATTTAGTTGTGTCGACGTATTCTATTTCGATATCATAAACAATTCCTAAGTCAGAAATAGGCAAATAAATTTTGGAATCCAATTCTTTAAGGCTACCATAAATGCCAAGTACCGAGTCATTGACAATCATTTGATTTTCATTTAGGTGAAGGACGGCTACATGTTTGTTGTAAGTGGTGATTAATTCTTGGTCGCCTTTATTATAGTAAATCGTGTCGTCAAATAGATTTTTGACATCTTCTTCAGAAAGGTATAAAACAGAATTTTCTGCATAGATTGGATTGGATAGTTTTGTCAGTTCATTGTTGAATAACAAACGAATTTGCTTGGTTTGGCTTTTGTTTTTGAATTGATAGATTGCATTTCGAATTCCCAAAATCAGCAAAATAATGACAAGAATCGCAAGGATTCTTCGGATTAAAAATTTGTTGGATTTTTTCTTTTTTTTCATCGGTTCCTCTTTTTCTTTTTATTATTTTTATCATAACATAAAAAATTTTGATTGTAAATAGTAACAAAATATTTTATGAAAATTTAAGAATTGACATTTTTTTCAAAAATATGACAAAAAACTCTTTTCTTATTTGAATATTTGTAGTATAATAATATTGTATGTTTCTATCAAGAAATAAAAAGTGAGGTGATTTTTTATGTGGAAACTTTGGCTAATTTTTTCTGGAATTTTCTTGATTATCGAAATTGGTACAGCTGGCTTTCTTGTTTTTTGGTTTGCCATTGGCGCGTTAATTGCTATGATTGCGAGTTTCTTTGTTGAAAACGTGATTGCACAAACTACAATTTTTGTTATCTCTTCTACGATTTTGCTATTTGCGACACGTGGTTTTGTAAATAAGTTTGCAAAAACGCAAAACACAGCCAAAACAAATGCCTTTTCGATTGAAGGAAAAAAAGGAAAAGTGATTCAAGCTATCGACCCTATCGAAGGAACTGGGCAAGTCAAAATTAGTGGCGAAGTTTGGTCTGCAAAATCATTCGACAATTTGGCGATTTCTCAAAATACAGAAGTTATCGTTGAAAAAATTGATGGTGTCAAAGCCATCGTAAAACCCGTTTAGAAAAGGAGGATAAAAAATGGGATTTTTATTAGTAGTTTTTATTATCATCGCTGTTTTAGCATTCAAGACAATTAAAGTTGTTAGACAATCTGAAGTTTACATTATAGAAAGATTAGGAAAATTTCACAAAGTAGCAGATGCAGGTCTTACGGTTATTGTACCTTTTATTGATACCGTGCGTTCTGTGGTAAGTTTAAAACAACAAACGATGGATATTCCACCACAAGGTGTGATTACATCAGACAATGTTACGATTACCATTGATACAGTTGTATTCTACAAAATTACGGACCCTGCTAAAGCCGTTTATGAAATTCAAAGTTTGAAAAAAGGTATTGAATATTTGTCCGTTACGACCATTCGTGATATTGTTGGTAAAATGGAACTTGACCAAACATTTAGCTCAAGAGATATTATCAACGACAAATTAAGAGTCATCTTGGATGAGGCAACTGATGCTTGGGGCTGTAAAATTGACCGTGTAGAAATCAAAGATATTACGCCACCTGCTGATATTCGTGATGCCATGGAAAAACAAATGAACGCAGAACGTAATAAAAGAGCGTTAATTTTGGAAGCAGAAGCAGAAAGACAATCTGCAATTACGCTTGCCGAAGGACGTAAACAAGCAGCTATCTTAGATGCTGAGGCTGACCGTGAATCTAGAATCAGACGTGCGACTGGTGAGGCAGAAGCCATTAAACAAGTAGCTGATGCAAAAGCACAAGAAATTCAAAGAGTTTATGATGCGATTAAAAATTCAAATCCAGATGAAAAATTGGTTCAAATCAAATCTTTGGAAACTTTACAAGAAGTTGCTAAAGGCGAAGCCAACAAAATCTTCATTCCATTTGAAGCAACTGGCGCTTTGAGCAGTTTGGGTGCGATTAAAGATGTGATGACAGATTCGAAGAGAAAAGATTAATGTAATTAAAAAACCTGCCTACAAGGCAGGTTTTTTAATGAAAATCCACAAACTTATGATACTCAAACAAACAAGCAAGTTTTATCGTCTTCCCCTCATTTTCCGCACTTTTGGCAACGATCACTTCTGCAATATCCTTGTTTTTATCCTGATAATAATAATCATCTCGATACAAAAACAACACGCTATCTACATTTTTTTCAATCATCTTTTGATTGCGAAAATCCGTCAAAAGTGGTCTGTGATCCATTCTCTCTTCAATCTTCCTACTTAAATTAGACAAAATCAAAATCGTAATTTTTAGGCTCTCCACCAATTCCTTCAAACTTTCTAGTACCACTTCTTCCGTTTCTTCTAGCAAATCCATATAATCAATCAAAACAAACTTCACACCATCATTCAAAACTCTTTTACTAATTTTACTACAAATCCTCTTAACTTTACGAAACTCAATCCCTTCTTCTATGTACAGTTTATCTTCCAGTTTTCGAATAACTTCTTCTTCCGTCTGCAATTCTTCTACTTTTTTCATCAACTGGCTTGATGCAATTTTCTTTAAAATACTTTCTTTCGACGATTCCAAATTAAACATCATCATCAAATTTTCTTGCTCCAAAACAACATTGGTCGCAATATTTAAAGCCAAAGTCGACTTCCCCATTCCCGGTCTACTACTTAGTAAAATCAATTTTGGTTCTTCCAAATGCAAAAAATCCAAATCCGAAAATCCAGTTCTCATACTTCTCCTTTCTCCTACTCCATCAAATTCTGAACAATTCCTAAATCTTCAAATGTCGTAATTTTTAAATTCGTATAATTTCCCTCAATCATTTTTACCGGATAATTGCCCTTTTCTAGCAACATACAATCATCTGTCACATCTTCTTTTTCATAGGTTTCATGCATTTTCAGCAAAATTCTTCGGTCAAAACATTGTGGTGTTTGAACAAGCCAAGTATTGCTTCTTTGCGTAGTTTGGACAACAATGCCTTCTTCATTCGTAATTTTTATCGTATCCTTCGATTTCACACCAACCGAAACACCTTTAAAGTCCTTCATGTTTTCCAAGCATTTCGTTACATATTCTTGTTTTATCATTGGTCTTGCGCCATCATGAATGATAACAATTTCCGAATTTGTTGCCTTCAATGCATGATACACTGATTCTTTTCTGCTACTTCCGCCAACAACAAATTCCACTTTTTTCGTTAATTTTTCATTTTCTACCAATTCTTTTGCAACTTCAATTTCCTCATTTTTTACTACAATCAAAATATCATCAATCCATTCATTTTGAGCAAATACACTCAAACTATATGCCAAAACTGCTTTCCCATTCAATTTCTCAAAATTTTTATTTCGATTTTGCCCATATCTTGTACTATTTCCCGCTACCAAAAGAATGGCAGTCACTTTTTTTCCATCAATCATCTCAGTTCTCCTTTTTTGGAATAATAAGAAGTACACAAATAACATTCATACTTCTTCTTCAAATTTCGGTACGCCTGCTGCGCCGTTTTCTTATCTGAAAACAATCCATAAACACACGACCCCGATCCACTCATCAAACTTCCCAATGCCCCATTTTTCATCAATTCTTGTTTTAGATTTTGTATCATTTCTTTTTCCTCAACCAACGATTCAAACACATTATATAAATGCTTACTAAGCATTTCCAAATCTTGTTTTTTCAATGCATTAATAATTAACTCTGTATTATCTGGTTGATTAATTTCCTTCTCACAATCCAATTTTTGAAACATTTCTTTCGTATTGCAAGAAATCTTTGGCTTGATAATCAAAAGATAATACGAAAAACCAACATCCAATTCTGTGATTTTCTCTCCAATTCCTTCCGCCAAAACTGGGTTTGAATACAAACAAGGCACCACATCTGCACCCAAACTTTTCCCAATCTGCTCAATTTCCTGTTTCGACAATTGCAAATCAAACAAACGATTCATGCCAAGCAAAAAGCTCGCACAATCCGTGCTTCCTCCTGCCAAACCCGCCTGCATTGGAATTTTCTTATTAACAATTACCTCTACTCCACTTTCAAATTCGCAATATTCTTTCAATTTTCGATAAGCCTTATCAATAATATTTTCTCGATTATTCAATTCTTCAACATTGGTTTTCAACAAAAAATCGTTCGTCTTTAGTTTTCGAATATAAATTTCATCATACAAATTCACTCTCTGAAAAACCGATTTTAGGTTGTGATATCCATCTTCCCTTTTCCCCAAAACAAGCAAATTCAAATTAATTTTCGCCCTTGCCTTTAAATAAATTTCTTCCATTCATACTCCTTATTCTACGGTAATACAAGCAAAAACACTAATTCCCTTTCCTTCTCCGCACCTGAGTCAAACTTTCTCCAGTGGTCGCCGTAATTCCAACATTCTTTTCTTCGATTTCCAAAATTCTTGCGATATTTTTTCGCATTTCATCAATTTTTGGACTCATTTTTGGAACCTTCGCTTCAATCGAAATCGACACATGAACAATTTTTTCCTCCAAAAAACGAACTGCTTCTCTCAAATACATTTCACTATCTACGATTCCGTTCCTGCACATCTCATCTGCTACTTTTCCCAAAATATTGTGACCCGTAATTCCAGAAACCGCATTTGTAAGCGCATGCAAAACAACATCTCCATCACTATTTGCCACAAGCGAAAAATCTTCCTGAAATTCGACTCCTCCTAGCATCAGCTTCTTTACCGAATTTTCATCATCAATTCTATGGCTATCTTGCCCAATGGCAACTTTCATGTTTCCTCCTTATAAAAAATAAACCATTGACTTTTTCTTAAAACCTGTCAACAGTTTATCTTTTGCATTATTTTTTAATCTCCAATATTTTAAATTTCAAAACACCAGCAGGTGCTTGAACATCAACAACATCTTTTGCTTTTTTGCCAAGCAAAGCCACTCCAATTGGCGACTCATTTGATATTTTGTTTTGTGACAAATCGACTTCTGTTGAACCAACAATTGTATATTCCACTTCTTCATCAAATTCAACATCCAAAACACGAACCACATTTCCAACTTGAACCGTTTTCGTATCAATTTCTGATTCATCAATAATTTTAGCATATTTCAATTTATTTTCCAATTCTGCAATTTTAATTTCATTAGCAGCTTGCGCGTTTTTGGCTTCGTCATATTCTGAGTTTTCCGATAAATCACCAAATCCCAATGCCACTTTAATTCTTTCTGCAATTTCATATCTCGTTTCTGTTTTTAATTTTTCTAATTCCTTCTCTAATTTGTCATACCCTTCTTGTGTCAATAAAAATTCCTTTTCTCCCATTTTTTTCCTCCTCAAGTGTTTACTCATTAGATACTATGATAAGATTAAATTGTAATTTTGTCAAGTGTTTTTGGCAAAATTAAATTTGGATTTTTGATAACTTTATAATTCGAATCCAGCAAATACAAGATTCTGACGTCATCTTCCATTAATTCTTTTTTGATATTTCGTGGGCTTGTTTTCTTATAAATCAAACTTTCATACAAAATGCTTCCATGAAATCCCGCAAAATCCTCTTGACATTCCGCATATTTTGCAGGCATGTCCACCGCAAAAAAAGCAATATTTCGCCCCAGCCAATCCTTTTTTTGAATTTCTTCATTCTGATTCAAACTAATCAAAAAAGCCTTTTTCGAAAACACACATTTTTCCAAATCCTTTCCCTCAAAATCAAAATTAACCACCAACCCAGACTTCATCACAGCCCTTTTATAATTCGTCGAAACATTCAGAACAATGCCATTTTCCTGATAAATTTGCTCTTCTAATTTCTGAAACTGCTTACTATTTTGGGTCAAAATATTGCAAACTTTCACTTTTGCCGAAATGTCCTTAATCTTCTCCGCAATCGTCTCATCCAAATGATGACACAAAATCGCCACCTCTTGCATTCCAAGTGGTTCTTCTCTCATATCCGCAACATAATCCACCACTTGTTCCATCATATTTTTAAACAACCATTTTCCATCCATAATGTTCAAATTCTGTTTTTGCGCAAATCTCATAAAATCATCATTCCATCTTAAATTATCTGACACGCAAACATTTCTTAGGCAACGAATATTGGCAAAAAACTCAAGTTTTTTCAAAACTTTATCATTTACAATCGGCAAAACAATACACTCTCGATTCTGAACATTTTTTATTTCAAATTTCCCTTTTCGACATTTGGCTTTAAATAACAATCTAGCCATACTTTTCGGAATATTGGGATATCGACTCATAAACTTGTCCTCATCATCTTCTAATTTTATATAAACCACAAAAATCACCTCATTATTTCTATATGCGGTGATTTTTGAAATATGACATAATTTTGAAGATATAATATAATAAAATTTAAGGCAAATAACAAGTTTTTCTATAAATTCTATTATCTATCTTTTTATTTCGCCATTTACTCATATCCACATGTTGGTTCAGAGATACTTATCGAACAATCTTTCTTTTTATCAAATTTACGTGCCGTAATATACCAGTCTCTCATACCATAAGATGCTGTGAGAACTACTTTTATCTGTTCTCCCTTCTCAAACCAATCATCAGATGATGATGCATTTTTATCCAATAATCCTCCAGCTCCGAACATTCCATGATTTATCTTCCCAATCTCCCCAACTAGATTCCTTGTCTGGTCTCCAATAAACTTGAATTCTAATTTTTCTTGCAACCGTATCTGTGTTTTTGCAATTACCGCCAAAACAATAAAAACCATTTTCAGGTATTGTATATATACCAGTCTTTTGATACTCAATAGTTGTAGGATTTGAATGTTGTATAAGTATAATTGGTCCAGGCCATGGTGACGTTATTGGTGAATAACAAAAAGGTCCAGAATGCACATGATAACAACTAGTTGTATGTGCAACCTCCCAAACTGCATACAAAGTTACTGCTCCATTATTAGTATATGTTCCTCCTGCTGAATAAGTAGCACTTGTCGCACTGCTACTAGTTGACCAGCCCTTAAATGTATAATGCGTTCTTGTTGGTATTGTACTTCTTAAAGTCAAATTCGTTCCATGCGTCTTCGTCTGACTACTTGGTGCGCCTGTTCCTCCATTGGCATTGTAGCTTATGGTATATGTGTTTACATTCCACTGCGCATACAATGTCTCATTATTGGCTGGCATTGTCGTATAGTTTCTTTTCGTTCCTCCTGAAGTTGCTGTATACCAGCCATTAAACGTATATCCCGTTCTGCTTGGAGTTGGCATACTTATTTTTGCTCCATAATTAGCCTTTGTACTCGTTGGAGTTACCGTTCCACCATTTGCATTGTAGGTTAGTGTATATTCATTGATTTTCCACTGTGCATCCATATAAACCGTCGCACCATTGGTTGTTGTCAAATTACTA
>CAOJUE010000038.1 GCA_948443845.1 uncultured Eubacteriales bacterium | reverse complement strand
ATCTGTTCTTTTTTTATAGAGAAGTTTATTAATCTGTGAAATTCACGGATTCAGGTATAATAAATAAACTAAATCAATTAGGAGGTAGAATTTATGGCAAAAGGAAAAAATGCAACTAAGGAAAAAGATTCTAAAAAATGCTATACTCGGAGTGATTTTGAAATCAGACCAGTAACAAAGGATGATAAATGGTGCAAGTTTCGGAAGGATGAAAATCCAAATCCAGAAGCTCCCTATGGTTGGATTATGGAAATTCCAAATTATCGTGATGGAATGAAAATAGAACCATTTGGTTGCGTTGTGCGAAGCAAAGTTTTTCAGAAAACACTGATGCTTCAAATCGTTATTGGCAAAAAACAGAATGGTGAAGGAAGACTTTATGGAATAACAATGCAACTACCAGGAGATTCAGTAGCGCAAGAAAAAAGCAAGAGAACGAAGAAAGTCAAAAAGGGCAAAAAACGCATGAAGAAAAAAAGACGTTATCTTAATATATGTCAGCGCTAGCAAAAATAATTTTGTTTCGAGAAAGTGAAAAAAGAAAGCACAGATAACTGTATTTGTGCTTTCTTTTTTATCAAAAACAATTTCTACATTTTTCTTGAAAAAAGAAAAGAGAAATGGTATAATACAAACTGTAAAATTATATAAAAAGGAAGTTAAAAATGAAAAAAATAGAATTATTAGCGCCAGCTCGGGTCTTTTGAAAAAGCAAAAGTTGCATTTGAATATGGGGCAGATGCCGTATATTTACGGTACGCCAAAATTGTCACTTCGTTCTCGTTCTCAAATGGACGATACTGACTTGGTTAAAACAGTAAAATATGCGAAAGAGTGCGGAAAAAAAGTCTATGTTGCGATTAATATTTTTGCTTGGGATGAAACATATGATGAAATTAAGGCGCAAGCTCAAATTTTGAATGATTTGCGAGTGGACGGAATTATTGTTTCCGATGGTGGCGTGGTGGAAATGGTAAAAGAAGTGGCGCCAGATGTGGAAATTCATATTAGCACACAGGCAAATACTGTAAGTTATCATACTTGCGATTTTTGGCATAAAAATGGAGCAAAACGCGTGATATTGGGGAGAGAATTGAATAAAGAGCAAATTCGAGAAATTATGAAAAACAAGCCTGATGATTTGGCAATCGAGATGTTTGGGCATGGAGCGCTTTGCTTTGGATATTCGGGAAGATGCTTTTTAAGCGAATTTTTGGCAAATCGTTCAGGAAATTTGGGCGATTGCGCACAACCTTGTAGATGGGCGTTTAACTTGTATGCCGAAGAAAAAAATAAGCCTGGAGATTTGATGGAACTTGATACGGACGAAAATGGGACATATATTTTTTCTTCCAAAGATTTGTGTTTAATTAAAGAATTGCCAGAAATCATAGAAATGGGAGTCCATAGTTTGAAAATCGAAGGAAGATTGAAAACTGAATATTATGTAGCCAGTGTTGTAAATGCCTATCGAAATGCGATTGACGCGATTTATGAAAATCCAGAAAAATATGATTATACGAAATATTTGAGAGAACTAGAAAAAACCAAAACGCGTGGTTTAACAACATTTTATTTTAATGACCGAAATAATACGGATTTTCAAGATTACTCGGGACGTCAATATAATTGGGAATATGAATTTGGTGGGAAAGTTATCAAGCAATTGGAAGATAAAGTGTTGATTGAAATACGAAATAAATTGTCGGTTGGAGATGAATTGGAATTGCTTATTCCAGGACAAATCGAGCCAATTGCGTTTACTATCGAGAATTTATGGAATGATGAAACAGGCGAAGAAATTCAGACCGTGAATCCAGGAAAAGCAGAACAAAAAGTGGCTTTGGAAATTCCATGTGAAGTGAAGGAAGGTTGGATTTTGAGGAGGAAAAAGAATTAAAAATATAGAAAGGATTATTGAATTTGCAGAATAATGTATTAGAAATAGAAAAAATAAGAGAATTAGTAAATGCGAGAAAAATAGACTGGACAAAACATTGTTTAAATCGATTGCATAAAAGAAATATATCAATGCTAGATGTAAAAAATGCAATTAATAGCGGATTTGTAATAGAATATTATAAAGAAGATTATCCATATCCGAGTTGTCTGATTTTGGGATATAATATGGAAAATAAAGTTTTACATGTTGTTTGTGGAGTAAGTTATGAATGTATACATATGATTACTGCCTATTATCCTAATCAAGATAAATGGGAAGAGGATATGAAAATAAGGAGGAAAAAATAATGGATTGTTTTATGTGTAAAGGAACGTTAGAAGAAAAAAAGGTAAATTATATTGTGGATTTGGAAGAAACGATTATTATTATCAAAGGAGTTCCGGCTAAGGTGTGCAAACAATGTGGAGAGCAGTATTTTGATGATAAAACTTCGGAGAATATTGAGACGCTTGTAAATCAATTAAAACAATTGCCAATGGAAGTAAGCATTGTAAACTATACAGAAAATGTTGCTTAAATAGGGAGGAAAAAATAAATGAGAATTCTATATTTACTATCCATTTTTTTGCTAGGAGCAGGCTTTTTAGGCTTTAAAAAGTCAGACGAAAAATTAAATATCATAAAATGGGTAACCATTTTTGTGATTAGTTTTATGGGCTATAATATTACAGTTTGCATGATTTTGGGCTTGCTAAAAATCATATGCCATTTGTGGCTATTGTCGATATTTAATATTTTATTTGCGGTACTTTTGAGCTATAAAGCTGTGAAAAATAAAGAGTATCAAAAATATACCGTGAAAAAACAAGACTTAATTGGACTTGCTATTTTATGTGTGATTTTTGCAGGAATCGTGGTAAAAGAAATTCATCCACAAGATGGAGGACTAAAATTTGCGGCTTTAGATTCAGCGGTGCATTATCGTGCAGCCAAGCATTTTTCAGATAATTTAATCATTTTTGTCAATTGCGAGGATAAAACGATTTTTGATTTCAATGTCATGCAAACAGGTGCGTATATCAATGACGGTTTACTGATGAATGTTGTCAATCGGTCTATTTGGCGTGCCAGAATACTATATTTATGAAATGTTTGATATCAGTATCCTTTTCTTAAGCAGTTTGACTTTTTATGTGTTAATTATGGACAAAATCAAAGGCAAATTAGGCTTTGTTTTGACCATGTTTTTGCTATGGTTATTTATGTTTGGATATCCCTATAATTCGTATCTATATGGCTTTTCCTATTTATCGCTTGGCGTGATGTTTGTAACAGGATTGATTTGTGTTACGCCTCTATTATTTAGCAAAGAAAAGATTCCAACTTGGTTTGCAATCACTTTAATTTCTTTGCTTGCCATGGGTGTGATTTTCTCGTATTGCTTATTTGTTCCAGGTGTATTTGCAGCAGTTTGCATTTACATTTTTGTGAAGGATTTTGGAGAAGAGGGCAAAACGTATCTTAAAATATTTAAGAAAAAAACGTTGCTTGTGACAGGAATTTTATTGCTTATTACTATCTTAGGAATCGGATATTTATTTGTGCCAACTTTCTTTATTGCGGACCAAAGTAATTTAGTAGAAGCCTTGAAAAATGATGGAGGAATGTATACCGAAAAGTATGCCAATTTCGTATTTTATGCCATTTTTGGCATTTTATATGTGGTTGATATTTTCTTAAAAATAAGAAAAAAAGAATTTAAGATAGAATTTTTGGACGTTTTTTCTTGGGTGTTCGTGGCATATTTTATTGTGATTTATCTAGGGTTAGTTGGAGGATTGATTTCAAAATATTATTTCTTCAAATTATACTATATTTTGTGGGTCTGCGTTTTAGCAATTACCATAAAATTGGTCAATGAATATGTGCAGAAAAAATATTTCAAAATTTTCTTGCCAATTTATGAAGGCATATGGGTTTTGATGGTCATTTTGACGATTGTTTTTAAAGCAGGAACGATTTTAACGCAAGAACAGAAGGAAAAAATACCTGATTGGGTTGGTATGTATTTTGAGCAAAATTACTTTTTCAAAGGTTCTGTTTTTGCTTTTTGCAATTTTGCCAAAGACCAAATCGAGACAGCAGAAATTTTGAAAACAATCGAAGATGTCAAGGCAGAAAATGTTTTATTCATAACAGGAAGTAACAACGAAAGAGCATGGATTTTGGCGATTAGTGACTTGCAAACAGAAGGAATAAAATATGATAAATTCCTTAGTGATGGCACTCAATATGATTTGCAAGATGGTTTGGATAAAGAAAATGTAAAATATATTGTAAAAATCGGAATGACGGATGGAACCGAAGATTTGGATGAATTTTTAGCGCAAAATCCAAATCAAAACGAGATTGAAATATTGCATCAATCCAAAAGATGTTATATTGTAAAGAAAAATTAAAATAGCTATTGAACGAAAAATAAGTTTGTGATATAAAAGAATTATGAAGAAAAATATTAGAAATTATGATTTAAATGACCTAAAAAAGGAAATGATACAAATAGGGCAAAAGCCGTTTCGTGCAGAGCAAATTTTCAAATGGTTAAATCAAGAAAAAGTAAGTAGTTTTGATGAAATGACCAATTTGTCCTTAGATTTAAGAGAACAATTGGCAGAAAATTATACAATAGGGAATTTTCAAATTGAGCATAAATTGATTTCTAAAGATGGTACAAAGAAATATTTATTTAATCTGTGTGATGCAGAAGAAAACTTAATCGAAACAGTTTTGATGCAATATCATCATGGTTATACGATTTGTGTGTCTTCGCAAATTGGCTGTAAAATGGGTTGCAAATTTTGTGCCTCGACAGGAATTCCATTTGTCCGAAATTTGGAGCCAGGAGAAATTGTGGAGCAAATTATCGCAATTGAGCAAGATGAAAACATCCGAATTTCCAATATCGTATTTATGGGAATCGGCGAGCCACTGGATAATTTTGAAAATGTCATGAAAGCAATTGAAATTATCAACAATCCCAAAGGCTTAAATATTGGCGCAAGACATATTTCGATTTCGACCAGTGGCATTGTTCCCAAGATTTATGAATTGGCAGACAAACAAATGCAATGCACCTTATCGATTTCTTTACATAGTAGTAATAATCAAACCAGAAGCAATATGATGCCAATCAACAATGCTTACCCAATCGAAGAATTGATGAAAGCATGTGGCTATTATATTGAAAAAACCAATAAAAGAATTTCTTTTGAATATGCTTTAGCAAAAGAGAATAATGATAACATAGAAGATGCAAAAGACTTAGCCAAATTACTAAAAGGCATGTTAGCACACGTCAATTTGATTCCGATTAATCAAATTGAGGATGGGAAATTTACCAAAAGTACGAATGAAAATATCATGAAATTTAGAGATTATCTAAATGAAAAAGGAATTGTAGCAACGATTCGAAGAGAATTAGGCTCAGATATCAATGCAGCATGCGGGCAACTTCGCAGACAAAATTTGAGCAAAAGATAAGAGGTGATGTTTAGTTTGAGAATTTTAGCCAAATCCGATATCGGCAAAACGCGCGATATGAATCAAGACAGCTTTTATGCTGCCAAAGAAGATGATGAAATCAAGTTGTTTATATTAGCAGACGGAATGGGAGGCTACAAAGGTGGGGAAATTGCAAGTTCTGTGGCAGTCTATAGTGCCCAAAATTATATTTGCAATAATTTTCAGGAAACCCCAAAAGAGAGAGCCGACATCTTAAAACTTATAACAGATAGCATGGAATATGCCAATCTAATGGTCTATGAACGCTCCAAAGAAAATGAAGAATTAAAAGATATGGGTACTACTTTGGAGGTATGTCTAATATATAATAATAAGGTATTTATTGGTCATGTTGGCGACAGCCGCGTTTATCGCATTCGAAAAAACATTATGCGAAAACTGACAACCGACCACAGTTATGTCCAAAAACTCATAAAAGATGGTGAAATAACCAAAGAAGAAGCAGACACGCATCCAAAGAAAAATATGCTAGTCAAAGCAATTGGTTGCAATTCGTTGGTGGAACCAGATGTCATGTGCAAAGGCTTTTTAAAAGACGATATTTTGTTAATGTGTTCCGACGGCTTAACCAATATGTTAAAAGATGACCAAATTTATAAAATTTTATTGGATAATTCAGAAAATCCAGTAGCAGCCTTAATCAACAGTGCAAACCGAGAAGGACGGAATCGATAATATCACAGCAATTATAATTGATAATATATAAAAAATGTACGGGCGTGGTTTTGAACCACCCAATCCTAAGGAAGGAAGAGAAAGAAATGAATTTAATAGGAAAAATGTTAGATAATCGATATGAAATTTTAGAAAAAATAGGAAATGGCGGAATGGCAACAGTTTACAAAGCAAAATGTCATGTACTCAATCGTTATGTTGCCGTAAAAATTCTAAAAGATGAATTTACGACCGACAGCGATTTCATCAAACGTTTCAATACAGAAGCACAATCAGCAGCAAGCCTTACTCATCCTAATATTGTATCTATTTATGATGTTGGAAACGAAGATAATTTGTATTACATTGTCATGGAACTAATTCAAGGAAAAACGCTAAAAGAAATCATTGTCGAAGATGGAATTTTATCTTGGAAATGGTCGGTTAATATTGCGATTCAAATTGCGTCTGCTTTGGAAGTGGCTCATAAAAACAATATTATACATAGAGATATTAAGCCACACAACATTATTATCACAGAAGACGGAATTGCCAAAGTAACGGACTTCGGAATCGCCAAAGCGGTTTCCAACTCAACGATTACAGCCTTCGGAACAACGATTGGTTCGGTTCACTATTTCTCACCAGAACACGCCAAAGGCGGATTTACAGATGCCAAATCAGATTTGTATTCTTTAGGAATTGTACTTTACGAAATGCTAACAGCAAGAGTTCCCTTTGATGCTGACACGCCAGTTTCCGTTGCCCTAAAACAAGTCCAAGAAGAACCAGTTGAGCCAAGGGAATACAATGATGAAATACCAAACAGCGTGAATATGATTATCCTAAAAGCGATGCAAAAAGATCCAAATTGCCGTTACCAAAATGCCACAGAAATGTTGGAAGATTTAAGTCATGCTCTAAAAGAACCAGATGGAAATTTCGTTCGTATACATAAAGCGTCTGAAAATTCTCCAACACAAAAAATTCCAACCATTTATGATTTGGACAAAAATGCAGAAAGAAAAAGTCAAAGATCAGATAAAAAAGAAGAAACAGAGAAAAAGCCGAAAAATAAAGTATTGCGTTTTTTTGCAGAGCATAAAGTGGCAAGAATGATTGCTATTATTGTGATTTGCATAGCGTTATTTTTTGGAGCGATGTTTGGCGCATTATCGATTTTTTCAAAAAGACCAGAACAAATTCAAATTCCAAATCTTGTGAAAAACGACGCAGGTAACCCAATGAGCGAGGAACAAGCCATTGCGCTTTTGAATGAATTAGGATTAACCAATTATAAAATTGAACGTCAAAATAATGACGATGTAGAAAAAGGCTATGTCATCAGTCAAAAGCCAGATTATCAAGCCAATTATACGGTAAATGAAACCGAAGAAATTAAATTGATAATTAGTGAAGGAAGCTTGGATGAAGCATTGGCTGAAAAATTGAAAAATACGAAGGTAAAACTTCCACGCAAAATGGTAGGCAAGAAAAAAGACGAATTAATCAAGGAATTGGAAGCGTTAACTGAAGAATTAGACGACGAAGATTTGGTTTTGAAATATGAAATCAAAGAAGAATTCAACGAAGAAGTGGAAGCTGGAGTTGTCACAGAAGTTGACCATGAAGGAAACGAAGAAGTTTCGCTAGACACTACCTTAAATATCACAGTTAGCAAAGGTAGCCAATTTAAAGACGTAACGGTTGTGAGTGTTGTCAACAAATCAGAAGCGGAAGCCAAGAGCATGCTTGAAGGAATGGGATTGAAAGTAGAAGTCAATTACGAAGAAAATACGAATAAAAGTGATGGAATTGTAATTTCGCAAAGCATCAATAGCAATAAAGTAGTAAAAGAAGGAACGACGATAAGTTTAACAGTCAACAAATTGCCAACCAAATCGAAAGTTACAGTCAATGTAAACTTAAAATCATTAATGAAATATACCGAACCAGAACCCGTACAAGAACCAGTTCAAAACACAGATGCTAACGATACCAATACAGCCCCTACCACACCAAAAGCGCCCGAAATCAAATCTGCCAAAGTGGTAATCAAAGTAGGAGAAGACAACATCTATTCAGAAACGAAAAAATTAAATACAACCGACATTTCAGCAAGTTACACCGCTTCAGGCGTCAAAGACGTAAAAGTATATGTTGATGACGTCGTAAAATTCAACAAATCCGTCGACTTTTCAAAAGGAGACCAGATGGTAACAGTAGAATAAATGAGAAATGAGCAGAGTATTCTGCTCACCTATCATTCTAAAAATATACAAAAGGAAAGGAAAAACAATGCTAGAAATATCTGTATCTTTATTATCCGTAAAAAAAGAAGATTTAATTCCAACTTTATTTTATAATTTAGAGACTGCCAAAATTGATTATTTTCATATCGATGTGGCAGATGGAAAATTTGTAGAAAAAAATAATTTGGAAGTCATGAAAGAATGTAGTTTGACACTTTCGCATATTAGTAATGTGGGGTTAGATGTTCATTTAATGGTTGAAAATGTGGAAGAAATCATGGATGATTATATTCCGTTAGAACCCAAAATCATTACGTTTCATTATGAAGCCATTCGCGACAAAGAACGAATGATGAATATTATTGAAGATATCAAAGCTAATGGCATTCAAGTAGGAATTGCCATTAGTCCAGAAACGAAAGTACAAGAAATACAAGAATTTTTGCCCTATATTCATCAAGTGCTAATTATGACAATTATTCCAGGAGAAGGTGGGCGAAAATTTATTCCAGAAATGGTAGAAAAAATCCAGGAATTAAGAAAAATAATTTCAGATAATAACCTAGAGAACCTCGTTATTGAAGTAGATGGTGGCATCAATTGCGAAACAGTAAAACACGTGAAATCTGCTGGATGTGACCGAGTCGTATCAGGAAGTTATATTACAAATTCAGAAAATTATGCTGAATCTGTTAAAAAATTAAAGGAGGATTAGAAAATGAAAAAAGTAATGGGAATGTTAACTTTAATGGTGATGATGTTTTCAACCATCTCACTAGCAGCATATCCAGAAGATTTGGAAGATATCGAAGATGTAAATTATGATGATTTAATCCAATTGATTTCCCAAGAACCAATGGACGAATCCAAGATGATTCAAGATGATGTTTACGCACTAGACCAAGATGTAGTTATTGACAAAATTGTTGATGGAAATGTTTATGCCATGGGGCAAAATGTAAAAATTGAGGGAGCCAATATTTTTGGCAATGTATTTGTAATGGCTGAAAAAGTCGAAATTGTGAATTCACAAATTGGAGGTTCGGTTTTTGCCATGGGTGAAACGGTCAATTTCTCTGGCTCGATGAATGATGTTTATGTAGCAGGAAATCGAGTGAATTTTAACCAAGATTGTTCGGTATGGAGAAATGCAAAAGTTTCAGGAGGAACCATTAATGTAAATGGCGAAATTGGAAGAGATTTTACTGCTTTTGCGGAAACTTTAAATGTTGCAGAAACAGCGAAAATCACCGGTAAATTGAATTATTCTTCCGACAAAGAAGGAACGATTTCCGAAAATGCCCAGATTGGAGATGTAGCATTTGAACAAGCAGAGCCAAACAATACTTACCAAAAAAAGACAGGAGATTATGTGTTTGATTTTATAACGATTATTGCAAGAACATTGGTTATTGCTGTAATTATTGTATTTTTAGTAAAAAAATTCAAAAATTTATATACGAAAGAAAATGGGCTTTCAGAATACTTAAAATCAATCGGAAAAGGAATTGGTGTTTTGATTGTTGTTCCAGTAATTAGCGTTTTATTGATGATTTCACTGATTGGAGCAGGTTTGGGTGTTTCATTATTAGCGATTTATATTGTTATTGTGTACCTTGCGACATCGATTTTTGCGGTTGAAGTTGCTTATCGTTTTGAAAAAGAAAATAAAGCAAAAATTATTGGAATAGCAATTTTGGTTTCGATTATTGTAAAAGCGATTAGTTTTATTCCTACGATTGGTGGAACCATAGTATTCTTAACTTCTTTGATTGGATTAGGAACTTTATTTGATATGATATTTAAAAAAGTAAAAAATGAAGCAATTGATGGAGAATAAAATGAAAACGAAAAAGGAAGCTGTTAAAATTATTGAAATTCTAAAAGAATATTATCCAGACTGTACTTGCAGTCTGGATTTTAGTAGTCCTTTTGAAATGATGATTGCGGTTATGCTGTCAGCGCAATGCACAGACGAAAGGGTCAATAAAACGACGCCAGATTTATTTGGGAAATACAATACGCCACAAGATTTGGCGAAGATTGAATTGGAAGAATTGGAACAAATCATTCACCCTTGTGGATTTTATAAAAATAAGGCAAAAAATATCAAAGCGTGTAGCCAAAAATTGCTTGAGGAATTTGGCGGAATTGTTCCAAATGATATGGAATTATTGCAAAGTTTGCCTGGCGTTGGCAGAAAAAGTGCGAATGTTATAATGCTAGAAGCATTTCAAAATCCAGTTGGAATAGCGGTTGATACGCACGCGAAACGAATTTCGAACAAAGTTGGATTTTCCAAGGAAGACGACCCAGTTAAAATCGAGCAAGATTTGCTAAAAGTGATTCCGAAACAATATTATTATGATGTTAATCATTTGCTAGTTTGGCATGGAAGGAAAACATGCATTGCGCGCAAACCACAATGCGAAAATTGTCCGATTAATGGTTATTGTGATTTTTATTACAAAGAAAGGAAAAACAAAAATGAGTCAAAATAAGACGGATATTACGGTTGAAACGTATAATCATATTGTAAACGAATATATTGCCTATTTTAAGACCAAGGATTTAAAAGGAAATGTGCAATTTCAAAGGGAAATCGATTTTATTTGTGCTAGATTAAACGATAATGCTAAGATTTTAGACGTAGGAACAGCTGTTGGTGATTATCCCAAATATTTGACGGAAAAGTGTGAAAAAAATTTTGAAGTCATAGGAATTGACGCTTCTCAAAATATGATACAAGTAGCAAAGAAAAATGCCCCAAATGCTGAGTTTCAAGTTATGGATATGAGAAATCTGAAATTTCCGAAGGAAACATTTGATGCTATTATTTGTTTTGCAACTTTAATTCATGTAAATGATGCAGAATGCATCAAAATATTAGATAAGTTTGATGAATTGTTGAAAGAGAATGGCTTAATTGTGATTAATGTAATGGAGTGGCTAGAATCCGAAAAAGAGATTTTTGATGATGAGCCATTTAATCCAAACTATAAAACTTATTTTAACCAATATAAAAAAGAATTTTTTACAGAATATTTTAAAAATAAAAATTATGATGTTTTAATTGGTTATGATAACCCGATTTTTAATTCTTCAAAAGTAGAAGGAAAAGTAGCAAATGCTAATCAATTCTCAATTATAGTGAAGAAAAATATCACGTAGGGACACGATTGATAATCGCCCCTACGATTTTTTTGCAGAAAAATATTGACATTATTCCGATTTCGGAGTAAAATATAATTAAATGAATATATTATTCCGATATCAGAATAATATATAAATAAAAAACATATCATTCTGAAAAAAGAACAATAAAAAAGGAGCAGAAAAATGAGTTATTTAACAGCCAAACAATTCACTGAAAAATGGGGTATATCTGAAAGAAGAATCATTCAATTATGCCAAGAAGGAAGAATTTCTGGTGCAACGAAAAATGGCAGAAATTGGATTATTCCAGAAGATACCATAAAGCCAACGGACAAAAGAAATAAAATGTCAAATTATATTGATGTTCAAAAAAGAGTATTGGTTGCCAATATCAATACAGAAATTGGTTATCAATTATTGCCTTTGCTGAAAAAAGAGGGCTATCTTGTGGAAGGAATTTGTGATGAAAAGGCGAAAGTCAATCGCAAAAAATTGGGTGATACGGACATTTTGGAAACGGATTTTGAAAATCGTGAGAAACTTGAAAGTGCTTTAAAGAAAACTGAAAAATATTATGACGGTTTGATTTTTATTGATACAAATTTGTCAAGTAATGCATTGCTGAAAAATAAAGAATGGCTTATTATCAAATTGGCGCAGAAATTGGATTGTGAATCCAGCGTGGTTTTGGTCAATAATCGAGAAAATGCCAAAGCAAAGTTGGAAGCAAAACTTGCGAAAAAGTCGCGTGAGAGAATTGGTTTTTGTATTAATAGTTTGAATTTGGATGTTCCGAATTTAGAAGAAATTTTTTTGCCAGAAGATGTGGCAGAAGACGTTCTTTCGTTATTTACGAAGTTTAAAAATACTACTGGAATGGCGCTTACGAGCGATGTGGGATATCTGGAATTTGACGAAAAAGATAGAACCAAAGGCTTGGAAACAGGAAGATTTTATCGCGCCATTCAGCAGTATTTTCGAAAATTGAATAAAAATTCTTATTTTTGGAGCGCTTCCACGATGCTGGAAGATGAATGGACGGAGGAGCCGTTGGAAATGAGTTTTCGCGTATGGAATTTGGAGGCGGCGAATCGCGGGGCGAAAATGGAGCGAATTTTTATTTTTCGTAAAAGTGAAATTTCAAAATTTAAGGAAAATAAAACACTTAAGATTTATATGCAAAGTAATATTCATACCTTGTTTGTGGATTATCATGAAATTTTGGAAAAAGAGCCGAGGTTGTTAGAAATCGTTGGAAACGGTTGGGATGGAATGGATGATGAGGTGTTGATTGCAGATTTGCCAAGCGGAAGTGAAGCAAGAGGTTATGTGAGTCGTAGCAAAAGAGAAATCAGAAAGGCACGCGAGTGTTTTGAGAGATTAAAAACGTATGCGAAGGATTTGAAGGAGGTTTTGAAATAAAAATAGAAAGGGTTAGAAAAATATGAATATTTGGAAGAAAACACCGAAGAAACGAGAGGGAGAATATTTTGTTTCAGAACTAACGATAAGGCAGGATTCGAAAACAAGAGAATTATGTTTATATACCTATGAGATCAAAAAAACGGAGAACGAAGGAGAAATTCTGTGTAAAGAAACCAATGTAAAAGACCCTAAGAATGTCATCCGATGGATTGGTCGACCACTTCCTGGTAGACCAAAATGGGCAAGAAATTATATTAAGCAAGCGGATTATGAGCAATATGGTGCGATTTGTTCGAGAATTGAGATTTTTTCGAAATATTCTGGGGAAGAATATGACGAAAATAGAATTTATACAAAGGAGCATTTAGTGGAATTGATTGATGGTATCAATCGAAAAAGGCGTGTGGAATTGAATAAGTTAAAGGAAGAAAGAGAATGTTAGGAGGGTGGAGATGGATTGGAATGTAACTTATGTTTTATCACAAGTATTTACCATATTGATGTATGGATTATTGGCGATTACTTATTACGTCAAAAATCGAAAAACAGTTTTGGTGCTTAGTTTTTTGTCACTGATTGCCAATGCGATTGCGTATATTTTGTTAAAGGCTTATTCTGGTTTGGCAATGTGCGTGATTGCATTAGTTAGAAATATTTATTTTTTAATGGACGAAAAGAAAAATGGCAAACAAGATGAAATAACGAAAAAAGATATTTTTGTGCTAGTAATTTTGTATATCATATCGATTATTTCGGCTGTTTTCACCTATGAAGGTTTCTTGAGTTTATTTTCTGTGTTTGCGACGATGCTATACACATATTCTGTCTGGCAAAAGAAAACGTCGATTTATAAACTTTGCGGAATTCCAGTTGGAATTTTGTGGGTGGCATATAATTTATATGTAAAATCCGTGTTTGGTGTGATTTTGGAAGGAATTTTGCTAGTAAGTTCAAGTATTGGATTTTGGTTGGAAAGTAAGGACGATTAAAGGCGTCCTTATTTTTTTAACTTTAGAGAAAACCCCCAGTTATACTGGGGGAAAGAAAAAACTTATAGTTT
>CAOJUE010000037.1 GCA_948443845.1 uncultured Eubacteriales bacterium | reverse complement strand
GTTTGTTTATAATACTTTCGGTTCTTTGCTTTTAATTGATTCACGGATTCAGGTTTATACCATATTTTACATAATCTGTCAAGTTTCTTCATTTCCATTTATCCTATTTTATTCTTCCTTCTCCATCTTTATCTCCAAACAATCCTCTTCCCCATTTACCACAACTTCTACTGTAGCCCCTTCTACCACATTCTGTGCAACAATGGCTTTGGCAACCATAGTTTCGATTTCACTCTGAATCGTTCGTTTTAACGGTCTTGCGCCAAAATTAATGTCATAGCCTTTTTCGATAATATATTCAATCGCCTCTTTCGTAATTTTGAAGTCAATACCCTTATCCTGCAATCTTTTTCGCAAATCGTTCAAAAGTAATTTGACAATTTCAAAAATCTCCGTTTTTGACAACGCATTAAAGTAAATAATTTCATCCAAACGATTCAAAAATTCTGGTCTAAAATGATTTTTTAATGCACGATCCACCATTTCTTTTGCCTCATCCGTGATTTCCTGATACGCCGAAATACTATCCAAAATCGCCTGAGAACCCAAATTCGAAGTCAAAATAATAATCGTATTTTTGAAATCCACCAATCGCCCTTGCGAGTCGGTCACTCTGCCATCATCTAATATTTGCAAGAAAATATTAAACACATCTGGATGCGCCTTTTCCACCTCGTCAAATAACAACACCGAATATGGTTTTCTTCGAACCGCTTCTGTCAACTGCCCACCTTCGTCATAGCCAACATAGCCCGGAGGCGCACCAATTAGCCTTGTTACGCTGAATTTTTCCATGTATTCGGACATATCAAAACGTATCATATTTTTTTCATCATCAAATAAAGTTTTGGCAAGGGTTTTAGCAAGTTCTGTTTTACCAACACCTGTTGGACCTAAAAACAGGAACGAACCAATTGGACGATTCGGATTAGCAATTCCTGCTCTCGAGCGAATAATCGCATCACTTACTTTTTTGACTGCCTCCTCTTGCCCAATCACGCTTTCGTGCAAAATATTTTCCAAATTTAATATTTTTTCTCTTTCGCCTTCCACCAACTTCGTTACTGGAATTCCCGTCCATTTTGCCACGATTTTGGAGATTTCGTCTTCGGTTACTTTATTTCGCACCAAAGTGGATTTTCCTTGCGATTTCTCGAATTCCTTTTCTTCTTGTTCCAACACTTTTTGCAAATTTGGCAAAGTCGAATATTTTAATTCGGCTGCTTTGTTCAAATCGTAAACACGTTCCGCCTGCTCGATTTGGCTATTCACTTCGTCAATTTTCGTTTTTAATTTCGTGATTTTTTCGGCGCCTTTTTTCTCGGTATCCCATTTGGCTTTTAAATTTTTGAATTTTTCGCGCAAACTGGTAAGTTCATCTCTTACTTTTTGCAAATTTTGCCTCGATTCTTCTGATTCTTCTTTTTGAAGCGCAGCCTCTTCAATTTCATGTTGCATGATTTTTCGCGAAATTTCGTCCAATTCAATCGGCATCGATTCCATCTCCGAACGAATCATCGCACACGCCTCGTCGACCAAATCGATTGCCTTGTCTGGCAAAAATCGGTCTGTAATATAACGATTGGATAACGTTACTGCCGCAATTAGGGCTTGGTCCTGAATTTTTACGCCATGGAATATTTCAAATTTTTCCTGAATGCCACGCAAAATCGTTATTGCGTCTTCCACAGTTGGTTCAGCCACTTGCACTGGTTGAAAACGTCTAGCAAGCGCGGCGTCTTTTTCGATATATTCGCGGTATTCGTCCAAAGTCGTTGCTCCCATGCAATGCAATTCTCCACGGGCAAGCATTGGTTTTAGCAAATTGCTGGCGTCCATTGCGCCGTCAGACGCGCCTGCACCAACGATATTGTGGATTTCGTCGATGAACAAAATAATATTTCCATTACTTTTATCGATTTCGTTTAGCACGGCTTTCAAGCGCTCCTCAAATTCGCCACGATATTTGGCACCAGCAATTAGCGTTCCTAAATCCAACGAAAAAATGGTTTTATTTTTCAAACTAGTTGGCACATCTCCACGAATAATTCTTTGCGCCAAACCTTCTACAATTGCAGTTTTTCCGACACCTGGCTCACCAATTAGGACAGGATTATTTTTGGTTTTACGCGTTAAAATACGGATGACATTTCGGATTTCATCGTCACGCCCAATGACTGGTTCTAGTTTGTTTTGTCTTGCATAAGCAGTTAAATCTCGCCCAAATTTGGATAGAGCGTCGTAGGTTCCTTCTGGTGTGTCAGATGTGACGGAAGTATTTCCGCGGACGTCTTTTAAGGCACTTAAAAATTGGGTTTTTGTAATGGCATAAAGTTTTAGCATTTGCTTAAAATCTTGACTTGCTTCGTCAATCATGCCAAGCATGATGTGTTCTACGGATATAAATTCATCTTTCATTGATTTTGCTTGTTTTTCGGCATTTTCTAGCGCCTTTTCAATATTTTCTGAAAATCTTAAGGCGATACTTCCTGTGATTTGAGATAACTTGTCAATCTCCATTTGACAGGTATTTCTTAAAGAATTAATATCCACGTCCATTTTTTTTAGTAATAAAGTGACTAAACCATCATCGGTCGAAATTAAGGCAGATAACATGTGATATTCTGTAATTTCGGCATTTTGGTTTCTTGTGGCAATGTTGCTAGCAATGGTTATGGCTTGTTTTGATTTTTCTGTAAAATTGGCTACATTCATGATAAACCTCCTTATGTATACTTTTATTGTTTATTATTGTATCACAAAATTCTTAAATTTTCCATAAAATTTTTTAAATAAAAAAACGGAAATAAATTGAAATTATTTCCGAAAAGTCCTCTACCTTTTATTATATCATATTTCTTGTTTTATGTCAAGTTAACAAATTGTTAAAAATGTGCTCTCCCCTATTTTACTCACTTTTCTGACTTTTTATTTCCTCATCTCTTTTATCATCATATCCCCAAAAATCGCATAACCAACTTCTGGATTGGAAACGAGCACATTAGTCACTGCACCAACAAATTTCCCGTTTTGCAAAACCGGACTGCCTGACAAACCGCGTATAATTCCGCCTGTATGCTGAATGAGTTCCTCGTCTGTGACACGAATGAGCATACTTTTGTTGTCATAATGGTTGGATTTATTGATTTTTTCGATTTTGATACCATATTCTTTGGCATTTTTGCCGTTTAGGCTACAAAGAATGGTCGCGTCTCCCATTTTGATTTCGTCTCTTAATGCAACTGGTAGAGCGGAATTTGCATCAATATTTAGGCTGGCTAAATTGTTTAGTTTTCCATAAATCCCAAATTGCGTATTTTTCTGCACTTCCCCTATCGTTTTTTGATTGATAATGGTTCCTCTGATTTCTCCGGGACTGCCTACTTCAGCTTTCGTAATGGCGATTACGTCTGATGTTACAATTTCTCCAGAATCAATATTGATTAATTGCTCGGTGTCAGAATCGACAATTCCGTGACCAAGTGCTGCAAAATTTCCTGTGTTTTTTTCGTAGTACGTGATGGTTCCAACGCCTGTGGCTGCGTCTTTGACCCATAGTCCAAGTTTGTATTCTTCTTTTTCGGTTTGAACGGGCGTAATATTGGAAGTAAGAACTGTTCCATCACGCACAAGCGTTAGCAAGACGTCTGCGCCTTTGCTTTGGTTGACAACATTTTTAAGACTTTCGATATTATCAATTTCTTGGTCGTTCACTTTTACAATGGTATCGCCTTCTTTGATGTCGGAACTTTTACAAGGGTTAATCAACTCATTATGAATATTTTCCACTTCCGACATTCCCACAATTAGCACACCATTTGTGTATAACTTCATGCCAATAATTTTGCCAATGGGAACTACTTCGACGTTTTCAATCGTGTCGACCGTTACTTCTTTTACCTTAGCACCGAACAAGGTAATATCGACATTGACCGTATTTCCATTATCGTTTGACGTAGCAACTGTTTCGATGGTATCAACTCCTAAAAATTTTTTGATGTGATAGGTTTCGTTTTCTAGTAGAATGATGTGTTCGGGAATGAGTGTGATGTTGGCAACGTAAATATATAGAATTATTAAAATTAAAAAAGTTATCATAATCTTTAAATTTTTCATAAGATTAGGATAACCTTTTTTGGAAAAAATATTAATTTTAAATTTCTGCTTTTGCAAATTTATTTATAAATTGCTTTAACGCTTTCTACTGTGTAGTTTATTTCATATCCTGCTGGTAGCGCCTCATTTGGCTCAATGGTTATTGAATTTCCTGTCCAATCTGAGATATTTATGGAAAAAGTCTGTTCTGTACTTTGATTTAATAGAATGTCTTTTGTGGCTTGTCCTGTACCACCAGATATCTTTAAATTTAAGGTTTCTAATCGATTTATATTCGCAGGTGGGGTATTCTTGATTACCTTCATTGTAATTTGCAATTCTTTTATGTTGGTTAAATCAATTGGAGAAACTGTCACTTTTAGTGGTGAATTCACAATAATCTTATTACCATCGTATATCTCATATCCCTCCGACACTGGCAGAGCATTCGTTTTATAAATATTCTGTCTTTCTTTTGCAATCGAAATATAGGCCGCGCTTTTTTTATTGTCATTTGGTAATGAATTCATTTTGTCATAATATGTTTTTGCGTCTAGTGCAAATAAACTTTCTTCAGAATAATTATTCGTATTAATGCATCGATAACATGCTAAATTTCTATGGTCATAGTAACGCTTGTCTTCTCGCGCATCATAGATCTGGTCATATTTTACTTCTTTCGATTTGAAAGAAATGTACTCTGTAACCTCCCCTAAGTCAGGACAATCGATTCTATGAAAAGTCCCATTTTGATCATTAAATTCGTCTTTTTTTACATAATAAATTTCACTTGGCGTTACCGTCAATTCGTTGTTTGTGCTTGAAACAATTTCGTAATTGTTGTAAATTTTTAATCCACAATCAAATCCTTGCATGAAGGAAACGATTGAGATGTTTTGCAAAATTTTGTCCCATTCTTCGTCTAAAAGAATTGGCAAGCTAAAATCTTTGGAGACTTTCATTTTGCAGTAGGCGGAAATGGATAAATTTAGGTTGTATTTGATGGAATTTTTGATGACTTCTAGTTTGTGAGTATTGAAATCAGAGTCTGTTTTTTCTGGATCTTGGTCTTGTGTGAAAATACTTCTATCGCCTACAGCTGGATTGCCAAAATCATAATAGAAATCTTTTGAGGTTGCCTGATAATTTTGATTAACATACTTTTTCATTGCGCTATCTTCTATATTTTCATAGGTCAAATTTCCTAAATTGGTATAGACCCAATTGGAGAAAATGCTTGAGCTTACATAATAGGCAATTGCTTTGTAGTTGGCGATTTCGTATTCTATATTTTGAATAGCTTTTAGCATTTCTTTTGACATTGTTTCGTCATTTATTTCTTGATAATCATCATATGCCTTTTTCAAATTAGTTTCTGCTTCGCTGATTGTTTGTATGCTTTTATAGTTAGTGTTTTTATGATTTGCTTCATTTATCTTATCTATTTCCTCAAATTCAGATTCTATTACGTTCCACTTAGCTTCTATTTTAACATCTGGGCTATTGTTATCATATTTTAATGTAATTTTTGGATTGCTAGATGCCACAACTGTCGTTACGTCTGAATTTGTTTTGACACCTAAAATTTTATCTTTTGCTTCATCTTCGTTTTTGTTAGCTAAATCATAAGTTCCATCTATATCAGCACTTCTTACTAAACCATCTTTTATTAAATATCCTGTTTTAGTATAATATACCTTATCGATTGTCCCAACAATATTTAAGTAGTTGTCTAATGTGTAATTGATTGTAACATCAATTTCATCTTTGATATATCGTGCAGAATATTGGACATAGGATTTTAGGATGTAGTCTGTATTAGTATTCGCTTTATCTTTATGAATTGTGTAAGCTTGAGGAATATTCTGTTCTGGATCAGATTCATATATAATATCTCCATAAATACCTTTATCTGCGTCCTGTATATTGTTATCTGCTATATCAGTATCTCCAATGGATTGATATCCATTGGTCGTAATTAAGCCATTTGCATCTTCTTCCTTTTTTTCTGCTACAATTGGCGTTTCTGTTGGCGCATAAATGTAGTAGCCATCGTACATGGTATATAGCACGGCTGGAATGTATTGTTGCAAATGCTCTTTGTTGGCATTGGAAATGCCAAGATTCGTGGCTAGTGAGTTTAAGAATACATTGTTGGAAGCCAAAATCATACTTCTCATAGAATCTGCAACAGAAGATAATTCCTCGTTTGCCGTATTGATTTCAAAGGCAGACATGGCATCATATGTCGCATTTAAAAGTTTGGTGCTGTATGTATTTTCTTTGGCGATTGTATCGACTTGTAACTGAATATAATAAGTAACTACCAATATGATTGGTAATAAAATAATCGCTAATATTACGCCTAAACCGTCTACTTTCATGGTTCGTCCTTTCTAAAAAAGATTGACTTTTGGTTTAGTCAATCTTTCCCATTTTATTGCTTTTTATTTAGTTTCCTGTTGCATTAACAGTTCCACCGTGGTCAGCCCCAACTTGGTAAGAACTATTAGAAGAAATGGAATAAAATACACTTCTTAATGTTTGTGACATGGTTGTGTTATCATTTTTGGCTGAACAATAGAAGTAATCTCCTTCTTTCATGAGATGGTCTTTATCGTTCAATAAATCATCTAGGATTTGTGATGTATAAATGGAATACGTTACATTTTCTCCAATTACTTTCCCATTTGCCCAAGCAGTTTTCTTGCCTACGTTTTCATCCAAAACTTTTCTTTCCATTTCAATCACATAGGAATTTCCGGTTGCATTCAAAGCATTAACTAACTTTTCATAATTCGCCATGGTTACTTTTCCGATTGCTCTTGAATTGTCTACAAATTCCGTTACTGCTGTTTCAACTGCTAACTGCGAAATGTCGTCTGCCCTTTCTGAGACAGATAACATCGGAAACAAAAACATTAATATGACTGCTAAAAATATAGCAATAATAGTCATTAAACTATCGCCCATTTTGATATCCCCTTTACTTTTTCGTTTTATTTAATTTGACACTTGATATGTTATAATAATTTTTGAATTTTCCTGTGTACTTCCTGTTATTGTTTCCACTCCGTTTTCAGTAGAAATCGTTTCTCCCTCGTAGGCATATTCAACGAAACTTTCGGTGAAAGTTTTGTTTCCATATTGTCCTAAAAAACCACCATCACCAATCGTGCTTTTATAATCTACTAATGTGTTGTTGATATAACCTTTTGTTCCATGCAAAAAATAATCAATTCTGGCTCGTGTATTTTCGTCTGTACTACCTGTCCAAGGTGCTTCGAATAGATAAGCTTTATTGTCTGATTTGTTATAAATTGAACTTTTTAAAGAAATCAATTCTTTATCAGAATTTCCCGTATATTTAGCTGCTCGGTCAATTTTACTTTCGATGTTGACATCGAATAATTGAATTAGCCCTCCACCATTTGCTTCACTATCTAATATTTTTACTGCATAATTTTCTTTATAATAGCGATAAAGCACAGGCACAATGGTATCTACTCCAACTTCTCTTGTGGCATTGCCGCCAGATACTTGAATATTGTCATAATAATTGGTGGTAGATACAGAGCTGAGTAAGGTGCTGGAGGTGGCGGTTAATTTGTTGATTAAGTACATGGAATAGGTAAATGCTATTACAAATATCAACATACTAAATGCCATGATTAGCGCTCGTGTAACATTTTCCATAATTTACCTTCCTTAAGGATTATAATCTATTGTTATTGTGCCAATCAATCCTGTGCTGGCATAATCTAGTGTTACTTTGTAGTTATGTGTTGATTTAATAGTACTTCTTATGTCACCAAGATTTTTTATGTAGATTTCATTTCCATTATTAGTTGTTGTTCCACTATCTATTGCATGCATAGCTCCATTTGCTTTTGGATTATCTTGAGCATCAGGTTGTTTATTTTCTGGTACGAATATGACCGTTGGCAATTTTGATGGCTCGTCTTTGTTGGTGCTTGCATTGGATATAGCAAATGAAATGAGTGATTTTACTTGGGAACCTAGTTGGGTATTGCTGTATCTTTCAAATTTTTGATTGAACATATTGATTTCTGCGGTATCAAATGTGCTTGTATCGGCTGCGTTTTTGGCATTGTTGAAAATCATGACACCCATGGCAATAATCAAAATGGCAAGCAAAATTGAACCCGCTATAATTAACGCTTTTGATGCATTTTCCATAATTTTTTATGTCCTTTCTAGTATTCTAATCATTTGCGTCTGAACCACCTGTGCTACTTTTATAAACTTCAATGCTACACAAAGTAATCAATCCTGCACCATTTGTATCTAAAGTAACTTTATATGTTGTAGCAGATTTTACTTTTCTCATTAAGGATGACATTTCTGTTTCTCCGTCTTCTGAGGTATATACTGCTTTCTCTATTCCTTCAGGTACTTCGGGTTCATCCTCACCTGTTAAAAAATTGACACTTATTTGTCTATCTTCATAAGTAGTATTATTGTTTTGGATTGCTCCAAACAATGCTTTCACTTCTGAACCTTTTTGTCTTCCCTCATATGCTGTAAATTGCGAATTATGAGCCCTTAACTCTGTTGCATCTAGGTTTGCTCCTCCCATTGCTGTTTTGGATGAATTGTATACGCCCATTCCTAACCCAATAATCAATATTGATAATAATATAGCTCCTGCTATAATTAACGCTTTTGACGCATTTTCCATAATTTTTTCCTCCTTTGTTTTTTAACAAAAATAAATTTATTTTAATATACTTTTGTATATATTAAAAACTAATTTTTCAGGTTAGTCAAGACTAACCGCTACATTTGTTTAGCTGCAAATGTCATTTCTGCGATTTTGCCTGTAGATTGATGATATTTGACATCAGTGCACTCAAATTTGATTTCTCCGAAATTTCTTGTAAATTCGTTTAGTCCCAGATTTATAAAGCTTTCCATAGGATAAGTAGTTTCGTTGATTAACATATAAACATAAATTTTGATGCTGTTTTTATTGTCTGCTTTATAAAGACCATTTTCGTCTTTCGGAATATTAAATTTTTCGTTATTATCAATGGCTTTGTTAATGACTGTTGTTACATCGGTGCCATATATGGATTCTTTGTTATAGAACTCGAATGCTTGGTTGAATTTTTTGGCATCGGTTTGTTTGAATAGGAGTTCTCTGTAATTCATATAAATACAAATGATGATGACAAAAACGATTGATAATAGGATAAAGATTGTTTTTTTCATAGTTTATTCCTTATTATAATTGTAGCATATTAATTCTTTTTTTTCAATATTTTTTTGAGAAAAATATTAATTATTTTCTATTTTAAATTGCATTTCACAAATTTTTCCTGTTACATTGTTATAGTCTGTTTTTTCACACACAAAATTATATTCATACTCATCTGTATTTTGTTTCAATTTTGTATACTCAAGTAATTCATCTTCGTACATATATATTTGCTTATTGTCTTTGTCGAAAAAATAATTTCTCAGTAAATCTTTATTTGACAAAATACTATAAACTTTACTTCCTTTATATATTTTTATTTCAATCTTATTGCTAGCATCATTCCCATTATTACGATTTACATCATACGCCATATTGGAAACGGTCATAATGTCAAAATAAGTATTATTATCTCTTGCAAAATATTCAAATTGACTATTAAAATTAGCCAGTTCCAAATCTCCTCTTTGTGTTTCATATTCGGCACTCATGCTACCTGCTTTTCTTAAAACCAATATCATGAAACTTGCTATCATGACCGCAATTAAAACTCCTGCTGCCATTATAAAGGCTTTTGACGCATTTTCCATAGCAATCCTTTCTTTTTTCTATTTTTGTATTGCAAAATTGATTTTTATGTGTTATACTTTTTGCATTGTTTTCTGCTCAATTCGAGCAAAACTTTCCAAAAATTTTATTTCATATATCATCTTTCCTATGAAAGGAGGTGATGCATATATCTTCAAATTACCCTCTACTTAAGATAAAACTTATTGATAAGTTACGCAAAAAACTTAAAAATTGGGTACATACAATTATAAAATATCTTATTCTTGTTCTAATCATTTTAGAAAAGATTAAGAACATCTTCGATTTTTAAGTAAAAAGTAGGTAGCGCCAACTACCTACTTTTTATGTTTTTGAATTCAAATTACCCTTTTATACAATATATTCTTAATTTCATATATCATACTTAAGGATATTATATATCAAATTCTCATTTTGTCAATACTTTTTCGGTAATTTCTATTATTTCATTCTTTACATTTCTTTAAATTCAATATAATTTACTCTACCAGTTTCAGCACTATATTCCATCTTGGTGCATTTAAATTTTCTAGTTTTCATATCATATAAAGCTGTTTCCCACTCTGCTTTTGTCCAGCTGTCAATATCAGAAGAATTCTGATTTTTATTTTTTACTGTCTGTTTTACTTCATTCGCACAAGTCAATAATGCTTCCACTATTTCTTGATTCTCTACTAATTTATAGATTCCTCCGTGTAATTTGAGTGGTTCCATCTGAATAGGTATTCAATTTTTTCGAAAAATCGATTTTTTGATTTCCACCTTGAATTTTATCTCGATATTTTGGGGATATCGAAAAAATTTGTTCCATTGGTTTTACTTTATCGTCTTTCGGTTTATCCGTGTTCCCACCTCCATAATCCTCTTGACTCCCATATGCATTCATATGATAAACACGTACCGTTTCTTTTAAACCACTGTTTATTTCAAATGAGACTTCTACTAAGTAATTTTTATCATATCTTTCTCCATTAATCTTTCGTGCATCATCTATTTTGTCGTTGCTACTCTTTGCTTTATTCAAACAAGAAATCACATCCACCCCATACATCAAATCTTTTCCATAAGCCTCGTATTCTCGATTGAACTGATTGGTCTGCTGGGTTAGGACTTCATCGTCTTGGACGGTTGCCCAAATGCCCATTTGTCCGAATGTATAAGTAACAAATCCAATCACAATGATGGCTAAGAGCACACTGGCTATCATAATTAATGCTTTGCTAATTGAATTGTCCATATCTTCTCCTTTGCTTTGCGCCTGTATCCATTACATCGCAGACATCGTGTTAAACGCTTCTGTCATACTGGTTAAACCAATTACGCATAATGGAACAATCAAATAAAATACAAATAAGATGACCATTGGTGCAAATCCCAATACTTTTCCAATCATCGATTTTCTCGAAATTAATCGTTCATTGGACTCTTTACGTTTTTCTTGATAATAATTTCTTTCAGTATCCAACTCGTCAAATGCTTCACGAATCGGAATTGATTCAACCGAAGATTGCAAACCTTCGACTAAAACAATCAATTGCTGAAATGTCAATTCATTTTTTAATTCTTCTAGAGCTTCCCAAGGACCACTTTCAAAATTGTTTACACATCTGGAAATTGGCTCTTTGAAAATATTGGCATATCGTTCCAACCACTCCAAAATCATCTCCACATTGACTCTTTCAATTTTCATGAGCATCAAGATAATCGTCTGGAACTGCATCACTTCGTTTTCCATTTCCATTTGACGCATTTTTCTTTGGAACATCAATAACCAAACTGGCCCATAATAGCCTAAAGCACCAATAACACAGCTGATTAATAATTCAAACCATTTTAAATATTCGGATTGCACGACTTGCAATTTGCCCCAAATTCTTTCGGTAATCTCATCTAATTCGCCAGCGCTCGAATCTCCATATTCGTCTGATTTTTCAATTTCTTTTCTTAAAGCTTCTTGGGTTATCGAAAAATCGGTTTTGAATTTGTCTAAGAAAACATTGTCATTTAATGTTTTTTCCATGGCTGTTTTTTCTTGTTTTTCGGACATATTTCCGAGTAAATTATAATCACTTGTTGGCTCTGTATAAATATAGTTTATCGCATATTGATGAGCTTCTAAAATGATGAACATGGATAAAATGAATGCTACAATGGTACACGCCACGCGGTTGATGTATAGCCACTCAATTTTCAATTTGGAAGCATTGTCTTTTAATAACGTAACAACTCTTTTATGTTCTCTGGTGCCATCTTTGGGCATAATATAGTCAATAAATTTTTTGACAATTTTTTTCTCGTATAACCTTTTCTGCCAAGGATTTTCCACATTTCTGGCTGTGTTGACACTTCCATTATCTTTTAGCGTTCTTACGAAAATATAGCATACAATGGTTAAAATAACAATTCCCATTTGGGCTAAAAAGCCTAGGGTTCCATTGTAAAACTGTCTCGTGAAAGCGAACTGCCCAATTGCCCAATTTTTTAGAACATCTAAAAATAAAATTGGGAGTGCCGCAATCATGGACAAACTTTGGAATACATAATCCAATTTGTCTCTTTTTAAGATTTCCAGTTGCATTTCTTGCACAATGTTATTCAAGTTTTTCAAGTACAAAGAAGCTCCGTCTTTGTCTTTTCTGTCACCAAACTCTTTGGTCAAATACGAAATTCCGGCAAACTCTTTTAAATAACTGTTTGGCGCAATATCATAATATTTTTCGAGTTCAGTTTCAGGGTCATCGGATAATAAAATTTCATAAATTTTCTCAACTTGTCTTGAAACTTCGACTTCATCATTTTGTGAAACATCATATAAAGCTTCTTCAATCATGTTATATTCGTGATAGGCGTGACGCATTTCGCCAAACATATCAATTTGTTGTTTTAGTAATTGGTTGTCAATTTTGTCAACCATACCTTCCATATAGGTTTCTACGAAAAATAGTTCAAATAAGAAAAGTGTCAACATTAAAATGATGTTGTTTCTTGTCAAGTAAATAATTAATATCGTTACAGGAACAATTAATAAAAGTGCTTTAAAAATGATTTGCGCTGTTTGTTTTCTGGTTAAATATTCGTCTTCTAAGTTGATAATTTCAAGTCTTCGTCTTATTTTTAGAACGTATCTTCTTAGGAATGGTACTTTGGCACAAAAGATGTATACTTTTTGATAGAAAATATCCATACTAAAGCCACTAGTTTTCGTTCCTTCGACTAATTGCGCTATGTATTTGGTTTCTTTTGATTTTAGCTTATTATTGATGATAAAATAAGCAATCAAAATGCCTACAAAAAGTACGCCTGTACCAATCATGATATACATGAGCATATCATTTGTCATACCTTCTCACCTCGCTTCTTTAAAGGGTAATTAATTCTCGTCATCAAAATTCATATCTTCTAAGTTTAAAAATTCGTCGGGTTTCTTTGGTGGTATTGTTGTATCTTCGATTTTTCTAGTTTGCCCAGTTGTTTTCGGTCTTGCCTGTCTTGTTTGAGCTACCGTTTTTTGGACTCCGTGTTCTTCTAACTGGATTTGCTGATACAGGAACAGCTTTTTCTGGAGCATCGTCTAAATCGTGTGTTTCTCCTGGAATTCCCATTTTGGGTGGCTTGATTCCCCAATTTCTCTGCAAAAATTGGTCAAATGCTTCCATATCTGTATTTTCCATGTTGATTCTCATTTCTTTGATGTTGGTTTCACTAATTGGATTGGTCAAAACATAACTGTCGTTGACATATTCCATGATGTTACGATATTTGTATAATTCTCGGTTTGTGGTTTTTCCGAAGAAAATCGCAGCATTATCCATGAATTTATCCATTTTTCCTTCGAGTGTTTTTTCTTTTCTGTGGTCAAATGTATATTCATTTTTTTCAACAACTGGAATACATTCCGTGATTCTTTCAATGTATCTAACACCACGAAAGTCTTTGACTAAGTGGATATCGAAATTCAAAACTTGCACAACTTGTTCTTCTGCCGTTCTTTCGTCCTTGAAAACACCGGCACGAAGCATGGAGTTACGAAGCGCTGTTACCAAATCTGGAAAGGTTTTGGCGTGGTGTGTAAACAAGGTAAATTTGGACGCAACCTGTGCAGATTGAATCATCCAAGATGCTACGGGGTCTGTTGCAACCTCTC
>CAOJUE010000036.1 GCA_948443845.1 uncultured Eubacteriales bacterium | reverse complement strand
CACATAGCAACAATTTAGAAAAAGTAACAGACTTTGTAATTGAGCAAATAAAAAACAGATGTAGAGAGTTTTTAAATGAAGAAAAATACACTAAAATAGCCAATACATCAAAAGACAAGATAATCAAAGATAGGTTTAATGTAAAAAATGAAATTCTTATTTTAGAAAAGAAAGTTAAAGATATAAACAAGAGAATAGACAAGTTATATGAAGATAAATACAACGGACTATTTGAAAATGAAGATTTTACAAGACTTTATTCAAAACAAATAGAAAGCAGAAAACAAGCAGAAGAAAGAATAAAGCAATTAAAAGAATTAGAAGAAAAAGAAGATAGTTCGATAGACATTAATAAACTTGTAAGAGACTTTGTTAATATGAAAGAAATAACAAGAACAATGCTTGTATCTTTAGTAGATAAGATAGAAATATCAGAAAATAAAGAAATAACTATATATTATAAATTCAATATTTTAAATATGAGAAATGAAGATAATAAATTAGAAAATGTTGGCTAAATTTTGAAAAATAGTCATAACGGAATATTAGGACAATTATCCTATTACTCATATTGGCAGGAATTTCAATTAGTTTAATTAGCGGAAGTGAGGGGATTTTAGGCAGGTCAACTGGAGCAGTTGACCAAAATGATGAAGCGACAGCAACGGAAAAAATAGAAATGAAAATCACTTATTTTAATATAACAAGTTATGGAGAAAATACGAGAAAAGCGAATTTGCAGGAATTGGCAGAAGGAATGTTTCGAGATAAAGAAATCGAATATGTAAAAATAAAAGAGCAAAAAGTAGCAAGTCTTGAAACAATTGATGTCACAGGAGAAAGTTCGATTTTTGTGAAATTGAAAGAATATCCATATGAGTTTGAAATTAATGAAAATTTGCATTTGGCATCTGTTGATGGGGTAAAAGTAGAAAATTCTGATTCGGAGCAAATAGAAGAATTAAAAAATCAAGTGGCAACCTTAGAAGAGGAAAATGAAAATTTAAAAGCACAAATAGAGGAATTAAAAAATAAAAAAAGCACAGTAAAAAAGATATATTTAGGACAATTTAATTCAACAGTTGCTAATAAAGTGAATGTATCTGCTTATGAGGATTATCAAAATTTTACAATTGAAAATTTTGTAATTGGAAATGCGAAAATTTTTAATATTCGTCAAATCATTCTTGAGAACAAATTTGATTGGATACTAAATAGTGCTAATTATAATTCTTCTACAGGAATCTTAACAACCACAACTAGTGCAGATGCTAATGGCAATTGGAATATGTATATTATATTTGATCTTTATTTAATAGATGGAGAAATTAAAACATAAAATGTTAAAATTTATAGAAAACTCTTGCCAAATGAAAAAAAATATGTTAAAATATACCAGTATTTAAATGACTATAAAACAAAATTTAGTCCTTACTCATGCCTAGAGCGTGGGTTTGATATCCAAAAGGAGGTGAAAAATAATGAATAAATACGAAACCGTATTCATTATTAATCCAAATGTTGAGGAAACAGGAGTAAAAAGCCTTATCGAGAAATTCTCTAATTTGATTAATAATGATGGTAAAGTAGAAAAAGTCGAAGAATTAGGAATGAGAAAATTAGCGTACGAAATCAAAAAACACAAAGAAGGATATTACGTTGTTGTTACTTTCGAAGCTAATCCAGAACTAATTCGTGAACTTGAAAGAATTTACAGAATTACAGATGAAGTAATCAAATTTATCGTGATCAAAAAAGACGAAGAATAGAAGGTGAAGCAAATGAACAAAGTAATTTTAATGGGTAGATTAACCAAAGATCCAGAAGTTCGATATACACAAACCAATAATACATTAGTTGCATCTTTCTCACTTGCTGTAAATAGAAGATTTGCAAGACAAGGAGAAGAAAGACAAGCAGATTTTATTAACATAGTTGCTTGGAGTAAAACAGGCGAATTTTGTAGCAAATATTTCAAAAAAGGACAACAAGTTGGCGTTATTGGAAGAATCCAAACAAGAACATGGGATGACGATCAAGGTCAAAAACATTATGTCACAGAAGTTGTTGCAGAAGAAGCATATTTTGCAGATTCGAGAAGAGATGGCGAAAATGCGTCAAGCGGTTTTGAAAATACATTTGGTGAAAATATTGCAAATAATAGTGAATTTCAAGTAACATCTGGTTCAGATGATGATTTACCATTCTAATTATGTAAAGGTTTAAGAGATTGGAGGTAAAAAAATGGCTGATAAAAAACAACATAACAAAAAGTTTAATCGAAATAATAACCAAGATGAAGATTATAATCCAAAGTTCAGAAAAATGAAAAAGAAAGTTTGCCCATTATGTGCAGACAAAAATTTTGAATTAGATTATAAAAATGCTGAGCAAATAAAAAGATTTATCAATGAAAAAGGTAAAATCTTACCAAGAAGAGCAACAGGTGCTTGTAGCAAACATCAAAGAGTTATTACGAATGTCGTAAAAAGAGCAAGACATATTGCTGTTATACCATATTCACAAGATTAAGAATAAAAAATACCGAAAGTTTATAGCTTTCGGTATTTTTTGTTGTAAAAGTTGAATTATTAATAGAATTGTCGAATATTGTCATACGATTTTTGAATTATTTTGTCAGAATCTCTTTTCTTTTTGCAGAAAATGTAGTATTATTATGTCTATTGTGTATGTTTTGTTAAGAAAGAGATGTGTACAAATGGAAAAAGATGAGTTATATACAAAAGTAGAGTATTTTTTGAAAGAAATTATGAGTGGATATATTGAGATAGAGCAGATTGTTGAGGGAAATCAGAGTAATTTACCCATTATAAAAGGCTATTTGGAAGTCCTAGATTTAGTAATGAGTTTAAGAGCAGAAATGAAAGACAGTTTATTTTCGAAAACCCCACTTTATTTGGCACTTTTACAGTGTTTAAACAAATCACAGATTTTATTAAAACATAAAATTAATTTATTTCTATTGTTAGAAAAGAAAAAGGTATTTTTCTTTTTCAGATATCAAAGACTTCGTGGAAAGATTGGAAAACAAAGAAATGAATTAAGAGAGTGTGTGGAAAAGTTAAGAAATGAGTTTTATCGACATTATTGCAATGTGAAACAAACTTTATGGACAGAATAAACAAGTTCTTATTATTTGCTCTTAAATGCCATTATAGCATATTTTAAATTATGTCAACTGATAAAATTTTCATGTCTGGTATTTTTTGAAACTTACATAAATAGGATATAGGGCATATTTTCGGAAATAAATTCAATTTATTTCCGTTTTTTTGTATAAAAAGAAAAAACTTGCGAATACTACCATTAGAATTTTAAGAAAGGATGATGAAAAATGGGAACTTTGAATCAAGCGGAATTACAGAATTTAAGACATTTGATCGGTGCACAAGAGACAAGTTATGAGAAATTGACAAATTATGCGGATAACGCAGTTGATCCACAAATCAAGCAAGTTTTGAACAAGGCGGCACAAGATTCGTTAAATACGAAACAAAAATTAATGTCATTTTTTAATTAGGAGGAAATATGGAAGAAAAGTATATGGTAAATGATATTTTGGAAAGTACGAAATCAAGTTTGAAAGATTATCAAGGTGCGATTCTTGAGACTGCCAATATGGAACTTAGACAAACCTTTCAGAATTTGAGAAATTCGGAAGAAAGTTTTCAATATGAATTATTCAAACTAGCAGAATCGAAAGGATATTATGTTCCTGCAGAAAATGCGAAACCAGAAGAAATTCAAAAAGTCAAAAATGAATTGTCAAACTAAAAATAGAGATGTGAAATCTCTATTTTTTTGTTATTCTCCTGTCAAATCTCGATAAAAACTAATTTGCGAAATTTGCTGATAAGGAATTAACCAAAGAAGTCCGATTCCCAAAGTAAAAATTGAAAGAAAAGCCCAACCAATAAAACTTAAATTTAAACAAAAAAGTGCCCCAATATTTCCTTGCATTAATTCTGCACTTTTTTCGACTGCTTCTTTTCCGCTCATTTCAGAATTATCACGGAAAACATAGAAAGCCAGTTTGTAAGAATATTGTTTTATAATTGCATAAATGAAAGCAGTAAAATAAAGTAGAAATCCTAAAAGGATAATCGATATGTTTTGACTCATAAATCCATAAGAAAGTATCGTTGCGCAAATGATAATGAAAAAGATTGGCACAAGTAATTTTAAAAAAATGTGAAATAGGATATTCCAAACTTTTCCGAAATTTATCAAACCATTATTTAGAAAATCAAAAAAGGAGACTTCAGTATCATTGTTTATTTTAAATAATGATACCAAAAAACCATAGGACAGAGGAGCAATAAATAATACCGATGTGATGGCGCCGAAAATGGGCACCAAGTTTAGGATAAATGCAATTATATAGGTAATGAGTAAAAAAGTTAAAGTTAGCAATGCAGATTTTATCCATTTATACTCAAGTTTTTCACGTGCTTTGACTCTAAATTGAGATATTTTCATAAAAATCCTCCTTAATTAGTTAAAAATTTTACTAAAAATATTATATTAAAAAATCTCTAAAAAGGCAAGAAAAAGTATGACAAATTGATAACAAAACATCAAATTTTTTGAAAAAAGATTAGAAAAAATCAAAAAATAAGAATACGAAACGTAGAAAGAGATTTTGGAAGAAAATGGAAAATAAATAATTCAAAAAAAGTATCATTTCCTCTTGCAAAAATAAAAAAAGTTTTATAAAATAGAATTATCACATAAGAATAAAAGGAGTGTTTGAAGATAAAAGGTATATTAAAAAATACAGTAATTCACTTAAGAACCAGTTTTAAATTCTTATTATTGTTATTGATTGGAGGCGCTATTATATCATTTTTGATATTTGTTGTGTACAAGCCAATGTATAGTGTAACGTTAAATGATGAATTTCTTGGTTATACCTCAGATAAAAGCGAATTACAAAGGAAAGTAAATGAATATAGAACCAGTGGAGACAGTCAAACAGTTGCTTTTGTTGAGATCGATACTTTACCACAATATAAAATGTGTTTATTAAAAAAAGGTCTTACTGCCAATGATGATGAGATTTTATCGACCATCATTAGTACAGGAACGCCTTATTATAAATATTACGCAATTTTGGAAAATGGTGTTGAAAAGTGTTATGTATCAACTTATGAAGAATCAGAAGGAATTATTAACCAGTTGAAAGAAAAAAACAGTAGTAATAAAGATGTAGTATCTTATACTGTTAAATATGACACACAATTATCAGAGTTTGCCAATATCGAAACAGCAGTTGCTTCTCTTTATGCAGAACCAAAAGTCAATGTTAAAACACCAGCCAAAACTTCAAGTGGAAGAAATACAGTTGTTTATAACAATTCGTCTTTAGGACTAGCAGCCATTCAGCAACCAGTTGTTGGTTCAATCACTTCAAGATTTGGTGCTCGTAGTAGAATTCGTTCTTCTGCTCACACAGGATTGGATATTGCCAATTCAACAGGAACACCAATTGTTCCGATTACTTCAGGAACAGTTACATATGCTGGACGTAAAGGTTCATATGGAAATATGGTTATTATCAACCATGGAAAAAATGCAAATGGACAAAAAATTGAAACATATTATGCACACTGCAGTAAATTAAATGTTAATGTTGGAGATGCCGTAAACGAAAATACCATTATTGCGTTGGTAGGTTCGACAGGAAACTCAACAGGACCACATTTGCATTTGGAAATTAGAATTGATGGAAAAGCGGTAAATCCTCAAAATTATTTGTATCATTAGAATGCACAAGTTAAATTTTTTAACTTGTGCATTTTTTGAGTAAGCATTTTGCTTTGTGTGGGGGATTTTTTTGTTTTGTATTGAAATTTTAGAAGATTTGTTATAAAATATAGAAAATAAATTTTAAGAGGAAAAAATATGAAAAAAATCATCCAAAAAATTTGTAGTATCGTGGTTACATTTTGCATTTTTGTGTATTGCAAGGTTGTATATCGTGTAAAAATTATAGGAAAAGAAAATGTGCCGAAAGAAGGGGCACTGTTGTTTTGCGGAAATCATAGAACCTATTTAGACCCGCCACTTATTACTGTTACAGCAGGTAGAAAAATGAGTTTTATGGCAAAAGAAGAACTAAAAGAAAGCCCTTTAATGCGATTTTTATGCTTTACTTTTGACGGAATCTGGGTAAAAAGAGACAGCAAAGACATTGGACCTTTAAAAACCGCGATGAAACTATTGAAAAATGGTGGCTGTATCGGAATTTTTCCAGAAGGGACACGCAACGGAATGGAAAAAAATGAAGGAAAGCTAAAAAATGGTGCAGCCTATATGGCGCTAAAAACAGGTGCCAAAATCGTACCAATTGGTATTCAAGGACCAGCCAAACCTTTTTCCAAAAACGTCATTATTTACGGCAAACCATTGGATTTTTCGAAATATGAGACAAGTAAAGTCGACAAAGGCGCAGAAGACAAAGTCAGCGAAGAATTAAAAGAACAAATAATTGCATTGACAAATCAAAAAATATAAGATATAATATAACAGTTAAAATGTAGAGGCAGGGTTCGACCCCTGCCTTATAATCGGAAATATAAGAAAGGAAACAAAAATGAGAGTAAACGAAAAAATTAGAAATGTAGCAATCATCGCACACGTTGACCATGGAAAAACAACCTTAGTCGATGCCATGCTAAGACAGAGTGGAATTTTTAGAAGCAATGAACAAGTAGCAGAAAGAGTAATGGATTCCAACGATTTAGAAAAAGAAAGAGGAATCACGATTCTTTCCAAAAATACAGCCGTTGAATACAAAGATACCAAAATTAATATTGTAGACACACCCGGACATGCTGATTTCGGTGGAGAAGTAGAACGTGTACTAAAAATGGTAGATGGCGTTGTTTTATTAGTTGACGCTTTTGAAGGTGCAATGCCACAAACCAGAGAAGTTTTGAAAAAATCGTTGGCATTAAAATTAAAACCAATTGTAGTTATCAATAAAATTGATCGACCAGGTTCTCAGCCATTAAAAGTAGTTGATGATGTATTAGAATTGTTCATTGACCTTGGTGCAGATGATGACCAATTGGAATTTCCAGTTGTTTATGCTTCGGCAAAAAATGGTGTGGCAACTTTGGATTTAAACAAGCCGGGTGAAGATTTAAGTTGTCTATTTGAAACGATTATTAGCACCATTGAACCACCAAAGTGCGATTTAGACGGAACTATGCAAATGTTGGTTTCCAATATTGATTATGATGATTATGTGGGAAGAATTGCAATTGGAAGAGTCGAAAGAGGAATCATCGAAGTAGGGCAAGCAGTTGCAATTTGCAAAGAGGATAAGACGTTAAACAGTCGTGTAACAAAATTAAATACATACGAAGGACTGAAAAGAGTTGAGGTAGAAAAAGCAGAAGCGGGCGATATTATTGCACTTTCTGGTGTAAATGATATCAACATTGGAGACACGATTTGTGATTATAATAATCCAGAAAAAATTCCATTTGTCAATATTGATGAACCAACGGTTTCGATGACGTTTAGTGTTAATAATGGACCATTTGCTGGTCGTGAGGGCGAGTTTATCACATCAAGACATTTGCGTGATCGATTGTTTAAGGAACTTGACAGAAATGTTAGTCTTCGCGTGAAAGAAACGGATTCTGCAGATTCTTTTGAAGTATCGGGAAGAGGAGAGTTGCATTTATCGGTTTTGATTGAAAATATGCGAAGAGAAGGCTATGAGTTGATTGTTTCAAGACCAAAAGTTATTTTCAAAGAAATCGATGGTGTCAAATGCGAGCCAATTGAATTATTGGTTGTCAATGTTCCTGATGATTGTGTGGGAAACGTAATTGAGAAATTGGGACGAAGAAAAGCAGAAATGACCAATATGGAGCCAGCAGAAGCAGGGCATACCAAAATCGAATTTCGTATTCCAGCACGTGGAATTATTGGTTACAGAACAGAGTTTTTAACAGATACTAAAGGCGAAGGTACGATGAATCATATTTTTGACGCTTACGAGCCATTTAAGGGAGATATTCAGGCACGTACAAGAGGAACGATTGTAGCATTTGAAAATGGAAAATCGATCACATATGGTTTATACAATGCGCAAGATAAAGGCGAATTGTTTATTGGACCGGGTGTGGAAGTATATGAAGGAATGATTGTTGGGCTAAATTCAAGAGGTGAAGATTTGGCGATTAATGTTTGCAAAGAGAAGCATTTGACAAATACAAGAGCGTCAGGTTCAGATGATGCGCTAAGACTTGTGCCACCACTTCAAATGAGCTTGGAACAAGCAATTGAATTTATTCAAGATGACGAGTTGGTTGAAATAACGCCGAAGTCAATTCGTTTGAGAAAGAAGACTTTGAATAATAAGGATCGAGAAAGAGAGGCAAGAAGGAGTTAATTTGAAGAAAGGAGAAAATGAACATGAGGTATCATCAACTTCGATTTGATATCTGGCTGTGCTTACTTTTGAGCTTTTTATTGAGTCTTGTTCCTGTGAAAATTGCGGAGAAAGTTTTGCCACAAAAGTATGAAGAATACAGCCAAGAACATACGGTAGAAGAAGGCGATATTGGTGGAGTAGCAAAAGAAGATGTTTTCAAGGCACAAAGTATAGAAGATTTGCTATCACATGATACATTCACAGTTGTTTCACCGGGAATACAATATCGTAATCGTGGAGGAGGCTATTATAATGATGGTTATATGAATGCAGTAACATTGCCATCTGGCGAAATTGTCGCCGCGCGTATTAATGAAGAATCTGTTACGCATGAAGGAGAAAGTATTTTTTCAGGTGATTCGATTTTGCCAGTTGGGAAAATTGTTTACGAGGATTTGACCAGTCATGAAACATTTTTACATCAAATTGAATATTCTGAAAAACTAAGTCGTACTGATTTTTATATTGATATGTTAGGAAACGGCGGAAAAATGAGTCAAGAAGACTACACAGAAGCACCAACGACGATGATTCAAGTTATCACAATTTTTGTAGCATTCCCAATCCTTCATGCACTTGGTGCAAAAATTGGAATATTTCCATATTTCTGGGCACCTCGCAAAAAACAAAAGTCGGAATGGGAATAAAATTAAAAAGTAAAAGGAGTTTTGAAATGGAAGAGAAAAAATTAAAAAAGATGAATGTTGTTTATTTAATGGCGTACATATTTGCGCCAATGCTAATTTGTGCAGTTTGCTTTTGGTTAAGTGCCGAATTTTTCCCAAAAGGAAATATGGCAGTTGTTTTACTAATGGGACCAAGTATTCTGTCTTTTATATGGTGGGTTTTTGCTGGAAAAATTATTTATAAAAAGACCCAAAAGAAACTTGAGAAAAAGTTAGATGAAATGGGATTTGAACGTAATCATACATTTTATGGTTCAGGTTCTATGATAGTAGTAGATGTTGTTCATGGAAATATTGGAATGGCGTTTTTTTGGAATCCTTCTGAAGTGTTTGTATTGCCTGCTAGCCGTATCACCAAAACTTGGGTTGATGACGGAAAATCAGGTGCAGGAATTTTTGCAGGGAGTGCGAGAGTAAGTTTCTTGTTTACGATTGATAATATAAAAATTAGAGTCAATACATTTACTTCAAACCAACGTTGGCGCATGGATAGCGATTATATTTTAACTGGAATTTCAAAGGCGGATATGATGGTTGATGTCCTAGAAGAAGCCCGCACAGTAAAGGAGAAATAAAATGGGATTTTTAAAGAAAATTCTCGGATTTTTTCATGATGATTGGTGTAGCAAATGCCAAAGCAAAATGGAAGAAAAAAATCGCCAATTATATATGCTACCAATGATGGTGGGGCATTACACTTCCCATGATGACGCCGAATATTACAAAAAAAATTTAATCAAAGTAAATGGCAAAGCCGACATTCCAATCGGAAATTATGCATGTGGAGTGATTGCATATGAATGCCAAGAATGTGGGCATAAAGCCGTGAAATTATCGATTTTTTTGCCAGTCAGAGATCAAGAAAAGTTAGAAGATGCGAAGTATTTTGAAAATGGGGAAATGGATGATTTTATAGCAAGGTGAATTGTGAGAAAAGAAAGTAGTTATTTTAATAATTACTTTCTTTTTTGATACAATACTAAAAAGTTTCAAGCAAACTTCTAGACTTTTTAAGCTTTATGTGATACAATAAAAAAAATAAATTGAGGAGCCATATATGAAAGAATTTTTAACTTCTGAAAAAACCAAAAATAGAATATTTAATCTCATAGTCATTATATGTATCACACTATTTGCCATCGCGATTTCTCCCAAATCATTACAAAATGACACATTTTATACGATAAAAATCGGCGAATACATCATGCAAAATGGCATATCCGATTTGACACAAGATACTTTCTCTTGGCACGAATTGCCCTACACCTACCCACATTGGCTATATGATTTTGGAATGTATCTGATTTATCATGTTGGTGGACAAGCGCGGAATCTACATTTCAACTATTGTTTTTACAGCAATTTTAGGTGGAACGATTTATTTATCAAGTAGCAAATTTTCGAAAAACAAAGTTGTTTCGTTTGTCATTACCATGCTTACGATGTATATGCTAAAGCCATATTTAGCAGCCAGAGCGCAACTTGTGACCTTTATTCTATTTTCGCTAACTGTATATTTCATCGAAATGTTTTTGACAACACACAAAAAACGCTATGCAATTCCACTTTTTATCATCCCAATTTTGATTGCGAATTTGCATTGTGCTGTTTTTCCATTTTATTTTGTATTATTTTTACCATACATTGCGGAATATTTGTGGATAACATTCATCGATTGGAATTTGGATTATAAAATCATTGGACTTATTTTAAAAGTCGTTAAAAAACTTCCAGTCAAGCAGAAAACCAAGGAAAACTGTGATCGAAAATTGCAAAATATTCCCAAAGTGGTTGAGGAAAAGAAGGAAAAAAGAAAGTATAAAAGAGAAAATCCTTATAAAATTATGGTCGAAAAAAAAACATTTGCCAAGTGGCTTATTTTGATTGTCATTATAGTAGCTTTTACTGGATTTATCAATCCAACAGGCGATGGTGCTTATACCTATACCTATAAAATTTATCAAGGTAATACAACGAATTCCATTAACGAACATTTACCAGTCACCTTAATTGACAGCAAAGAGTTTTTAGGAGCAATATGTTTATTTTTAGCGATTCTTGTATTTACCGATACCAAAATAAAATTATCAGATTTGTTTATGTTAGGTGGCTTAGTAACGCTTTCGCTCATTTCTAGGAGACAAATTTCGATGTTTGCTATCTTCTGCGCACCAATTTTGGTCAGATTGATTTCTGCCATGTTTGAAAAATATGACAAAGAAACATGTAAAAAAATATTCAACTTTGCAAGTTCAGTTTTAGGTGGCATCATCATTGTACTAATATTTTCAATCAATATGGTCAATAAACTAAATGACATGAAAAGAAAAAATGAGCAATATGTTAATGAAGCAACTTATCCTGTAAAAGCATCTGAATGGATATTGGAAAATTTAGATATTGCCAACATGAAAATTTACAACGAATACAATTATGGAAGTTATTTGCTATTCAAAGGAATTCCTGTTTTTATCGATTCAAGATGTGATTTATACGCGCCAGAATTCAACGAAGATAAAGAAAACGGTATTTCTGGTAGAAATATTTTTTCAGATGCTTTAGATATTGCAGCCATATCCGTTGACTATCAACAAAAATTTAGGGAATATGGCGTAACGCATGTGATTTCGTATTCTAATTCGAAATTGGTTATGCTTATGAGACAAAATGCAGATTACAAATGCATATACGAAGATGACCATTTCTCTCTATTTGAAAGGTTGTAAAGAATGAAGAAAAATAAAATACTTCGATTAATCATTGTGATTGCAATTGGTTTAATCGTGTTTGACCAAATCAGCAAAATGCTTATCATAAAATATTACCAAGGTCCAATCGAAAAAGGAATTGTGGGAATCACACTTATCCAGAATACAGCAATGGCATTTGGATTTTCAAGTGGAAACACCAAAAATATTGTATTGACAAGTATCGTCTTACTAATTGTCATCAACTTTATTCGCAATCAAAAAGACAGAATTGACACAAAAACAGCGATTGCACTTAGTCTTGTTTTAGCAGGAGGAATCAGTAATTTGATAGATAGAGTATTAAAAGGCGGAATTGTGGATTTTATAAAAATCAAAAATTTTGCGATTTTTAATATGGCAGATTGCTATGTTGTCATTGGTTGGATTTTACTCATTGTTTTTTTGATAAAATTTAATAAAGAAATAGTAGGTGGAAAAAATTGCGAGAAACCGTAAAAATATTAGGAGTAGAAATTGATAATATAACACTTGAACAGGCAGGAGAAATCACGAAAAATTTAATTGGGAAGAGTCAGAAATCGTGTGAAATTATTGTTGCACCAAATGTAGAATTTGTTATGCGAGCCCAAAAAGACCAAGAATTTTTTGATATCTTAAATTCTGCGAAGTTGGCAACACCAGATAGTATCGGAATTGAAATCGGAGCCAAACTTCAAAAAAAACCTTTGAAACAGCGAATTCCAGGTCAAGCCTACTTTCGAAAAATACTAGAAGTTGGTGAAAAGGAAGGTTGGACATTTTATTTTTTAGGAGGGAAAGGGGATACGGTTGAAAGAACGATTGAAAATGTAAAAAAATTGTATCCCAATGTACAAATCATTGGTTCGCATGAAGGTTTTTTTGAAAAAGATCCTGAAGAGGAAGTTATAAGCCAGATTAATCGATTAGAACCCAATGTATTATTTGTTGCCATGGGAGCACCAGCGCAAGAAAAATGGATTGCGAAGCACAAACATGAACTAAAAGTCGATGTAGCAGCAGGGCAAGGTGGCACATTTGACTATGAAGCAGGAAACATAAAAAGAGCACCAAAATGGATTCAAAAATGTGGCATTGAGTGGCTTTGGAGATTAATGTTACAACCAAGTAGAATTGGCAGAATGATAGTTTTACCAATTTATTTAATTAAAATTGTTTTTACCAAAGATATCACCAAAGGAAAATGGACGATGTAGGGGCAAAGTTCCACCCTTGCCCACGATTTATCATAAAAAGGAAATAAAAAAATGGAAAACAAAAAATATAAAATTAACAACGAATTATCTGGCATAAGGTTAGATAAAGCAATTGCGCTCCAAGAAACCGATTTATCAAGAGTTGCCATTCAAAGATTATTGGACGAAGGAAATATTCTAGTCAATGAAAAAAAGGCAAAATCAGCTTACAAAACGCAAGTTGGCGATGAAATCACAATTTTCAAGGAAAAGCCAAAAGAAATAAAACTAGAAGCACAAGAAATTCCACTCAATATTATTTATGAAGATGATGATATTTTAGTTGTCAACAAACAAAAAGGTTTGGTAGTACATCCAGGAAATGGTAATCCAAACGGAACACTTGTTAATGCAGTAATGGCTTATTGCAAAGATAGCCTTTCTGGAATCGGTGGAGAAATTCGACCAGGCATTGTTCATCGAATTGACAAAGACACATCCGGTTTGCTCATTATTGCTAAAAATGACAAAGCCCATATTAATATGAGTGAACAAATCAAAAATCATGAAGTGAAAAAAACGTATATTGCTTTGGTAAGAGGAAACATGAAAGAAAACAAAGCGACGATTGATATGCCGATTGCCAGAAGCGAAAAAGAAAGAACTAAAATGGCAGTATCCAAGCGTGGAAAAAGAGCTGTAACACATGTGACAGTTTTGGAAAAATTTGAAAAATTTACTTTGCTACAAGTCATTATCGAAACAGGTAGGACGCACCAGATTAGAGTACACTTAGCAGAGATCGGTTATCCAGTTGTAGGGGATTTTGTGTACTCTAATGGAAAAAATCCATTTGGTGTGGAAGGTCAGATGCTACATAGTAGTAAATTGGAATTTAAGCATCCAATTACAGGTCAAGAGATGAAACTGGAAGCTCCGTTACCAGAATATTTTGAAAAAGTTTTGGCAGAATTAAAAAAATAGTGCATTCGTTTATATTACAATTATATTACATTTAATCAAATGCATTGACAAGCA
>CAOJUE010000035.1 GCA_948443845.1 uncultured Eubacteriales bacterium | reverse complement strand
TGTGTGTACAGCGCCAACGGTTTTAGCGTTTTTTATGAATTTTTTTGCTTCGTTTCCTTTTTTCATTTGATTTTTTCTCCCTTTTTTGTTGTTTGATTTGCTTGTTGTCGCTTTTGGGAGTATTGTATCAAATCTTACTTTTGCTTGTCAATGCATTTGATTAAATGTAACATAATTGTAATATAAATGAATGCATGCATGCTTTTCTAATAGGAAAAGCGATCAATTTCATCCTGAAATTAATCGCTTTTTCCTATTTTTTAATCGTCAATTTTACACTTTTCTCCAATTCACTATATCTGTCTGTTACCGTTATAGTAACGGTTCCAGGAGCCACCGCTGTTACAATCCCATTTGAATTTACAGTTGCTATTTCTTCATCACTTGATTTATACTGTAATGTCTCAATATTGGCATCTGATGGCTTTGCTGTTAATTTCATTTGCAATGATTTTCCAACTTTCATCGTAGAACTGGTGGTTGTAAATGTCATAGAAGTAATGGGAATAATAGCACGCAAATCCACAGTTGCCTCTAAGTCATCTTTTTTGGCTGTAATCGTTGCTTTTCCAACGGATACTGCCACTGCCATTCCATCTTTAATTTTGATAACTTTTTCATTCGAGGAAGTCAATTCCACATCATTTAGATCAACTTCTTCCCCATTTATGGTAACGGATATTTCTGTTTCTTCTTTCTTTTTTACTGCCAAAAACTTCTTCTCTACTGCAATTTCCATTTTATTTTCTGGTTTTTGGATTTGCTCCTCTTCTGATTTCGTTTGGGTCTCGATTTTTACTAACGAATATTCTCCAATTTTCCCTTTGTTTAATACAATAAACAAGGCAACTATTGCAAGAAGCATAAACAAAACTATTGAGAATATTAACAATTTTGATTTTTCTCCGCCTTTTTTACTTCTTTTTTTCGACATATTTTCTCCTTATCTTATTCTTCTGTGCTTACTTCGTCTTCGTCCTCATTCTCATTCTCTTCTTCTACTTCATCAAGTTCTTCTTGAATCGCCCTTTTGGTTATCGTTGTATTGATTTGTATATCTTGATACGTTTTTAGTCCTGTTCCTGTTGGAATTAATTTACCAAGAATTACATTTTCTTTCAAACCTAACAATGGGTCTACTTTTCCTTTGATGGCTGCTTCTGTCAATACTTTGGTTGTCTCTTGGAAAGATGCCGCTGACAAGAAACTTTCCGTTGCAAGAGAAGCTTTTGTGATACCAAGTAACGCTCTTTTTCCTGTTGCAGGTCTTTTTCCTTCTTCCCTCATCTTTTCGTTGATTTCTTCAAATTCTAATAAATCAACCAAAGACGCACCATACAAGCCTGTATCTCCTGGATCTTCGATTCTTACTTTTTTAAGCATTTGTCTTGCAATGACTTCTATGTGTTTATCGTTGATATCAACACCTTGATTTCGATAAACCTTTTGAACTTCTGCAATAATATATTTATAAACGCCTTCTGCACCTTTGATAAGAAGCAATTCGTTTGGATTGATGGAACCTTCTGTTAGTGCATCTCCTGCTTCCACTTGGTCCCCATCTCTTACTTTCAATTTTGAACCAAAACTGATGGCATACGTTTTGCTATTGTCTTTTGATGTTACAATGACTTCTTTTCTCTTCTTCTCATCACTGATTTTAACAACGCCAGAAATTTCCGTAATCACAGCAACACCTTTTGGATTTCTTGCTTCAAACAATTCCTCCACCCTAGGAAGACCTTGTGTAATATCCCCACCGGCTACACCACCTGTATGGAATGTTCTCATTGTAAGCTGTGTACCAGGCTCACCAATAGATTGAGCCGCAATGATACCAACAGATTCACCTTGATTTACCATTTTTCTTGTTGCCAATCCCATACCATAGCATTTGCTACAAGCACCATGTTTACATTTACAGCCTAAAATAGAACGAACGCTAACCTTTGTAATACCTGCATTTACAATTTGTTTTGCAATTGCTTCTGTCATCATTGTGTTAGAGTCAACAATCAAATTACCTGTTTTAGGGTCTTTTAAGTCTTCGATAACAAATCGACCAACTAATCTTTCTTCTAGTCCTTCAATGATTTGATTTCCGTCTTTGATGTCTTCTAGTTCGATTCCTTCGTGAGAACCGCAATCTTCTTCACGGATAATAATATCTTGTGAAACGTCAACCAATCTTCTTGTCAAGTAACCTGAATCGGCTGTTCTTAAGGCTGTATCTGCCAAACCTTTTCTCGCACCATGAGAAGAAATGAAATATTCTAATGCGTCCAAACCTTCACGGAAACAAGATTTGATTGGAATTTCAACGGCTTTACCTGAGGTGTTAGCCATAAGACCACGCATACCTGCAATTTGTCTTAATTGGTTCATGTTACCACGGGCACCAGATTGCGCCATCATGTAGATTGGATTTAGTTCATCAAAATTATCTTTCATAGCACCTGTTACGTCATCTGTTGCTTTTTCCCAAATTTTGATGATGGCATCATAACGCTCATCGTTGGTTATCATACCTCTTTGGTATTGTTTGAAGATTTTTTCAACATCTTCATCTGCTTTTGCCAAAATATCTTTTTTCGCCTCTGGCACAGCAACATCGACAACAGATACGGTGATTGCACCTTTGGTAGAGTATTTGTAACCAGTTGATTTAATATAATCCAATACATCAGCCGTTTCGGACAATCCATGAACATTGATACATTTTGAAACAATTGTACCCAAATTTTTCTTGATAACTGGGAAATTGATTTCCAATTCAAATTCATTTTCTGGGTCGCTTCTATCCACAAATCCCAAATCTTGTGGAATTCCTTGGTTGTAAATCAAACGTCCAACCGTTGTTTCAATCGTTTTGCTACGAACATTTCCGTCTTCGTCTTCTTTGAATCTTCTAACTTTAATTTTACAATGCAAGCCAACATCGCCATTTTGGTAAGCAAGCATGGCTTCGTCTTCGTCTTTGAAATACATTCCTTCGCCTTTTTCACCATCGATTTGGACGGTTAAATAGTAGGCACCCAAAATCATATCTTGCGTTGGAACTGTAACTGGCTTACCATCTTGTGGTTTAAGCAAGTTATTAACAGATAGCATTAAAAATCTTGCTTCTGCAATTGCTTCTGGTGTAAGTGGAACGTGAACTGCCATTTGGTCACCGTCGAAATCAGCATTGAATGCTGTACAAACTAACGGATGTAGTTTAATTGCTCTACCTTCTACTAAAATTGGTTGGAATGCTTGAATTCCAAGTCTGTGAAGTGTTGGCGCACGGTTTAGCATAACAGGATGGTCTTGAATAACTTCTTCTAAAATATCCCATACTTCTGGACGCAATTTTTCAACCATTCTTTTTGCATTTTTAATGTTGTGAGCCAAACCACGTCCTACTAATTCTCTCATAACAAATGGTTTAAACAACTCAACTGCCATTTCTTTTGGAAGACCGCATTGATAAATCTTAAGTTCTGGACCAACCACGATAACGGAACGTCCAGAATAGTCAACTCTCTTACCAAGCAAGTTTTGACGGAAACGACCTTGTTTTCCTTTTAGCATATCAGATAATGATTTCAAAGCTCTGTTTCCAGCACCTGTAACTGGTCTACCACGTCTACCATTGTCAATTAAAGCATCAACAGATTCTTGTAGCATACGTTTTTCATTTCTGACAATAATCTCTGGAGCACCTAATTCTAGCAATCTTTTCAAGCGGTTGTTTCGGTTGATAACACGTCTGTATAAATCATTTAAATCAGATGTTGCAAATCGTCCACCATCTAATTGAACCATTGGTCTTAGTTCTGGCGGAATGACTGGAACTACGTTCATAATCATCCATTCTGGTCTGTTTTCAGAAACACGGAAACTTTCTACCGTATCCAATCTTTTGACTAATTTAGCCTTTTTTTGCTCGCTTGCTTTGGCAATTTCTTTTTTCAACTTTTCGGATAATTTGTCAACATCAATTTCTTTCAATAATTTCTGGATAGCTTCTGCTCCCATTTCTGCTTTGAAAGAACCTCTTCCAAATTTTTCCTCTGTTTCATGATATTCTTTTTCATTAATAACTTGATATTTCTGTAAATCACTGCTTCCTTTATCAGTTACAATATACGAAGAAAAATAAACAACTTTTTCCAAACTTCTTGGCGAAATATCTAATAGCAAAGCAACTCGACTTGGAATTCCTTTAAAATACCAGATATGTGCCACAGGAGCTGCAAGTTCGATATGTCCCATTCTCTCTCTTCTTACTTTTGAAGTTGTTACTTCAACACCACAACGGTCGCAGACAATTCCTTTATATCTTACCCTCTTGTATTTTCCACAATGACATTCCCAGTCTTTCGTTGGACCAAATATTTTCTCACAAAATAGTCCATCTTTTTCTGGTTTTAATGTTCTATAATTAATCGTTTCTGGTTTTTTGACTTCTCCATGTGACCATTCTCTGATTTTGTCATCTGAAGCCAAACCAATTTTCAATTTATTAAAAACTTCTAATTCTTCCAATTCTTAACCTTACCCCTCTCATCTATTTTTGGGTAATCTTAAGCCTCAAATTTAGCATTTATCCACCGCTGGTGCATTTCATTTGGTCCTTGCTAAATTGATTTCTAAGATTTATTCAATTTTACTTTATTCAATGATATCGTTATCATTATCCAAATTGTCGTTTGCCAAATCGCTATCAAATAATTCTTCATTTGATTTACTTTCTAACTCTTTAAAGATTTTGTCATTTGGAATATCTTCGTCTAAGATATTTTCATAAAATTCATCTTCATTTTCTTCTTTGATTTCGTCACTTTCTTCATCTTCGATTTCATCATCATCAAAATCATCCAAATCGTCTAAGTCTTCAAAATCTTCATCTTCAAATGCTTCATTACCAATTATAATATCATCTTCTAATTCAACTTCGCCTTCTTCCGCATCTTCTTTAATTTCGATTTCTTCATCTTTATCGCTATATAACGTAATATCCAAGCCTAAAGACTGCAATTCTTTAATCAATACTTTAAATGACTCTGGAATACCTGGAGCAGGTATATTCTCGCCTTTTACAATGGCTTCATACGTCTTAACCCTACCAACAACGTCGTCTGACTTCATGGTCAAAATTTCTTGCAAGGTATAGGCTGCACCATATGCTTCCAATGCCCAAACTTCCATTTCTCCAAAACGTTGTCCACCAAATTGTGCTTTACCACCAAGTGGTTGCTGCGTAACAAGTGAGTATGGACCAGTTGAACGAGCATGGATTTTGTCATCAACTAAATGGTGAAGTTTTAACATATACATGACACCGACTGTAATTGGATGGTCAAATGGTTCACCTGTTCTTCCGTCATAAAGAACCGTTTTTCCACTTGTTTCTAAGCCTGCCATTTCAAGCATATCTTCGATGTCTTTTTCAGTTGCACCGTCAAATACTGGTGTTGCCATTTTCCAACCTAACATTCTAGCGGCAGCGCCTAAATGAACTTCAAGCACCTGTCCTAAGTTCATACGAGAAGGTACACCAAGTGGATTAAGCACAACATCAACTGGGGTTCCATCTGGTAAAAATGGCATATCTTCGACTGGTAATATTCTTGAGATAACACCTTTGTTACCATGACGTCCTGCCATTTTATCTCCAACCGAGATTTTTCTTTTTTGTGCAATATAAACACGAATAATTTGGTTGACACCAGGACCTAATTCATCGGAATTTTCTCTAGTAAATACTTTCACGTCGACAATGGTTCCAGCCTCTCCATGTGGCACACGAAGGGAAGTATCTCGAACTTCTCTTGCTTTTTCGCCAAAAATCGCGCGTAGCAATCTTTCTTCTGCTGTTAATTCGGTTTCTCCTTTTGGTGTTACTTTACCAACTAAGATATCTCCTGGTCCAACTTCTGCACCAATGCGGATAATACCATCTTCGTTCAAATCTCTTAGCGCATCTTCACCAACATTTGGAATATCTCTGGTGATTTCTTCTGGCCCTAGTTTGGTATCACGACATTCGCAGTCGTAATCTTCTATGTGAATGGATGTTAAAACATCTTCTTTTACTAGATTTTCTGATAACAAGATAGCATCCTCGTAGTTATAACCTTCCCAAGTTGTGAACGCGATAAGTAAGTTCTTACCTAGCGCCATTTCTCCTTTGTCCGTTGCAGGACCGTCAGCAATAACGTCTCCTCTTTTTACAATTTCGCCTTCTTTAACAATTGGTCTTTGATTGATACAAGTTGCACCATTGGTTCTTTTGAATTTTCTTAAAACGTAGGTTCTTAGTTTTCCTGATTCTTCTTTGATAACAATTTCATCGCCAACTACTTTTTGAACCACACCATTGTCTTCTGCGATGACAACAACGCCAGAATCTTTGGCTGCTTTGTATTCAATTCCTGTTCCAACCATTGGAGAATCCGTAATCATAAGCGGAACTGCTTGACGTTGCATGTTAGCACCCATTAAGGCACGGTTTGCGTCGTCATGCTCTAAGAAAGGAATCATGGCAGCACCAACAGAAACTAATTGCTTTGGAGAAATATCGATGTAATCAACTTTATTTCTCTCGATTTCTTTGATTTCTTCACGTTCTCTGACACGAATTCTTTTATTAATTAGACAATTATTTTCGTCAATTGGTTCGGAGGCTTGGGCAATGATATATTTATCTTCTTCGTCAGCCGTCATGTATTCGACTTCGTCAGTTACTTTGCCGTTTTCTTGGTCAATTTTTCGGTATGGCGTTTCAATAAAGCCATATTCGTTGATAATGGCAAAAGTTGAAAGGGCTGAGATAAGTCCAATGTTTGGTCCTTCTGGAGATTCGATTGGACATAGTCTACCATAGTGTGTATAGTGAATATCACGAACTTCGAAACCTGCTCTTTCTCTTGATAAACCACCCGGTCCTAATGCGGAAATTCTTCTTTTATGCGTCAATTCTGAAAGTGGATTGGTTTGATCCATAAATTGTGACAATTGTGAACTTCCAAAAAATTCTCGAATGGATGATGTGATTGGTTTTGTGTTAATTAAACTTTGTGGCGTTACAACGTCTAAATCTTGAAGGGTCATTCTTTCACGAACTACTCTTTCTAGTCTGGTTAAACCAATTCGGAATTGATTTTGCAACAATTCGCCAACACATCTGATACGTCTATTTCCTAAGTGGTCAATATCATCGATTTTTCCTAATCTTGGTTTTTCTGGTGAGGATATATAAGTATTGTATTCTAGATTTAGTAAATAGTTTACAGAAGCCAAAATATCTTCTGTTACGATATGTTTTGGAATTAATTCATCAATTCTTTCTTCCAAAGCTTTTTTCAATTCTTTGTCATTTTTGGCATTTTCTAAAATATTTTTTAGGATATCATAATTTACATCTACTTTGATTTTTAGTTCATCTGCCATCTCAGGTTTGATAAATGCTTTGATATCAACAACTCCGTTACCAATGACTTTGGCTTTTTTGTCCTCAATTTTTACAAACACGCTATTGATACCAGAATTTTGAATTTCACGTGCCACTTTTCTTGAAATGACTTGGTCTTTTTCCACAAAAACTTCTCCTGTTTCAGGATTGGCAATTGTTTCATAAGCAATATGATTAGCAATTCGATCAGCCAAACATAATTTTTTGTTAAATTTATAACGACCCACCTTTGATAAATCGTAACGTCTATTATCAAAAAATAAGCCATTGAATAAATTACGTGCTGCATCTACGGTTGGAAGTTCTCCTGGTCTTAATTTTTTATAAATTTCGATTAACGCTTCATCAACTGTTTTGATTGGGTCTTTGGCAATGGTTGCTAAAATTTTGTCTTCTTCACCGAAAAATTCTATCATTTTATCGTCTGTATCTAACCCAATTGCTCTTAGTAAACAAGTTACTGGCAATTTTCTGGTTCGGTCAATACGAACGTAAAATACATCATTACTATCGGTTTCATATTCAAGCCATGCTCCACGAATTGGCATAATGGTTGCTGTGTACAATTTCTTACCAACTTTGTCATAGGTTGAATCATAATAACAACCTGGCGAACGCACCAATTGGCTGACAACAACTCTTTCCGCGCCATTGATAACAAATGTTCCGCTATCTGTCATCAGTGGGAAATCACCTAAATAAATTTCTTGTTCTTTGATCTCACCTGTTTCACGGTTAATCAAACGTACCTTCACGTGCAATCTTGTTGAATACGTTGCATCTCTTTCTTTTGCTTCTTCTAACGTATATTTTGTTTTTTCTTCCATATAGTAATCAAAAAATTCTAAGACTAAATTTCCAGAATAATCAATAATAGGCGAAATATCTCTTAATACTTCACCTAATCCTTCTTTGATAAACCAGTCATATGAATCTTTTTGCACTTTCAAAAGATTTGGTATTTCAATAAAATCACCAATCTTTGAAAACGTCTTGCGCACGCATTTTTCGTGCTGAACATCTTTTACCTTTACCAAAATAAAAACCACCTTTTTTATAAATTTAGCAGGTAATATATGAACTTTGTACTTTCAAGTCCCTCTTATGCAAAAGGTTGTTATCCTAAAAAACCCTATCCCTGCTTAAAAATAGCGATTTTTAAATAGTTCCTCTTTTGCTTAATTCCTCTTGAAACACAAAAATTATATAACGGTTTTATATAAAATTACTGGAATATTATACACTATTTTTCAAGAGAAGTCAAGCCATTTTTCATAAATTTTAGGATTGATTTTTCTTTCATTTTAGGATATAATATTTTTATTGATATTATTGGCAACATAATAAAGGAGGATTCATCATGAAAAAAGCTGACAAGAAAGTTTTCGACCAAAAAGTACGCGAAGCCAAAAAAACTTTTCCTTCCCACCGCAAAATCCGTCTTCGGATAAAGCAAAATCCCGTTAATCCTTTCGGTTCTGTCACAATGGACAAATTCATCCATACACGAGACATTCATCCAGAGTATGATGCCTACATTCATAAAGAATATATCAGCATTCGTTATGTCAATACGGAAGAAAATATCCTTACCAGATTGCCGTTTGACGACAAACTATGGATTGAATTACTTTCCGTATTTGAGCTCGTGCCAGAAAAGGAAGAATAACACGAAAAAGGCTACTCTCCAGTAGCCTTTTCCTATCCTTTTTTCTCTAAAATTTTCTTCATTTCCTCAAACCTTTTTATCTTCGCCGTCGTCGTCTTAATAAAATCTTCTGTCGTCAAAATCATATGTTTCATATATTTATACTTTGGCATTTCTTTATTAATTTCTTTAATCTCATTCCATACGACCTTTTCAAATTCCTCATCCGATAACTCTGCATATTTCTCTTTTCTTACATCCTCATCATACTGAATTTTTACCGAAACATCCACATCATCTTCCTTCGGAAACCCAAACACCATCGACTCTTTCACAACATCGATTTTATTGACCAATTCCTCCAACTCTTCCGGAAAAACCTTTTTCCCACTTTTCAAAACAATAACATTCTTCTTTCTTCCCGTAACAAACAAAAACCCCTCTTCATCAAAATATCCCAAATCGCCTGTATCAAACCATCCATCTTTCAAAACAGCCCTTGTGGCTTCTTCATTCTCATAATAACCAAGCATCACATTCGGACCCTTCACGCGAATCTCGCCAATTCCATTTTCGTCTTTTTCGCTAATTTCAACCGCCACATTTTTCATGGGAAAACCAACCGAACCATACTTAATATATTTGTCATTTTCCGCAGCAATCACTGGCGACGTTTCTGTCAAGCCATAGCCTTGAATCGTGCGAATTCCCAATTCATTCAAATTTTTAGCAACTTCCTTGTCAAGTCCAGCCGCTCCACTAATCATCAGCCTCATGTTTCCGCCCAGTTGATTGATAATTTGTTTAAACAATTTTCTTCGCACATCAATTCCGCATTTCAACAAAAAATTACTTACTTTTTTAGCGCACTGAATCAATTTTGCTTTACCCTGTTTTTCAATTTCCTTCTCAATTTTTCCATAAATAGATTCAATCAGCAATGGCACACCAACAAATAGCGACACTTGATATTCTCTAAAATTTTCTGCAATATGCCTTAACCCGTCCGGAAACGCAGTTGCCACGCCACTTGCCAACATAATTAATTGTCCCGTCGAACCAAATGTATGATGATACGGCAAAAATGCCAAATTCACATCGCTCGGATAAAATGTTTCCACACATTTCATGGAATAAATATTTTCCACAATATTTCTCTGCGTCAGCATAACGCCCTTCGAAGCCGACGTCGTTCCTGACGTAAACAAAAGAATGCGCATTTCATTCGAACAAACTTCGCAATTCATATATTCATCTTTTCGCTCTTTACTTCCTAGCGCCATCACATCTTCCACATTTTTTACACCATCAATTTTTTCCATGCAAATTAATTCTTTTAAATTAATTTCCCCTTCATTTTTTAATTGACTGATAATATCAAAATATTTTTCCTCAAAAATAATGCAATCTGCCCTACTTTGCAACAAAGAATTGCGTATTTCGATATCTGTCAAACCTTTGTCAAGCGGAACAGCGGTCATGTCTCCTAGCAAAATAGAAACATAACTAAGTGCCCACTCATAACGGTTTTTCCCAATAATAGCAATTCTTTTTCCTTGTAAACCCAATTCAAATAAACCTGCACCAAATCTATTTACTTGCTCACCAAATTCTCGATATGTTATCTTTTGATAATTCACATTTTTCTCGCTTTTTTCTTTTAAAATAAACGCAACATTCTCCGCATGCTTCTGAACTGACGCATTCATCATCTCCTTAATATTATTATATTTCGGATAATCATAGAAATATTCTGTACTCTTCATATTTCCCCTTTCTGTATCTAGTTTTCAAAACTATTATATGTCATATAAAAAATAAAGTCAATTCTTTTTTGACATTTCATTTGATTTATGCTATACTTTTTATATTATATACGAAGGGAACATAGATTATGGATAAAATACAAGAAAAATTAAATCTTTTTTCCAATTTTCCACACCACTCCATTCCAAAATGGTCGGACTTACCAGAGATTGATTTATATATGGACCAAGTCATCGCTTTAATGGAAAAATATTTAACAGACAACCAATCCCAAGATTCCAAACTCATCACGCCATCTATGATTAACAACTACGTTAAACTAGGAATCATGCCAGCACCCATCAAGAAAAAATATTCCCGCGAGCATCTTGCGTACCTTGCTATTATTTGCAGTTTAAAACAAGTCATGCCTATTTCTAATATCAAAACCATGATTGATAAAAAATTGCAAAACAACACGATCTCCGAACTTTTGGATTCTTACAGTAACCTATACGATTTTACCTTCAAAACCCTTCTAAACACTTGCCAAACTTACTTAGATTCCAATGAATTCAATATAAAAACACCAGAAGATGCTTCTCTTTTTACCGCCATCGCGGCAGCCAATTGCAGAAATATCTCCAACAAACTTTTTTATATGAACGTATCTTCCAAAGACAAAAAATCAAGCAAAAAGAAAAAAAAGGAGAATTAACATGACAAACTTAAAAGACTTTTTTGAAATCGATACAAATGATGTTCCAGTAAAAAAGCCAATTAACCGAAATGCTTTTACTTTAGCTGATGTGCAATACAAATTAAAATGGATCAAAGCCATGCAAAAACTAGGAGAAGTTACGATTGATGAAATCGGCAATCTTTGCTTAACCCTTCCGGGAAAAACACGCACCGATAAAAGCGTCATCTGCCTTTCCCATACAGATTCTGTTGATAATGGCGGACAATTTGACGGACCACTTGGCGTTTATGCCGCATACAAAACCACAGAAGATATTGTAAAAAGTGGTAGACAAAACGCCATCAATTATAAAATGATTATCTGTGCTTGTGAAGAATCCACGCGTTTTGAAGGAAGAGCCTGCCTAGGAAGCAAATTCCTTCGTGGCGATAATCTAGATTTTGACGCAATTATTTCCCGTGAAGGAACTTCTTTAAGGGAATGTATCGCTTATTTCAAAGCGGAATTATTGAAAGCAATCGAAAAAGAACGGTTTAAAACCTATTAAAGAAGTAGAAAGAGTTATCGAGCAAGACGAAATTGTAACTGCCATTGAGGGACACATCGAACAAGGCGACGTTTTGCGTGAAAGTGGAAAAACAATCGGAATTTGTACTTCCATCGTTGCCCCTTATCGTTTAAAAGCCGATATTTCCAACATTGAAACAGCTGCAAAATTCATTTGTCACCTAGATGAATCAGCTAAAAAACCAGAAAATTTACAAAAATACCGAGCCACTATACCAGAATTTTCGATTAAAAATAACGAGGAATTCATGGATCTAGAGTCTTCCCAAATTATCACACTTCGCATAAATCGGAAAACACAATCATTCTGGCGCAACGCCAATGGATAGAAGACAAGACGCTGTCGTTGGTACAGCGAAATTTATCGAAAATCTTTGTGAAAATCCAGACGTTCAATTTTTAGAAACTTGTACACCTAAATGGGGAGCCAATCAAATCACAGATTGCTGCGAAATGAAATTTGCTGTCAATAATTTTGAGCAAAATATCACTCAATTGCACAATGCCCAAAAGGAAGCAGAAACTTTCGCCAATGTGCATTTTGAAAGAATTGAACGTATTGAACAGCCTGATAAAGAATCTGGCATCTATGTTGATATCCGTCAGCAATTAGGCATGAATCCGAAACTTACCAGTAGCATGGTTTTTGAAACCGTAAAAGATGCGGTTAGCCAAGTTAAAACAAAATTTGATATTAATATCACGACAATGGGCAAACCATATCAAACTCATTCTGACTTAATCACAGTTGCTTCAAACATTTGTGAAGCAAAGCAAATTCCTTATGAAATTATGCATTCTGGAGCAGGACATGATATTGGAACACTTACGAAAAATCCAGAGGCACGAACTGCTTTGCTATTTTGTGCAAGTGATAATGGAAGTCATAATTGTGACGAAACCACAACAGTTTATGATGCTTGTAAACTAGCAGAAGTAGAAAGCGTACTTGCACAAAAAGAATTGGAAAGAGCAAATGAGTTGTATTGTGAAAAAGAAAGTGGTTTTGGAGAAAGATAAATTTATAGCACAAAAAACAGCAACCATCGGTGTTGCTGTTTTTTTGTGTCATCTGCCTTGCAATCATAAATTTCTGATAATTTCTGTTTTTTCCCTTTGCATCATAAAAAATACCTTCGTATATTTTTGTTGCATATTTTTTTCATACACCGGATCATTTGAAAGATGAACCTTTCCAGTCTTTTTATCTGTGCATAGTGGATACACTTTTCCAAATTCAAGGTCCAAAATTGCATCTAAAACATATTTATCGGACTTTTTTTCTAGCAATAATAAGTATTTATGCTAGACTCTTGTTCCCAAAGCCATTCCCATAGTCCTGAAGATATGTCATAACTCCATTCTTCTATATCCGCTTTTACCCTTATTGTTGTGTTTGAAAAATCAGCTAAGGTACAAATTTTGCAATCATTCATAGTTGGTCTCCTTTCATTCATCCAAAGTTGGATAAAATTCAATTTTTAATTGTTTCAAAAAAATACTATATTATTATACCATATTTTTCCAAATTTGTCTAATTGACATAAGTTCAAAAATATGATATAATGAAAGTTGGGACTATTGATAAAAATTTAGCATAATTTTTTATCAGTGGTCCAATTTTTTCAAAAAATTCATAGTATTTCCCTATAAAATCTATTCCACAGATGATTGGTAATCTCCCCAACATGTCAAAAGAACCCAAATTGATAAACAATTTGAGTTCTTTTGTTTTTTAAGGTATTGTACATGTCATTGTATAGGTAGTATAATTTTTATGTTCTCCGATTTGGTTAAAGCAAGTTTTATCCTTGCCATTCCCTTCATGTGGACAACCTGCTCTATTACAAACAAATCTATATCCACATCGTTTACACTTTTTATAATCCTTATACCCTCCTGTTTCTGGATTCTTCTCGCTTCCATCATCTTCATAGCCTGCACCACCTGTACATTTTTTCGTACCAGTTTTTATTATCGTAATCGTAGCAGTTGCTTTCGCACGCGAATCATCATTTGAAGTAGCTGTTATTGTCACTGTTCCTTCTTTTTTTCGAGTAACTGTTCCGCTACTGCTCACCGAAGCTATGGTCGAATCACTACTTGTCCAAGTCACACCCTTTTTATACGTTGTCGGTGTTACAGTAGCCTTAAGACTTTTTGTTGAGGAAGTCGTTGAGGCATCTCCTGTGTACGATAAAGTTACTTTAGGAAGTTCTTTCCAAACCGCATAAATTGTTTTATTTCCCGTTACTTTGATCTTATCTCCATTTTTGTACGTCGCCGTTGTCGCAGAACTACTATCTGCAAAGCCCAATAATTCGAATCCAGAACGTGTGAAAGATTTATCAACTGTCCATTCCGAATCGTAATAACTGTCGGAGTAATCTGTGATACCTGATCCATCATTAGAATTATATGTCAAGCGATACTTATTCGGTGTCCATGAAGCCTTTATAGTAGCATTCCCATAAACCTTGACACCGCCCCCTAGCGTTAAACTTAAATTGCTACTGTCCCAAGTCCATCCATCAAAAGTGTAACCAGTTTTGGTAGGCAAATCCGTAGTTGGGAGATTGATATTCGCACCATAAATCGCATAGTCTTTATGATTATAAGTTGAACCTCCGTTTGAATCATAACTTATCGTATATTTCAATTCTATTTTACGCCACTCAGAATATTGTCCATTTTCACTTACTGCCCTTAAATATACACTTTGATTTTTCATTTTAAAGTATGCAGTGCCAACTCCCGATAAAGATCCATTATACTGTTGCCAATAGCTAGCGCCACTATGTTCAACTTTCCATTGTGTCAAATTTGATCCATTGGTATCCGTTGCATATTCTACTCTTACTACAGGAGATTCTCCATCAACGCCTCCGTCCTGAAACACTCCATCCCTCTGGTACACCTGCCATATCCCTAATTGCCAATTGACCATTAGAGCCAAAGTCATTTCCTGAAACATATTGATAGGTAGGCATAGGCGGACGTATATCTCTCCACTGCGCTGTAACTGTTACATCACCTGCATAATCTCCCATAAATGCATATGT
>CAOJUE010000034.1 GCA_948443845.1 uncultured Eubacteriales bacterium | reverse complement strand
TCTGTTCTTTTTTTATAGAGAAATTTATTAATCTGTAAAATTCACGGATTCAGGAGACTATTGCTATTTACATAAAATTATAGTATAATGTTTCCAGCAACTAATTAAATTTATCTTTCTTGCGTGACAGTTTAAAACTAGCAAGAGACCAATAAAGGAGGACAAAACATATGGTAACATTAAATCTGAAACACTACAAAGCAGTCAACGAAGTCTTCAAAAGACTGAACAAACTTCGTCGGTGGACATCTTTCATCACGGAAGGTAATTATGACGAGTTGTCAAAGCAGGCATTAAATTGCATGATTGCTTACATGATTGCTGCCTACTGCGAAAAAGCAGGAAGAACAGTTCGTTGGGAACGTTTTCCTAAGATAGCACTTTATCGTGCTTTCCAGAAAGCATATGTTAACTTCGATATTCCAGAGCATATTTTGGCTGAAATATGCAGGATTGGAAATATTGAAAAAAGTCAGTTCGATAAAGTCACCAGGGAATTCATTGAGGAAAACACAGATAAGGAATTTGCAAGTTTCATTTGCGAAGGCATCAATACCGATGAGATGCAAATTTATCGGGCAGCAACCAAAATTGCGACCCTTATTGAATTGGTTGAAAATCGTTTTCGTATGAAAGACGGCGATGATTATGATGTAAAAATGCATGAAATTGCCAAATACTTGAGCAAGTTTTCGGATATTCCGGGAGTGGAAGAACTGCAGGAAACGAATGGAGAAGTATTCAAGATATTGCAACAGATTTCTCAGCTCAGAAATCAAAACCGTTGGGCAGTGCAATGCTATACCATGGAATGCGCTGTATTAGGGCATTTGTTTGATACGGCAATCTTTGCTTATTTTTGCGGATTGGAGAAATATCAAGACGAAAAAATAGCAACGAAGTTATTCTGGATGGGCTGTTTTCATGATGTGCCAGAAACTTGGACCAAGGATATTCCATCTTCGATTAAAGACTTAATTCCTGGTTTTCGGAAAGCGACGGAAGAGTTTGAAATGGAAATGGTGGAAAAAAATATGTATGCGCATATGCCGGAATTTTTGGCTAGGAAGATTCGGGAAGTCATGTTTGAAGAAGCAGACAATGTGGAATTTAAACCCATGATGAAGGGTGCTGATTATTTGTCTGCTGATTCAGAAATCTGGAGAATCTACAAATCAGGTTCTAGAGATGAGTATTTTGTGGGCGCAATTCAGCGCTTTGATGAAAAACTGAAAAAAGGTACGGCAGAATTGCCACCTGTTGCAATGCAACTGCACCGTTATTTCCTGAAATATGCGGAAGACCTTAATTTGGAAGAATAAGATTTTTTGTGGCGAGAAACCGACTTAGAATTAAAGTCGGTTTTTTCTATGGGAAAATATTGTAATTTTTTGGAGGTATGATATAATAACGAAAAAGGAGTTTATGCAAAATGGGAATGTCAATTGAAGAATATAAAAAAATGGTTTTAAAAGATCGAAATTTGAAACCCAAAGCCTTAAATAGACAATTACAAGGACAAATCAATCGTGAATTAGGGAAAAATTTTGAAGAACAGGTGGAAATGATTTGTGATATTTATAGACAAAATCAATTAGCTCTGATTGAAAAAACGCCAGAACCAATGAAAATTCTAAAACACATTGAAAATGGACGTTTTGAGACTGTTTTTACCAAATCGGCGCAACCAGATTTCAAAGGAACACTAAAAGGTGGGCAAACAGTTGTGTTTGACGCAAAATTTACAGAAACGCCGAAAATTGCCTATCAAGCTTTAAGTGATTTTCAAAGAGAAACCTTGATGGCGTATCAGGAATTGGGGGCGAAAGCATTTGTTTTGGTTGGGTTTGTGGATGGAAATATGTATCCAGTTGATATTAATTTATGGACCAATATGCAAAATGTTTTTGGACATAAACATATCAAGCAAGTCGAATTAGAGGAGATGTTGCTTCGTGCCAAACGTGCCAAAAACGGAATGATTGATTTTTTGGGAATGGTTTAAAAATAGGAGGGAAAATGAAGAAAATCAAAAATTTAATGACAGAAATGTCAGGAGAAATTAAGGAATTGGGGAAAAGATTTCCACTAACGATGTTACTAATTGGATTTGTGACAATTTTATTTACGGTTGCAATTGACCAAGATTTTTCGTCCAATACAGAAAAAATGTTAGAAAAAATCTATCTATTTTGCACGATTTGGGGAGTTGGAACGTTTTTTACGGAAAACTGGTTTGTGGAGAGAAAAAATAGAATGATAAGTTATGGATTGTCTGGCGGAATTAGTTTCATATTTGCAGCCGTTTTAAGTTCAGATATAGATTCAAGCCAAATTAATGTAACTTTGCGATTTTTGGCCAGTTATGTTTGTATTTTAATTTTGCTAAGCATTTATAAATCCATGAAAAATGCGGAACTAAAGTTTGAAGAATATTTCCTAAAATGCTTCCGTGATGGCTTCAATACGACCGTAACTTATATTATTTTAAATATCGGAATTATAATGATAACCGCGATTTTTGTGCAATTAATTTTAGACGGAGCGTGGCGGAAGTGTGCTAGGAAGGCTATTGACATTGCTATTTGGTTTATTTTATGTGCCATCCATGGTGTATGCATTTTCAGGCATTTCGAGCAAAGAAGTCAATTCTTTCATCAAAGGTTTGGTGTTGTATGTTTTGTTGCCACTTACGACGATTGCAATGGGGATTATTTATTTGTATCTTGCGAAAATTCTGATTTTGCGCGATATGCCACAAAACATGATTTATCGTATTTTGGCAGGAATTTTCGTGGTGGCGTTTCCCGTGTGGAACATGGCGAGCAATTATGCGCAGGAGAAGAAATTAGTGGGCAAAATCGTGAAAATTTTACCATATTTGTATGCGCCATTTATTTTACTAGAAATTTATTCGATAGGCACTAGAATTGGTGAGTTTGGCGTAACGCCAATGCGTTATATTTCGTGTATGTTTATTGTATTTCAGGTGATTTGTTTGGTGCTTACGTTTTATCAGAAAAAGGAAAAAATTTCTTCTATATTTATTTACACATCTGTTCTTGTCTGGATTATATTTTTGTCACCTTGGAATTATGAAAATGTATCAAATTGGAGTCAAAAGCAGATTATTGAAAAAATGATGCCAGAAAATATGGATTTTAAGCAATTATCAGAGGAAGAAAAAACTCATGTGAAAAGTGCTTATCGATATTTAAAATCTGAAATAAATGGCGAGAAATTTATTCCAGACTATTTGACAGGAGAACAGAAAGCGAAAATAGAAGAATATTATAATCAAAATCGTGAAAAATATGAATATCCAGAATATGTTTCTGTAGAATGCGAGTTGGATTTGAACATTGAAGCATACAAAAAAATTAGGACGATAGAAGGTCGCAACAGAAATTCAGACAATGCTATTGTAAATTTAGACGAAGAAAAAACGATTGATTTAAGTAAAAAAGTAGATGAATTGCTTGAAAAAAAGCAAGGAGATGAGATGGATTTGGATGAATATTTCAAAGCAAGAAATCTTATCAAAATTAATGATTGGGAAGACTGTTATATTTCAAGGATTTCCTTTAGTTATGATAAAGCAAGTAAGAAATTTAATTATTTGAATGTGGAAGGCTATATTTTGGAAAGATAGGTGTAAATTGATGACAGAAAAGGAAAAAATGTTAAGTGGCCAAATGTATGATGCCAATTATAATGAAGATTTGATGAAAGAGCGCTTGCAAGCCAAAGATTTGTGTTATGAGTTCAATCATTTGAAACCTTCGGATTTGGAGAGGAAAACAGAAATTATTCGAAAATTATTAGGAAGTACACAGCAGAAATTTTGGATTGAACAACCTTTTTGGTGTGATTATGGCTATAACACTGAAATTGGAGAGAATTTTTATGCCAATCATAATCTGGTTCTATTGGATGGAAATAAGGTAAAATTTGGAGATAATGTATTTATTGGACCAAACTGCGGTTTTTATACGGCGGGGCATCCGTTAGATGCGGAGCAAAGAAATCAAGGATTGGAATATGCCAAGCCAATTGAAGTGGGAGATAATGTTTGGTTTGGTGGAAATGTGGTGGTCCTTCCGGGGGTCAAGATTGGGAACAATTGTGTGATTGGGGCTGGAAGTGTTGTAACAAAAGATATTCCAGAAAGAAGTTTGGCTTATGGAAATCCTTGTAGGGTTGTGAGAAAGATAGAAAATTGAGAAAAGGCTACTTTGAAAACAAGAGTTTCAAAGTAGCCTTTTTAAAGATGTTTTAGAAAGGTCCAGGACGGTATTGAAGTGTGATTGAAAAGTTGTAATCAAAGCCGTGATGAGAATAGGGCAGAGAAGGTTTTGAAATACAAAAGATTTCATCGTCACGACTTAATTCTTCAAAGTTCTCAACTAAATGCAAAGTGCCATCTTTATATTTGACATATACATGGTAAAGCTCAAAATTTGGTTCTAAATTGTAGAATTCATCAAACTGAATGATTCCTTTATAAGGCTCAGGCTTGTAGCGGAAGATTCTTACAAAATCAAGATTTGGCTGGATAGTAGCAATGATTGTAGCACTTTTAAACGGATTCATGCGATAAAAAGGTTCGCTTTCCATATCAGTCGAACGGATTATTTTGTCCTCCTGAATGATATTTAACAGATACTTTTCGTAAAATGATTTTTGGCAGAGTTCATAATAATTGATGAATTCAATTTTTTCAGTTTTGCATTTTACATCAGCAAAATTGTGAAAAATACTGGAAATTTCAGCATCAGAAAACGCTATCAGACCATGATTTTGCCGTACAACTTCTAAAACTGTTTTCTTTCTAAACATAATTTATCCCTCCTTAAAGATAAAAAGTTCAAATTTATAGTTACAAAATGCCATATTGGCAAAATAAACAATTAAATTATACAATACTTTACCTAAAAAAGCAAATGCTTTTGAAAATTGCGGTTAAAAGTGCCGGAAAAATGTAAAATTAAGAAAATGTATTGACAAAATTCAAAAAATGTATATAATAAAAATATATGATATAGATTTAAGGAATCTATTATATAAAATTCTAAACTAAAATGCAAAAATAAACTGTAGTGGTCGAGGCTACAGTTTATTCTTTTCTTAAAAAAGACCAAAGGCTTCTTTAACTAACTTTATAAATTCTAATGTTTTTGTCAAAAAGCGTACAAAGCTAAGTAGTATTTTTTTAAGTTTTATCTTATGTTCTTTTTCTAAACTAAAATGCATATTGCCTCACCTCCTTTCAATGATAGCAGGATTTAAGGAATAACTTTTTAAGATTTATTTTTGGAAAAATGCTTTTGAATAAAAGCATATTTGAAAAAAGTAAAATCATTATAGCATAGGGTTTTGAATTTTGCAATAATTATTTGAAAAAAAACTGCTAAGGCGAAGTGCCAAAAGCAGTTTTTCTTAGATTTTACCGATGTTTCCGATTTGCCAAGATGCACTGAGCAGTCGGACAGAAATAACGCATTACGATGTGAAATTCTCTTTCTTCGGAATCGTCCCGCCAAGGACCAGAAAGTGCTTTTTTCGAAATGGCAACCAAGCCAGTTGTTCGGAAAGGCATCTTTTCTTTGTCTTCGACACGACTTCCATCAATGTTGAAGATATTATAGTCATTAAAATGCATGGACAAAATGGCAAGATTTTTGAGAAGAATTGTTTCCGAAAACGGTGCTTGATCGTATGCAAAGATAGTAACTTGGGAATTGTAACTCCGCGTATAACCCAAGCATAAGGCATCTTCAAATGGATCCATAGAATCCAAATCAAAAGTTTTTCCTTTTTGAAAAACGCGGAATTGCCATCCGTGGCGTGATTTCTCGTATAAGTCGTAAAATGTTACGTTTCGCCGGATAGTAGCAGGAAATTTGCAGTTGCAATTTCCATATTTTATCAAGAATTCATGGAAATTGGCATCGTTTTTTTTCAACTTATCCCATCCGGTTCCTTTTAAGACTTCTCGTACAGTCTTTCTTTTTAAAATCATAAAATCATCCTCCTTTAATTGACAAGAAGTTAAGCCAAATGGCTAACTAACAATAAATATCCATTATAATTATACCACATTTTACGTAAAAAAGCAAGAAAATTTGCCAAAATTTAAAAAATTGACAAACGTAAAATAAAGTGATATAAAAAAATATATTCAAATCTTTTTTAATATCTTTAGCATATCTGCTAGAAATTTTCAAAAGTACAAATTCATAAAAGGGAGATGGTGTAGCATTGCATTAAATGAGACAAATAATCAGCAAATTGGAAAAGTAAGTAAAAAAGTAATTAATATTTTGGGTTTAGATTATCAGGAAGAACAACCTATTTTTATTGGAAAATCTAATTTTGAACATATGAAACATCAACATCCAGAAGATTTTGAAAAATACGGCGCAGATATTGAAAATATTATAAAAAATCCTACTTATTTAGCAAGAAACGAAAAGAAGAAGTCAATAGAATTTATAAAAGAATATAAGATTGACAATGATTTTGTATTAGTTGCTGTAAGAGTAAGTAATCAGAATGTTCATTTTGCTAGAACAATGTATGTAATGGCTGATGAAAAAGTAGAAAAATATTTTAAATATAATTATTTTTATAAATTTTAACTTGTCAAAGCAAGAAAAGTATAGTATAATTATATTAGAATATAATAAAAAAGAAAGTTTCTGAGGACGGAACTGGTAGCCGTAGCCCATCGTACAAGATGTAGGAGATGTGGGAGTACCACCCCACCTAAACTTTCTGGAAAGAAAAACGGTTCTTCGGAGCCGTTTTTTCAATGTGGGAAGAAATAAGGAAATTTTGAAACTATTGACGGAATGCAATCAAATTGTAACCCAAATGTAACACAAAAATTCTATTTTTTATGATACAATCAATTTGAATTTTGTAAAAATAATGGGAGATGCGATGAACCGAATTTTAAGAATTAGTTTGGATATTTTGATTACGTCAATTGTGCCAATTGCACAATGTTTTTTGATTGGAATATTGCTCGATAGCAATTTAATGAATGTATTTTCGTTGACTTATCCGTTGCAATTTGTGATGAGTTTGCTAAAATCTGTGTTTGCAACAGGGGCCAATATTTTTGCATACAAGGAAAAGGACAAAAATGCTGTGGATTGTGGAATTGTTTTGGGTATGATGGTCGGAGCAATTCTTTTTGGAAGTGTGGCATGCCACATTGACGATTATATTGGATTTATGAATATGGACGTGGAGATTTATCGCGTATTTGGAATTTATTCGGTAATTCAGATTTATTTGCAACTTGTTTTGCAATTGGTTTTGACGAAATTTTATTATAAGGAAGAAAATAAAAAAGCCAATCGTATTGCGTTTCAATTCAATCTTATTAATTTTGCTTGTGTGATCGGTTTGGCGATTTTGACGAAAAGCCAAGTGATTACGGTTACAATTTCGTTACTTGTTTTGTTTATCTATATAACCTTGCTTTTAATCACAAGTGTTGATCAATTTGAATTTAAGTTTCCAGTTTGGAAATCGATCCAATATGATGCAGTTGAGTTTTTTTCGCAGTTTATGCTGATGCTGATTTATTTGTTTGGTTTTAAAAATGTATTTTCTTTTGGCGAAAATTACGTTTTGGCAATGACATTTGCGACTTTAGTTACCGATATGCAATGGGATATGATTCATTCGATTGTAGAGGCTCAAAAAGTGGATATTGCAAAGAAGAAATTTCATTATCAAAGTCATATGAAAAATGCTTATAAATTAGATGGTTTACTGATTGTCTCGATTGTGATAATGACAGTTTTGCTGTATGGCAATTATCAGCCAGATTTAAAATTGGCAATGATATTTATTGGAGCAGAAGTTTGGATGTTGCTCATGTATCCGATTTATATTACAAGAACGTGTTATTTGCAATTAGAGTATTCAGCAACCAAAACGACGATTAATAAGCAAGTTGCAAATATCATAAGAATGCTTTTGTCAGCGATTTTGGTAAGCCCGTATTGTACGGTGATTGGACAACTTGCTTCGATGTTTTATCAATTAATTTATACGAAAATTTTGTGGATTGCTAAGGATGCAAAATTAGAAAAATTACGAAATTGTGAAATAAAAATAGAATGTCATTAAGACGCGAAAGAAGGGAAAAATGGACGCAAAAATAGAAAAGTACGATAATCAATATGGGAATCGATTTTGCATAAAGTACATATGGTTTTCTTCGTTGTTAGGAGATTTGGTGTTTTTGGCGATTGTGAATACGTTGTTTTTTACAATTGTGAAAGGTTTGTCTGCTTCTCAAATAACGTTGTTGACTACCATTCCAGCAGGAATTGGGATTGTGATTCAGCCATCTTTATTAAAAATCATTCATAAAATAGGAAATACGGCATCTGTAAGGCTAGGCGCGTTTTGCTTGCTGATTTCTTCGATATTGCTTACATTTGGAAGTAGATTTGTGAGCTTGGTTTTGGGGTATGTGTTTTATGAAATTGCATTTGTGCTAAAAAATATGGAAGGAATTATGCTAAAAAATAATTTGATTGCATTTCGGAAGGCAGGAAGAATATGTAGGCATACGAAATCAATCTTCGATTTGCTATGCGGTGATTACGGCTTTGATTGCTTTTGGAGCAGGATTTTTATTTAATATCAACCATTATTTGCCAATGATTTTGAATATTGGGCTTTGCGTGCTTTGCTTTTTGCTTTCTTTAACGATGAGGGATATTTCGAAATATGATAAAATTCCAGAAGTAGAAGTTAAGCAGTCAACGGGAAAAATGTCAAGGCTTGTGTATATTGCAATTTTATCGTATGCATTTTTTTATACGGCGGTTAATCTTGGACAAAATAATAGTAAATTATTGATTCAATATGAATTGGGAGATGCTTTTGATACAGCCAAGACGGCGAGTTTGTTCAGTTTGATTATTTCGCTATCAAGAATTGCGAGAATTGTTTCGAATGTGTTGTTTGATCGATTGTATCGAAAGTGGAAAGACAAAATTAATATTGTTTTGACAGTTGGATTGGTTGGAGCACTTTTGCTAGTTGTGATAGGAGATTGTATTCAGACCGATATTAGATTCAGAATGGGAATTATGGCAAGTGGATTTTTCATGATTTTGGCGGTTAGGGATCCGTTTAAGATTTATATTCAGGATTTGATTTTGCGAGTCGCAGAGCCAGGGGAACAGCAGGCGATTTTTGCGCATTTGGAATTTGGTAAGAAAATAGGAACGACAATGATGGGATTTGTTGTATCTGCTGTGCTATTAAAGGTAAGTATGATTTGGGTGATTGTAGGAGCAACAGTTATTTCTCTGATGACTTTGAAAACAGCTATTTGCTTGTGGGAAGTGGTGAAGAGATTGGGAGCAAAGAAATCGGTGGCGTGTTAAGAAAAAAGCAATTGAAATGTTGCTATATTGGAGTTGGTTTGATATAATCATAGAAAGTATCATTTCAAAAAGGGGAAAAGGAAAAATGGAAAATAAATATGAAATGACAAAAGAGCAAAATTTGTTTTTGACCAAAAGAAATATCGTGGATTCCATATGGAAAAGTGCTAATTTGGAAGGTATTTGTGTTACTTATCCGGAAACAGAAAGCTTGTTAGAAGGTGGAATGGTGGAAGGTTTGAGTATGCAAGAGATTGTTACGATTAATAATTTAAAGCATGCTTGGTATTTTATATTGGAAAATGAAGAAATTCCTACGAATTTTAATACATTAAGAGAAATTAATAAAGTGGTGGGAAGTAATTTAATTATTAATTGTGGCAATTTGAGAAGTACACAAGTAAGCATAGGAGGAACGGATTGGAAACCACCATTTCCGATTGAAAGCCAAATCAAAGAGGAATTGGAAGATTTGCTAAAAATAGGAAATCCAACAGAACGAGCAATATCGATTATGTTATTGACTATGCGAAGACAAATGTTTTTAGATGGCAATAAAAGAACTGCTATGTTGTTTGCAAACAAAATGATGATTGAAAATGGAACACGGAATCATACAAATTCCAGTGAAAAAGCAAAAAGATTTTTTTGTAAAATTGATTCTCTTTTATGAAACCAACTTGATGGATGATTTAAAACAATGGATTTATGAGAATGCAATTGATGGAATGAATTTTTAAAACGAAAAATAAGAGGTAAAGCATGAATTGGACGAACGAACAAGAAAAAGCAATTTTTGAAAAAAATAAGAATATTCTAGTTGCTGCAGCGGCGCGGAAGTGGAAAAACGGCAGTTTTGGTGGAAAGAATGATTCAAAAGGTTCTGAAAGATAAGATTGATATTGATAAATTATTAGTCGTAACTTTCACAAATGCCGCGGCTTCCGAAATGCGCGAAAGAGTGTTAGACGCAATTTATAAAAAATTGGATGAAAATCCAGAAGACGAAAATTTGCAAAAACAAATCATTTTGCTTGGAAAATCCAATATTTGTACGATTCACTCGTTTTGTTTGGATGTGATTCGCAATCATTTTTTTGAAATTGATTTGCCTGCTAATTTTAGAATTGCATCTGAGCAAGAAATTGAGTTGCTAAGACAAGAAGTGTTAGAAGAGGTTTTTGAGGAATTATATGAAACAGAAGAGGGAAAGTTTGCCAAATTAATTGAAAATTATACAGGCTACAACGGAGACGAGCCAGTAAAAGAAATCATTTTTCAGATTGACAAAGCTATTCAAAGTATGCCGTTTCCTGAAAAGTGGCTAAATGAAAAAGTGCAAATGTTTGAGCCACAAAAGGATAAAAAACAGGATTTTTCGAAATCCGTATGGGGCGAAATTCTTTTAAAAGATTTGAAAGAAAGTTTGTTAGACGGAATTTATCATTTGAAAATTCAAAAAGAAAAATTAGAAAAATGCCAAGCTATGGAAAAAAGTGCGCAAATTATTCGGAAGCGATATCGAATTATTGCAAGGTTTGTATGACGTCTGTGGCTTATGGGACAATGCTTTTGCGTATGCCAGCAACCTAAAGTTTAAAACTTGGACTGCCGACAAAAATGCCAATCCAGACATAAAAGAAGAAGCCAAAAAAGCGCGTGATAAAGTTAAAAAACAAATGACAGATAGCATAACAGATACCTTGTTATACAATTCACAAGAGGCTTTTGCTGATATTTATTTGTTATATGATAATTTGGCAGCTTTAAAAGATTTGGTTTTAAAATTTGAAAGTGCTTTTCAAGCCAAAAAGAAAACAAAAAATATCATTGATTTTACAGATATTGAGCATTATGCCTTAAATATTTTGATTAAAGAAGAAAATGGCGAATATGTTCCAACAGAAGTTGCAAAACAATATCAAGAAAAATTCGAAGAAATTGCGATTGACGAATATCAAGATAGCAACCAAGTGCAAGAATTGATTTTAAAATCTGTTTCCCGCGGAAACAATATTTTCATGGTTGGTGACGTCAAACAAAGTATTTACAAGTTTAGACAAGCCTATCCAAAATTATTTTTTGATAAATACGATACCTACAGTTTAGATGGAAACGAAAATGGAATGAAAATTCAGTTGTTCAAGAATTTTAGAAGTAATCAAAATATTTTGAATATTACCAACACGATTTTTGAAAATATGATGAGCAGAAGTCTTGGAAATGTGGATTACACAGAAGAGGAATATTTGAATTTAGGTGCAGATTATCCTAATATTGAAAATGGCGTTGGGAAAAGTGAGTTACATATTATTGATACCAAATCAGAAAGGCAAGAAACAACTGAAGAAGATGAAGAAATTGGAGAAGAATCGGAAAAAGAGTTGACCAATCTAGAATTAGAGGCGATTTTTGTAGCACAAAAAATTCAAGAACTTATCCAAAGTGGAAAATTGATAAAGTGCAAAGATGGCAGTTACAAAAAACTCGAATACCGTGATGTCGTGATTTTGCTTCGTTCCACAAAAATTTCGGCTCCGATTTTTGAAAAAGAGTTGCTTAAAAAACGGCATTCCTGTTTTTTCGGATATTTCAGCCGAATATTTGGAAACGATGGAAGTGCAAACGATTATCAATGTGCTAAAAATTTTAGATAATCCGTTGGATGATATCAATTTGGTGTCTGTCATGAGGTCACCAATTGGAGGTTTTTCGGATAATGAGATTTTGGAAATTCGTTTGGAAAATCGCGAAGATAGTGTGTTTTCGAATTTGCAAAATGCGAGAGAAAAAGGTGGATTTGTGGCGCAGGAAAAAATCCAGAAATTTTTGCAGGATTTAGAGAGTTGGAAACAAAAAAGTGAAATGCTTAGTTTAGCAGAATTGATTTGGAAAATTTATCTAGATACTGGCTTTTTGGAATATGTTGGCTTGATGCCAAATGGTGTTTTAAGGCAAGCAAATTTAAGAATGTTGTTTGAAAGAGCGAAGGAATACGAAAAAACGAGTTTTAATGGCTTATTTCATTTTATTCGTTTTGTGGAAAAATTGAAGAGCGAGAACTCGGATATGGCGTCTGCTAAAGTGATTGGTGAGTCGGAAAATGTGGTTCGTATGATGAGTATTCATAAAAGTAAAGGATTGGAATTTCCAGTTGTGTTTTTATGTCAAGCCAATAAAAATATCAATTTGCAAGATTTGAAGGGTGATATTTTGTTACACCGCGATATTGGATTTGGTCCGCAATGTATTGATTATGAAAGAAAAATTGAGTATCCAACTGCTGCCAAACAAGCGATTAAAATTCTAGGAAAAGAAGAAGCGATTGCAGAAGAAATGCGCATTTTGTATGTTGCGCTGACTCGTGCGAAAGAAAAATTGATTATTACAGCAACTGTGAAGGATTTTGCAAAGGAAGAGGAAACGAAAAAAGAAATTGCAAAAGCTTATCAAACGCAGGAAAATAAGCTAAATCCGATTTTGTTTAAGCAATATATTTCGTATTTTAATTGGATTTACTTGGTGTATTTGCAAGGAAAATTGCAAGAGGAATTGGCACTAGTTGTCCATAAAAAAAATAAATTTGAAAGCCAAAGGGAAATAGAGGACGAAAAAAGAGAATTTGATTTTAAGCAAAATATAGATTTTGATGAACTAGAGCAGATATTCAAATGGCAGTATCCAGACCGAATATTGAGTGGAATGCCAGAAAAGACGAGCGTTTCGCAAATAAAAAGTCTACAAAATGGAGAAAATATAGAGAAACAGCCGATTGGTTTAGAAGAAATTTCGGCGAATTTTGCCCAAAATAAACAAGAAATTACGCCAGCTAGAAAAGGCACTTTGCTACATTTGGTGTTGCAAAAATTGGACTTTAGGAAAGATTATACAAATCAGGATTTGCGAGAATTTGTGGAACAATTGGTGATGAAAAAAATCATTTCTGATGAGGAAAAAGAAAATATTGATTTGAATAAAATTGAGCAATTTTTGAAATCCGAAATTTGTGTTCGTATCAAAGATGCAAAAATTATTGAAAAAGAAAAAGCGTTTTGTCTTCGTATGAAATTAGAAGAATTTGAAAATCAGGAAATTGCGATTCAAGGAATGATTGATTTATATTTTGTAGATAAAAATGACCAATTGGTTTTGGTCGATTATAAAACTGATTTTGTAAAAGATGAAAATGACTTAAAAGAAAAATATTTTCAGCAATTAGAAATCTACAAAAAGGCGCTTGAAACTAGCTTAAATAGAAAGGTTGATGAAGTTTATATTTATTCGACTTATCAAAATAAATTGATTATTTTATAAAAAGTATTTGAAAAAATTTTGATTTATGTTTATAATAAAAAGAGAAAATAAAAAGGAGAGAAAAATTATGTATTATAAAATTTCGCCCGTTATTATTGCGGTTCTTGTGGTAGTAATTGTAGTTATTGCAGGACTTGGAATTGCACTTGTTATGAAAAAAACGAATGTTACATCGCCAAATGAGCCAGAAATTGAAAATTCAGATATTGTTCCAGTATTGGAATTGAGTGCCAATACAGAGGAAGAAAATCAGGAAAGTGTTACGATTACAGCAGTAGCCACAACAGAAGATAGCCAAGGAATTTATTCTATCACAATGCCAGATGGTTCTACCAATCGTTCTGACACAGCTAATTATACTGTCAATCAAAATGGAAACTATACGTTTAAAGTAAAGGGAAATAATGGAAAAACATCTTCTCTTACGATTGAAGTCAATAATATTCGCCAAGCATCTGCTATGGAACCTTATATTCCAACAGGTTTTTCGCATGTAGAAGGTGAGGTTGGAAATGGCTTTGTTATTAAAGATTCATATGGGAATGAGTTTGTGTGGATTCCAGTGGAAAGTGGAAAATTGACCAGAAATAGAATGCTAGATGATGATTACGAAGAATCCAACAACACTGCAACTGCTTTAGTAAATAGTGTTGCTAAGAATTACGGATTTTATTTAGGAAAATACGAAGCATCGATGTATGAAAAAAATGGGCAAAAAGTGGCAGCAACCATGGCCAATAAAACACCTTGGACGAATATTACGTATCCAGATGCGGCAGAAGCTTCAATCAAGACTACCTCCGTTTTTGGCTATGAAGGTTATCAAACAGCGATTTTGAATAGTTATGCTTGGGATACGACGCTTTCTTGGATTGACCAAAATTTTGAGAGTTATTCGAGCAATACAAGTTATGGAAATTATTCTGGAAATGTTCGAAATACAGGAACTACGGAATCGGATATCAAAAATAATATTTGTGACATGGCAGGAAATGTAAGAGAATGGACAACGGAAATCTACAAGAATAAAGCAGAGGAAGCCAAAAATTCAAAGAAGAAAAAGAAAAATTCTACGAATGAAGAAATTGTTTCAGAAACTGTGTATTATCGTGTTGTAAGAGGTGGTGGAGCAAATGTCAGCCGAACGGCAAGCAGCTATAATGGTAATAAGGAAAATATGACAGATGAATATTGGGGATTTCGCGTTATTTTGTATCAATAATTCGTATAAATTATAAGAAAAACACCATCCTAAAATTAAGGGTGGTGTTTATGTTTGGGAGATTGAGTAGAAATATTGATAAATTGAATCGAAAATTGGAAGAAAGAAATTTGCAAGAATTAATCGATATTTTGGGCAACAAACGAGAAATTTTCAAGCGAAATTTTTGGGCAGGAGTGAGTAGAGGCGTGGGAATTGGAATAGGCGTTACGATTATAACAGCAATTTTGATTATTATTTTGGAAAAAATTGTTACGCTGAACATTCCCATTATTGGAAAATACATTGCAGATATTATTCAAATTGTGGAAAGCAGTCGTTATTAATTCCAGTCACACATTTGAGTAAGTTACATAATATATACAAAAGGAGTGGATAGTATGTTTGATTTTTTGATCCAATTAATTCTCTGGATTTTGTGTATTTATGGGTTATTTAGTATTATTCAAGATTGTGTGAATGAAAATACTTATAAAAAATTGGAGGAAAACATAAAATTTGTAATGACGGTTAAAAATGTCGAAAATGGGATTGAAGAATACATAAGAGAATTAACGTATGGAAGGAATTTTTACAACAATTTAGTAGTAATCGACATGGATTCAGAAGATGACACGAAGGAGATTTTACATAAGCTAGAGCACGAAAAGTTTAACATGAAAGTGCTGGATAAAGAAGAAGGGGAAAAATATTTGATGAAAATGGTTAAATGAGAAGGGGCGTAAAAGCTCCTTTATCAAGGTATATGTGTATTTTTAAAATATTTAAAAAAATTTTAAAAAAACTATTGACAAAATTATAAAAATCGATTAAAATATTATTTGTCAGTTGACATGGTCGCTTAGCTCAGCTGGGAGAGCATCTGCCTTACAAGCAGAGGGTCATAGGTTCGATCCCTATAGC
>CAOJUE010000033.1 GCA_948443845.1 uncultured Eubacteriales bacterium | reverse complement strand
TTTGTTTATAATACTTTCGGTTCTTTGCTTTTAATTGATTCACGGATTCAGGTATAATAATATAAAAATTTTAGAAAGGCAGGAAGAAAATATGGCAGTAGAACAAAGACAGGATGATGAACATCAGAGATTCTTGCAGAATATGCGGGAATTAGGGGAGAGAGATTGTGCGCAAAAGCGTTCGAATGGATTTCCTTGTTCAAAGGTATCTTGCGAAAAATATGATACAAGCAGATGCCTTCATCCAGAAAAGGCTGGTTTTCCAGCAAAAAGGTATTAACTTGAACCGCACTACTGATTAGTAGTGCGGTTTATTATGGAGTAATAGTTGGTTTAAATATTTTTGAAAAATTTAAATTTTATGTTGACAATAGGAGAAAATGCTGATATAATAGAAATGCAAAAAAATTTAGGAGGTTTTACTACATGAAATGTAAAATTACAAGACAGGAAGAAAAACAGCGGTTAAAAGTCTATAGGGCATTTTTCAAAGAATTGGAAGCCCTAAACCCTAAGAGAACTTTCTCGGAAGACAAAGACAACTTTAATGGCATAAAGGTAGATACCTTAGAGTTGTACAAATTGAATTTGCCTGAAAATTGTATGTCTTCGCAAGGTAAGAAAAGGATAGGCTTGAGAAAAGCTAATCTTCGGTGTTTGGCAGTAAAATATAAGGATGAGAGATTTCTAATCTTTGGTTGGTAAATGAAACAGGGGGAGTTTGTCGGTAATTAAAGACAGGCTCCTTTTTATTTTATCAAAATTACTATTGAAAAATAAAATCAATTGTGATATAGATAAGATAGAAATTGTTAAAAATTACAAAAATAAAAAATAAATTTTTGAAAATAATAAAAAGGAGAAAATAGATGAAAATAGGAATTGTTGGACTTCCAAATGTTGGAAAAAGTACATTGTTTAATAGTATCACAAAGGCTGGCGCAGAATGCGCCAATTATCCGTTTTGTACAATTGAGCCAAATGTTGGTGTGGTTGCTGTGCCAGATGAAAGAATTGAGACATTGGCACAAATTTATAAACCACAAAAAGTAACCAATGCAATTGTTGAATTTGTAGATATTGCAGGACTTGTTAAAGGTGCAAGTAAAGGTGAAGGTTTGGGCAACAAGTTTTTGTCGCATATTCGTGAGACAGATAGTATTGTGCAAATGGTTCGCTGTTTTGAAAATTCCAATATCGTCCATGTAGATGGAAATGTGGAACCGATAAGAGATATTGAAACCATAAATTTTGAATTAATTTTTGCTGATTTGGAAACAATAGATAAGAGACTCGAAAAAGCAAGAAAAATGCTGAAATCTGACAAAAAATATCAATTTGAAATTGACACATTGGAAAAGATAAAACAAGCCTTAGAAGCAGGAAAATGTGCGAGAACATTAGAATATTCAGATGAAGAATTAGAAGTCATCAAAGATTCTTTTTTACTTACCATGAAACCAGTTTTGTATGTTGCTAATATTGATGAGAGTGAAATTGAGAATCCAGAGGCAAACGAAAACGTGAAAAAAGTCAAAGAATATGCCAAACAAGAAGGCGCAGAAGTGATTTGCTTGTGTGTAAAGATTGAAGAAGAATTGAGTACATTAGAAAAAGAAGAAAAATTGGAAATGTTAGAGGCATTGGGCTTGGAAGAGTCTGGTTTAGATAAATTGATTAAAGCCAGTTACAAACTGTTAGGCTTGATTTCCTTTTTAACAGCAGGAGAACCTGAAGTTAGGGCTTGGACCATAAAAAATGGCACAAAAGCGCCTCAAGCGGCTGGAAAAATCCATTCTGATATTGAACGAGGATTTATCAAAGCAGAAGTGATTTCTTTTGAAGATTTTATGAAATCGAAGGGTTCAATGAATGAGGCAAGAGAAGCAGGATTAATTCGTTCAGAAGGAAAAGAATATGTGATGAAAGATGGAGATATTGTGCTTTTTAAATTTAATGTTTAGAAAAAATTTTTTGAAAAAAATGTAAAAAAAACTTGCATTAAATTTTTTATATGTTATAATAAATGTAAATTGAAAGTGAGGAGAGAAAATTATGTTTAAAAATGTAGAAAAAAGTAAAATTTTATTAAGTTTTGTAGCAATTGCCTTAATATTTGTTTTATTAGGTAGTGTGTGTTCTTTTGCAACGGAAAATAATTCAGGAAATACAGTTACCATTACAGCCACAACTGATAACGGAACATCCAATAATACAAGTAACACAAACACAGAAAATAACACAAGTAATACCAATAAAACTTCAAATATTACATCAATTGTTTCGAATAATACGAGCAACAACACGGAAAATAAGACAACTAATAATACAAGTGTATATAATAACACAAATGCAACTACCAATAGTTCAAGTTTGCCATATACAGGTACAAGTTCAAAAACGATTGGATTTGTTGTGATTTTTGCAATTTCAGCAGTGTATGCTTATAAAAAAGTAAGTGATTATAATGTTTAATCAAATAGTTTAATTTTGAAAATAGGGCGATCTGAAGTTTTTAAAGTGCAGAAACTTATGAAAACGAACAGGTCGCATTTTTTTAAGAAAGTGAGTTTATATGAAAAGTTTATTTAGTTATTTAATTGTTATTTTGGCGATTATTTATTGGGGTTTTCGTGTGGTGGTTTCTTTGCTATATGCGATGGGACAAGAGTTTATTTGTCAGCCTTTGAATGCCAACATTGAAATTGCGATTTTGTTTTTGACGATACCGAGTATTATTTTTATTTTTCGTAGAAATGTGGTTGCTGCTACTTTGTATTTTGGTATGTATGCGGCTTATTTTGGAACAATTTTGTACAACAGTTTTGGGAATGTGTCGGCAGAAACTGAAAGTTTGGTATTAACAGATGCGACATCGATTATGATTTCGGCGCTTGGAATTGTGATACCTTTTTTGGTATTTGCCGATATTATTTTACAAAAAAGCAGATTTCATTCCGCAGATCGCGATACGGATTGGTATTATGAAAATGAAAAATATGACCGAAATTTTGATGAAAGAGCCGATCGAAATCAATACAAAATTAAATAAGGAAAGAGGTATGTATGAGCAAACAAGAAAATAGCAATAAATATGGCATTACCGAAAAGTACAAATCAAAATTAAGTTGGCTTTTTATTTTATTTTTCATCATTTTTGTTGTATCATTTTTTTATATTAATTATGTTAAAAATTTGGTTTATGGCAATGTATACACCAATATTACTGAAATCAGTGAGCAAACGGCTACGCAACTCAATTTGTCAATTAGTGAGCAAAAATATTTTGTTAAAATTATGGTGGATTCGATTAAAAATAACCAGTTTAAGACAATTGACGATATTTTTCAAAGATATCGCGGTGATTTACAAAATTTTCATTTTACAAGACTGGTTATATTAGATAAACAGGGAAATGGCTTAACAAGTGATGGACTTGAAGTGAAAAATTATGCAAGTATTGATGAATTTTTTGCGCAAGAGGAAGACACTGTTTATTTGTCAGAACATAGGCCGAGTACGGTTTCTAATAATCAAGTTAATATTTACTCTAGAATTTTTCATTTTCAAGGAGAAGAAAAAGTATTAATGGCAACGGTTAATACAGAAGATTATCAAGACATTTTATTAAGGAGATTATTTGGAAAAGGTGGCACTTATGTCATAAATCATTCGGGAGATATTTTAATTGATTCTTTTGAAGAGATAAAAGAAAATAATGTGAATTTATTTGAACAAATGAGAAAAAATTATTCAACCAATTTGCAAGAAATTAATGAGATGGAGGCGAGTATCCAACAAAATAAAATTGGGACTTTTCACATAGCACAAGAAAATGATACGTATTTTATTCACTACGAAAAATTAGGCATTAATGATTGGTACATTGTAACGATTTTGTCAGATGATACAATTGCCAAGGAATTGATTAGAATTGTAACTACTTCCATTAGTCTTTGTTTGGGGATTAATTTAATGATTATTGTGATAGCAATTTATGGAATTGTTACAAATGAGAAGAAAAGTCATCGAATATTTAAAGTGGCTTTTATTGATCCAGTTACCTCATTGGGGAATGAGAAATATTTCAAAGAAAAAGCAAATGAGTATTTGCAAAACGAAAGAGAACATAATTATATCATTACACTTGACATCAACAAATTTAAGGCTTTGAATAATATTTATGGTTATGATTTTTGTAATTGTCTTTTAGATTCCTTTGGTGAAACATTAGTCAAAATTTTGCCTGAAGATAGTATCATTTGCAGAATTTCAGCAGATGTTTTTGGGGCTATATTTACGTATGATAAGGACATTGAGATATTATTAAAAACAATCCTGAAACAAACGGCTAGTATGAAAATAGGAACTGAATTTGTACATTTAAATTTATCCATTGGAGTGTATCCTTTCGGTAAAAAGGATACAGATATCAATAAAGCTTTAGATAAGGCATCTATGGCTAGAGCTAAAATAAAAGGATTTTATGACCATAATTATTATATTTTTGATGAAATATTGGAAAATAAACTAATGGAAGAGCAAAAAATCGAATGTTCAATGGAGGAGGCACTAGAAAATCAAGAGTTTAAAGTTGTTTATCAACCCAAAATTTTAATTAAAAATGAGAAAGTAATGGGAGCCGAAGCGCTTGTTCGATGGGAAAAAGAGGGAGAAATCATTTCACCGAATCAATTTATTCCATTATTTGAAAGAAATAAATTTATCATAAAATTGGACTTGTATATTTTTGAGCAAGTTTGCAGAGATATTGTTTCTTGGAAGGAAAAATATGATTTTATTCCAACAATATCCATTAATTTGTCGAAAGCGCATTTTGAAAATGAAGATTTTATAGAAGAATATGTTAAAATTACGGATAAATACGATATTTGTAGAAATCAAATTGACTTAGAAATTACAGAAAGTGCCACAGTTGACGAGAAAATAGATATTGTGAAAATTTTAAATCGAATTAAAGAACAAGGTTTTCTTATCTCAATTGACGATTTTGGTACAGGCTATTCATCGCTAAGTATGCTACAAAGTATGCCGATTGATATTATTAAAATTGATAAAGTATTTGTCGATAAAGCAGATTTGGCAAGTGATAAAAATATCATTAACTACATCATGATTCTTGCTAAACGACTTGAAGTAGAAACGATTGTAGAAGGTATAGAAACCAAGGAACAAGCAGATTTTGCTAAGAAATTGGGTTGTGATATCATTCAAGGGTATTATTATTCGAAACCGATTTCGAGGGAGGAGTTTGAGGTGTATTTTAACCGAAATGAAATTTAAGGGAGAAAAGTGATAAAATGGAAACAGATGATGTGTGGGAAGTGGATGAAGAATATTTAGAAGAAATCGAAGCAATTTCAGAATTGAATAGCGGAATCAATGCCCTAGACATAACTTACAGATTTGACAAAAGCGTGGAAATGTTGGTACCTATATTCGAGCAAGTGATTGATTATTTCAAAAAACATACTAATTTGACAGAAGAAGAAATAAAAAATCGTATTAATACTAGTATTATGGAAATTGAATTAAAAGATGGGTACGAAAATAATCCTAATGGTGTAGGATATGTAGATGATATGTTTCATATTCTGAGTATAAATCAAAGGGTTTTAGAGGAAAGTCCTCAGTATATTTATGAATTTTTAAGGCATGAAATGACGCATATGATGGGACGGAAGACTAGTCAAGCAATTTTTTCAAAAATCTCCTGTATTGGTATCTGGTTATATGAGAGAATTCGATATGATTGGTAGTCACTACCAAAAAGAAAATGAGTATTTTAATGAATCAGCAGTTGAAATGTTTGTTAGTCAGGAGGAAGGATATCGAGAGGAGAAAGTTTTGGATTGGACAATTTATACGAATCAAGACTTAAATGCTGGAATTTATTGTTTAAATTCAAATTTGATTCATCAAATGCTAATCGCACAAGGGGTAGATGAACAAGAATTTTTTGAAGGTTTGTGTGATTATGAAAAATCAAAGAAAGTAATTGGAACATTCAAAAATAGAATTTTTAAAAAATTATCTTCTAATATGGACAGTATATATCATGAGTTAAACGGCTATTATGATAACGAAGATGAAATTTATGAGATACAAGAAAAAGGTGCCAATGTCGATGTAAGTAATCAATTAGAACAAATGGAAAAACACAAATCTAATTTGAAAGGCACAATTGTCCTTTCAGAAAAAATGATAATTGATAAAATATTATTACCACGATTAAAAAAGTTGTCGTTTGAGGAAAAAGAGCAATGTTTGGAAAACTATGAAAAATTTATCATTAGTGAAAAAGAGTATTTTCAAAGGAAAACGAATTATAGAGCAATGACGATACAAAAAGCAAATTGGCTTCAACATATCAATGTTGAACCACTGAAAAAGAAAAGTTTTTCAAAAGAGCCTGTTAAACGAAAAGATGAATTTTTTAAGGAATAATAAAGGAGCCAAAAATGATTTTAGCCATTATTGAAAGAATTGAAAATCTTGAAAATGAAAAGCCTTTTCATAATCGATTTTTTTTGACGCAGCATTATAAAGACATATTCGATGAATTGGATGTGTTATTGTTTCCCATTATTTCTGAAAAAAATCTAGAAAAAGTGTGCGAATTGTGTGATGGATTAATTGTAACTGGTAGTGCCATTGATATTCATCCGAAGTATTATAAGGAAGAACCCTTACCAACAAAGACATATGAAATTGATGAATTTAAATTGGATAAAAAAGCAATTAAATTGTTTTCTGATGCAGGTAAACCAATTTTGGGAATATGTGGTGGGATTCAATCTATTAATGTTTGTTTTGGTGGTAGTTTAAATCAACAAATTGAAAATCATGATTTGAAAAATGAGTTGCACGCAATTGCAATCAAGGAAAATAGTTTTTTGCATAAAACTTATCAGAAAAATAAAGTGGAAGTTAATTCGTTTCATCATCAATCTGTGAAAAAAGTCGCAGAAGGTTTTGGCGTAACAGCGTATGCGGAAGATGGAACAATTGAATCCATTGAAAAAGATAATATGATTGGAGTGCAGTGGCATCCTGAAGAAATGAATGATTTGGAGTTTTTTAGAAATTTTGTTAAAACATTTTTGGAAAATAGGAAATGAGAGGAAAAAATGGAAAAAGAATATGAAGTAAGATATTTTTTTGATTATGGTAGTGGAACTTGTTTATGGAGCGATAATGAGAAAACAAAGTTAAAATACGGAAATCGCATTAATATAGAAAAGTTGAATATATCGGAACAGTTGAAAAACTCTATGAATGAATTAATTAAGGAATATGATAACTCAATTGATTGGAATACTGGAAATGCGAAAAATAATTTTGATACTAAATCTTTTTATGATAAAGCATGGAATATATATTTAAAATTATGTGAGGAATTAGTTGAGTTTAATATTGTTAATGAAAGTGAAGGAGAAGAGAAAATATGAATATTATAAATTTATATAATAAATGTTTTAAACATCATGGAGAACCATCGTTATCTATTGTATTTGAAAGTAAATCAGATTATCGTAATAGAGATGATTTTTTTGATAAATTAAAAAATGAATTAGATGTAGATATTGAAAAAATGAATAAATTGACTGAAATCAGTAAAACAGATTTTATAAATTATCCAATTTTCAAATGGATAGATACAAGCAATTTAAGAATTGAATTTGGAAATTATGATAAATTTTATTTAGTTGGTGAAAGCAAATATCCAGAAGATAGTTGTTTATTAGCAGAATCGGATAGTATATTTTGTATTTTTAGATTTTATGATGCTGCATAAAATTTAAGGAGAAATATGCCGAATATAACGAGAATATTAAGAAAAGAGGTAGACTTGATGAATCAAGAAGAGAATTTACATAAAATTTCAATCAACTGGTACCCACGGTCACATGGCAAAAACCAAAAGAGAAATTTTAGAAGATTTAAAACTAATCGACATTGTCATCGAATTGCTAGATGCCAGAATCCCAAATTCTAGCAGGAATCCAGATATTCAGCAATTAACCAAAGGCAAAAAGAAAATCATTCTTTTAAACAAATGCGATTTAGCAGACGAAAAAATTAATCAAAAATGGCAAAAAACACTGGAAAAAGAAGCCATAACATTAGTAACCGATTCGAATTCTGGAAAAGGTATCGAAAAAGTGCTAAAAACCATTTCGGCAATGATGGAAGAAGAAATTGAAAAACAAAAACAACGTGGCAGAATGAACAAAACCATTCGTGTCATGATTTTAGGCATTCCCAATGTCGGAAAATCCTCTTTTATCAATCGAATTTCCAAAAAAACTTCCATGGAAGTTGGCAATAAACCAGGTGTCACCAGAAAAAAACAATGGGTACGAATTGGGAAAAATCAAGAATTATTAGATACACCAGGTGTTTTGTGGCCGAAATTTGAAAGCCAAGAAGTGGCACTCAATTTAGCATTTACAGGAACCATCAAAGATGATATTATGGAACAAGTGGAAATTGCCTATGAACTTTTGAAAGTATTCGTTCAAAAATATCAAAAAAACCTTCTAGAACGTTACAAAATAACAGACGAAGAATTTTCACATCTTCAAAAGGAAGAAAATGCAACTTATGCTTTGATGCAATTGATTGGACAAAAACGCGGGGCACTTAAATCAAGGCGGAATGATTGATGATGAAAAAACAGCCAGAATAATATTAGAAGACTTTCGAAGTGGAAAGCTTCGGAAAAATCAGTTTGGAGGAACCGTAAAATTGGAGTTTATTGAAAGAAAAAAAGAAGCAGAAGAGGTCAATATGCTGTCTCCTTTGGTGTGGGCCTATATTGGAGATGGAATTTATGAGACATTTATTCGTGTAAATTTAGTCAATGGTTCCAATGCCAAGCCACACAAATTACATATCGAATCGATCCAACATGTCAAAGCCAAAGCACAAGCCGATATTTTGAAAAAATTGCAGGATAGCTTAAGTGAAAAAGAACAAGAAATCGTAAGACGAGGCAGAAATGTGCAAAATCATCATGTGGCGAAGAATGCAAATGTGGCAGATTATGCAATGAGTACAGCGTTTGAGGCGTTGATTGGGTATTTGTATTTGACCAAGCAAGATGAGAGATTGAAAGAGATTTTAGAATTGTCATGGAAACTTAGTAATAATTAAAAGAGAGCATGTCGATTATTTTATAAAGAAATAATCGACATGCTCTCTTTTAATATAGACATTTTTAAATCAAGTGTCCAAATTTAGACACTTATTTCAAAATTATACTTTCCCTTTACCATTTGCCAGCGTATAATAAAAAAATGACCATAAAAGAAAGGAATGATAAAAGTTTTGAAAAAAATAACTGATTTTATAATTAACAAAAGATATTTCGTATTAATCACCTTCATTGTGTTAACGATCGTGTGTTTTTGTCTTTCCAAACAGGTAAAAGTCAATTATGACATGACAAAATATCTACCCAATACATCTGAGACAAGAATTGGTATGGATATTATGGAGAATAGCATTGATGCAGAAGAAACCAGTATTTTAAATGTCATGCTAAAAGGTTTAGCGGATCAAGAAAAGCAAGAGACGAAAGAATATTTGGAAAAAATAGACGGTGTTTCCAAGGTTGATTATGACGAAACAGAAGAATACAATAAGGAAGATTATACGCTATACATCATCAATGTAGATGCAGACGAAGAATCTGAACTCGCAAGTAAGGTTTACGAAGAAGTAACCGAACATTTTGAAGACAGAGAAATTCAAACAAGTGGTGCCATATCTGCAAGAAATACGCCAGTTTTGCCAACATGGATTGTTGTACTTGCTGTATTTTGCGCATTACTAATTTTAATTGTAATGAGTAATTCGTATGTAGAACCATTTTTGTTTTTGACCGCAATCTTAGTGGGAGTTGTTTTAAACAAAGGTACGAATGTGATATTTGAGAATGTGTCGAACATTACAGATTCGATTGTTGCCATTTTGCAATTGGCATTATCGATGGATTATTCGATTATGCTGATGAATCGTTATAATCAAGAAAAAGAGAAAGCAAGTAATAAAATCGAGGCTATGAAAGAAGCGTTGTATCATGCGTTTTCTTCGATTGCTAGTAGTTCGGTAACAACGATTGTAGGATTGCTTGCTTTGGTTTTTATGAGTTTTACGATTGGGCGCGATTTGGGATTTGTGCTTGCTAAAGGTGTGTTATTTAGTTTAATCAGCATTTTCTTTGTGCTTCCAGCCTTGATTTTGATTTTTGATGAAGCGATTAACAAAACGAAAAAGAAAAGTCCTCATCTTAATTTGACCCTACTTGGAAAATTTAGTTTTTTGATACGTCCCATTTCTATCTTCATTTTTATTGGCTGTTTTGTTTTTAGTTTTTTGCTAAAAGGAAATTTGGGAATTTTATATACCGATTCTGAAGAAAACGAAATTTCAAAAGTTTTCGTAGAAAACAACCAGATGGCAGTCATCTACAAAAATGAAGAGGAAGAAAAATTACCTAAAATATTGGAAGAATTAGAAACACAAGATAAAGTAAGTCAAGTGTTAGGTTATGGAAATACGATTAATGAAAAATTGACGTATCACGAATTGGGCGAAAAGCTAGAAGATTTAGGGTCAGATGTGGATATTGAAGATTATCTATTTAAAATTTTATATTACAATTATTACAATCAAACTGAAGACAATACCATGACATTCCAAGAATTCATTGATTTTATTCAAACAGAAGTTTACAACAACGACAAAATGAGAGAAGAATTAGATGACGAAACAAGGCAAAATATTGACCGTTTATCTAAATTTACCGCAGAAAATACAATGAACCAATTGCGAACCGCAAGTGAAATTGCAGGAATTCTAGAAATTGAGCCCAAAGATGTTGAAGACGTTTTAATTTATTATAATGCAAAACACAATACATTAAAACTTTCTGTGGCAGAATTTATTGATTTCATCAACAACGATGTTTTAACTGACCCAGAATATGCCGACAAGATTACGCCAAGCAATCGCGACAAATTAAATACACTGGCAAAGTTCACGAATGCTGGAACGAACGATACCAAAATGTCAAGTGGAGATATGGCAAATTTGTTTGGCATGGATACAGGTTCTATGGAACAATTGTATAAATACTATGTCAGCCTCAATGAAATTAGTGCAAGAATGACAATTGCTGAATTTTCAAATTTTGTCCTAAATGAAATGTTAAATGACCCACAATATGCAGGAAATTTTGATGAACCAACCATTCAAAGTATGAAAATTCTAAATACGTTTAGCAATGAAGGAACGATTACCAAACAAATGAATTCAACTGAATTAGCAAATTTATTTGGCATAGATGAAAATTTGATAAAACAATTATTATTGCTAAAATATAGCACAGTGGACATGGGAAATACCTTATCCATAACAGAATTTATTAACAATGTGATGCTTCTTAAAGCAAATACACATTATTTAGACGGTACCGACTTGTCCGCACTAGAGCAGATTTCAATATTTGCACAAAACGAAAACAATATCAATACGACCCCAATAAATCAAAAGGCTTTAGCAAGCATGTTTAATGGCCTTCGACCCAATTTTGTTGAAACCATTTACTTACTAACTGGCTTGCCAGAAGATTACACTATGACACCACAAGAATTTATTACACTAGTTTTGACGGCTTTGGGAAATCCTAGCCAAGACGCTTTAGATGAAAGTATGTTTTCTGTAGAAAAGGAAACATTGGAGCAATTAAAACTTTTGAAATTAATCATAGATGATTCTGTGGCAACGACCAAAACGCCATATACAGCAGAGCAAATTTCGAAAATATTAAAAATCGAAAAAAAGCAAGTTTCTCAGATTTATAATTTGATTGCTTTTTCGCAAAATCATACGGAAAATTGGACTGCTAGTCCCCAAGAATTGGTGACATTGATTTTATCAAATTTGGAAAATCCTGCAATAGCAGCCAATCTTTCAGAGGCGACAACGAGCCAATTGCAGTTACTAAACACAATTATGACAAATACTAGCAATCATGCCAATTACAATTACAACGAATTGGCAAACTTAATTGGAATTGAAGAGGGAAAAGTCAAAAGTATTTATACACTATATCAAGTGAAATTTACGACACTTCAATTAACACCAAACGAATTTGTAGATTTTGTCCTTGCTCATAAAAACGATTCAGCTTTGTCAAGTAGTTTAACTCATGATAAAATTAGTGATTTGCAAACCGTTCAGTCTGTTATGGGTGGCGTAAAAGTTGGGCAAAAATATGCAAGTTCTGAGTTATCAAGTTTATTAGGAATTAATCAAGATGATTTAGAATTGCTTTATGGTTTGCATTTGTCAAAACATCAAAACAAAAATCAGACGATTTCGCTAAAAGAATTAGTCGATTTTATCTTAAAAGAAGTGGTAACCAATCCCGAATATTCGGACAATTTTGATGATGAAAAAGTTACCAAATTAACTACCATGCAAGGAATTATGACAGCAACAATAAATCATACCCAATACACGAAGGACGAAATATTTACTGTTTTGGCGGTTTTGACGGATTCGCTTGACAAAAATACGGTCGATTTGTTGTATGTCTATTACGGAAGTGACAAATCCTACGATGAATCTTGGACGATGACAGTACAAGAATTTGTTCATTTCTTAAATGAAAATATATTAAACGACAGCCGATTTGACGATTTTCTGGAAGACGATATGAGGCAAAATATTATGGATGCCAAAGAAACAGTGAATGATGCCAAGAAATTGCTGGTGGGAAATGGCTATTCGAGAATTGTGCTAAATACGAAATTTGCGCCAGAATCGCGGGGAAACGTTTGAATTTATTCAAAAAGTAAAAGACTTGATGGCAGAAAATTTAGATGAATATTACGTGATTGGAAATTCGCCAATGGCGTATGAAATGAGTCAGACGTTTAGTGCAGAGTTAGATTTTATTACGGTTTTGACGATGATTGCAATATTTGTTGTGGTGGCATTTACGTTTAAATCAATTATTTTGCCGATTATATTGGTACTTACGATTCAATGCGCGGTATATTTGACAATGGGGATTTTGTCACTATCAGGAGGAACGGTTTACTTTATTTCGCTACTGATTGTTCAAAGTATTTTAATGGGAGCAACGATTGATTACGCGATTTTGTATGCGTCCTATTACCTAGAACACCGAAAAACGATGGATATTAAGCAAGCCATCATTCAAGCTTATAATGACTCAATTCATACCATTTTGACCTCAGCGTCCATTTTAGTAATTGTTACACTGATTGTAGGGCATTTTGCATCAGCCATTGCAGCAAAAATTTGCACCACAATATCGCAAGGAACATTTTGTTCGACGATTTTGATTTTACTGTTGTTGCCAGCGGTAATTGCTGCATTTGATAAAATTGTGATGAAAAGGCAAAAATAGAAGAAAAACAAGGCGAAAGTCTTGTTTTTTTGATTTGTTTGTGATAAAATGAAAAATAAATTTTTGAGATAAAAAGGAGAAAAATTTATGTCAGTCAAATCAGTAAAAAAAGAGATAATACAAGGAAACAAAAAAATAATTTATGAAATATATTTAGAAGGTAAGCAATATAAAGGAATTACTGTGGATTTTTTAGATTTAAGGGAACCAATGACAGATGCTAGTGACTTGTCGATTAATCCTGCTTTATATGTACATAATATTGCAACTAATTTCAATCCAAACACTAATAAATACGAGCCAGAAGAATATGGAATGTGTATGCCAAAAGAATGTTATATAGTTGACGAAGATATCTATAGCATGGGATTAACGCATAAGTTCAAAGGGGAATATTTAGGCAATATTATTTTTAATACTCCAAATGGTAAACAAATAGCGTGTTTTATATCACAAAATCTCGAGACACAGCAGAGATATTATAAATTTTTAGATTTAACATTTGGAAACATACTGGCTTGTACAGAATGGGATATGGCTTGGGAATATGGAGGGCTACCTTCAGACGAAGAAGGACATGACGAATATTTGCGTGCATTAAATGAGATGAAAACAGAAATGGAATTTACTACACAAATTACTGAAAATGGAAAAGAAAGTTTAATCGATTATAATCATAAAGGTATAACAGAAGAAGGAACTAAGAAATATGCTATTTTTAAGAGTAATATTATGGATGTTCTAGAAAAAGGATATCATTTATTGCCAACACAAGAAAAACAAAAGATTGAAAAACGCGATAATGACTGGAGTAGATAATAATTAAAAATAAAGTTTGTGACTGAATTTGTGTAAAGGAGAAAAAATGTTTAAATTAGTATCGGATTACAAACCAACTGGCGACCAGCCAAAAGCAATTGAATATCTATCAAAAGGAATCGAACAAGGCAAAAAATTCCAGACTTTACTAGGTGTTACAGGTTCTCGGAAAAACATTTACCATGGCAAATATCATCGAAAAAGTCCAAAAACCGACACTCGTTTTAGCCCATAATAAAACACTAGCTGGACAATTATATTCCGAATTCAAAGAGTTTTTCCCTCGGAAATAAAGTGGAATATTTTGTGTCCTATTACGATTATTATCAACCAGAAGCCTACATTGCCTCATCTGACACCTACATCGAAAAAGACTCTTCCATTAATGATGAAATCGACAAACTTCGCCATTCTGCAACCTTATCTTTATTTGAAGGACGAGATGTCATCATTGTAGCTTCCGTTTCCTGCATTTACGGTTTGGGCGACCCAGAAGATTATCAAGAAATGATGCTTTCTTTGCGTCCAAGCATGAATAAATCACGCGATGAAATCATGAAAAAACTAGTTAGTATGCAATATTCCAGAAATGAATTAGATTTCAAAAGGGGTACATTTCGCGCCAAAGGCGATGTTCTAGAAATTTATCCATCTTCCCAAAGCGAATCTGCGGTCCGTATTGAGTTTTGGGGCGACGAAATCGAAAAAATAAACGAAATCAATCCATTAACTGGACAATCGATTGGCGCCCGAAATCACATTTTATTGCCACCAGCTTCGCAATATGTGACCAATCGTAGCAAATTAGATCGTGCCTTGGTTTCGATTGAAGAAGAAATGGAAAAACGCGTTCAATATTTCAAAGAAAACAAAAAATTAATCGAAGCCCAAAGAATTGAAGAAAGAACCAATTTTGACATCGAAATGCTCAAAGAAACGGGCTTTTGCCAAGGCATCGAAAATTATTCCAGACACATCAGCGGAAGAGAAGAAGGCAGCCCGCCATATACTTTGTTCGACTACTTTCCAGACGATTTTTTGCTACTAATCGACGAATCACACGCCACCATTCCGCAAGTGCGAGCCATGTACAATGGTGACCGTGCCCGCAAAGAATCGCTTGTTACTTACGGATTCAGGCTTCCTTCAGCATACGATAATCGACCTTTGAAATTTGACGAGTTTGAAGAACGAATTAACGAAGTTATCTTTGTTAGTGCAACTCCAGCAGATTATGAAAAAGAGCATTCCAAGGAAAATGTGGTCGAGCAAATCATACGTCCAACGGGACTTTTGGACCCCAAAATCGAAGTCAAACCAACTCAAAATCAAATCGACGATTTAATCGAGCAAATTCATGCTCAACTCGAAAAAGGCGACAGAACGCTTGTTACAACTCTAACAAAAAAAATGGCAGAAGATTTGACAGCCTATCTCATTAACGCAGGATTACGCGTCAAATATATGCATTCTGACACAAAAGCGCTCGAGAGAATGGAAATTATTCGTGATTTGCGCATTGGAGAATTTGATGTTTTGGTAGGAATTAACTTGCTAAGGGAAGGGTTAGATATTCCAGAAGTCTCTTTGGTGGCGATTTTAGATGCAGACAAAGAAGGGTTTCTTCGTTCGGAACGTTCGCTAATTCAAACCATTGGGCGTGCGGCAAGAAATACCGAAGGAAAAGTCATCATGTATGCAGACGAGTTAACAGATTCCATGGAAAAAGCCATTACGGAAACGAACCGACGTCGAAAAATTCAAGAAGAATACAACCAAGAACATGGAATCACGCCACAAACCATTCGTAAATCGGTTCGTGATACGATTAAAGCAACGATTGTAGAAGATATTCAGAGTCAGTATGAAATTAAGGAAGATGAAACGATTGAAGATATTATTTCGAGATTGACAGATGAGATGCTAAAATATGCAAAAAATATGGAATTTGAGAAGGCAGCAGAATTGAGGGATAAGATAAAGGAATTGGAGAATTGTTTGGAGAAATAATAATTATCCCCCAGTATAACTGGGGGTTTTCTCTAAAGTTAAGAAAAAGAGTTTTGCTTTTTATGGCAAAACTCTTTTTCAGCATTAGAATAAGTGCTCCAATACTTAAGCGTCTTTCTTTTTAATAATACAAGAATGACGCAGGTCCCCAGCCGAAACAACAGAACCGACTTCAATAGTAATATCACCACTATATTGCCGTTCCAAGCGTTTTACTTCGCTTGTGTACAAAGTGATACTTAATTGATTCTGTTCAGGATTTCTAAGGAAATCCTTTACTAAACTGAGATACCACTGACTCCGTGAAATATACTTCATATGAGCCTCCTTTTTGGCTAAATTAACTTGTAACATAATTATTATCCTGAATCCGTGAATTTTACAGATTAATAAATTTCTCTATAAAAAAAGAACA
>CAOJUE010000032.1 GCA_948443845.1 uncultured Eubacteriales bacterium | reverse complement strand
ACATATGCATTTATGGGAGATTATGCAGGTGATGTAACAGTTACAGCGCAGTGGAAAGAAAAACCAAAGTATACTGTATCACTAACCACAGGAACAGGAACTTCTGTATCAGGAGCAGGAAGCTTTTATGATGGAGAGACGGTAACAGTTCTAGCAACAGCATTGACAGGATATACCTTTAGCAACTGGAGTGGAACCTATAGTTCAAATGATGCAGTTTACTCATTTACAATGCCGGCGCAAGATGTATCACTGACAGCCAATGCAAGTGTGAACAGTTATACATTTACATTAGGAACTGCAACAGGAGCATCAACAGAAGGAAGTACAGAGACGGGAAGATATGCATATGGTACAACGATAACATTAAGAGCTACTGCAAATGTGGAATATGCATGTAAAGGCTGGACAAGTAGCAACACAGGGTTAGTACCAAATCTAAGTGCAAATGATACAACATTTACAATGCCAGCAGGAGATATTACAATGACACCAAATGTAAGTAAGGGTTATTCATTATTTTTTGATGCAAATGGTGGTAGCTATGATACACTAAGTGATTATTATACATACGAAGGGCAGATGTTTACGATAGACTTTTCAGTAATACCAACAAAAGCAAGTTATATATTTTTAGGTTGGTCAACTGATAAAACAGCAACAAGTCCAATGTATACCGAGAGTGGAGAAAAGTCATTTGAAATAACAGGAGATGCTACGTTGTATGCGGTTTGGACACCAAAAAAGGCAACAGGGATAACGATAACATCTGCAACAAACTCAACACAAAATTCAACTTTACAATTAAGAGCAACAGTAACACCAGATGATATACTAAACCAAAGTGTAACATGGAGTAGCAGTAATACATCGATAGCAACGGTAAATAATTCTGGAAAAGTAACAGGGAAAAGCTCAGGAACAACGACAATAACAGCAACAGCGGCAGATGGAAGCGGTGTGAAGGCTACTGCTACAGTAAATGTTACTGTAACAAAGGTGGCATGTGGAAAGACCTTAACTAGGGGACCTATAAATAAAAACGATGACGGAAGTATATATTATTACGGAATTTGCTCAACCCATGGGCAGCAAGGTATCATTTATGGTACTCACGCGGACGGATCACAGTACTGGAACAGTGACAAATGCACAGCAAAAGTCAAAGGTTACCTATTGGAGTTGTTAACTCAGTAGGAGGAACTCGGACAAATATGATTTAAAATTGTTAGATATTTAATCATACGAAAAAATGTAGACTTTCATTAGAGAGTCTGCATTTAGAGTGTTGACAAAGCAAAAGTCAACACTCTTTTCTTTTTATGAAAAAAAGTATAAAATAAAGAAGAAAAGAAAAAAGGAGCGAAAAGCATGTTAAGTAAAAAAGAAAATGTCCAAAACGAACTAATCGCATATACGCTAGAAGGTCTAGTACCAGAAGATAGCCTATATCGAAAAATAGATGAAAGTATTGATTTTAGTTTCATCTACGAAGAAGTCAAAGATTTATATTGCGAAGACAACGGAAGACCAAGTATAGACCCTGTTGTGTTGCTTAAATTAGTGTTCGTCGAAGCATTAGATGGATTGAAATCGATGAGAAAAACGTGTAAGAAAATAAAAGTAGATGCGGAATACAGATGGTTCTTAAGGATACCATTTGGAGAAGAAATGCCCCATTTTTCAACATTTAGCAAGAATTATGAAGGCGCTTTAAAGGAACATATATTTTCGAAAAAATTTTTGCAAATATCGTATAACAAGCGATTGGGTATGGTTTGGTAAAAGGCGAGACGTTTTTTACGGACTCGACGCACAAAAAAGCAAATGCAAACAAAAATAAATTTCATGAGGAAATCAAAGAAGTGGTGCACGAAAGGAAAGAATGGTTAGAAGTGGAAATCAATGAAGAGCGTGAGAAGCAAGGAAAAAGGATTTATGTATTTGGACCATAGAACCGTGGATTCCAAGTGCGATATTATCGTAGATTGCTACATAACAAAGGGAAATGTGCACGATTCTGTGCCATTTATTAGTAGAATGGAATATTTGGGGTGATCGGATATCGAAGTTATGGGCAAGGAAAAACGACGATAAGGAAGTACAAATTTAAGTATAATAAGGAGAAAGATTGGTATGTATGCCCAGAAACGGGGGCAATATTGCCGTATACAGGAAGGGTTGACAGAAATGGATATAAATATTATTCGGATAAAAAAAATTGTGAAGGATGTGCAGAAGTTGAGGGGTGTTGTAAAGCACAAGGATATCGAGTAATACGAAGACATATACGAGAAGAATGGAATAAAAACGCGCGAGAACGCAGGCTTTCAGAGCGTGGCAAGGAATTGTACAAAATGAGAAAAGAGAAGATTGAGAGAAGTTTCGCGGATAGTAAGCAAAATTATGGGTACCGCTATGCGATGTATAAAGGGATAGAGAAAAATCAAAATGATACATGGCTGATTTGTGCTGCGCAAAATATGAAAAATATAGCGAATAAGGTGTGGAGGGATAAGAAAAAAGAGAGGAAATTAAGAAAGTATTCGATTAATTATGTGATTTTGTTTGTTTACGTTGGTAGATTGTTGATGAAAGAGAAAAGACCAGAGAAATTATATGGTCTTTGTCTACAGTTTGAACCGCTATTAATAGCGGTTCTTTTCACAGTAAATACCGGGTTATACTTGGGGTCTGGAAAGCTTATAGTTATGAGTGAGTACCCCAAATACCCACGCCCTCAACATGGTATAATATTTAAAGTTTGACAGCTTAAATATTAAAAATGAAAGGAGAGTGGGAGGTATGAAAAGTCCATACACAGATAGTTTAGCACATGCGACGAGGGAATGCAAGTACCATATTGTGTTTGTGCCGAAATTCAGAAGAAAAGAAATATATGAAAAGTTAAAACAAGAAATGGGAGTAATATTGAGAGAATAGTGCAGAAAAAAAGAGGTAGAAATTATAAATGCTGAAGCATGCCCAGCTCACATACATATGTATGTAAGTATACCGCCGAAGATGAGCATATCATCATTCATGGGATATTTGAAAGGGAAAAGTACATTAATAATATTTGAGAGACATGCAAATTTGAAATATAAGTATAGTAATAGGTCATTTTTGTACAAAGATATTATGTAAGCACAGTAGGAAATCACAAGATAGCAGTATATAGATATATAGAAAATCAGATGAAGGAAGTCAAATAACAATAAAAGAATATAAAGACCCTTTTAAAGGGTAGTAAGTAGGAAGAACACAAGAGAAAGAGGAAAAAGCTATCAAACTTAAGACACTTAAGTGTCAGTTAGTAACAAGGTCTTATAGGCTGATATGAAAATCCCCCAGTTATATTGGAAGATGATTATAAAGAAGAAATAAAAAAATTTATTAAATTTGAAATTGTTTTTTCGTAGTACTGGATTAGGTTCTAAAAATGGAAAACAGATATAGATAACATTTGCCACTTATAGCTTCTTAATAAAATCCCACAATTAGTATAAAATACCATGCAAGGAGGACTTGCTATATGTATGAGATTGATTATAAGGCAATGGGAAAACGAATTCGTGCCAAAAGAGTGGAAATGGGATTGACTCAGGAACAATTGGCAGAATTAGTAGGTGTTGGCGGTTCTCATATAGGGGAGATTGAAAGAGGAAGAAGTATATGCAGTTTGGCGGTTTTGGTAAAGATTGCTGATGTGCTAAAACTAAATTTGGATACTTTGGTAAAAGGCGTCAATAGCGAAAATGCCAATCAGGTTTTGGCAGAACTTTTGGATGAAATGCCAGATAGTCATAAAGATTTGTATGTAAAATTGTGTGAAAATCTTGCAGAAGGGTTGAAATAGGGATTGACAAATTTACCCAATTATGCTATAATAAAGAAAAGGAGTAAAATATGTCTAGTAAACTATTTTTAAAAACTCAATTGCATCATCATCGTAGGAGCTTGTAACTATGTGTTAAAAAAATGCGTAGGTACAGGCTAAAAATGCTGTGCCTACGATAGTTTTAAGATAGATTTTAAAAAGACTATAAGTAGGAGAAATTCTAGTTGTAGTCTTTTTTTTGTCTATCTATTTTTTTAGATAAGGAAAGGTGATTGAAATGGAGAATTACAAAATTTTGGATCCGGGCGGAAATAAAACCGCGCTTGTAAAAGATGAAAATTATACAAAGGAACAGAAAAAGATGATCAATAATCAAATTTTGAAAGAAAATCCAGAGGTTGAGCAAGTTGGATTTATCAGTCAAAGCGAAAATAATTTGCAAATGGCAGGTGGAGAGTTTTGTGTAAATGCCACGAGATGTGCTATTTGGGAGTATTTGAAAGGAAAATGTGGGCAAATTGAATTAACGGTTTCAGGCTATCAAGGGAAGATAATAGGTGGAATTGATGAGCGAAAAGATGTTTATGTGAATTTAAAAATCAATCAAAAAATGAGTGAAATTCTAGAAAAAAACGGAATTTTCAATTTTGTAAAATTGGATGGAATTTGTCTGGCCGTGGTGAGTGAAGAAGATTCGAAAGCGTATCTTGAAAATTTGAGAAAAGATGAAAATAGGGTCAAAAATGAGTTGAAGGAAATTATGAAAACATTTTCTGCTTGGGAAAATGCGGTAGGAGTGATTTTGTTGGAAAAGGAAAATTTCAAAACAAAAATCAATCCGATTATTTGGGTTAAAACTATTGATACTTTGTATTATGAAACGGCTTGTGGAAGCGGAAGTTTGGCAACTGCGATTTATAAAAATGATTTAGAAGAAATTGAAAATTTGGAAATTTTGCAACCTTCGGGCTTTTGGCTTGAAATTAGTTTGAAAAAAGAACAGGAAATGATACGAAATGCTAAAATATCTGGTAAAGTAATGGAGGGATAAAAATGGTTGGAAAAGAGATTTTGAGAAATTTGGTGCGTTTTAATACGGTAAAAGATAAGGAAAATGCGCAAATGATAAGTTATATTGAGAAAATTTTGAGAGAGCAAGGATTTCAGACAGATTACAAAGGAAGAAATTTGGTGATGAGCATAAAAAAAGAATGGAATTTGGGATTTTTAGGTCATATGGATACGGTTGAACCGGGAAATCAATGGAAAATGAATCCATTTGAAATGCAGGAAAAGAATGGCAAATTGTATGGTTTGGGTGTTTGTGATATGAAGGGAGGAATTGCGGCAATGCTTACTGCTGTATCACAGGTGAATTTTGGAAATTTGAGGAAAGGCATGAAGTTGTATTTTACGTATGATGAAGAAATTGGTTTTTCTGGTATAAGAGACGCTATAAGACAAGAAAAAACGTTTCCAGACACGATGATTTTTGGGGAACCAACGAATAATGAAATCATGGTTGGAAGCAAAGGCCTGATGGAGTATCAGATTTCTTTTAAGGGGGTGAAAGCGCATTCGAGTACGCCAGAGAAAGGAAAAAGTGCGATTAGGAGCGCGATTGGGTTTATGAATGAATTGCAGGAGTTTTATGAATTAGATATAAAAAAAGAGCAAAATGCAAATTTCGAGATTCCGTATACAACTATGAATATTGGAAAAATACAAGGCGGAAGTGCGATTAATTCAGTTCCGGATTTTTGTGAATTTTGGGTTGATTTTAGAACAATTGATGTAAAGGCAGAGGAAAAAATTGTGCAAGAAATAGCGGTTTTGAAAGAGAAATATGGAGCTGATGTGCAGAACTTAAATCGATTATCAGCGTTTTTTAATCCATCGGAAATTTCGAAGAAGACTTGCAATTTTATCACAGAGGCGAGTTTTTTGAAGAAAAATTGCTTGATATTGGGGGCAGGACCTGTTACGGCGCATGAGGTGGATGAGTATATTGAAGAAAAGAGTTTGGAGCGACTGGTAGAACAGTATCGAGAATTGATTGAGAAAATGTGTGGATAAATTTTTAAAAGGATTGATAATTCCTAAAAAATGTTTTATAATTGAAAAGAGAGGAAAAGGGAAATGGACCAATATTTTGAAAATTTAAAGGAACCAATCGAGCACTATTTTCATATTTTATCAGACGAAATACCGGATTTTTTGAAAAGTTATGTCGATACGCCTGCTATGCAAAGGCTTGGTGGAATTAGTAGAAGTTGTGGGACGTTTTATTCGAAAATGTATCAGCAGGATTGGTATTCGACATTGGAACATAGTGTTGGTGTGGCACTGATTGTTTGGCATTTTACGAAGGATAAAAGGCAAACTTTGGCGGGACTTTTTCACGATATTAGTACGCCAGTTTTTCAGCATACGGTTGATTTTATGAACGGAGATTATGAGAGTCAAGAATCGACGGAAGAATTGACGACGAAAATGATTATGGAATCAAAAGAAATCATGCGTTTGCTGGAAAAAGACGGAATCAAAGTCGAAGAAGTTGACAATTATCATAAATATCCGATTGCAGATAATGAACGTCCTAGGCTTGCGAGTGATCGCTTGGAATATACATTTTCGGATGGATTAAATGGCGGATTTTGTATGCTAGCTAAATTGTGGAATTTGAGAGAGATTGAAGAAGTTTATCAAAATTTGGAGATTTTAATAAATGAGCAAGAAGTTGGAGAAATTGGCTTTAAAGATATAGAAATGGCAGAAAAATTTGTTGAGGTGGCAAGTAGGCTATCTTCTTTGTATATTTTGAACCAGACGAAATTTTCGATGCAGTTTTTGGCAGATGTAATGAAAAAAATGTATGATAAAAAGCTCATTTCGATAGGAGATTTGTACAAGTTTTCGGAAAAAGAAATGATTGCAAAAATTGAAAATTGTGAAGATGAAAATCTGGCAATGTGTTTTAAAATATGGAGAAATGCGACGAAGATAAACGAAAGTGATGAAAAGGTAGAAGGAAAATATTGCGTTCATTTGGAGAAAGTGAAGATTCGTTATATTGATCCTTTGGTTAAAATTTCGGGTAAGGCGGTAAGAGCGAGTCAAATTTCGGAGAAGGCAAGACAGGATATTGAGAAGGCGCTTGCTTTTCAGACGAGGAAGTATGCGTATTTGGATTTTGATTTGGCATAAACTTATTTGGCGTACATAAAATATGAAAAACAAGAAAAGGAGAGAAAAGTTATGAAAATCGATTTATCAAGTCAATTAGGAGTAGCCCCAAGTCCAGTGGTGCTGGTTTCTTCGGGAGATATGCAAAATAGCAATATTGCAACGATTGGGTGGAGCGGAATTCTTAATTCGGAACCGATGATTGTTTATGTTTCGATTCGACCTTCTCGTTTTTCCCATGAAATTATTACGAAAACGAGAGAATTTGTGATCAATTTGCCAGATGAAAAATTAGTGAAACAAGCGGATTTCTGTGGGACGAAGTCGGGAAGAGAAGTCAATAAATTTGAGTTTTGTGGACTTACGAAAAAAAGAAGTAGCAAAATCAATGTTCCTTATATTGAAGAATGTCCGATTAATCTGGAATGCAAAGTGCTGGATATTCAAACATTTGCGTCACATGAAATGTTTGTAGCACAAGTAGTTTGTACGCATTGCGATGACCGAATTTTGGACGAAAAGGAGCAGGTGAATTTTGCTAAAGCTAATCTTTTGACATTTGGTGGGAAGAAATATTTTGCAGGAAATCGAGAAGTGGGAGTTAGAGGTTGTGGCGTGAAGTAGGAATGGGAGTAAAAGTATGGAATTATCGATACATGAAGTAAAAAATAAAAAAGAATTGGAAGAAGTTTTAAAAAATAATAAGACAATTGCAAAAGATTATGAAGTTGCTGTGATTGTGTATGCTTTTGACAAGGATAACAAAATTATTTTTCAAAGAAGAGGTCCGGGTTGTAGAGACGAAAGACTAAAGTTAGAAACAATCGGCGGAAGGGTAAAACAAAGTGATAGTGATTTTCGAGGTGCCTTAGATAGAGAAATAAAAGAAGAAGTGGGACTAGATGCCAAAATTGAAATAGAAGAATTTGTGACAGCGACTTATGCAAGTACGTTTGATGAAAGAAACCAGAAAGAACAAACTTGGATTTACATGATTTATAAAGGAAATTTGAAAAGTGGAGAATTGAAAATTGCAGAGCCAAGCAAGTGTTTAGGCTATGAAAGATACAAAATTGGAGAAGTGGACGAAAAGGAATTAAGTAGTGGCGCAAGGGAAATTTATAAAATTGTGAGTCGAAAATATTGTAATTTGAAATAGGAGATGTGTGAAATGGAAAAATTAAATAGACCAATCAATACCTTATTTATGCTGATGTCATTAGATGGTAAAATTAATAGTGGAGATAGTGATGCATTAGATGTTGATCGAGATTGGTGCAAGATAGAGGGCGTGAAGGAAGGGCTATATCAATATTATGAGATTGAAAAGACAACAGACTGGTATTCTTTGAATACAGGAAGAGTCATGGAAAAAATAGGGGTTAATACAAGAAAAGAGAAACCACAGAAAATTGATTGTAGATTTATCATTATAGATAGAAAACCACACTTAAACGAAAATGGGGTCGAATACTTATGCAATTGGGTGGAGACCTTGTTTTTGGTAACAGATAATAAAAATCATCCAGCCTATCAATTATTAGATAAATTTGATAATTTAAAAATACTTTATTATGAGAACATAGATTTATCCAATCTGATGGAAGATTTGAAAAAGAATTACGATGTTGAAAAGATTACCATTCAATCAGGCGGAACTTTAAATTGCGAATTTTTAAGAAAAGGCTTGATTGACTATGTCAATATCGTTATAGCACCCATTTTGGTGGGAGGTTCGACAACGAATACTTTAATAGACGGAAAAGCAATCTCCAAAGTAGAAGAGTTAAATCAGTTAAAACCACTAAAATTGTTAGAAACTCATGTATTGCAAAATTCGTATATACAATTAAAATATAAAGTATTAAATTAGGAGAAAAATGGAAAAGAAAAAATTTTTTAATTTACCAAAAATCTTTAAGCAAGACACTGCAGAAGTCAAACAATTAAAAGAAATCAAAAAGAAAATCCGAAAAATTAAGACGATGGAAGATTTGGATGCATTGGAAGATGAATTGATTGCTATTGGCGTGATTGACAAACAGGAATTAGAGAAAATCGAAAAATTGCGCAATAAAAAAAGAAGAAAAACGCAAAAAGAGAATTTTGAAGAACGTGTTAGGTGCAATTTAGAAATTATCAACCGCACAATTCTCGTTGGAAAACAGTTCAAAATGCAAGAAAAACAGCGTGCCAAAGACGAAGAACGAATCCAAAATAAAGAAGAAAGGACTCCAACTAGGGGCACAAGACAGAAGGAACGAGAAGAAAGATAGGAATGAAAAATGAAGAAAAACGAAGAATATATCGTAGAAATATTAGATAACGGCTTTGGTGGTGAAGGAATTACAAAAATCGATGGACAAGTTGTTTTTATTCCAGGAGCCATCAAAGGCGAAAAAGTCAAAATCAAAATCTTAAAAGTAACGGCAAAAGCGTGTTATGCCAAAATTCTAGACATTTTAGAAAAATCAGAACATCGAACCCTTTCCCAATGCGAAACATACCCAAAATGTGGTGGATGCAGCCTAAGGCACATGGATTACGACTACACCATGCAAATGAAAAAGGAATCCGTTCAAAATACGCTAAAAAAGGCACTTGGAAGACCAATTTCAGTCGACGAGGTGCTTCCTATGGAAAATCCCTTTTACTATCGCAATAAATTGCAATATCCTGTCGGTATAAATGAAGCAGGAGAGCCTGTTATGGGTGTTTTCGCGGAACGAAGTCATCGAATTATTCCGGTGGCGTTGGAATGTAAAATTCAAAATCAATTGGCACAAAAGATTGCAGGCAGCATTTTTCAGTTTGCCAAGGAAAATGGCATATCTGCATACAATGAAGAAAAGCAAACGGGAATTTTGAGGCATATTGTCATTCGAGTCGGGCGAAAAACCAATGAAATCATGGTAACGTTAGTCGTAAATGAGTGGAAAATTCCAAAAGAAAGCGATTTGGTTGAATTTTTAACCACACAATACACAGAAATCAAAACGATTGTCAAAAACTTCAATAATCAAAATACGAATGTCATTTTAGGTAAAAAAAATGAGATTTTATTTGGCAACGGTTATATAACCGATATTTTGTTAGGCAAAAAATTCAAAATTTCCAACTTATCTTTTTACCAAGTCAACCCTATTCAAACGGAAAAATTATATGCCAAAGCCATTGAATATGCTGATTTGACATGTAATGAAACGATTTTTGATTTATATTGCGGAATTGGCACCATTGGAATTTGTGCTTCTGATAAAGCCAAAAAACTAATCGGCATGGAAACCATTCCAGAAGCGATTAGTGATGCTAAGGAGAACGCTAAAATCAATCAGGTGGAAAATGCAGAATTTTTTGTGGGGGATGTGGAAACGGCTTTGCCCCGATTAATGGAAGAACGAAAAATCAAGGCAGATGTTGTGTTTGTTGACCCACCAAGAAAAGGTTGTGATAAAACGGCTTTGGAGACTTTGCTGGAAATTGGTCCTAAGAAAATTATTTATGTCAGTTGCAATCCGGCAACTTTGGGAAGGGATTTGAAGGTTTTGGAGGAAAAATATGAGAGGAAGAAGTTGGCGATTTGTGATATGTTTCCTTGGACGCGGTCATGTGGAAGTTGTAGTAAACTTGATGTTGAAAGAAAGGAGAGAAGGGATTGGCAGGTAGAGATTTATATATTAGAAGTAGTACAGCGGAATTTTTGATTTTTGAAAGACAAACTCATGCAAGTAGTGGAATAGAAGTAAGATTTGAAAATGGAGATTTGTGGCTAACTCAAAAAGCAATGGGACAATTATATAATTGTTCAACTGATAATATTGGGCTGCATTTAAAAAATATTTATAAAGATTTAGAAGTAGATGTAAATACAACTGCCGAGGATTTCTCGGTAGTTCAAAAAGAAGGCAGTAGAGAAGTTAGGAGAAATATTAAATATTATAATTTAGATGCCATTATTTCTGTGGGTTATAGAGTTAATTCAGATAGAGCAATTCAATTTAGAAGATGGGCAACTAATGTATTAAAAGAATTTTCAAAAAAAGGATATATAGTTGATAAAAAAAGAATGGAAAATGGGACATTTTTTGATGAAGATTATTACGATTCTTTATTAGCGGAAATTAGAGAAATTAGATTATCGGAAAGAAGATTTTATCAAAAAATTACAGATATTTATACAACTAGTATTGATTATGATCCAAAATCACCAACAACAATAAAGTTTTTTAAAAAAGTACAAAATAAAATGCATTATGCAGTATCTCATCAAACAGCACCAGAAATTATTTATAATAGAGCCAATAGTGAAAAAGAGCATATGGGATTAACTTCGTGGAGAAATTCTCCAAATGGAAAAATTTTGGAAACAGATGTTGTTATTGCTAAAAATTATTTAAACAAAGAGGAATTGGAGAGTTTGGGACGTATCGTATCGGCTTTTTTAGACTTAGCAGAAGACAGAGCAAGAAGAAATATTCCAATGATGATGGAAGATTGGGCAAACAGAATCGATAAATTTTTGCTTGCTGATGATAGAGATCTATTAAAAGACGCAGGAAAAATTTCACATGAAATTGCGTGCGATAAAGCACTAACAGAATTTGAAAAATATAGAGTAATTCAAGACAAATTATATCAATCAGATTTTGATAAATTATTATTAGAAACTAAAACACAAGAGTAAGACAAAAAATTACAAAATTTTCATTTTTCATCTTGCTTTTTCCTTTTTTTATGATACAATAACATTAAAATAAATTACAAAAAGGAGGATAAAAAATGGTAGAAGCAAGAAAATGTGCACGTTGTGGCTGTATGTATATAGCAGGAACAGAAGTATGCGAAAAATGTCAATCAAAAGATGGGGCAGACTTACATAAATTAAAAGGATTTATCGAAAGCCAAGGATATGGCGAATTAACTCAAGGCGAATTAGCGATTGCAACTGGAATTACCAACAAAAATTTATCAAGATTTTTAGGGTATGACGAATTCAAAGGCGTATGCCTTGAAGAAAAAGCAATTCCAGCTTCAGGAGAATCAAGTCCAATTGCGCAATTGGTATAAAACAAAGAAAAGGTGGAGCTCAAAATCCACCTTTTAAAGCACGTTCCATTTTTCTTTCCGCTTCTTTTTTGGCCATATCTTGGCGTTTGTCATACAATTTTTTTCCTTTCCCAATTCCAATTTCCAGTTTTACCTTATTTCCGCGAAAATATAGCGAAATCGGAACCAGAGAAACACTTTTTTCTTTAATCATCCCAGCCAACTTAAAAATTTCTCTTTTATGAAGCAACAATTTACGATTGCGAAGCGGATCCTTATTATAAATATTCCCAAATTCATACGGAGAAATATGCATTCCATAAATAAAAGCTTCTCCATTTTTAATATTCACATAGGTATCCTTCAAATTAATTTTCCCATTTCGAATTGACTTAATCTCTGTTCCCGTTAAAACAATTCCTGCCTCAAATGTACTATTTATCGTATAATTATGCCTGGCGGTCGGATTTTTTGCAATCATTTTTTCCATGTGTTTCAAACTCCTTTTTCAAATTAAACCTATCTTATCATAAATTTCCCAATGAATCAACCATTTTTTGTTCACATAATTCGAAAAAATCAATAAACTATACTAAGGAGGGAAAGAAATGTTTTTTAAAAAATGTAGAAAAATCATTGCAGGCTGTATATTAGGTGCCGGAATTGGCATGTTACTCATACTAATTTTACCTCCTACAGCGTGGTTATGTATTATTTCCATTGGATTAATCGTAACAGGAATTAAAAAAATATTAGAAAGATAGGGGGAAGAAAAATGACGATTGTTGTAAAAAAAGTGCCAAAACCTTTGCGAGGAATTGTCAAGTTTATTTTTGGTATCAAAAATACATAAAGAAAGCACAAAAATACTTAAAAAAGGGATTCTTTTTTAAGTATTTTTTCTATATAAACTGTTTTGTTCCAATTAGTTAGCTCTTTTAATTCTTCCAGAACGTAAACATTTTGCACAAACTGTAACTCTTTTTACTTTTCCATCGACAACTGCTTTGATTCTTCTTAAATTTGGTTTCACAGTTCTGCTGTTTCTTTTACTAATATGTGAACGTGTAATACTAAGGTCATTTCCCCAAGTTGTTTCCTTATTACAACAAATACATTTTGCCATATTCCAAGCCACCTCCATTACATTTTTTTAACTGACTATAAAACAGTCTAACACAAATTTTCAAAAAAAACAAGACCTAAATCAAAAAAAATTAAAAATTTTGCAAAAATTGTCAAAAATTTATGATAAAACAATTGACATAATGGAAAAAATCTGGTATAATTGAATTATAAAATGCTATCATTAGGTAGCTTTCAAGATATAGAACTAAAAACCTAAAGTTTTCCCCAGCAAATGCGGGGATTAAAAGAAAGGAGAGATCTTATGAAGAAGATCAAATTTTGGCAGCTTATAGCTGTATTATTGGGCACAGCCCTTGTTGCGGCGATTGCAGTCGCAGTGACACTTTTTGTTGGACGGTCGTCCAATGAGACGGAATTACCTGAAGTCGATAATATGTTTGCAGAAATCGAATCCAGCGAGCAGCAGGAAACGAATTTTGCAGAAGAGTCGACGTCGGAACTGATTTCATCGGAACCACAACCTGAATCTTCTATAGAAGATGAGCAATCATCTGCAGTAGAAGAGGAGTCTGATTTGGATTATACTATTTATCCTGAAGAACCTTCAGAGATAGTGACCCAGCCAAGTCATTCTCAGACAACCAATCGGCCGAGTCAGACCAAACCAGAGCAGTCACAGGTGACAACTCAGTCAAGTCAAGAGCAAACCACTCAGACTAAGCCAGAGCAGTCGCAGCTAACAAACCAGCCTAACAAGCCTGAGGCAAAACAGGAGTTTGTAGGACTGGCAATCAAACAAATGCCAGGTGGTTCTGCAACAGCCAACGGTGTAGAAAGCATCGTTATTGAGAAAGGAATGGCTGTTACGTTGTTTGCGGAACTTGAAGAGGGATACGAATTTGACGAGTGGCGTGCTAATGGTGTGCCATATTCAAAAATGAATCCTGCTCAAATTATTCCGCAGGAACAGAACACCGGGATTTTGCCTATCTACAAAAAGGTGATTCCACCTTCAAAGGATAATGGCAGCAACGGCAACAGCGCTGGCAACAACGGCAATGGCGGAAGCAATGGAGGAAATTCATCTTCGGATGATAAGCCACAGCAGAAGCCAAACAACAAGAAAAGCTACACCGTAAAGGTGGAGCAGGCAGAAGGGGGTTCTGCAACAGCAAACGGAAAGACCAAAGTTACAGTTCAGAGTGGCAAGAATGTCGCTTTGAAAGCGAAGCCAGATAAGTATCATTACTTTGATGGCTGGCAGATTGGTAGTAAACTTATAAGTAAGGAAAATCCTTACAATTATAAGGTTACTGGCAATGTAACCATTAAGCCGATCTATAAAGAAATTTATAGGTTAAGGGTTGCAGTTGAAAATAAGGGTGGAACCCTTAAGGTTACTGAAGATGACGAAATTCTATTAAAAGAGATTCGTAACTATCAGTATGCTGATATCTGCGAAGGCAGAAGAATATCAGTAGTTGCCACTCTGTTTGAGGGCTATGCTCTCAAGGGGTGGATTGTCGACGGAAAGGAAATTTCTTCAAAATCGAATACCTACAGCTTTACAGCTACGGCTGATTGCGATGTAGTGGCAGTTTTTGAAGAAAAAGAGCCCGAAGAAAAATATTTCAAAGTATCTGTTTCTAAAACAGGTGCAGGCAACGGCACCGTCACAATTGACGGAAAAGAAGTTTCCTCGAAAGAGGTTACTGAAGGTTCTGAAGTTACTTTCAACACTACACCAGATAAGGGGAGTACTTTTGAAGAGTATATTGTAAATGGACGCCATGTAAGTGAAAATCCATGTACGGTGAAAATAACAGAGAATCTTAACGTTGTAATAGTAATCGAGAAGGCTCCAGCGGAGCAGGAAATGAAAACATTGACAATTACCACTGAAGGTAGTGGCTACATCCTGCTGGATAACGTACGGAAGAACAAAGTTACATTGCCGAAAGGAACAACAGTAGAAGCTGAGGCAATGGAGCGTGAGGGATTCAAGTTTGATTCTTGGAGCGATGGCGTGAAGACTAATCCACGCAAGATAACCCTCAATACGGACATAAATCTTGGAGCTAAGTTCGTAAAAACTTCTTCCAAGCCGGAAGATACTGCAACCGTTACTTTAGTAGTAAAATCTGGTAAAGGTACTGTTGCCATGAACGGAAAGACCGGAACTCGTTGGACTGCTGAAAAAGGAACGGAAGTTTCTTTTACCCAGAAGCCAGCGAAAGGCTATCTCTTCGGAGGTTGGGGTGAAGACAAAGATATGTCTGAAACCTATAAAATCGTAGTAAATGACGATATGGAAATACCAGTTTACTTCGATGAAACCGTAGAGATTAAACTTTCCGCTCAGGAAGGCGGAAGTCTTACTTTTGACGGACAGACAGTGACAACAGAAGAAACTTTTGTTGTTCGCAAGGGAACTGAAGAGCCATTAAAAGCAAATCCTGAAAAGGATTATAAGTTTAGTGGCTATACTGGAGATACGCAGTACCTTGAAGGTACAGGTGACACCGTAGTTCTAAAGGCTGAAGCAGATATCGAGCTGACAGCCAAATTCGAAAAGAGAACTGAATACACTTTGACCCTTCGTATGGAGGGCGGAGATGCAACAGTAACTCTTGACGGAAAAACCGTTGACTTTGTCGACGGAACTGCAACACTGAAAGTTACTGCTAGCCGATACGAGTTGGAAACAACTCCAAAGTCAGGGTATCGCTTTGGTAGTTATAAAAACGCTCATGGAGTAGTTATAACGACTAGTCCCAAAAGGACTATAACAATTGCAAACGATACAGAAATTACGGTAGAGCTTGTAAATGAAGTCCAACGGGAGGTGGTTTACAAGGTCAGAGGAAGCATTTTCTATACAGATTATGTAGAACCTGGCAAGGCACCTGAAAAATTCTATTCCGAAGGAATGGACAATTTAGGTGATGATGTTTTTAAGGGTTGGAACCTTAAAAACGAAGATAAGTTTTTCGAAGGTGTTGCAGGAAGTGCAGATTTTGTGAATTCTGAAACAAAAGAGAATTTATCTGATGCTATTAAGAGAATTACACAGAGTTCTGATGTAACTCTTGAGGCAAGTCTTCAAGCGAAAGAAGTGTATTGCACACTTTCAATTGAAGACTCAATGGAACTTGTGGGCCCACATGACACCAAGGAAATTGATGGTGTTGTGTGCTATCGAAAGGGTTCTTCGATTAGCCTGAAAATTAAAGCAGGTTATTCAAATCCTGATAAGCCATATTTTAGTCACTGGGAAGTGTCTGGAATTGGCAAAGCAGGAATGAACCCAGAAGAGTTGATTTTTACGCTTCATGGGGACACTGCTGTCACAGCAGTTTGGTCCTCTGTAGAAGTTGACAAAGAGCCTGTTGTGACGATGACCACAGGGGACATTATTCCTGACAAAGGAATTGCAAATGTCCGTGTGGACTATGAAGTTCCAGGAGGCTACTCTGTGAACCAGGTTGGCATTCAGATGAGTGTCAATGGTGGAGAAATGGAGGAAAAAGTCTCTAAAAATCCGAGTAATCCGAATGCAACTTCTGGATTCCAGGGTTGGGCAGGATTGCTTATGGAAGACCAAATGAAGGAAGGAGCAGTTGTAAAACTGAGACCTTACATCATTTTGGTCGGCAATGGCTCTGAGGACTATGCGTATGGAGCTATTGCAGAGTTTGACTTTTCTGCTTATAAAGCAGAGGAGGAAGACGAAGACGTTCAGCTTCTTTCTGAAGAAGTTGAACAGACAGAAGAGGTTTCGGAGGAAGAAACCACATCAGAAGAAACTTCTGAGGAAGATGATTCTGAGACAGAAGAGACTTCTGAGGAAGATGATTCTGAGACAGAAGAAACTTCTGAGGAAGATGATTCTGAGACAGAAGAAACTTCTGAGGAAGATGATTCTG
>CAOJUE010000031.1 GCA_948443845.1 uncultured Eubacteriales bacterium | reverse complement strand
CATTTTGATTTTCAATAATGTTTTTACTTAAATATAATCCAATTCCTACTCCATCGATATTATGAACTTTTCTTTCTCTAAAAAATCTTTTAAATATATTACTTATATTCTCTTCATCAATCCCTATTCCATTATCTATAATATCTATTTTTAAGAAACTTTCTAATTTTTCTAAATTAATCATTATTTTCCCATTCTTATTTGTATATTTTACAGCATTTTCTAATATATTGCAGATTGCTTCTAAAGTCCATTTCTTATCATATTGCACAATACAATTCTCACCAGTTATTCTAATTTGTATATTTTTATTTTCTGCTAATGGTATAACTTGTTCTTTTGCTTTTTCTATACATTCCATAAACTTAGAGCTTTCTTTATTTAAAACAATCATATTCGTTTCTAATTTAGACATTTTGGTTAAAGAATCCATCAAAAATTCTAATTTATCAACTTGATTTGATATAACATTCAAGAACTCTTTTTCTTGATCTTTTGACAAATCATTATTTATAATTGTATCACTATACATTCTAATATTTGATATTGGTGTTTTTACTTGATGTGTAATATCAGATACCATTTGTTCTATTTCTACTTTGGCATGATTTACTTTATTATTTTTTCCCTTTACAACTTCACTTAATTTGTATAATTTAGAATCTATTTTCGATTCCAAAGTTTCTTTGTTTATATTATCTTTTTCATACTTTTCATTTATAAAATTATCAATATTGGTTACTACTTTATCTGTAAATTTTAAATATTTCATCTTAAAAAATAAATAAATGAACATTATAGAAATAATCACCAAAACTACTTGCCACATATTTTACTCCTCTGAAAATTTATATCCAACACCATAAATTGTTTTTATGTATTTATTATTTTCATCATCTAATTTTGAACGTAATCTACTAATATTAAGTGTTAGCGTATGTTCATCAACAAAATTATTTTTACTGTCCCACAATTTTTCTAATAATACATCTCTTGTAAGTACAGTATTTTTATGCTTTACAAATATATTTAGTAAATCAAATTCTGTTGGTGTTAAATAAATAATTGTATCTCTTTTTTTGAGCACTCTATTATCAAAATCAATCATTAAATCTTTCATTCTTAATCTATTTTCTTGATTCTGATTGCCTCTATCTAAAACAACTTGAATCTTTTTCAATACAATTTTTATATTAAACGGTTTTGTGATATAATCATCAGCTCCGAAGTTCAAAGCCATCTAATATTTCTTCATCTAAATTATGTGCTGTTAAAAATATAAATGGAATATGATATTCTTCTTTTATTATTTTCGCAAATTCAAATCCATTTCCATCTGATAAATTTACATCTAACAAAATTAAATCAATTTTATTTTCCTTTATAATTTCTTTTGCCTCTTTTATACAGTATGTACTTAATGCTTCCATTTTATTGTTTTGTATGTTAAAACATATTCCAGCATTTAGCATTTCATCATCTTCTATCACTAATATTACAAACATGATTTTCTCCTTGAATATATTTATTTCACTTTCAATCTGTCGTTATACCTTTTGCAAAATTACTGTTTTTTCTTTCATAGCATTTTATTAACTTCATATCCATATTCTTTTTTATAAATTAAAAATGAATGGTCTATTTTAAATCCTATAATATTCTTAATTTCTTCATAAGATAATTTATAGTTTTCTTTATATTATCTTTTAAATACTTCCATAATAGCTCATATTTGCTCATTATTTAACACTCTCCTAAATTTATTATTTTTCTTTTTATAAAATATTAATACAATTATAAATGATAATAACTGAGCTATTAATATTCTAACTATTTTTTCATAAGTATCTCCTCGATAACTTACTATTTGTACTTACCATTATACCACATATTTTAATTCGTACAACAAAAATTTACCTAACTATCAATAAAATCCAAAACAGCCCCATTCTCACCTCAATTAACATCACCCAAACCGTACCTCATAATATATCCTCACCTTCTCAACATACCTCTCCAAATCAACCACAACAAAGCGAGCATTCGGAAATTCTTTTCTCAAATCCTCCTCTAACTCTGCACCGCAAACAATATCCGCATTCTTACATTTATTTTCCCTTAGAAAACACTTTATCCTATAAATCTTCTCCGCATCCAAAAAATAAAACGTAGAAACATACTTCTGCTCATAATCTGTATAATCACAAAAATGATATCCAGCCAAAAACACCTTATTATCATAATAATCTTCTACAATTCTAGCCCAATCAACACTATGCAAATATTTCAATTTCTCTCGATTGCACTCATTATCTTCCAAAACTAAAACTTGATTCTTTCCAAAAGCGAAATCATTCATTTTAACATCCTGTATATCATCCGTTAATACAATAAAATTCTTAAATTCGCTTTCTTTTTCCATATCATACATAACAGAAGCCATATAACGTTTATCACGTTTTTTAGGCACATAATAGATTAGATAATCAACACCATTAATATTCATCTTTCCGAACATATCTTCTACCTGTAATTGTAAGCGATACTTTATCTTTCATTGAAAAAGATGGGGTAAAGTCCACTGTATTGCAATTATGATAAAAAGCAGCCAAATGACTGATATACATCAGCCTTTCAACATATTTCGCATTTCTATTCAATCGAATATATTCAAAATTGCACAACTTCACATATTCAATCCCAATTTTTCCCAAAACCAACTTCAATTTTGTCCTTCTCAAAAACTCCTTTTGAATCAACTTAGTAATTCGCTTTTTATAATACGACTCACTACTAAAAAAGTATTTTGTATCATTCACACTTAAATATTGATACTTAGCAATAAACTTTATCAAAGAAATCTCTTCACTATCATTCAAAAAATAACTCATAAAAATCACCTCCAAATCTTACTAAAAAATTTAACACTAAATCGTCCTCTGGTAAGATATTCGATAGCATTCGCTATCGCCTACTTACCTCCACACGCTAAAATAGCATTTGGAATTTTTAAAACACTTGACTCTCTAACATTTTCTCAGTTCTCTACCTAGCACAAAATTCTATGTGCAAAAACTTCTAAATGTGCTACTTTTTTGTACTGTAAAATTTTCAAATACTATTCCTTTTTTCTTTATTAATTAATAAATATATATTTATCATCTCTATATCTTCTTTTTGTTACGAACTTGTTACATGAACGTTACATTTTGTTACACAGGCGTTACAATATAACATTTATGTTTTTAATTTTCATAAAAAGCAAGAAACCAGAAGGAAAGAGCGAAGTGAATTAGGCGTAATAATCCCCTTTGTTCAAAAAAGAATTATTACATCTATTCGTCCAGAAACCGTCAGTCGGTCGCCTCGCTCATAGGTAGTCTAAGTAAGTAGCCATCGCTACTATAATTGCCGACATATCTCTACATCTTTGTTCATCCTTGTCCAAACTTTTTGCAATTATAAACCCGCATCCAAGTTTTGCCTCCCATTACTCTTTTATTATTGTGAGTCTGTGTTGTAAAATCTCACTCTCGCACTTTGTGTAAATAGACTGCTTACACGAATACGAATGAATTTTCTGCATCGGCTCATCACACCTATCACTTTTATAGAGTTTGAGGCATTATCTCTTTATAGCAAAAAAGAAGCTTGCAATTTTCTTTGCAAACTTCCTTTTCTCAATATTCAATTAAAATCTCTATGTATCGCACCTGCTTACATCAACACGCCAAAGTAGCGCACAAAAATCATAAACCTTATGATTCTCTAACAATTTCTCGCTTTATTACCTAGCACAAAATCGCTTCAAATTTTCCTAAAACTATGCTACTTTCTCATACTGTAAAATTGCCTTTTATCCCATACAAAAAAACAGCATATTTCTACACTGCTTCAAAATATCTTCTATTTTTAATAAAACAAATTCAAATTATCCTTCCAAACACATCCAATTTTCCTACTGTCTACTTTGGACCATTCCTTCTGGTACATCATGAATTGCAATCGCAAGTGCAAGCGACAATCCCAAACTTGTCGAAGCATCAAATCCAGAACCAATCGCAAGTCCCTCTGGGAAATTGTGAACTGCCAATCCCACACAAATAATCATTCCTGTTTTAAACAAACTATTATTTCCCATACTTTTTTTCGCAAAATTAATTCGATTGATAATTTCATCACACAAAACCATAACCAGTACACCAAACAAAATCCCAATCATACAGCCACTAATATTCGAAAATTCCAAAGCCTCTGGAATTAAATCAAAGCAAATAATCGCTGTCATTAAGCCTGCCGCGAACTCTAACACAAAACTCAGTATCTTGTTTGATTTCACATTCAAAAATGCCCCTATAAATCCGCCCAAAGTCGTGCCTAACATACCAAATAGTAAACCATAACTTGTAATTGTACCAATACTTTCCATTGTCCTCTCCTTATTTCTCTTCTCTAAAAATAGTATTAGCAAAATTTTAAATTTATGATAAAAATCTTTTTAAACTTTATCTTGAAAATATACATTAAAATACCCCCACAACACAAAATACTTGTGTCGTGGAGGATTTTCGTTTCATTTTTTACTTACCTCAAGCAGTATTACTTTAGCATACTGCTTAAACGAAAATTCGCAACAACCTTTTGGAAGATGATCTCCTATGTAGTTTAGTTCATCTCCCGTAATTTCCAAATTTTGTCCAATTCCCCCTATTTCACACAAAAAATCATCTTCTAGCCGTTTGACATTCATAATGCTATGAATTGAATCTATCGCATTAATGAATATCGAAAAATTACCTAATGGCAATTCCTCAATCATCTGAGTAAATTGCCGTATCCTGGATTGTTGCTGTTTCATGCCATACCTCCTTAAAAAATCAAACTTTTGCAAACTTTCCATAATAATAGTATATCACATTTTTTCAATAATTCAACATTTTTCGTCAAAATTCTACATTTTTTCTTTTATTATTTTATCAATCTCTGCCACAACTTCTTCGATTGTCAAGTTCGTCGAATCAACTAAAATAGCGTCTTCTGCCCTTTTCAATCCACCTTTTGTAAGGTCTGTTTTATCTCGATTTATCATATCTTCTAAAACGTTCTCATAAGTACAATCAATGTGTTTCTGACAATTTTCTTTATATCTTCTTCTTGCCCTTTCTTCTGCTTCTGCATCCAAATAGATTTTTACATCAGCATTTGGAAATACGGCTGTTCCGATATCTCTTCCTTCCATAATCACATTTTTTCCTTTTGCCACTTCTCTCATCAAATCTACCATTTTTCTCCTTATTAACTGAATCGGACTAACAATTGTAACTTGTTTGTCAATTTCAGGAGTTCGAATAATAGAAGATACATCTTCATCGTTTAAATATACTTTGAGAATGCCATTTTCCTTTTGCAAATCAATTTTCATGTTTTCAAACATTTTTTCAATTTCTTCTGAATCCTCTAAATTTACATGGTTTTGCAAAGAATATAGAGCCACACATCGGTACATTGCTCCTGTATCAATATCTACTAATCCTAAATCTTTCGCAATGATTTTCGTAACGGTTCCTTTTCCAGTTCCTGCTGGTCCATCAATTGCTACAATAAATGCCATTGTTTTTCTCCTTTTTAAAAAAATTTACCTAAATTTCATATTTATTTCACATGATTTTCACATTTGTGTGTATTATCATTCTTTGTTCACATGGACGCCTTTTGCTACGATTTCTGTGCTTAATACATTCATCGATGTTAAATATTCTATATCTTTTACAAGCGCAGATTTTAATTTTTGAATCGCTTCTGAAACATTGTACCCAAATTCCAAAATCACCTCAATATAAATATAAATTCCGTCATCTACGCCTTCATGTTTTTTGATAATCGTTCTATGAACTCGATAAATGCTTTGCGTTTTCTCTGCCACAACATCTACAATTTGCTTGAAAACCGTATCCGATATTTTAAAATTTCCCATATAACTAAACGTTGGTCGAATAATTGATTTCTCCGCAATATATGGTTTATTTCCTTTGCCTTTTGATTTGAAAATTTGAAGTGGATCTAATAAATAGCCAGAAAAGTCCTTTTTTATCGCAAAAGTTGGCACAGGAATCACATGCTTTCCTTGGGTCACTCGGATGTTTTTTGCCATTTCCATTTCTTCAGGTGTGGCAACATCTTTGATGTAAGTTGTACCTAAAATCGGTCCAATTTCTAAGCTATCGGCTATTTTCTTGACCATTTCATCTGAGGTACCTAAAATCAATATTTTGTCTGGTTTATATTTTTTGATAGCGGCTTGCATTTCTTTTCTTTTGTCTTCGCTATAAAATACAGCATTTCGTACGGTTTCGACTTTGGTTGGCGCTTTTTTAGCTGAAATTCCTGCTAAAACTTCGTTTTCGCTTACTAATAAACCGTCATCAATAATGTATTTAATTCCTTGTTCACCAGCCACCATTTGGGCTCTGTAACTTTTTCCTGTGCCTGATGGTCCAACAAAGGCATAGGCTTTGACTTTGTGATTGAATAACATAATTTTCCTTTCTTAGAGGACACATTATAACAGCGTCTCTGCAGTTTATTTTTTCTTTTGGGAAAGGTGCCTCTATGGTTCTTGATTAATTAATTTTTCCAAATCTGGATTTTCCATTTCCTCCCCAACACCACGAATTTGAACTGATTTCACATGACTTCTCAAATCTTTATCGCGACAATCCACAACATACGTTCCATATTGTGCTTTTGGAATTGCAAAGCAGATTTTATCGCTCGCAGTTACCACACTAATCAATTCTAGCGTGTCTTTGTTGATAATGCCATAATCCACATTTTCGGTAATATCGGTATCGATTTCAACAACATAATCAATATCGCTAATCGCACGAATTCTGTCAAATTTGTAGTAAAGCGACAAATACACATTAACGCCATGTCCTGTGGAAAAATCAATGAAAAAATTGTCAATATTAATGAAATCTTCTCTATGAATTTTATCTAAAAATAGAAATCGGCTTACCACGACATCTTTCTCGCCTTTGGCTTTCGCCTCTTCCAATTGTTTCGTTACTTTAATTTTATAAGGTAAAATATAACGAACCGCAGAATAGGTATTCGGCAACATTCTTGCAAATACAACGATTGTTGCAATTAAACCGACTACAATCATCCATTTTTTATCTTCCTTAAAATGCTCACAAATCACTTGCACATTCGTTCCTGCAACAATAATAATAAGCGCCTCATAGGGCACAAAACATCTTGGTGGAAAATATCCCATAATCGAAAATGGGATTGTAGCAATCGCACATGGCAATAGAAAATACAAAATTTCCTTTTTTAACAATTTCTTTTGCTTTAAGCAATAGATGACGATCATTGAAATCGCTGTGATGAGCAATTGCCCTTTGATATCTCGGTAATTTCCCAGACACGCCAGTGGCGAACCATCGCTTCCGCCGTCTAAGGTGCTTCTTACGACATTTCCATGGGCCGTTATGGTAAGAATACTACCAATTCCAAATAGTAGAATCGATAAAATGAAAAATAACTTATCCGATTTACTGGATTTCCAAACTTTTTTAATATTTGCCAAAAACAAAATCCCCCAAAATGCTCCGCCAACAAAAGAAGTTACTTCATGCGAAAATCCAATGATAAAACCACCTAAGATCAAAATAATTTTTTGCCACTTCGTTAAGCTTTTGCCTTCTACAAAATAGCCATAAATGTGGTATAAATAAATGATCAAAAATGTCGTGGTCCATAAATAATTCAGACTTCCACAAATCCAAGTAAATTTCTCGCCAAACATTTTTCCATATACAAAAAAGCCAAAGGCTAGAATGATGGCTAAATACGAATTTTTTCGTGTAATAAATTTGGCTATATAAATCAGTAACATCAGAAATAGCACGCAATTAATAATTTTTAGGGGCAATAAACTGGTGGTCATAAAAATTCCCACTAATAGATGTGGAATCACTCTGCCAGTCCACCCCATGTAAATGCTTTTGGCACTATTTAGGAATTCGGAAAAAGACGTTATTTTCAAGTCTTCTCCAGCAATTGAATAAGCATAACTGTAGTCGTCTGGGCTAATGAGAGTTGAAATATTTAAAATAAACATACAACCAGCGATGGCAAGCAATAATAAAACCATCGACCAGTTTTTCTTTAATTTTTCCATAATTTCTCCGCTTACATTTCTTGTAATTTTTGATAATTTTGAATTGCATCTCGAGTTGTAATGGTTATCTTTTCTGGTAAATTGTCTAAAGAGAACCATTGCATATCCAAATGCTTGGTCGGTTCCATAATTTTCGGCTCACCTTCTGTGATTTTGCACAAATAACTTGGTGAAACCCAATGTTTTTCCTCATTTTTTATGATATGGTCACAAATTCCTAGTAAACGAATTACTTCAATTTCAACTCCCGTTTCTTCTTTGACTTCTCTTTTAACCGCGTTTTCAAAAGTTTCAAACAGTTCCACTCTTCCACCCGGAATTGACCAATATTCTTTTTCTGGTGCTTTATTTCTAAGTTGCAACAATAATTCCCCTTTATCATTTAAGATAAAGGCTCCACAGCCAACACCAATATAATCTTTTCCTTGAATCATATCAATTCTCCTATCTTTGAATGACTCCCGTTAATTCATCTCTCATGCGAATCGCTTCTGCGCGAGTTGCTTTTCCAAATTCTTCGTCAGAAAATTGGTCTTTCCAACGGTCTGATTTATAGGCACACATTAAACTTCTGGAAGCGTTGATAATTCCTCCTAAACCTTTTTGGTCGAAGCCTAAGGCAATATCTTCTGCTTTTCCTCCTTGTGCGCCATAGCCTGGGATTAAGAAAAAGGTATGTGGCATTTGGGCTCGCAATGATTTTAGTTGCTCTGGATAAGTTGCCCCAACTACTGCTGCTATACTACTGTAGCCGTTTTCGCCAACCAATTCTACTCCCCAATTTTCAACTAAATTTCCGACGGTTTCGTAAATGGTTTTTCCGTTTTCTAATTTCAAATCTTGTAATTCGCCAGAAGACGGATTAGAGGTTTTTACTAAAACGAAAATTCCTTTATTATATTTTTTGCAATCTTCGATAAATGGCTTGACTCCGTCAATTCCCAAATAAGGATTGACCGTTACAAAATCGATATTGTCATTTCCATACAGCTTGTCTTCGATTTTGGTTTTGCCAATAAAGGCATTGGAGTAGCCTTCTGCGGTTGAACCTATGTCCCCTCTTTTGGCATCTACCATGACAATCATGCCTTTTTGTTTGGCATATCTACAAGTTTCGTAAAATGCTTGCATTCCATGCAAACCTAGCATTTCGTAAAAAGCAATTTGTACTTTGGCTGCTGGAATGATGTCACAGACATTGTCAACTAACGTTTGGTTGAATTCTAAGATTGCTTTTGCCACGCCTTCTGGTGTTTTTTCGTATTTTTGCCTGATACAATTTGGTAATTGGTCATATTTTGGGTCTAAACCAATTACGGTTGGATTATTTTTTTCTTTTATTTTGTTGATTAATTGATCGATTGCATTCATTGTTTTTTCCTTTCTTACTAAATATAAAGCATTAACTTGTATTATTCCGTTTTCAAAATAATATTCAATATTTTGTTATATTGTTCCGTTGTTGGAATAATATAGCAGTTTTGTATAGTATTATTCTGATATCAGAACAATGTTATGTTTATGCAATTTCCGTATCATTTGCATCATATTTTATATCACCTGATACAATGGTATATTGCACTTTGCCTTGCAATGATTTGCCAATCCATGGTGTATTTTTAGATTTGGAAGCAATGCTTGCTTCTTCGTATGTATATTTTTCGTTTGGATTGAAAATTGTCAAGTCAGCAATTGCTCCTTCTTTTATCTCTCCTCTGTCGATTTTCAATAGTTTGGCAGGATTGTAGGACATTAATTTTACCATATCAAGATAAGAAATGTGTCCTGGTTCCACTAGATTTGTGATGGTCGCTGCTAAGGCTGTTTCAAAGCCGATAATTCCATTTGGAGCGGTGGCTAAGCCTTTGGCTTTTTCTTCTTTGGCATGTGGAGCGTGGTCTGTAATGATGTTGTCGATTGTTCCGTCTTTTAGCGCACCAATGATGGCTTGCTTGTCTTCTTCTTCTCGTAAAGGAGGATTCATTTTGGCGTTGACGCCTGAAGTTTTGACTTCTTCTACTGTGAAACTATAGTAATGTGGGCATGTTTCACAAGTTATTTTTACACCTCTTGCTTTGGCATCTCTGACTAAAGCAACGGTTCCCTTGGTACTGATATGGCAAATATGGGCATGTGCATTGTTTGTGCTTGCAATGACGATTTCACGAGCCGCCATAATTTCTTCGGCTTCTGGATAAACACCTTGCACACCAAGTTCGTCTGCGATTTTTCCTGCGTTAATCGCTCCTGCTCCAACAAATTTATCTTCACAGTGGGACGATACAAAAGTCCCCAATTTGTCTGCTTCAATGATGGCTTTTCGCATATTCAAAGAGTTGGTAAGCGGAATTCCGTCGTCTGAAAACGCAATGGCTCCTGCTTCTAATTGGCTTGGAAAATCAACTAATTCTTCGCCTTTTTCCCCTTTGGTTACGCTGGAGTAAGGAAGTACGTTACATAAGTTTACCCTTTTGGCTTCATGAATGATTCGCTCTAATACTTCTGGAGAGTCTGGCGTTGGATTCGTGTTTGGCATTGGACAAATTGTAGTAAATCCGCCTTTTACTGCACTTTTGGAACCTGTTTCAATGGTTTCTTTATGCTCTCCTCCTGGCTCTCTTAAGTGGCAATGCATGTCAATCATTCCTGGCATGATGTAAAGGTTCGTGCAATCGACTGTTTTATCAGCCTGTGCATTGATTTCTTTTGCTATTTTTGTTATTTGGTCGTTTTCAATTAGGATATCTAATTTTTCTTGTGTTTTGCTTGCGTAGTCAATTACTGTTCCATTTTTTAATAAAATAGTACTCATCGTTTCCTCCTTTATATTAATTAGGTTTATTGTATCACGAAGTAGATTTTTTTTCAACTATCATTTTGAAAATCGTTTTAGCTAGCAACTTGTTGTTATTTCTTTGTTTCCTCATTAAATGCCATTTTTATTAATAAAATCTTAATAATTTCTCTATTTTTTCTTAATAAATTTGTGATATAATTAAGTTAATCGTTCGAACAAAAGTGAGTTATGAATAACTTGAAAATAGCGTAAGCTAATTTTCTATAAAGGAAAAGGAGAAAGAAAATGTACAACATTTTAGTTTGTGATGATGATAAGGAAATTGTCAAAGCAATTGAAATTTATTTGACGAAAGAAGGTTACCAAGTTTTAAAAGCATATGATGGAAAACAGTGTCTAGAAATTTTAAAAAAACATACGGTACATTTGATAATCTTAGATATCATGATGCCGATTATGGATGGTACAGAAACATTGACGAAAATTCGAGCAGAAAAATCCATACCAGTGATTATGCTATCTGCTAAGTCCGAAGATGAAGACAAAATCAATGGATTGAATCTCGGGGCAGATGATTATGTTACCAAACCATTTAACCCACTTGAATTAATTGCACGCGTCAATTCCAGTCTTCGAAGATATACTAAACTAGGAAACATTAATTCACGGAGAAGAAAATGAAAATATCTATCAATCTGGCGGACTTGTGATTGACGATACCTTAAAAAAGGTTCTTGTAGACGACCAAGAAATCAAACTAACGCCAACCGAATACAACATTTTAAAATTTCTCATTCAAAATAAAGGTCGTGTTTATTCCATTGAGCAAATCTATAAAAATGTTTGGGAAGAAGACGCCTATGGCGCAGAAAATATTATTGCGGTCCATATTCGTCATATTCGCGAAAAAGTTGAAATTAATCCTAAAGACCCCAAATATCTCAAGGTAATTTGGGGAATTGGATACAAAATTGAAAAACTGTAGGGGACGATGCCCACATCGTCCCAAATCCAAAAAGGAGGAAACCTATGAAAGAAAGCAAATTATTAAAAATTATCTGTTACATTCTAATTCCTATTATTGTAGCAGTTATGATTTTATCTTTTATGTCCTATTATGTACAAAATTATACAAATGATATCAATGAAAAGAACTATTTTGCAACAGACCGATTTGTTTCAAGATATATGAATATTTTATCGCATTTTGCTAATCGCTTGATTTACCAAAATGAATCGTATCCAACTTGCTATGATGGCGAAATCCAAATTGCGTATTTGCCAGACTACCAAAGTTATGAAACTGAAATTAAAGACTGTTATGCTTTGATTGTATACCAAAATAAAGCATTTACCAATGTCGAATTGACAGCTGAAACCAATACCATTGCAAAAATTCAGCAATTTATTTCCCAAAATGAAAATGCCAAAAAAGTGAACATTTTAGCAGGCAATATTGAAGCAGATTCGGACGTGATAACCAACAAAGCCATTAAATATTTTGATGATTTTGAAAACAACTATTATAAAGTAGAAAAACAACATTCAGAAAACAAAACAACTATTGAATTAGAAGTTGTAGAACCTGACGAAATGGAAGAAGTTTACGAAACTCCAGAAATACAAGAAACGTGTGAATATTTTACCACCCATATTCAAGATTTTAATATTTACAGTTCCTATAAAGAAGAATTGAAAGAATATCCAGGCGACGCATTTTTGAAAGAATTTATCAATACTTATGGCGATTTAGGCATTAATATTTATGTTGTGTTACCAGCGTGCACAAGTATTTTATTAATCATTGGACTCTATTTAATTGTCAGCATTGGTCATACAAAAGGAAAACCGGAAATTGACTTGAATGATTTAGACAAAATCCCCTATGAAATCATTTTATTGATTTTGTTAATCGGATTTGGAATTTTAGGAATGGGAATTGCGATTCCAAGCGAAATGCTTAATTTGAATGAAGATATGGAATTATTTGTTAGCATTTTAGTAATGTTGTACATCGTTTGTTACATCATTTGTGCTGTTATCTTTGATACAACTGTTAAAAGAATCAAAGCCAAAACTTTGCTAAAAAATACTTGGTTTTATAAAGCTTGCAGATGGTTTTATCATCTTTGCAAAAAGACGATGAATCAATTAAAAAATGTATGGCATGAAACAACTTTTTCAAAAGACCTTGTTAAAAAATTAGGTGTTGTAATTGTTGGTTATATCATTATTGCAATTTTCTTAATTGGAATTTGGGATGGATTTGGTATTCTACTAGCTTTGGCTTTAGCAGGTTACATTTTTTACCAAATTGTCAAAAGAATTAATTGCTATACGAAAATTGAAAATCATTTGAAAGAAATGTATGAAGGCAACAATACAGCAAAACTAAATCCAGAAGATTTTACAAGCGAATTTCAAGAAGCCGTGAAATACTTAAATGATATTTCTAATGGATTTCAAAATGCCATTCAAGAAGGCATCAAAAGTGAAAGATTAAAGGCAGAATTGATTACGAATGTTTCACACGATATCAAAACTCCACTTACCTCAATTATCAATTATGTAGATTTGCTAAAAAAAGAAGAAATTGAAAACGAAAAAGCCAAAGAATATATGGAAGTTTTGGATAATAAATCGCAACGCTTAAAAAAATTAACGGAAGATTTGTTGGAAGCGTCAAAAGCCTCCTCTGGCAATGTCAAACTAAATATGGAAAAAATCAATATAGCGGAATTAATCAAACAGTCGATTGGCGAATTCGAGGATAAATTTCAATCCAAGAACTTGCAAATTGTGACCAATATTCCAGAAAAAGAAATTTATATTCATGCAGATAATCGTTATATGTATCGTATTATTGAAAATATTTTCAGCAATGTTTCGAAATACAGTATGGAACATTCGCGTGTGTACATCGATGTTTTGCCAAAAGGCCAAAAAGTGCAAATCGCTGTCAAAAATATTTCAAAAGACGTGTTAAATATTTCAGAAGAAGAACTAATGCAACGTTTCGTTCGTGGCGACAAATCCAGAACAACCGAACGGAAGCGGGCTACGGAATCTCCATTTCCAAAAGCCTAGCCGAATTACAAAACGGAATCCTCTCTCTAAAAATCGATGGCGATTTATTCAAGATCGAATTAACATTCAATACCCTGTAGGGGCATGTGGCATCATGCCCATCCCCCACACAAACCATAACAAAGGAACCAAATATGAAAAGAAAAACACACACCAAATCAAAATCAATCCTTCTAATCATAATATTAATTGTAATAGCCATTTTTATTTACCAACAAAACAAAAAACTCATTGTCTGTTTAGACGCCGGGCATGGCGGACACGATGCTCGGCTCTGTTTCTGCCAATGGCAAACGCTACGAAAAAGACGATAATTTAAACGTTGTTTTGCAAGTAAAAAAAGAACTTGAAAAACAAAACGTCAAAGTCATTCTGACACGAAAAGATGACACCTTTGTGCCTTTGCAAAAACGTTGCCAAATTGCCAATTGGAAAAGAGCCGACTTGTTTGTCTCTTTTCATCGAAACAGCGCCAAAAGCGGTGATGGCATAGAAATTTGGATTAATAACGAAAGTGACGAAATTTCCGAAAAATTGGCAACCGACATTTTAAATGAACTTAACCAAACCAAAATCCAAACAAATCGTGGCGTAAAAAGTGGCACAAGTGATAATAATGGAAGCAATTATTTTGTCAATCGCAATACAAAAATGCCGAGTTGCTTAATTGAACTTGGCTTCATTAGCAACACAAAAGACAATCAGTTACTTGATGAACATTTAGAAGAATACGCCAAAGCTATAGCCAAAGGAATTCTTCAAAATTTAAAATAAAGGAGAAAATATCAATGAAAAAGAAAAAAATAACTTTGTTTCTTGCCATTCTATACCTCATCATTTTGACATGGATTATTGTATTTAAAATGCAATTTTCTTTTGAAAATTTGTATACTATACGTCATATCAATTTAGTGCCTTTTGGAGAATCCGTTATCATAAACGGTAAAGTTGATTTTGACGAAATTATTGATAACATTATTGTTTTTATTCCAGTTGGCTTATATTTTCAAATGCTAAAAAGGAATATTAAAATTGGCAAAAAAATTGGGATAATTGCAGGAATTAGTTTAACCTATGAAATTATGCAATATGTTCTTGCAATTGGTGCTACAGACATTACGGATTTGATTACCAATACATTGGGTGGACTTTTGGGACTAGGAATTTATGAGGTCTTTTACCAATTTTGTAAAAATGAAGAAAAAACGAATGGAACTTTAAACGTTTTGGCAATGATTGGAACTGCTTTTGTAGTAGCGCTTTTGTTGCTTTTGGTGATTATGAATTAAAAAACGCTGTCGAAACAGCGTTTTTTTACTATTTTTTTAATCGAATCAATATCGCAATGGCTAGTAAAACAATCAAAACACCAATGGCGATTAAAATGATGCATAAAATATTATTTAGACCCAAATTGGCTTCTGAAATTGAAGAAAGTGTATTAATATTGGCAGCATTAGCACTTGGTGTAGAACTTCTAACATTAGATGAAACGTCTTCTCCAGTTAAATCGTTATCTTCTTCTAATTCGCCAATTTCATTATCAGTTGTCGTATTTTCAGCAGAATCATCTGAGGTTGTATTGGCTGTTTCGTTTTCGATATCGTTATATAAATTGGTAGTATCTGCGTTTGCATATGTAAAAATAGAACTCAAAAGCGTAAATAGAGCCATTATTTTGAATAATTTTGTCATGATTTTTATTCCTCCTAAAAATCCAAATTTAAATTTATCATACACAAAAAATCAAAAAAAGTCCATACCTTTTGCTAAAAAAGTATGGATTTTTCGATTTTATCGGAATAGATTTGCCCAAAATTCTGTTATCATGCCAAACAAATTCATGACCGTAATTTTATCAACACTGTTTTCTGCGACTAGATTAACCGAAGCAATTTGCTCGTCATTTAAGTAAAAATTGACATTTCCCAAAACATCACCCACAGCAATTGGTGCACTGATGTTTTCATTCAAAGTTACTTCTGATGTGATATTTCCATTTTCCGAATTTTTGACAAGTGCCCCAGAATCGGATTGATAAACTAAATTAACATTTTGGGTCGTACCTTTTTGCACATCAGCCGTTTGCAAAAAGTCGCCTGCCGTAGAAGTTTTGGTGTAACTAAAATTGGCAAAACCATAATCTAACAGTTTTTTCGCTTCTGAAAAGCGAATTTCGGAAGTCGGACCTTTTAAAACGACAGCAATTAACGATAAATCATTTCTCGTAGCGCTTGCAGATAAATTATATAACGCAAGGCTTGTTGAACCCGTTTTCAAACCAGTACAACCTTGATAAGTTCTGACCAATTTATTGGTATTGGTTAATTCTGACTTTCCGTTCACGAAGAGAATCCATCCAAATCGTTGTATATTGGGTGATAGAAGGATGTTTGGTCAAAAGTTCGCGTGACATTAAGGCAATGTCGTAACTGGACGTTACATGACCATCTTCATCAATTCCATGACAGTTTACAAAGTGTGTATCATTCATGCCAAGTTCTTTGGCGCGTGCATTCATTTGTTCTACGAAAATTTCCTCTGAGCCAGCCAAGAATTCCGCCATTGCCACAACGCAGTCATTGGCAGATACGACACAAATGGCTTTTAGCATTTCGTCAACGCTTAAACTTTCCGTTTCATTAAGCCAAATTTGCGAGCCACCCATATGACTTGCATTTTCCGAACAGGGAACCGAATCGGTCAAAGAAATTTTGCCACTATCCAAGGCTTCCATAATGAGAAGAATACTCATAACCTTTGTAACACTTGCAGGGCGTAATTGTTCGTGTATATTGTGTTCATATAAAACTTTTCCGCTATTTTGCTCAATTAAAATAGCGCTTCCTGATTCCAAATTTAGAAAATTGCCAGTTGCATTTTCTCCACTAGTTGGTAAAATCGAATCATCCCAAATAAAACTATCGACGCAAAGACAACTTTGAGTTCCTAAAAAAACGAGAATGAAAAACAGAGCAATGATTTTCTTGCATATTTTCATAGTAGTAGCCTCCTTTAATTCTTTATTTCATTATACGCAAGAGTGAGGAAATTAATACAAGAAATTTTTTGAGGAGATAAATCTTTTTTTGAAAGAGTTGACTTTTTTGAAAAATTATGGTAAACTATGTATATCATTCATGTTAGAAGCTAGGAACTCGTAAACAAAGTTGTTTTGAAAAGGAGATTGCTAATGGATTTACAAGAACGGAAACTAGAGGGATACCAAGCCTTAAATCCAAACGAATTGACCGAAGAGCAGTTTTGCAAAATTCGGAAAGAAATCAAAAAGCCAGAAAGAAACACCATATCAGATGAATATTTTGATTTCAAGTTATGGTGTTTGGGAATGCTGTCTCGGCAAGAATATTTTGCGAAATATTTGGCAAAAAAATTGCACCGAAAAAATGCTCAAAAAGTTTTAGAAGTCGGTTGTGGCAGAACGTTTCGATTGTCAAAAATGCTTGCAGCAGAGGGATTTTGCATGACTTGCATAGACCCCAAAATTGAATTGCCAAAACAAGATGTAGAAAAAATTGTATGCTTGCAAGCAAGATTTGATTTGCATTATGATTTGAGCGATTTTGACGTGGTTGTGGCACAGGAGCCGTGTGATGCGACAGAACACGTCGTGCGAGCATGCGTCACACAAAATAAGCCGTTTATCATGTCTTTGTGTGGTGTACCACATAATTTGATGTCCGGTAAAAAGCCGAAAGATGTGTATGAATGGTATGAGTATTTGTTGAATATTTCAAAAGAAGATAAGATTCGATTAAGAAATGTGCAGTTAAATCCTCTCCTAAGGACACCAATCTTGCTAAAAGATTAAAAAATAAAATTGGTAGTGTGAATAGGCGCTACCAATTTTTATTAACATTTAAAGCATCAATGAAAATTTTTTTGCAAGATTTGAATTAAAAATTCTATTAGAAATTTTTGAATAACAATATGGATAGAACATAAAAATAAATTCTCATATTTTAGACTTCGAAAGAGATTTTTGAAAACAGTGTCAATAATTTTTGATTAGGACACCCTAAAAAGTGAAAATTATTTTAAGATT
>CAOJUE010000030.1 GCA_948443845.1 uncultured Eubacteriales bacterium | reverse complement strand
TATTTTTTTCATTTAGGACTTGCATTTTATTTTCATTTTGTGGTATAATAGTATTAGAAGTAGATACATTGTCATTTGTATCTACGGAGTTACTAATGTTAGGTAATTGTAACCTTGGATTGGTAACTTTTTTTATTACTCCTCTATCTATATCATAAAGTAAATTTCCGTCCTCTAAATTTTTGTCCATCCATTTTTCATAATTGTTTCTACCATAAGCACTTGTCATTACGTTAGTATCTATAATAACGTCATTTACTAACCCTTTTCCATCAATTTTAATACTTGCAATAATTGTCCTATTCTCTTTGTCTGCTAAATGTGTTGTTAGAACAATGCTGTCATCTTTTGTATTTGACTTTACAATATCCAATGGATGATTAATTGCTTCTGGTAATTGTTTTATGATATCTTCACCCAAACCATGATAGTTAGCATTCTTATATTTACCGCTTTCATTCATTATCGTATCTAAATGTTTTTGTGTCATTGTGATTGGTAAATTTGGCAACCCAATATCTTTTAATACTTGTGGCGTTTTTCCTAATGTTAACATACCTTCTTTAGAAAAAGTCCCATTTTTTACTGCGTCAACTTGTTTGGCAAAATTTTCACTATCAATTCTTACTTGCTCTTGATTGTTTGGCTGTATTTGCTCCATATTTCCATTTTGAGCCACTTTATTGTCTGCTTGAGTAATTTGTCTATTGTTTTGTAAAAGTTCGTTATTTTGCGTTTCTGTGGCATTCTGACCAACTTCTTCTATTTGTTTTGCAAGCGTTGATTTTAAAGCAATATCATTTGTGTTATCATAATGTTCTTGTAACGCTTTAATCTCGCTTTGTGTAGACTGATTACGATTTTTAATTGAACTCTTTACATTTCCTGCCCCTAATACGCCAGAGGAAATTGCTCCTGCAACAAAATCATCTACAAAATTTTCGTCCGCTAGTGCTTTATAAATTCCTTTCAATCTTCCTTCTATGCTATCGTCTTCTTTCCCATAAGTTATTCCTTTTCCAATAGCGTGTCCTAAACTAGAAATAACCTCTTCAATTCCTTCGCCTGCCATATCAATTCCATATTTCATCAACGATTTTGTAACATTGCTACTTGCCTTTGCTAAAACCTTTTTATCAATAATTGCATCTAGCGTCTTTCCTGTTCCCGGCAATTTTATTCCACCAAACAAATACTCTGAACCAACCTCAGCACCTGTCGAAATTAAAGAAGATATTGTCGCATCCTTCCAATTAGCTCCTTGCCCAATCGCTTCCGTCATTTCATTTCCAAACGTACTCGTACCAGAAGTCACTTGCCATGGAACACCCAAAGCCTGCAAAGCAACCATTCCACCTACATATCCTAAAGAACTCTCAACAGAATCTAATTTTTGACCCGAAATAGAGTTCTTCTGGATTGCACGATTCATCTTTCCAACTTTTTGGCTTGTTTTATCAATTCCAGAAAATCCACTAGAATAATTACCGCCCAAAGAAATCTTCAACAGAATTAGCTGTTGCTCTATTTTTATAATCTTCTGCCTTTTCCGTATTTCCATTTCTTTCTGCTTGACGCGCAACGCCTAAATTAATAACATCTCCAACGCTTTCTCCTATTCCCATAATTCCTTTAGTAACATTCGTCGCAACATCTGCCGAAGTACCTAAAATTGTTTTGGTCACATCTCCCAGCTGATATCCATCCTCAAAAGCGCCTTTTGTAAAATATGTGCCTTCATTAGGGTTTTTTGGCTTCTTTTTCGTAACATTTTTATTTTCTTGATAAGGTGTTATCATTTTTTCATCTTTAGCATTATTTAATTCTACCTTAGATTGATTATTACTAGTAACTATAGGCATTACATTGTTTGTGTTTTTCTTATTAGTGTTTCTATATCCTGTACTAGGGGCATTCATCTTTTGAAATGTCATTTTTTGAATATCTTCTTCGCCCAAAATATTTTTTGCAACCTGAGTACTATTTACTGTTTGTGTAGAAATACTCTCTTTCTTTACAACTGGTGCAAGAACAACACTTTTTTTATCTTGATATGCCTTATCTTTTTTTAATTTACTTAAGTCAAATGCCATTTTACTTTCCTCCTTGTGAAAAGACTCCACCTAGTTCGTATAACTCTTCTTCTGTCAAAGTTACTCCATTCCTTTTTGCCCAATCCACAATATCTTTAAATTTTGTATCTTCAGTTAACGAAAATGAGTATCTTTTTCCGTTATCATTTAAACCAATCGTATCATTGCTTAAAGCACTTATTCTACTTGAATTTGTATTGCTCGAAAAATCGCCCCCAGTTCCAAGATTATTGTCCGAAAAATTAGTTTTTACCTTAGAACTAGAGGCGTTTGCTTTTTTTACCGACAATGCATACTGTTGTTGCCACTGGCTATCCGCCACCGCATCTCTTTGTCTTTGATATGCCATCTGCTCGTTAAATTGTCTTACCTGTTCATCAAATGCCCTCTCCGTATTTAGTTGATTCACTACATCTTGATAACGTGTATAGTAACTATTATCTACATCAAGTTCTGTATTCAATTTATTTGTTAGTAATGTATTCTTATACTGGAATCCTTCTAAAGCAAGTTCTAATTGTTTTTGAAGTGAATTAAAAGCAATCTCCGCCAAAACGCTACTATTAGCAAGTTCTGCTTGTGCAATTTGATTGTTATAATTGAGTATTGCTTGATTATAACTCTCCCTTGCCACCGCATAACGATTTTGATAGGTATTATACATACTCACCTTAGAACTCTCACTATATCCAGAACCAGCAAGACCTGCCGACGCCATTTGTTCCGCATTTGCGCCATAAGCATTCGTCTGTTTTGCATAATCCGCATACGATGCCTTCTGCTCTTTCAAATAATCCTTCTCTGCCTGTTCCTTATTTTGATTAATCTCTTTAATAGTTTGATCTGTCCTCGCCTGTTGTAACTCCGTCTGTTTCGTCTCATAATCTTGCGTCGCCTGTTTCAAATCATTATAGTACGAATCCGTATTTCCAATCATTCCATTATAAGTATCCGAAACCTTATTCATCGTCGCTTGTTTCTGCGCCTCAACCTGAGCAAAACGCTCATCATTATAATCAATTGAACTCATATCTTTACGCTCCTTTCTTTTTTTGCCCAACAAAAAACACCAGATTTCTCTAGTGTTTTCCATAATCTTTAAAATTTTACTCTTGATTGTTTTAGTTCTCTGTTATATAATTCATTTGTTCCCACTCCGAAAGGAGGTGATAATCTTGGGAAAACATTTCAATCATATACTTAAAGTTCTTGTTTTAGTACTTATTCTTAAAATCCTTGAGAAGTTCGACTAAAGCAAAAGACTAGAGGTGCAACTCTAGTCTTTTTTGTTCCCTTGATAATGAGAAACATTTCAATTAATACTTTTGAATTAAGATTGATGAGTAATGTGAATGGTTACTAACTCTTAACTCTTATTTATATTATACTAGAGTTTTTCTAAAAAATCAATACTTTTTTCAAATTTTTCTACCTCTTCACCACATTTCCAATATAAGCCTCCAGCGTACACGAATATAATGCAAAAGGTAACTCGGACTCAAACCTCAAACTCACACTCTTAAACTTCTTCGCCTTAATGCGTGGTTTAAAATATCCTTTTCCCTTCGTATTGTAAGTTCCAATCTTAGCAAAATTCTCACTATCTCTTCTTGCTAATAACGTGATTTTTTCTCCCTCACAATCAACCACAGTCCCCTTCTTATTCGTCGTCTTCCACATTTGCGGATAATTCATCTCATCTGCCATCGTACACCAATAAGACACAATCTCTCTATCCTCTGCCTGATTTGTCAACGAAAAGATTTTATTCTCACTACATAAAAAAGGCACTCCATCTTTTACTAAAGCACTTGAAATCTTTTCCTCCAATTCCCAATAAAACCATTCATACTCCCAATGGTCATTTAGCGTATGCTTTCCCCTCGAATCCGCTAAGTATATTTTATTATCAATAATAACCAATAAATAGCCTTCCCACTCCGTCAATATCAAATCATTATAATTTGTTTCATTCAATAATCGGCTATCCACTAAAGAACTTCGATGTACAACCACCTGTTCCGTCGTCACATCTCCTGAAATACTCTCCATGCCTCTGGAACTAAAAAAGCAAATATCATCATTAAAATTAATTCCTGTCGCCACGCAACCTATCGAAATACTAGAGTGTGTACTTGGATAAATCTTTCCATACTCACTATCTACAACCGGATTATGGTAAAATATCGTCGTATTCGACTGCGAAGGCTCCTTCATCACCCACAAACTATTATTTCCAGCCACCAACGCCTTAATCTTCGAATCCTCTGTCCCTTCTGTGTAGTAATCCAAATCACTACAATAGCATGGATTATCTAAAGAACAATGCCAAAGCATATTTGGAAACTCTGGATTTCCTGCAAAAAACACTCGATTATCAAAAACCTCAACTAATTTACAACCCTCTATTCTCTCTCGATAACCCTTTATCGTTTTTTCAAACTGCACAATTACATTATCTTGCCCATCTGTCATCGGTTTTTCAGGTGCTTTAGCAAAAACAACCTTCCCACTTTGTGGATATGCTATAAAACCGCTTTTCAATTCAGAACCATTCACCCAAACTCGAACCCTTGACCCCTCATCAAAACTCTCCACATCCAAAAAATACTCTGTCGACTTTCCATCTGCGCAAAACTGATTCTTTCGAATCCCAGTCAGCAAATTTACATCCTCATAAACTTTTCCATTTCCACTTGGGCTCTTGCTAATCGTCGTTGTCGGAATATATCCTGCAACATCTTCGACCTCTTTTCCATCATACACCAAATACTTTTTACCATCTTTAATGTAAAGTAATCCCTTAAAAATAAAAAATATACTTGTTTCCTCCGCCAAATCTTCAAAAATAACTTTCTCGTTATCATACAACTTCTTACCCGAATGAACAATTCTATGCCCATTATAAAAATACATTCCATAAATCTTGTCATCATATTCCCTCACAAATTCCGTGCAAGGTCTTGTCTCCACACAAAGTCCATTACTTCCTTTATAATTCTTCCACATATTTAGGGCTTCTGGCGAACGAATCAAAGATACCTCATCTCTACGATTACTAAAATCAACCCCACAAAACTTTTTATACTCTCGAAAAATCAATCCTCCGACTAGCTTGACTACTCAACGTAGAACTCATATACTAATTCCCCCATCTATATACAAACTTCCCATTGCTCTTCTTGGATCTAAACGCTGTAGCATCTGTTCATATCTTTCCGAATACAATTTTCCATAATTTGCCGAAACATCTGCCTTCAATAAATCTCCTGCCACACCGTAAACCATTATCTCTAAGCACTCATTATCCAGTTCAAACACATAATCATCATCTGTTTCCTCATCAATTTGAACAGGGTATTTATAATAAAAAATATGTGCCTTTCCTTCTGTAAAAAAGATTATCTTTGTTCCATCAACTTGAGACTCCACACCACGAATCACATTAATTTGATACAGTTTTTTATCAACATCCTTCAAATCAATCATACGAAAATTTTCGCCATCCTCAAACTCAATATTCATTGCCACATAGCTATCTATTTTCTTTATCCTTGCCACTTCATTCATAACGTTATTTATCACACTATTCATCTTAGCCGACAAATCTTGGTCATCCGTCAAATCCTCTGCATTTTCATTATATTCTTCAATTAACTGATAAACTTTCCCCTTAAATTCTTCTAAAGTCATACTCTACTCCTTTATTTTATCAATTTGCTTTCTTAAAAAATCAAGTTCATTAAAAGCTTCATCAATTGTTCCAATCGGTATATCTCTTGGCAAAAAATATCCTCTTTTTTCTTCTTCTAGTAACAAAATATCTCCTTCTCTTAAATTTACTTTTAAATAAACTTCACTTTTAAATTCTTCGTTTTCTTCTATCGTATCTGAATATAATACTAAATCTTCAATTTTTTGTTTAACAAATTCGTTCTCAAATGTTAATTTTGTATTCTTTCCAACCTTAACTCCATACCAGCATTTCGTTTCTGGCAACAAAACATATACTTCTTTTTTCATAATTTTAATCTCCTTCTACCATCTCTGGATTCGAACCAGATTCTCCTTTATGGCATATAAAAGAGAGGATAAACCTCTCTTCAATTTAGGCTGGAATATCAATTCTTTCTAATTCCTCTTGTGCTATAATTTTCATTCCATATGTATCAAGTCCTCTAATACCATCTGCAAATGTTGACTCTAACCTTAAAGCTTCAACTTCATTAATTTGACCAACAAAAGCAATTGCTGTTCCACTATGTGCAAAACAATAGTATTTTGATTTATCTCTACAAATCGCATTTGTTCTAGTTACTGTATAACTATCATACATACCTACAACACCTTTTCTTATCATTTCTGGATTGTTTGTCGACAACTCAACCAAATTATTTTTAAAAGTATTGTAAGTTACAGGATCAATCTCTAAATAACCACCCTCGCTATTATTTCTCAATCTCAAATTAGTCAATGCTTCATCAATTGCAGTTTTCACAGCAGCTTGTGTTTTTGCTGTTGCTGTTGTTACATTTTCAGCTCCCTCTTTAAAATTACCTGCCGTTATTTCATAATATTTTGAAATATCTGCTAGTACAGGCTTTTTAACTCTTTTATATTTACTTCCAACCTTTGTGTAATAATCCTTATATGGAATCAAAACTGTATCTGTTGTTGCAGAATATGTTGCTTTTGCCTCATCTGCTGTATTTAATAATTTTCCAGCAACTAATCTTCCTACATAAACTTCCCTTCTTTGTGCTAATCTTTTTACCGCTCTTTTTTGGTATGCTGTATCCAATCCCGGCATACTTTGAGATTTGTCTACATCATCAACTTTGAAAGAGAAAAACTCTTGAATATCAATATCCAAGTTTTGCTTTTCATCATCCATATCTTCATAATCCACAGTTCCATGATATCCATCTATTGTTGGTTCACCTACTGCTAAAATTCTTACCGTTTTTGCATATTTTGCCTCTCCTTCATATTCTTTCGTACAATGCGATACTAAATTCGCCTCTAAGTCTAATCCCATTTGGATTTTTGTTGACCATACCTCTCTTAAAAAATGTTCTACTGCCATATTTTATCACTTTCCCTTCTTCTTTTTTTAATTCCATTTAGAAGCTGAAGCTTGCACAATATCCAAAAGCTTAGGATTCTTCAAGTAATCTTCACGAGTCAGTTTTTTTGCTTCCTCGAACGAATAAAACTCCTTCATCCCTGTATCCTTCGAATTATTCCCCTTCATACTTCCCATTGTTTCAATTTTCTTTTTTGGTTTTAATTTTTCGTACATCTCGTACTTTTCTTTCATAGAAAGGTTAGGATTTAATTTGTTAGAAAACTCAATAAACTCTTTATCCTCCAAAACTTCCTTACCTACTCCAATTTCCGCAAGTTCTCTCATCCCCTCTTGCCTTGTTCTCTCCTCAGCAAGTTTTGTAAATACCAGTTTTTCTTTTGACGTCATCTTATCTGCGCCTTTTCTCGCCAAATAATCAACATTCTTTACAATTTCATCATATCCATCTTCAATAATGTCTTTCACTTCCGCGTCCGCCAATATTTCTTCTTGCCTTCGTGTCAACTTTGCCTCAGGAATTTCAACCCCCTGCTCCTTATAAAAATTCGCCATTTTTTCCGTGGCATCTTCCAAATTATTCGTTCCGAAGTCCAGCATTCACAATTGTTTCCAATCTGCCATACTTCTGTTCAAACTCCTCGCGAATTTTTGTTTCTTGTCTTGATAATCTATCTTTGACAAATCTATCTAACTCTTTTTGAGTAAATTCTAGCTTATTTTCTTCCTCTACTTTGTCAGTAAATTCAGAAGGATTACTAGTCTCCTCTGCCTCGATTTCTTCTGTAGCCCCGAGTATCTACATTTTCAGTTTCGTTAGTTGTTTCTAACATTTCATCTTCATCCATTTAATTCCTCCATTTTAAGTCTGTCGACTATAGTCTCTTGATAGCAGTTTAAAGTCATACACATGGTTTGGACATAAAAAAATCACTAGACTTCTTCTCTAGTGTTATACAACTTGTTCAACATTTTCATTTGGTATTCTACTTGCCTCATCGATTTGCATTGCTTGCGAATCCACATCACTATTCAAAAATTGGCTTGCTCGATACTGCATCATTTGTGCCTGCTGTTTAATCATCGCAATCTTTCTTTGTTCTTCCTCTTGTTCTTCTATAATCGACATCAACTTCTGTTTCGGCATAACACTATCATCACTTAAGGCATTTACATACAACTTAAGCTCCGGCAATCTCTGCATAGAAAAATATCCTGCATTCAATAAATTCTCCAATGACAACTCCTGTGCATACTTATCAAAAGCCCCCTTCGGTGTAATATCAATCTTAACCGAAGCCTGCAACTCTTGCATAACACTCGCTGGAACAGTTATTAATTGCGTATATTCCTCCCCTGTTTGTTCATCTTTCTCCGTATCCTCTAAAACAATTCCACCTGGCGTATACACAATCCACATATCCAAATAAATTCGAGCCAAATCCTCAATACTTCTTTTTAGGCTACTCAGTTGCTTATTCATCGGCTGTTTACTCGCATTCTGTATCGCCAAAATCGCCTTACCCGACGCCTTCTCCGGGTCTGCTCCACCTGTTGCCACATCAGAAGCATTCTTAAGTTCCCTCGTAATATTAATCAAATTCTGAATCATCGTTTGAACATCTGTACTCATTTGCGCCGGCTGTACATACCCAAATATCTTTCTCACATCATCCACTTGCATTCCGTTTTTGGTCTTAATGATACCACCCACTTGTGTTACCGCATTTGCATTCTGTATCTTATTCATATTTGCAACCTTCTGCGGATAAGCATTCTGTTTCACAGACAATAAACTTCTCGCAAGCGTTTTATTTAATTCAATTTGATTTGGAATTAAATAACGAACCTCGCCTTCGCCTCTTGAATAGCCTTTCTTTTTCTTCCAGCAAAAATGAGTTAAGGGATATAAATGTAATCCAGTATCAACATCTTTCCTAATCTCCACATACTTAACCGACTTCGTATAATGTACTGTCCCATTCTCTTTCCACATCTTCGTAACCAACGTACACATATTATCCTTTTCATATTTTGCGTCCTCTCCAGCCTCTTCAAAATTATCACCATCTACATTTAACAAAGACATTTTTTCCTCACTTAATCCCATTGTCTTTGCCATTTCCTCAACTGTAATTTGTGGCAAACGTTGTTTTATCATAATATAGGGCTGACTCTGAATATCATCATCATTCTCATTTCCATACTGTACATCATTTTTACTTAGCAACTCTGTCGTCGGATTCTGGTCTTCCTCTATCCAATTCACATATAAAATCCCTTCATCATTCACTGCACTATCTGTAGAGAAATCTCGTATCATATCATCTAAATTATCCTTTTCCCATAGCTTAGACGCCCTCTTATTCAATAATTCACACGTCTTCTCTGCTGTCTTTCGAAATTCTTTAGTTTCATAATTCTCACTCGAATAATTAATTCCCCAAAGGTTCGCATTTATCGTACTTACTTTGTGGTCCACAATTGTTTCAATAAAATTAAACTGTGCCTGTTCAATTCCCTCAATCTTAGCACCTTCCCACTGGTTCCCATTATAAAAACGATAATTCTTGTCTGTATCAGAAAATATGTTTTTCATACGCATGAAATTTCGTCCACGTTCGTATAGTTCCCACGTATCAGTTGCCTTCAATTCTTTTATATCCATTCATCACACCTCTTTATCTTGGTATATCCTTTTGACCTTCTGCTGTTCCATCATAATTATCAATATTTTGCCTAATAATATCCAATCTCTCGCGTTCTTTCTGTTCTTCTTTTTTCTCTTTCTGTTCCTCTAATTTCGTAATCGGATTTAAGTTTGGAAATTTAATCCCTTCCGCATTCTCTTTTTTCCCTAGTCTTGCACCCAAATAAAAAGATAGTAGGCTCATACTCCCCACTATCAACACCAATAAAACATCATTCATATAATCTGCAAATCCTCCCCATAATCTCTTTCTACATCATTTCGTTTCTCAATATTAAAACTATACTCATGCCTCATCTCAATCGGTTCTTCATCAAAAACAACCTGTGTCCTTATCTCATGAGCAATTGCCAATCCCATCATCTGGTCATCATGTCCGTCCTTCTGGTGCTTCGATTCTTCCTTTTTCATTGCGAACAATTGTTAGTAATTCCTCTAGAGTATCTTTATCATTAATCAGTTCTGTATGTTCTCTCACAATCTCAATCAAATTCGAAAGAATCGTTGGTCTTGTAATCAAGGTCGTCTTAAATCCAAAGCGTTTTTCTAAGCTACCTGTATAAGTATCCTGCCTTTCCCTCACATATTGGTTCGTATAACCCAAGCGTTGCAACTCTTGAATCGGAAAACTATCAAAATTTGCTTCAACCCCAATCAAAGCATATTTATAGTACATTCCTAAACAATACATCTGCTTCACATACAAATCAGCGTCAAACTGCTGTTTCAACACCGCCACCTGTTCTCCCGTCTTACAATCCAACACATGACCCGTGTAAAAATCAGAGCCATCTCCTGCGGTATCTCCGCCTATTGCATATTTTGTCATATGCGGGCTATCAGGCACTTTGTATATCTTAATATAGCCACTTCTATCATTTACCCATTTGATATTAGTAATCTTTAATCCATCATAATCATACAAAAAATATCCAACTTTAAGTGGTTTAAATATTGTCTGTAGTCTTTCACTTATTGCCTTTGCATCAAAAACTGTCTTTCCTAAAACCCCCCACTGACCTAAACAATAAACATGATAGTAATATTCATCTGTATCCTTAAAACTTTCTAGCGTCCTCCTATCATCTTCCGTCAAAAACTTATTATCCTTATAAGTGCTATGTACTTCTGTTGCTAAACCAGAATCAATAAAATGTCCTTTTATCCAATGATTCACATTAATCGGATTAAACGAAAGCACCATTTGTTTTTTCGACCTACCACCACGCAAACGAACTTTTAATTGATTTATATCTGCTTCCTGTGTCTCTGTCGCTTCTTCAACCCATATATCCGTCAACTCTCCATTTTCAAAAGTAACAGACTTTAATTTCTCAACATCATCTAAGCCAGCAAATATAATTTCATTTCCATTAATACATTTAATTCTTAAGTCAGTAATTATAAATAAATTTTCTAATTTCCAGTTTTTAATAACCTGTTTAAATAAAGCAAATGTAGAATTTCTGTTCGTATTTCCTGTCTGTCTTACAACAAGCAAATTCATTTTTTGTTTTGTAATCTTATATATCCATCTTTGAGCAATAAAATATGACTTTCCGCTAGAACCACCGCCCCCAAAATATCAAATATCTATCTTCATTATCTAAATATGGAATATATTTATCATTAAACACTTTTTTACTTATTCTAACATTAATCATCTAGTTCAACCTTTATCTCGGTTATGTTAGCATTAATATCTTTCTTTTCAATAAATAATCCATATCTTTTGCCAAGTAGTTCTCCTGCTCTCAATTTTTCTTTTTCATCAGGTGCTTTTTTTATTTTTCTAGCACTGCTACAACCATCTCCATTGCCTTCAACAACTATGACTTCGCTTTCGGATTCTCCTCTTAGAACTGAAGTAAGATATTTTAAAACTTCATCTTGTGTTGCAATTGCCTCCTGTTCTTTTTCTTTCATCCTTTCTTCTATATAACATTTAATATTAGCAATTGTTAGCAATCTACTTGCATTTGTTCTAGCGGTACTATCTTTCTTTATGTTAGGATAAGCCACTTTATACGCTCTTGTTCCATTCAAATCAATTAAATATTCATCACAAAATATTCTTTGTGCATTTGTCATATCGTAATCATCTCCCTACTTTATAGAGTTTTGTTCCTCTTTAATATAAAAAACACAAGTCACTAGAAAACTTGTGTTATGCTCTTCTACTTCTTCCCAACTTATTTGAAAGGAGTTCGGTATATATTAATTTATCTAGTATCATTAATATGTATAAATAAAAGAGCTAGTTTAGACTAACTCTTACTTGCAAAATTTATATTGCAGTCTTGGGATTGCCTATTTCTAAGCGACTGCATTTATTTATCGTTATAAAAAAGACAAAGTACCTTTCTTTTTTTATTTTTGTATTTAAATAACTATTTTCTCTAATACTAATATAACATATAAAAACGGGTCAAAACGGGTTTTTTATAAATTTTTTAAAAATTTATCATGTTTATTCCTCGCTGTATCTTCATGTTTATATTTCATTGCTATCTGTATTTGAATCCAACTCATATTATCTATGTATCTATGTTCAAAAATTTGTCTAATATCGCTTTTGGATATCGTATCTATCCACTCTTCGACTTCTATTTGCAAATCCAGTAATCTATCGCGTCTTTGTTCTAAGATACATTCCAGTTCTTGTAATTTTAAACTTCTTCTGCAATCGAATCCATAAATTACAGCATGTCTTTTATAGCCATTCTGAACAACATCAGATACCATTTCACTTTGTTTTTTTATTCCGTCTATTCTTTTTTCTAATTTGTCAATTTCCTCTTCTAGATTACAATATTGCATTAGTTTTTCCTTAGTCATTCGTACCTCCTAAAACTAATTTTTAGCCTTAAAATTATAAATCGGCTTTATCACTCTTTCAACTTCCACTGTATCTTTAATATTATCCAAAATCTCTTGCATTGGCTTATACACAAATGGCGCTTCATCGATTGTCTCTTTTACAACACTTGTCGAATAAACATCTTTCATACTTTTCCTAAAGTCCTCTAATTTAAACATTTCTTTTGCCTTCGTTCTCGACATCAGCCTTCCTGCCCCATGTGGCGCTGATTCGTTCCAATCCTTATTTCCCTTTCCTACTGCTATTATAGAACCATCTCGCATATTAATCGGAATCAATACTCTTTCATCTTTTTTGGCTGATATTGCTCCTTTTCTCACAATATTGTCATCAAATGAAATATAATTGTGTATTGTTTCAAAACTATGAAATTCACAATGTCCGAAATAATTTAATAATATTTCTTTTGCTATATACAATCGATTCAATCTTGCATATTCTTGGCATATTTTCATATCATGTAAATACATTTCTCTATACTTGCCTTTTAAATAGCATAAATCTCTTGGCAAGGTAGGTCTACTGTTATTATATTCCTTTTCCAACTTTCTCAATGCTTTTTGTATCTCTTCTTTTCTTTCTTGCGCCTTATACTGTTTTATAATTTTTTCTTTCTTTTCAAACATACCATCTTTTCCTGAACACAACTCAATCGCCAAATTTTGATAATAATCTGCCACTTGTTTTCCTAAATTTCTTGAACCTGTATGAATAACTAAATATTTGTTATCCTCTTCATCTTTGTCAATCTCTATAAAATGATTGCCTCCACCCAATGTTCCAATTGATCTATTAAATTTTTTAACATCGCTCAATTCTCTTAGGCAATATAAATCATTAATCTTTTTAAAATCAGTTAGTTTATGCTCCCTTATATTTCTTCCTGCTGGAATAACTTTATTTATGATTTCATCTACTTTTTCTAAGTCTAATTTCACCTTTCCTAACTCTACACATAACATACCACAACCAATATCTACACCGACAATGTTGGGAATTACTTTATTGCCTAAATCAGCAGTAAATCCAATTACACATCCTTTTCCAGCGTGAACATCTGGCATAATTCTTACTTTACAATCCTTAAAAGGTTCTTGTTCTAGTAATAAATCAATTTGCTCAATCGCCTCTTCTTCAATATTATCAGTAAATATTTTTAAATCTTTCATTTATTATCACTCCTTGATTTTATATTCTACTGATTTCATTTGTTCTTTTGTTACTATTGATAACAGTTTGATTTCGTTGTCTTCAAGTCCTAGTTTTAAATCCATCAAAGTTTTTTCATCAAAAATTTCCACTTTAAAACATAATTTATCTGAAACATTTTGAATTTCAACAATATCTTTAATTTCTATTAAGTCTATTATGTTGAATGAATGTTTGACTACTTCTTTAATATTTTCTTTGAAAATAAGCTCTGTTTCAATTTTGTTATATTTAATAACACAACATTCACTTGTTTTATCAATACATTCCCCTATTTCTCCAAAACAAGTCCTTACATACTCGCCTTTTTTTATTTCCATTCTTTATCCCTCTTTTCCAAAAATCCGATAATCTTCATCAATTCTGTTTTTTACATTCTCTAAAGTAATTGTCGACATTAACACTCCACTCGCTTGTCCGATTGTTTTTTTATCTTTTCAGTTATCCTTCTATTTATTCCCGAAATTCGTTGTTTCGATAAATTAAGTATTTTTGAAATTTGTGCTTGTTTATAGTCTTTTTTCAATAAATCATACACTTGTTTTTCTCTTTTTGTAAAATGTACTTCTTTCGTCAATATCCAAATTTCTATTTTGTCTAGCGCTTGCTCTGTATTATTTTCATCTTGTAGTGTATCTTCTATCGTTAATTCACCACCATTTATGATTGTATTTATACTTACTTCTTGCTCTCTTTTCTTATTTTTTCGCAAATATAGATTAATTTCATTTGATATTACTTTATATGCATATGTACTAAAAGCGTGCGTATTTTTAAATGTCAAAACTGCCTTCCATAATCCAATCAGGGCTACTTGTTTTATATCTTCTATTTCATATGAGTGATTAAATAAATATTTGCTTGCTACTTTATAAGCCAATCCTATATTCTTTTCAAACATTTCCTCATTTGTCATAACGTTTTCCTTTCAATTTATTTTTCTACATACTTTCTTTTCTTTGTCCCACGCCACGCATTCTTCTTCATAACAATCGCAAAACTCTTGTTTTTCAATTAAGATGTGATTGTCTCCTGTTAGTTGTATATTTTCGTTATATAGATAGCCTCGTAGATTTTGTTGTACTATCATAAACCTTTCTGGACATTTCATTTGCTATTCTCCTTCGCCTACATTTCCATCTTCTTTTTCAAAACATTCCCTCTTTTCTTCTGCTCTGCAAGTATAATCTCCTAAATATTGACTACTATCATTGCAACATATATCATTAATTCTCCACTTGCATTCTTCCACACTTTCTATTTCTTCTAAATATGTACCATCTTTGTTCGTTGTTAAAAATCTGCTCATACTCTCAACTCTCCTATTTCAAATACTTGCTCTCTTTCTGCTTTCCACCACAAGCATTTTCCTGTTGCATTTATTCTTCCTGCCATTAAAATTATATCTTCCATATCTTTTTTACCTTTCTACTTAAAATAAATTTCATTCTTCAACTTATATCCAATATTACAAAAAGCATTTATCTTTAATTGAAACTTTGTCTTCAAACTCAATTTACTTTTCAATATCTTCAATCTATTTTTACTTATTCTCAAATAATTCATCATCTCTTCATACGTCATCATATTTCCACTCGACAAACAAATTAATAATTTATGCTCTAATTTAGTTAGTTTTACTTCTTCATATACTCCTGTACATAAAATCCTTCTTTTCGTATCATATGTCATAATTTCATCTGTTCTCCTCTCACCCAAGTAGTTTCTCTTCGATATGTCTCACACAACAACTTCAAACTATCAATATCATACAACAGCCCTTCACACCCTGTACAACCTCTCTCAAATACTTCACAATTACCCTTCATCATTAGCCTCCTAACTCAAAATTGGAATATGCTCCATATTATCCAACTCCATTTTTTCCTGTTTCGTCGCTTTTCTATATACCGCCACCTGCTTATGTGTCAAATAATCTTCCTTCATCTCACATTCTACTAGCACATGATAATCATTCACCAACTCCGTCAATCGTGGTCGAACATGATTCATATCAAAATACTTCGAATATCCCTTTTCATTCATTTTCATTTCAATCTCCCTCGCCGTCATCTTCTCATCTGCTATTATTTCTAATATCTGCCTATATCTCTTCGACATTTTTGGTTTGATATCCTCAAAACTCAATTGTCTTGTTTGCTCTGTTATCATCTGTTTTCCTCCTATTCACTTAATAAATTCACATCTTGCCCCACACTCAATGCCATTTCTCTTATTCTTCTTGTCTCAGGCAACATCTGCTTTTCTTCTTTTATCCTTTTTTGTATTATCTCTACTTGCTTAAAAAACTGTCCTTTCACTACCGTATTATTTATCTCACTATCATTTTGTGATAACTCTCTCAGCTGACTTGGATTTTTTACAAACATCTTACATTCAGCTGGCAACTTTTCAAATTCCTCAACAGAATGATACGCACTATTACTTATTGCTTTTTTTAAACTTGCCCATAAGTCCGTTGGTAATATTTCTTGGGTTGTTAAACTATATATTTTTTGCTTTATATCTGCTATTGTTGGAGGAAACTTCTCGGTTTGTATCCATTCCTTTACAATTACTGAAACAATCTTAAAATCAGAATCAGCAAACATTTCTTGATACAAATTTATTGTTTCTTCTGCTTCCTCCCTTGTCATATTTTTATAAAAATTCGGATACGCCACTTTCAAATAAGCCAATACTTTTATCACATCTTCTCTATTCAAATATTCCTTCCTCCTTCCCAATTTCAGCAAATATATTACCAGTTGTCTCATTTTCCGTATTCTGACTATATTTATCTTCAAGAATACTTGTTGCTTTATCTATTCTCATCAAAAAATCAAAATCAGCCTTCCATTTCCTGTTGTTTTGTCCTATTAAAAATGCAGTATTATTAGCCTTTTTACATATTTCCTCAAATTGTTCAACCGAAAATTCCTTTAAGAAATTATCAATTGCCTTCTCCCTTTTATCAGTCACTTTTTGAACTTGCGAAAGTTTTGTGCAGTAAAGATTATAGATTTCAACTATTCTTTTCCTCTTCTCTTCTACTTCTTTTCTATTCTCTTCTTTTTCTTTTCTTTTAGGTGGTAGTCCTACCGTACTATTACCGTAATAGTTCTACACCGTTCATCTTCAATATGTGGAAAGCTTGATTTTGTGGGCTTATTTATTGTTTGATGTTTCAGAAAATTAGGGAGATTGTAGTAGGTCTGTCCATTATATTTAAACAAAACTACTATATTTAATCCGCCTAATCGGGAAAGCCATTTTTCTAAATCGGAAGTTCGTAAGTCGTCATATGGAAATATCAAAGACTTTAACAACTTCGGATTCGCTCTGCCATATCCTTCATCATCACTATTACTAATTAACCCCATAAATAACAATCTTTCATCTCTTGAACATTCTCCTAACTTTTCATCTGTCCAAAAATTCGGGTCTATCATTCTCTTTCTTGCCACATTTTCAAATCCCCTTTCTCTAGTATCTTAGTAATCTTTTCCAAACTCTTTCAAAAACAAATCTGGACTATACTTCGTGTTAAATTTTGCTCTTGCAAACAACTTCAATTGTTTTTTCATACTCTCATTATTCTCTACTTCTGTATGACATCTTCTGCATAAGTAATACACTAATCCATATTCCATACTCTTTTGCCTTCTACAGCCCCCAAATGCTTCATGCTTGTCTAAATTTTCTTTTGTCTTGCATAGATAACATTCTTTCCTACTCTGCAATATACTGAATCGCTTTCTTTCCTTCTTTGCTAACTTACTACTTTTCTGTCTTATCTGTCCGCTTCTCTTCAGATTTTTTCTTTTTCTCTATCACTTTCGGATATGGATTCAAACTATTTTTCAAATCTGTTACAACCATCTAAACACCCTCCATCATTCTTATTTGTCTTTCCTCTTCCACCGCCAATCGATACCAACTTCTACACGTAATATGCAACTCTTGCAGTTGTCGATACTTCTGATACGCCCAATTCTGAAAATCTGTCTTATTTACTCCGCATTCTTGTCCTATCTTACTCGCCATACTTTGAATTTCACTCCATCTACTCGCTAGTAACCATGTATCCCTTGTTAATTCGTTAAGTTCTGACGGATTCTCCATTCTTACATTTTGAAATCTTTTGCTTATCTCTCGATACTGATTAAAATCTTCTTGACATATCTTTTCAAAATCACTTACCATTTACAATCACCTACTTATTTAAACTTAAATCATTAACAATATTCATATAATCCTTTTCTTTAATTTCTGATATTTGTTTGTATTCATAATTTGAAAGAATCAAATCAACTAATTCATTTGTCATCTTGTATTTTTTTATTGCTTTCTGTAATGCTTCTATTTTCGTCTGACTTATTACTTCATTTGCCATGTCCTTTTCTTCATTTTCTTTTGAACTATCCTCTGCTTCACTATCACTCATAATTCCCACATACGCCAATTTACTTAGCTTTAATACTACTCTGTCAAAACATCTCTTCAATGCTATAGCGTATGGATATTCATTTTTACAATTTTTCTCGCTAACCTCACCAACTTCAAATATTCCTTGCTCTTTATCACAATATCTAAAAACCAATTCATTTTTATATCCATTTTCGATAATTTCAACAGCCTCTGGCTTAAATTTGCTTTCTAAACTATCATTTATCTTTAAACATCCATTATGACTCAATATTAATGTTGTATACATCATTTTCCCTTGTTTTGTTTCATTCATTAATATCCAGAAATCAGTCTCACTTAATCCGTATTTTTTATTTTTAATTAAATCAATTGCTTTCTTTTTTGCTTCTTTGTACTTATTTGAAATAATAACTGGTATTTCTTTATTTTGTTTTGATGACCATTCCATTTGTTTTTCTTCAAATTCCATATCTTCCTCCTAAAATCCCTGCATATTTTGATACTCATATTCTCGTTCTCTCATTTCAAGTTCATATTCTTCTCGTTCCTTTTCATTAAGTATCTCTTCCACTTCTTTTAATTCATCTTCTGCTTGCCATCTTACTTGTCTTAAATTTTCTATGTATTCTTCATCTGTTATCTCACTTTCCAATACTTTCAATGTTGACACTATGTTGTATAATTCATCATATTTATCTTGATAATTCATTGCTTTCCTCCTTTATAGCTTTTTCTTTTAATATATTCAAATTTTCTTTTTCATAAAACTTCATTTCTGATATAAAAAGAATTTCCCACGCTTGCATTTCCTTTGCAAAATTTTCTTTCGCTACAAAATCCACTTTATTCACTCGTTCAACTAAGTCCTCTATAATTGCGCATATATCATCTAAATCACAAATTTTGCTAATATTTTCTTTATATTCCTTTTTTGCCTTTATTTTTTCTTGTTCTCTATATAATTCTAAAACCACACTTTCACCTCTTGACTTCTCTTCATCTTTATGCTAGTATTAAAAATGAATCAGATATCTTTATCATTGATTAAATCTGTACATTCACTTTCTCAGGGTATATGTATAGATTTTTTCTTTGTCTT
>CAOJUE010000029.1 GCA_948443845.1 uncultured Eubacteriales bacterium | reverse complement strand
CACGGTCTCCAGTGCCACAAACTGGCGCGTTAACCAACTACGCCACATCCACCATTTATGATTTTTGTATTTCCACAACGCTATTCTATTTTAACCTATTATTTCCTATTTGTCAATATATTTTTAAATTTTTTGTACTTATTTAACGTTTTTATGCTTATGTATCAAAAAAGGCAGGTCAAGACCTGCCCCTACGTCATGCTATTTATGACATTTGCAACTATAACTTCCACACATCGATTCATCCTGTGGTCTTCCATCCGAGCAATCTGGGCATGCTTGCACTTCGATTTGCTTTAATTCGCAAACATTATGATTGCAATTATGATATTTACAACTTTCTACTGTACAATTAATTGTTTGATTTTTATCATCCATAACTTTTCTACCTCCAACTTTATTTAAGTTTTAGCAATTTTGCTTTATATTGATAGTATGGACCATTTTTCTAATTTTAAACTGGTTTTTTTATGGTTATTTTGTGTAAATCTCATAAAATTCATCTCCCACAAATGCAAATTCTACGTCCTTCAAATCCACTAAAAACTGCTCGTATCGCGTCACATAGGGAATATTTTTATCATTCGAAATTTGGAAATAATTTCCATAAATTTGTTCAATCCCATCAAAAATCGTTTGTCCTTCCGAATTCACCAATTGCCAATTCATTTTGGCAAAGCCGTAGTCATTGAATTCAATCGCCTCATCCGTATTAGCACAAATATAAATTCCATAATCACTCAAATACGGATCAATTGCATCATATTCAGCCTCAAATATTTTATGAAAATCGTGGTCAATCACCATATATTTATCTTGCTCATTTTTGACAATATAATGGTCTCCGCACAACATAAATATCTTTGTAAACATCTGACACAATTTCGCCTTCTTTATTGATAAAATAAATCGTCTGATTATTATAATTTCGAATTAAAATTTTGTCCTCCATAAACTCCAAAATCTGCGCTTTCCCACTCATTGTATTTTTCTTACCATAGCTCGTAAACCACCCCTGTTCTTTCGAAAACAAATCAAAAAACGGAATCGTTTTATTGCTATAAAGATAAACAAAATTTTCATCATAATCAAGCTTGCTACAATCCAAAGGAATTTTAATATTCAAATTTTCTTTCTTCGCCAACTCATATTTATCGCCCACACCTAAATTCGACTGGGTAATTAAAATATCATATTCATCGTTATAATCATATCGATAAGTATAATCGCTAGGCAGTTCTTGATATCTTGGCGCTCTTTCCATTTTATCATTTTGCTTTTTGATTTCTGGCTGACATTTACCACCTTGACCGAAGTGTGTTCGTGTAAATATCATTCAATTCTTTCATCTTCGCCTCATAATTTTCATCAGCCGATTCTGAACGATACGTCATAACAACTCTTTCATTTTTCATAATAATTTTCGAAGTTCCCTCTTGACAAACAAGTGCAACCTGAAAATTTTTATTATACATTACAATATTCACAAAAGGACTTGCATAATCGTATTTAAAATCAATCACAACCTCACCTTTTGGATTGATATATCCATATTTCCCGTCCTTTTTCACATTAATATACACATCCTCAATATCCAATTCCGTAATATAGCGAAAATAATCACTTTTATAGGCTTGACTATCTTTATTCGCCTTATTTTTGATCGATTGTGCAATATTTTTATAAAAAAAAGTAGCGCCCATCGTAATCATGATTGCAACAATCATTAACGCAACAATAGAAATTCCTGTCGTACTATCTCTTTCAACAATCGTATCTTTGAGTGTTCCTAAAAACACAATAATTCCTGAGATAATTGAAAAAAGGCTAATCGCAGGTTCTTTCATTAAGAAGAAAATAAGTGCAAAAAAGCCAAATAAATAACCTGTTTTCATTCGAGCATTATCGCGATTATTTCGATATTGAAATAAGTTAATCAAAAACACAAGAATCAATAACACATAAATTGCATTCAGCACATTGCCTTTTACGGTTAATTCTTGCACCGTAAACTCCGTGATTTCTTTTGGCATATAAATCGTATAAACCAACAAAAGAAATCCCAATACAATGTTCATCGCTCCCACACATAAATTAACAACTTTTCCTCTCATTCGTTACCCTCTATTTATACAATTTCATTTGCTTAATATACATCAAAACCTGCTCTGGAACTAAATTTCCAATCGCTTCACCACACTTTAGTTTCTCTCTTACCAAACTAGAACTAACATTTTTGAAATCTCCCTTTTTTCTGTCAAGTACAATATACTGATATTTTTTCATTAATTCTTCCGCATTTTTCCAAGTCTTTATCTTTTCAAAATTGTCACTTCCCATAATAAAAAATCGCTCTACCTCTGAAAATTTCTCATCAATCATTTGAAAGGTATCAATGGCAGATGTTTTTTGGTCGGTATTAGAAATATTCAAAATCTCCATTTTATCCTGATTCTCAAAAGCCAATTCTAGCATTTTTATGCGATGATTTACAGAAATCAAATCTTTTTTCTCATACAAATCCCCCATCGGCACAAAATAAACTTTGTCCAAATTTTCCTGTTTTATCAATTTCTCAATCAACTGCAAATGTGCATTCGTAACAGGATTAAAGCAACCACCAAAAAAACCAATTCTATTTTTCATCCGAAATTTTCCTTTTCACTTCTTCGTAAATTTCCTCGTGTATTTCATCAATTGTCCTTAAATTTTCGTTTTCTACGCATCTAATTTCATACCAACCATATTTTTTCGAAACGCTACAAGCCGCTTTATAACTTTCTTCCAAATGCTTGGCATTTCTTTCATGAATATCTTTTTCTTGCGTATGTGAAAATTTATTTTCTCGATTTTTCATTAACTTTTGAGCCATTTGCGTTGGCATATTTAGGAAAAATACTTCGGTTGGTTTCGGAATGCCATACAAATTAAATTCTAGGTCAAATAGCCAATTGATGAATTTTTCTCTTTCGGCTTCGTCTTCAATTTTTCCAGCTTGATGCACCATATTGGCAGTTGTATAACGGTCAGCCAAAATAATTCCGCCATTTTGGTAATATTCCTCAAATTCTTTTTTATAGGTTGCATAACGGTCAGCCGCATAAAACGTAGAGGCAATATAGGGACTGATTGCTTTGGGGTCATTGCCAAATTCACCTGATAAATACATTTTCACTAGACTAGAAGATGGACTTTCATAATTCGGGAAAGAAACGGTTTTGTATTCTATTTTATCTTCGTTTAAATGCTTTTGCAAACGTTCAAATTGTGTTTGTTTTCCACTTCCATCTGTTCCGTCGATTACAAATAATTTTCCCATGTTTTCCTCCGATTTTTGTTTTGATTTTTCATTCTATTTTGGGTTCATGGGCACGGTGCCCCGTGCCCTACGGTTTATTTTTGCATGATATTTTGAATGTATTCGATTTCTTCTTGTCTGTCTTTTCGCATAAATAAAGCTTCGCCTTTTTCGGTTACTTTGATATCTTTTGGAAGATTATCATAGGTTTCCAAAGAATCCCATGTTTTTAAATCTTCTGATTTTATGCCCAATTGAGAAAACATTTTTTCTGCCGTTTCTGGCATAAATGGTTTTAATAAAATTGCGATTTTTCTTAAAGTTTCCACCAAATGAAACATACAAGATTCCAATTTTGCTTTATTTTCTTCTTTCGCAAGCACCCAAGGTGCTGTTTCATCAATATATTTATTCGTTCTAGAAATAATACTCCATATATCGCTTAAAGCATTTGAAATATATAAATCATCCATATTTTCTTTATAATTAAATATTTGAGATAAGGTAAAATCTTTCAATTTATCATCTACTGCATTTTTTTCCGAAACTTCCGTTGGCACATTTCCTGCAAAATATTTATTCACCATGCCAATCGTTCGATTTAAGAGATTTCCCAAATCATTGCACAAATCAAAATTATAGCGGTCCACAAAATCCTCTGGTGTAAAAATACTATCTGTCGCGAACTGCATCGTGCGCAATAAATAATATTTCAAACTATCCAAACCATATCTTTCGATTAAAGTTTCTGGATAAATCACATTTCCTTTCGATTTTGACATTTTACCGTCCTTCATAACAAGCCAACTATGCGCATAAATTTTTTTCGGCATTTCTAGCCCCAACGCTTTCAAGAAAATTGGCCAATAAATTCCGTGAAAACGAATGATTTCTTTTCCAACAATATGAAGGTCTGCCGGCCAATATTTTTGGAATAAAGCATCATCATTTGAAGCGTAACCAAGCGCTGTGATATAATTAGTCAAAGCATCTACCCAAACATATAAAACGTGTTTTGGGTCATTTTTCATCTTAATTCCCCAATCAAATGTCGTTCGACTAATGCACAAATCTTCCAAACCAGGTTTTAAAAAATTGTTAAAAATTTCATGTTTCCTCGATTCTGGCACAATAAAATCTGGATTTTCTTCGTAAAACTGAAGTAGCCAATCTTGATATTTTTTCATATTGAAAAAATACGATTCCTCTTTCATCAATTTCACTTCTCTGCCACAATCTGGGCATTTGCCATCCACCAATTGCGTTTCCGTAAAATAATTTTCGCAAGGCATGCAATACCAACCTTCGTACTCGCCTTTGTAAATATCTCCATTTTCCAAAAATTTCTGGACGACTTTGTCAACTGCTTTTTCGTGGCGTTCTTCGGTGGTACGAATAAAGTCGTCATACGAAATATCCATTTGTTTCCACAATTTTTTGCATGCTTCCGCCATTTCGTCAACATGCGCTTGAGGCGTTAATCCACGTTTTTCAGCAACTGTTTGAATTTTTTGACCATGTTCATCCAAACCCGTCAAAAAATAAGTGTCATAGCCTTTTAAGGCTTTGTAGCGTTTGATACAATCCGCAAGTGTGGTCGCATACGCAGTTCCAATATGAAATTTACCACTTGGGTAATAAATTGGTGTTGTGATATAAAATTTCTTGTTTTCCATGTTTTTTTACCTTTCTCGTCTATAATTTGTCCCAAAACCAAGACAAAGCATCACTATAACTTTTGATATGCTTATTTTTGGCAACAATATCATCAATCCATAAATATGTGATGAACCCCAAAAATAGCATGACTAAATCTACTGCAATTGACAAATAAAGTGGCGAAGTATCTAAAATTTCCGAATTATTAATCCAAACTGTGTGATAAACTAGCAATCCTAAGCTATACACAACAATCATAATTGGCAATTGTGGCAGTTCCAATTTTCGTCCTAGTACGATTAAAATAACTGTAATCATTGTTAATAACAGTGTCATAATTGGGGCTGATGATAGAAATATATTTCCCATTTTTTTCCTCCTTGGTATTTTATTATCTAATTTTTTCATCTTCCATTACATCTTCTTGCATATCTTCCGTATGTTTATCGGTTACTTGGTCAATATTTTCATCGTCAATTCTACCAATGCCATGACTTAGAGCAGACTTCGTTGTGTCTTTATCGCACTTATCGTCAATTCTCTGAATTTCTTTCACCTTTTCTTCTGGCGATAAATCGCTACTTTTTATCATATAAATATTTTGTGAATATTTCTCCAAAATATCTTCCATTTCTTCGCGATAATGATTGATTTCTTGAACCGATAAATCACTTTTTTCATCAATTTGCTCACGAATAACTAATCCTTCGCTATCTTCATATTCAATATATTCTGGCGACTCTAGTTTCAAAGGCTTGACAACTTTTCCCATTTGGGTTACATTTCCTGTTACTTTTCTAACTTCACTGTTTGCCGTGCCATACAAAGCCATTCGTTCATCTTGCATTCCATAATATTTGTTTGGACCTCCCACATTAGCAGAATCTTCGACTTCTATCATCAAAACTTTGCTTCCATTTTTGTCAACTCTGGTGCCATCAATTTTTTCTTCTAATTGGGCTGCTTCGACATAAAAATAACTTTTGATGTGCATAATATTTAATTTTCTGCAAGCTTTTTGAACATCGTCTGGCACTTCGTTTTTCTCTGCTTGTCCGTCGTTTTCTTGCCCAATTGTGACTTTTCCTGCATTTTCTATTTCATTTCTTTCCGCTTTCGATTTTCCGTTTTTTCGATTAATTTCGTCTGGTTTTTCGACTTTAACCAATCGCTCCGCTTTTTCGCTGATTTCTCGGTCACCTTTGGTGGCTAATTTTTCCATATCATCTAACGTTTTTGGCATCATATCTTCGGTCATTTCCTTGATTTCTTGGGCAGAATAAATATCTTTTGCATATTTTTTAATGCTCTCTTCTAACTGTTTTTGAATTCTTTGTTTTAAATCTTCGTTCGTAAGATAAAATTGAGGCTTTTTTGAACCACTTGCTTCGCCGAATTCATATTTACCAAATTCACCTTCTTCAATTTGACCTTCTGGATTTGTGTTTATCATAATTGCTCTATTTTTTTGGTGGTCAACTATTGCAAAAATTCTTTTCAAGTTTTCATCATTTTCATAATCCATTCTAGTCCCAGCCGTTTTGTCATACTTTTCTGGATGTTCCTTGATAAGGAAATCTGCTAGATTACACACTTGAAGACCGAGAAATTTCTGTCATTTCATATTTTTGAAAAATTTCTGGATATTTTTTCATGAGTTCTCGTTTGATGTAATTTGCTTGCTCTGGATTTCTTTCATAATTTTTTGGCATAGGAATTCTCCTTTATTTTATGGTTTATTGTGGGTGGGCACGATGCCTCGTGTCCCTATGTTATTGTAATTTTTGTTCGATTAAATCGACTAATTGTTGTGCTTTTTGGGTTATGTATTCTTGGTCTTCGCCTTCAATCATGACTCTTACTTTTGGCTCTGTTCCAGAAGGACGAATCAAAACTCTTCCATTGCCCGAAAATTCTTTTTCTAATTCTTCGATTTTTTGTCTGATTTCACTATCGGTTTCATAATCGTATTTTTTCTCACTTGCAACTTTTGCATTAATCAAAACTTGTGGATAAATTCTAACGATTTCCCTCATTTCAGATGCTTTTTTCTTGTGATGCAAAATAGCGCGAATCAGCATAAGGGACGTCAAAATTCCATCTCCTGTTGGGTTATAATCCAGCATAATCACATGTCCTGATTGCTCTCCGCCTAAATTATAACCACTTTTTAGCATTTTTTCTAAAACATAGCGGTCACCAACTTTTGTGGAAACAATATCAATTCCTTTACTCTCGCCATATTTCTTAATTCCCAAATTGCTCATAACCGTTACAACCAACGAATCTTGTTTCAATTTATTTTGCGATTTTAAATATTCCGCCAAAATCGCCATAATGATATCTCCATCCATTATTTGACCTTTTTCGTCAACGGCTAAACAGCGGTCTCCGTCGCCATCATACGCAATTCCTAAGTCAAATCCGTTGTTCTTGACATACTCAGAAATCGTTTCCAAACAAGTCGATCCACATTTTTCGTTGATATTCACACCGTCTGGGTGATTATTTATAATCTCAAAGTGAATTCCTAACTCCGTAAAAATTTTTTCCGCAACTTGATATGTCGCACCATTGGCTGTATCAATCGCCACCTTAAAATCTTGGTTTCTTAATTCATCGCCAAAAATACTCTTAAAAAATTCAATATATTCATCAATATAACAACTAGCATCTTCTGAAATGCCGATTTTATCGCCAACTGCCATCAAAGTTGACAATTTCTCTGAATCAATAATTTCCTCAATTTCCTCTTCGATTTCATCTGGAATTTTCATTCCTTGATTACTAAAATATTTTACCCCATTAAATTCAAAAGTATTATGTGATGCCGAAATAACGACACTTGCGTCAGCATTTAATTTTTTCGTCAAATACGCAACTGCTGGTGTTGGCATAACACCCAATAATTTTACATTGGCTCCATAACTCAAAAAACCTGCTGTCATCGCACTTTCAATTAAAGTTCCAGAAATTCTGGTATCTCTTCCAATTAAAATGGTTGGCACATGATTTGAGTGCTTGGTAAGCACATACGCTCCTGCTTTTGCTACACGAAAAACCAAATCTGGCGTTAATTCCAAATTAGCAATTCTTCTAATTCCGTCTGTTCCAAAATATTTTCTCACAATTGGCCCCCTTTGTTTTCTTTCATCCCTTCTATTATATCCATAGTTTAATCGAATTTCAAGATTTTTGTGATATTTTTTGTAAAAATTTTACATTTATGATTTTTTATGATATAATGAAAAAAAGTTTTAGGAGGTATAGAAATTTGAAACAAGATTCCGAAAATCAAACCAACCTCGCCGAAGATAAAATATTAATTTTATATATTCTAAAAAAAGCTGGAAAACCCCTATCACACAAAGAACTTCTAGAATTAATTCTTGCAGTTGCCGATATCAATTACTTCTATTTTCAACAATTTTTAAGTGACTTGCTTGAAGACCATTATATTGCAAAATGCAATGAAAATCCTGAATTATATGAATTGACCCAAGAAGGTTCGAGCAGTTTGGCACTTACTTTGGATTTAATTCCTGGAATTCATAAATTAAAAATTGATAGTCAATTTAAAGAAAATTTTGACTCCATTCAAGATAAATTCTCAATTTCTGCTGAATATGCTCCTATTTCTGAGAAAGAATTTATCGTAACTTGCAAAATCATTGAAAATCATGCTGATATTTTCAAACTAGAAACCTATGTTGGTTCAAAAGAGCAAGCTGGAAATATCGTCAATCATTGGAATAAACAGGCTTCTGAGATTTATCCAGAGATTTTAAAACTCTTGACAACGTAAAATCAAAAGAGAGCATACAGATTATCTTTTCTTAAAAAAATAATGTGTATGCTCTCTTTTTTCAGGATACATCTTATCGATTTAATTCAAGTTTTGAAATCCTTTTTTCGTAACTAAATATTACTGCATCATGTCTATCTGCTCTCTTCTCTAAGGTGCGTATTTTTTCAGATTTTTCTAGATTTTTGTCTAACTCCATTGTAACTGCATCAAAAATGGCATCAATCTTTGTTCCATATTCGCTTTCAAATACCAATTGTCTATCCGAAATCTCTTCTACTCGATTTTGAAGTTCATTGATTTGTCCTTGCATTCCATCGATTTGTCCTTGTATTCCATCAATTTGGTTTTGCATCTGATCAAATCTAGTATCCGTTTTTATTTGCATTGCATCGATTTTGTTATCCAATTTATCCAATTTTTGCAATATTTTCATGATTTGTTCTTCCATTATTTCTCCTCCCTTCTTTATTAATTTGAACTTATTTTACCACACAAAATCCTAAATTGCAACAAAATTTTTTTATTTCGCACACCTTTTTTCGACATTAATCGACAAAAAACAGGTTTGATGATTCACAAAAAATTTATAATTTTTACCGAACATTTTTTCCAAAAGCCCTTGACAATTTTTCTCAATTTCGATAAAATACTACAAACAAAAGTTTCAAATTTCTGGAGGAAATCAAAGTGAGTTTTCTGAAAACAAAAAATGATGTAATTGCATATACCGTTGATAAAACTTCAAATTCAAGTTTATATATCTCCATTCAAAATGGCGAGGTTATTGTCAAAGCACCTTGGTACTACACACAAAAACAGATTCAAAGTGTTATCGAAGAAAAGAAAAACTGGATTTTAAAACACTTGACAGAATACATTGAAAACGAATCCATTCGCAAACAAAAAATCAATACCGAACCAATTTCCATTTTAGGAAATCAATATGATATTATCGTAAAATATGAAAACACCAAAAATCCTACTTTGAATTTACTTAAAAAATACGTCGAAATCATTTTACCAGCTAAATATATCGATATAGACAAAACGCAAATCATTCATGCCACTATTTCCAAAATGTATGCTTCTATCGCCAAAGACGAACTCGAAAATATGATGGAAGATGCAAGACACATGCTTAACTTTGCCCCAGAAGATTTCAAAATAAAACCACTTGGAGAGGAACTCGCCAAATGTTCCAACCAAATTATCACCATCAATCCAACGATTATGCAATATTCACGCGAAATCATTCAATTTATTATTCTTCACGAATTTTGCCATTTGAAATATAAAAATCACACAAAAGCCTTTCACGAATTTATGGAAAAATACATTTTTGATTATGAAAAAATCGCAAAACAAGCGCAAAAATTAAAGTTTTAAAAAATGGAAAATCCAATTTTTTAAAACTTTATGATTCTTATTTACTTTCCTCTGTTGCAGTAATATTCTCTTTCTTTTTTGTTTTTGCTTTCTTCTTCGGACCTGCTTTCGGTTCAATAATCAAATTCTTAATCAAAATCTTCTTCAAAACGTCTTCTCTTACATCAGCAATTAAAGTGCCATCTTTGGCAATCGAAACTTTTCCTGTTTCTTCGGAAACCACCACAACAATACTATCTGATTCTTTCGATATTCCAATCGCCGCTCTATGACGCGTTCCGAAGTTCCCTTGCAATGTCTTTATCATCCGCTAAAGGCAACATACAAGAAGCCGCAGCAATTTTATTATTACTAATCACAACTGCTCCATCATGAAGTGGCGTTTTCGGCTCAAAAATATTAACCAACAATTGTGGCGAAATCTCTGAATCCATGATAATTCCTGTATTGGTAATATCTTCGATTTTAATATCTCTTTCAATTACAATCAGCGCACCTGTTCCTGTCTTCGATAATTCCATTGCGGCAATCGCAATTTTGTAAATATTTTCCTTTGTTTTGGCGTTAATATCATCATCAATTCCGAAATATTTACTGAATTTGTTAGTCCCCAGCTGTTCCAAAGCTCTTCGTAACTCTGGCTGGAAAATCACAATCAGCATAAATACACTATACGTCATAACAGATGATAAAATATAATTTAAAATATTCAGTTTTAAAACTTCACTAATAAAAGTCGCTAAAATCAAAATCAGAATTCCTTTTAGCAATTGCCAAGCACGCGTTCCTTTCAAAATCTGAAATATTTTATACAATAAAAACACAACCACAATCACATCTAAAATCGACATGATAAGTAATAGTGGCGTGTTCCACAATTTTTCTATGTAAGCCACAATCACATCTTGATAAATTTCTCTTATATTTTCTAACATTCCATCACTTCCTAACCTTGCATTAAATAAAACATTAATGTTCCGCAAACAGAAAATAACATTAAAATAATCATCATAATCGCAATAATTCTTCCTGCTAATTTCATTTTGTCAATTGGTTTTTTGTTTTTTTCTTGTTTTTCCATTTTTCCTTGTCCTTTCTAATGATTTATTTTCGTGAGGGCGGGTCAAGACCGCGCCCCTACATCATGTCGTTCATAGAATAAAGTCCATTTTCTTTATGTAAAATATATTCTGCAGCCTTAATGGCTCCTCTTGCAAACACATCGCGTGATGTGCAATTATGCGTAATCTCAAAACTTTCGTTGTCTCCAAAGAAAATCACAGAATGTTTTCCGACTTCCGTTCCACCACGAATCGAATGAATTCCAATCTCTTTTTTGCTACGTTTTTCTCGTTTGCTATGCCTATTATATTCATAATTCATTTCATGATTTAAGGCTTCATTTATGCTATCGGCTAAAATCAATGCCGTTCCACTTGGGCTGTCAATCTTGCGATTATGATGAGTTTCCACGATTTCAATATCCGAATTTTCCAATTTTACTGCAAGTTCACTCACAATTTTTGCCATCAAATTAATTTCGTATGACATATTGGCTGACTTAAAAATCGGCAAACTTTCCGCATATTTCTGGATTTTTTTCATTTCTTGATCCGAAAATCCAGTCGTTGCAATTACCGTGGGAATCTGATTTTTTTTGGCAAACTCCAAAATCTCAAAACTTGCCTGTGGTACAGAAAAATCAATAATGACATCTGGCAAAATGTCAATATCTGATATTTTCGTAAATACTGGAAAATGATTGTCTCCCGTATCAATTCTGTCAACTCCGCAAACAACATCCATATCTTGTGCAAGTTTTACTTGTCTAGCCACTTCTTGTCCCATTTTTCCATTGCAACCATTTACTAAAACTTTCATGTTTCAAACTCCTTTCTATTTCTCGATTTCATTTCTTAATTTATTAAATTTTCTCAAGCGTTTTTTATATTTCAAAAATTTAAAAAATTCCTTCATCGCACAATATTTATCCACAAAAGTCACAATATAACTTTCGGAAAATCTCGGTAGCCTAATCGTCAAAGGCCACATATGCTTTAGAATAATATCTTTTTCCAAATCATTTAGGTCAAAATTCTCTTTGGCATTATTTAAAGCAATTCTTGGGTGTCGATACGCATGAAAACGTTTCTGCCCTTCGACACCTTTGTTTCTCCAATCATAAAAGTAAAAATCGTGCAACATTGCACCTCTAGTTGCTGAAATATAGTCTAACCCTAATTTTTTGGTAATCACATAAGTATAAAACGCCACTTCATAACAATGTTTATAACGTGAACCTTTCATATGCTGAACATGTTCTTTTAAAGAAACAACACTTGAATTTTCCGTTATATCTTTTATAATTTCCTTAAACTCTTGTACATTAATATCAACTTTGACCAAATTTGGTTTTTGTTCTTCTGAACTCATTTGTAAAACTCCTTACGGTTACTTAATTTTTTCAATCTCATTTTTTAATATTTCTTGATTTGCCTTCGTCATTTCAACTAGCGGAAGTCTTGGAATTCCTGCGTTATAGCCAACCATATTTAAGGCAGCTTTTACGGGAATTGGATTGACTTCGCAAAATAGGGCTTTGATAAGCGGAATTGCTTTAATTTGGGCATTTTTTGCCTTTTCGATATTGCCTTCTAAAAAGTCTTTTACCATAGTATGCGTAAATTCTGGCATAATATTAGAAAGAACCGAAATAACGCCAATTCCACCAAGTGACAAAACTGGCAAAATTTGGTCATCATTTCCAGAATAAATGTTTAACTCATCTCCGCACAGATTAACAATTTCAGCCACTTGTGATAAATTCCCGCTCGCTTCCTTAATTGCAACAACATTTTCGATTTTAGCCAATTCCTGACACGTTTTAGGCAAAATATTCACACCGGTTCTACTTGGCACACTATACAAAATAATTGGCAAATTCGTTTGGCTTGCAATTGCTTTATAATGTGCAATCAAGCCTTCTTGGGTGGTTTTATTATAGTAAGGCGTTACAATTAGTACGCCATCTACGCCGACACTTTCTGCAAATTTCGTCATCTCTATCGTTGATTTCGTGCAATTTCCACCAGTTCCAGCGATAACTGGCACTCTTTTATGTACAACTTTGGCTGCAAATTTTATTGTTTCTTTTCTCTCCTCCAAAGACATCGTAGACGATTCACCCGTTGTTCCACAAACGATAATACTATCAACATGATTTGCAATTTGATCTTCTAGCATTTTTTCAAATTCTTTAAAATTTACGCCGTCTTCTGTAAACGGAGTAACAATGGCTGTTCCACAGCCTTTAAAAATTATTTTTTTCATAAAATCACCTCTTATATAAGGTAAGGAAAAAGTTAATTAACATATTTTCTGTTTTATTATATGCCAAATAGAAAAAAAAATCAATTAAAAATTCGAATATTTTTAATCGATTTTTGGTTATTGACATTTCCTTACTTTCCGCTTCTCCACATCTGTTTATTATCATTTCCTGTTATGCTATTTTACAACCTTTTCTTACAAATGTCTACTCATTTCGATTTACAAATTTCGACAAAATATTTATTTTTCCAACAAACAAAAAATCTCTTTTCTCAAAATTAATTCACCTGTCTTTGCTTTTTTCTCACAAAATTTTATCTTTAATAAATCAGCTATCAATTTTTCTGTCTCCTCATCAATTACCAAAATCACACTATATCCATCCAATGTATCCACACAATTGATTAACACATAATCCAACTGATTTTCCCTTTTCACTTCCTGCAATATTTCTCGGATTTTCGTCTCATTTTCAACTAGAAATTCTTCAACATTCGCATATTCTAATTGCGCAATGGTTAGCCTTTTGCCCTTAACATCCCACACAATTTCGGTTTCCATTTCTGCCCTTAAACTATCTCGTATCTGCGATTTTTTCATAAAAATTTCTTTTACCTTTTCAGCGTTAATCTCGCTACACTTCTCTTTCAACCATTTTGCCATTTCCAAATCCCTCTTCGTGGTTACTTTTGCCTTTAAATTAATCGTATTGGAAATAATTCCGTAATAGAGCAAAATCGCTGATTCTCTTGAAATTTCAACCTGATTTTTCCAAAATCTCTCCGCAACCAACGTACACGCTGCACCAACCATTTCAATTTGAAATTTAGCATTTTGGCAGATTTCCTGACTTTCTGTTATCTTATGATGGTCAATAAATTCTACAATATTTTCCGGATTGACAAATGGAATTGTAACTAAAAAATTGGTATCTGTTACAATAATTCTGTCTTCCTTTTCGATTTTTATCGCAGGTTTCAAATCAATCTGAAACATATCACAAACAATCTCAGCTTCTGGCATGGGCTTGCCTTCTATGTAAAAATTGCTATTTTTTCCAGATTTTCTCAAAAACTCGCTATAGGCATACATACTTGCTGTGCCATCTAAATCAGGATCCACATAGGACGTTACTATATAATTCATTTATTTTCCTCTCTATTTTCTATTTTGGTTACTACACCATCAATTTTCTTATAAACTCTTTTTTTATTGATTTCAATTTTATTTAAAAGTTCCTTCTCCAAATCAATTCCCAATATTTCAGAAAGTCCCAACAAATAAATCATAACATCAGCAATTTCTTCGCCAATATTACCTTTTTTCTTAAAATACGCATCATATGCCTCTCCGAAGTTCCCCATACGTTAGCGCAAATTCCATACTCACATCGGTTACATTAAAATGTTTGTCTAATTTGTTTTGATAAACTTGTTTTTGTAGGTCATTTAAATCAATCATGTTTTTCCCTTCCTAAATATTTTCATTCCAATTTCTCAATCCATAACTATCATTTATCAATAGGATAACTGGATCTATTAACATTGGTAATAACAAAAGACTTCCTTGTATTACTGGCATTCCCCATAATAGTATTAAAATCACATCATTTGCCATATAAAATAGAAAACTGTATTTGCTTCTTCTTACAATCAAATACGTGGCCATTAAGCTTGTAATCATCGATAAACTAGAAATGATTAATTGACTTGTGTTAAAATATTTTAGCAAATAATAAAGTGCTACAAAACCAATAGCATTTACTAAACCTAGTATTATCCATTCTTTTTTTGAAATTCGATTTGGCTCAACAGTGTCAGTTTTTTCGTTTTTATGTGTCACCCAAGAAAAAACGCCATACATATACATTGGAAATACAATTAACGCATAAATGATAATCTCTCCATAGTAATGGTTTTGATAGGATAGGATAGAATATAATATCACTTCTGCTATTCCAACAAATTGACTTAAAACTTTTCCTTTTGCTTGCAAAATAGCACAAAATATTCCAACTAGTGAAGTAAATAAAGTCAAAATTTCACTTTTAAAAATAATTGCTGATACGGAAATTGATAACACAGCAGACACCAACAAACCTATTTCAAAAGTTTTCCAATCCTTAAACAATTTCTTCATAAATTTTCTCCTTTAACTCATCTACAATTTCTCTATAATTTGGTGTCTCTTTTATTACATCATCAACCGTTTCCACATCTCCACTTGAAAAATTCTTCAAAAATACCGTACGAAATCCCATAAATTCGCCAATACTTTCAAAATATTTCTGGATATTCTCCGCAATTTCTTGATTTTCCTCTTCGCTCATTTGCCCAACTGTGATTAAATAAATTGTTTTTCCTTTCAAAATTTCTTCATGAGAAGAATATGGATTCCATCTGTCAATCACATTTTTCAAAATCCCTGTGATATGATTCATGTAAATTGGTGTAGCAATAATAATCTTTTCTGCCGCAATCATATAGGGATACAATTCTTGCATATCATCTTCTATCACACAAAAATTCTCCAAACCGTTAATACAACTGCTACATCCTAGACAATAATTGATACTTTTGTCTGCCAAAGAAAACAAGATATCCTCTTCTTGCTTCAAATCACTCAAAATTTGATAGCAATTTTGTTTTCGATTACTTCCATTTATGTATAAATTCATATTTTCCCTCCTTTATTTTTTCAAATCCAGCACATAAATATTTCTCAAATATTCACCCAAAAAAGCAGTTTTAACAAGATTTGCACCTGTAAATTTTACTGCTTTGTTTGATGCAATATTTTCTGGATGAACCGTAATCATAATTGATTCGCAATCTAATTTTTTCGCTTCTTCAATCAAAAGTGTTTCCAATTTTTTCATAATTCCTTGATTTCTATATTTTTCTAAAACTAAATATCCACCTAACTCAATCACTTTTCTATCTTGCAAGCCAATTACTTCTTTCATGTCTTTGACATAAGATTCATCTAAATAGAGTTGCGCCGTCCCAACTAAGTCTTCTCCATTATATACCCCCATATTCATTGTTTTATTTTCGTCAAACAATTCTTCAATTTCTTCTTCCAGAAAAGGTATGAAAAATTCCTTTCTTTCTAAAGAATTATATACTGTATCGATTAATGTTATTAGTTTCTTTTTTTCTTATTTGGTTATTTTTCTATATTCAATCATCTTTTTGCTCCTTAATTTCCAAAATCCTGTCTGCCGTTTCTTTCAAAACTTTCTCACAATTCCAACTGACATCCACAAACGGCAAATCATATTTTTTGCATTCTTTCTCAGCCATTTTATAATCAAATTTTGCATAATTGTCAATTTCTGTCATTCGTTTCACAAATCTTATAAATTTACCTCTTGTTTCAATGAACTCCCAACAATCTGTATGCAAAATTCCTGTTTCCGGAAATACTTTATCAAACGACATAAGAATTGTATCCATCTCCAAATGCTAATATTCAAGTGTTTCTGCTAATTTTGCACTTAGGTTGTTTTTCCACTTCTTGGCACACCTGCTAGAATAATATGCTTTTTTTCCATAGTTTGCTCCTTTATGTTTCTCATTATATCTTATTTCTTTTCATTTTTCAAGCGAACATTTTCATTTTTAGCACACAAAAAACGGAAATAATTTCAAATTATTTCCGAAAAAAGCCCCTTACTTCTATTATATCATATTTATGTAGATTTGTCAATTGACAAATTCTTAAAAATGTGCTCTCACTTGGTTTTGCTAAACTTCACGTCTTTTCTCATTCTACATTTATATTTTTTATAATTTCTCACAAAACCAACTAAACGCCCCTGGTATCGCATATTTCTCCAAAATTTCCTCTTTGCTTGCCCAAATAAACATCTCATTTTCCTTCTCCACCAAAACCTTAATTCCCACCATTTCCCATTCTACATGCGAAAAAATATGACGATGTTCTCCTACCCTCGAAATCTCTTTTCCTACTAAATCCCACCTTTTCAAAACATTCTGAATTTCTCTTTCATTCAAAATTCCGTCTACATTCGGGAATTCATACAAATTCGCAAGCAATCCTTTACTTTCTCGTTTTCGAATTGCAATTTTTCCTTCGCACTCTAGCAAAAATACAATTTTGCTTTCTTTTTTGCGCTTTATTTTTATCTTTCGAACTGGAATCGAATCCGTCAGATTTTCTTTTTTGGCTAAGCAAATCTCTTGTAGGGGACATTCACTGCAAATCGGCTCTCCATTTGGCAAGCAAATTCGTTCTCCGAAGTTCCATTAAACCTTGATTAAAATCCCCCGCTTTTTCGGGCATAATCGATTGCAATTTTTCGGTAAATTCCTTTTTCGTTTTCGCTTCCAAAACATCTTTTTTACTTAATACCACACGGCTGACCACACGAAGCACATTTCCGTCAACGGCTGGCACTTTTTCGTCATAAGCAATTGAGCTAATTGCTCCTGCTGTATATTCTCCAATTCCCGGAAGTTCTAGCAATTCTTCGTATTTTATTGGCATTTTGCCAGCATATTTTTCCTGCACTATTTGAGCTGTTTTTTTCAAATTTCTGGCTCGATTATAATAGCCCAAACCTTCCCACAATTTCAGCAATTTTTCCTCATCCACTTCTGCCAAATCTTGAATCGTTGGCAACATTTTCAAAAATCGCTCATAATATCCTATAACTGCTTCAATTCTAGTTTGTTGTAACATAATCTCAGAAATCCAAATAAAATAAGGATTTTTCTCTCTTCGCCAAGGTAAATCTCTTTTATTTTGCTGATACCAATTTATGATCGGCTCTCGCATTTGTTTCATTAATTCTAAATTTTGCATGTTTCTTTTCTCCCATGATAATGAAAAAGTCCAAAATTGGACTTTTCATTCGTTATTTTCGGAATAATATCGACGGATCTGCTAAAAAAGTAAATAATGTTTTGCATAAAAATATGGTTAAAAATATAGCAATGATAATTACCAAAAAATATGCCACATAGCCTAAAAATGATTGCGTTTTTCTGTAAGCTATGTATTCTAGGATGCTTATAATAGCAGCCGATAAGAACATTCCCGCCACGGCAATTGCTGTAATTGGTAATTTTTGCAAATAATACATAGCAAAACAATAAATAAAATTCAAAACATAGCCCATAAAAAAACCTTTTTGGCAAAATCCAAAATACACAAAATAACTAAAAACCAATCCTGCAAGAATCACTCCTACATTATTCATTTTCCTTCCCCCTTTTTCAACATTTTTATTTATTATATGCATAAATTAATGCATAGTCAAGTTATTCTTGCATTTGAAATTAAAATGTAATATAATGGATTTAATTTAAGGAGAAGGAAAAATGTTCGATTTACCAGAAAATTATAAAATAAAAATAATCAATCGCTATGGCGAAACAGGAAAAGAATGGTTGGAAAATGTCGATGCCATTTTGGGCAAATATCAAAAACAATTTTGTTTAGAAGATATCCAATTAATCGAAAATTTAAGTATGAACCTTGTAGCCTTTGCAAAATGTGATTTATATGGTGATGTCATAATAAAAATCGGCACACCTGGTCCAACTGCGCTTAGCGAAATAAATATCATGAAATATTATTCTTCCCAGTACGTTCCAAAAACTTATTATTCTTCTATCACTGACAGAGTTCAAGTTTTAGAGAGAATTTTTCCAGGCTATTGCTTGAAAAATTTAGAAAATAGAGAAGAAAGAGTGAAAGTCTTTTGTGATTTGTCAAACCATCTTCTAATTCTAGCAAATGGCGAGCAAAATTTTCAAACTTTTGAAGAAAACTTCAAGAGCAAAATAAATTATGCTTATGAAAATAAAGCAACTTATTCCGACCTTTTATCAATGATTGATACCGCCACAAATCTTTATCAAAAAATAAAAGATTTGCATTTGCCAAAATATATTTTGCATAATGATTTGCACCACAAAAATATCCTAAAAGCCAAAACTAGTTGGAAAGCCATTGATCCGCACGGAATTATCGGAGAAAAAGTATTTGAAGCATGTAATTTTATCAGATCAGAAATAGAAAACGTAAGTTTAGAAAAAAACAATATAAATAAGATTGTGTCATTAATTTCACAATATTATAAGGAAGACAAACAATTAATTCTCGAAGCCTTATATATTTATATCATTGAAAAAATAATATTTTATACCAAAAATAAAGCTGATGTTAAAAGGATTTCTTATAATGTAAATATTTGTAAAGAATTATTAAAAATGCTAAAATAGAATATTGGATTGATTTCCCAAATTATCAAAAAATAGTGACGGTGATTATTATGAATGAAGACTTATTTTATCTAATCTATGCAGTTGTCGAAGAAATTCCGAAAGGAAAAGTTGCAACTTATGGACAGATTGCTAAATTAATTGGAAAAACAAAAAATTCAAGACTAGTAGGTAAAGCCTTGAAAATGTCTGCTATATATGGAGATTTTCCTTGTCATCGAGTTGTAAACTGTGCAGGAAAAACCGCTCCTAATTGGATTGAGCAAATTTCATTATTGAAAAGTGAAGGAGTTGGTTTTAAGTGTGAAAATCAAGTGGATTTAAAGAAATATCAGTGGGATTGTGAGTAGAATTGTTTTTTGTTGCTTTTGTTTTGTATTTGTTTTTCCGAATTATATAGTAATTTTGAAGTAGTAGAATTTATTGCATAAAAAAAGGCAATAATCTTTCGACTATTGCCTTTTGGCTCCTCCAGTAAGGCTCGAACTTACGACCCTGCGGTTAACAGCCGCATG
>CAOJUE010000028.1 GCA_948443845.1 uncultured Eubacteriales bacterium | reverse complement strand
CTGCGCTGTTTAAAATCGAAATTGTTACGCCGGCTAGGATTAGCATGATGATGATTGTGACGACTAGTACGGTTAGTGTGATTCCGGTGTTGGGTTGGTTTTTGTTTTTTCATTTGTTTGCTCCTTTTCTTTTTATTTTTGTATTTGGTGTATTTCTTCGAAGTTAGGGCGGGAAAAGACCGCATCCCTACATTTGATTGGTGATTTCTAATATATAGTCTGTTGATATGTTGTAGAATTGCGCTAATGTTTTTAAGTGATGGACTGGTATTTCTCGTGTTCCTACTTCGTATAGGCTATATTGTTGCCTTGTAATTTTTAGCACTTCGGCTAGATTTTGCTGTTTTAGTTGGTGACTTGTTCTTAAATCTTTTAGTCTTTTTAAATAATACATCTCTTTTCCTCCTTTATTTTTGTTTGAAGCTTGTCTTTATTCAAACATTTTGTTTGTTTAATGGATAAAAAAATTTCTGCAATTGATACATTATATAATTCAGCCATCCCTTCTTTTAATGTATCACTTGGATTTCTTTCTGCTCTTTCTATCATAGATAGATATTCTTTCGTAATCTTTAAGATTTTTGAAGCTTGTTCTTGAGTAAGTTTTTTATCCTCTCGTAATTTTCGCAAATCTCGTGTTCTCATCTTTTCTCCTTTCTTTCAAACATTTTGTTTGTATTTGATTATTTTTATATTATCAAACGATTTGTTTGATGTCAATAGTTTTTTTGAAAAAAAATACTTTTTTGAAACATAGTGTTTGTATCTCTTGTGCCTGTAGGAAAAACTTTTTAAAACTATTTACAAAGCAAACAAATTGTTTTATAATAGAATTAAGAACGGAGATATTTTTATGAATAAAATCAAACAATTACGTGAAGAAAAAAATTTAAATCAAATTGAACTTGGAAAAATTATTGGTGTTTCTGGTCAAGCCTTAGGAATGTATGAAAATGAAAAAAGAGGTCTTGATACTAAAACCGCTTCTATCCTTGCCGATTATTTTGGTGTATCAGTTGACTATCTTCTTGGGAAATCAACTATACGTAATCCAGAAAAAGAATTTAATTTTGAACATGACAAAATTCGCATTGGGCTTTCAACAAAAGATTACACCAATATTACAGAGGACCAAAAAAAACAAATTGATGATTTTGCCAAATATATTCTAAAAGACAATTTAAAAAATAAAGAAAACGATTGTGGTTGTTAGTCACAATCGTTTTTTTCTACTTTTCTTCTATTTTTAACTTAATATGAATCTCCTCCAATTGCCTCTCACTCACCGCACTTGGCGCCTTCATCAGCAAATCTTGTGCCTTGCTATTCATTGGAAATGCAATCACTTCACGAATCGATTCTTCGCCTGTTAGCAACATCAGCATTCTGTCAACCCCTGGTGCAATTCCTGCGTGTGGCGGTGCACCATATTGAAACGCTTTATATAACGCTGCAAACTTCGTCTCAATCGCATTTTCCTCATATCCCGCAATCCCAAATGCCTTCTTCATAATTTCTGGGTTATGATTTCGAACCGCTCCAGACGACAATTCCACACCATTGCAAACAATATCATATTGATATGCTAAAATTTCCAATGGATTTTTCTTCTCTAAAGCATCCAGTCCGCCCTGTGGCATCGAAAATGGATTATGGCAAAAATCTAATTTTCCATTGTCACCCATTTCATACATTGGAAAATCGACAATCCAGCAAAAACGAAACTCATTTTCGTCAAGTAATCCCAAACGAATTCCCATTTCTTTTCGAATTTCACCAGCTAGTTTTTCGACAATTCCCTTATGCTCAGCAATGAAAAAAATGCTATCACCTGGTTTTGTATCCGTTTGTGTCAATAATTGCTCGCGCGCTTCATCTGGAATGAGCTTGGCAATCGGTCCTTGCAAACTCCTGTCTTCCAACACTTTTAGCCATGCCAAACCTTTGGCTTTGCATTCGTTTATCGCAAATTCGGTCATGCCGTCATAAAAAGTTCTCGTTTCATTTGCGCCATTTGGAAGCGTAATCGTTCTAACAATTTTTCCGTTAAATACTTTAATATCCAACTTTTCAAAAATATTCGTAACATCCTTTATTTCCAATGGATTTCTTAAGTCTGGCTTATCAGTTCCATATTTTAGCATGGCTTCTTGGTAAGGAATTCGTGGAAAAGGCATTTGCGCAATTTTTTTGTCAGAAAACTTTGAAAAGGTGTTAAACATCACTTTTTCCATGACTTCAAAAACATCTTCTTGCGTACTAAATGCCATTTCCATATCCAATTGATAAAATTCACCAGGCGAACGGTCTGCACGTGCATCTTCATCGCGAAAACATGGTGCAATTTGAAAATATTTATCAATTCCGCCTACCATTAATAATTGCTTAAATTGCTGTGGTGCTTGTGGAAGTGCGTAAAATTTCCCTGGATAAATACGGCTTGGCACCAAATAATCACGCGCCCCTTCTGGCGAAGAAGAAGTCAAAATGGGAGTTTGTACTTCTAAAAAGCCTTGCTCTATCATTTGCAATCTCAAAAATTGAATCAATTCAGCACGAAGTTTCAAATTACGAATCATTTCTTGCGAGCGCAAGTCCAGAAAACGATATTCCAAACGTAAATCTTCTCTGACATTTTTATGATTTGCGATTTCAAATGGCAACGCTTTCGTACGTTTTCCCAAAATTTCAATTTTGTCAGCTAACAATTCGACTTTTCCTGTTTTGATTTTTTCGTTAATCGTGTCTATGTCTCTTAATCGCACTTTTCCGGGAAACGCAAATCGTTGATTCGACTGGAATTCTTGCGGCAAAATCCACCACATTTTCATTGCTTGTCACAACAACTTGAGTTATACCATATTGGTCTCTTAAATCCAAAAATAGCACACCACCCAAATCTCGAATGGTATCAACAAAGCCAGCAAGCTTAATCTCTTCTCCTACATTTTTTTCACTAATCTCAGAACAATCATATGTTCTATACTCATTCATAAGCACCCTCCTAAAATTTTATTTTTTATAATTATTATAGGAAACAAAAAATTCCGCCTCCTATAATTATAAAATAATTATAGGGACGAAATTTCCTTCCGCGGTACCACCCTACTTGAAAATAAATCATTTTCCTCTTTCTCGTTTATTGCTCCCATGTGTTTCGTTTCTTGAACTTAAATCTTAAAATGCTCCCAGCCGATGGCATTTTTTCTCTTACAAGATGGTTTCAAGAACTTTCATGTTCTTTGCAATATTTTTATAATATTTATTATTACCATATTTTTCGAAAAAAGTCAAGATGGTACAACTGTTTTTTTACATTTTTAGTCTATATAGCAAAGAAATCTGGCTAAATTTAGCCAGATTTCTTTGTTTGAACTTCTTTCATGAGAAAATATTCCAATACTACATCATCCACGACATGCACAATAAATGGAACTCCCAGTTTTTTTAATTCCTGTTTTTCTGTATCCAAAAACAGACTAAAAGAATAAATAATAGTAGGAATTCGAATTTCTCGTTTGGCCAATTCTAGCAACATTTTAAATCCATTTTTCCCTTTTACTTTCGGATCTTCTTTTGATTGTGGTAATCCTAAATCTGTAATAAGAAAATCAAATTCATTGGTTGCTATTGCAAGGGCCTCTTCTACAAATTTTACTACATGGTAATCTGTGATGTGATTTTTTTCTAAAATCCGAACCACTCTCTCCCTTTTCCCTGTATCATTTTCTACAATCAATATTTTCATAGATTTTTCCTTTCATAAGTGTGATAGGTTACTTAGTTCCAAAATTTTATACTACATTATATGTATCACATTTTCCAATCATAATCAAGAAGTTACAAAAATTTTTTAATGTTCATAAATCATTCCAATATCATTTCTATAATCCAAAACCTCATCTACTTCTTCTTTCACAACCTGATAAACTTGTTTTTTAATTTCTTCAAAATCATCTCCCGTCTTCTCAATGGCAAATAATCTCGAATTGCTAACAGAAGTATAGCGGTTTTCTTCAATTTTTTTAGCATTGGCAAAATATAATTTTACCCCTTTCTTCTCAATACTTTCCTTGTTTAACGTAAATTCTACTGGTGGCACTTTTGATTTTACGGCATATTCTTTGCTTACTACATAAACTAAAAAACTATTTTTTCCATTAAATTTGCACTTTTCTTTTGACAAATTTCCATGAAAAATGTCAGTTGCAACTTCTGCAAAAGGTGTTTCAAAGGAATTGATGACGTTCATTGCTTCTGGGTCGCCAAATCTAGCGTTAAATTCGATAAATTTGATGCCTTGCTCTGTTTTGAAAAATCCACCATACAAAATTCCTGTGAATTCTAAGGAATCTTGGTTTAAATAATGAACCGTTTTCTCAATTAATTTGCCACATTCTGCAACATCTTCTTTCGTCAAAAATGGAAGTAAACCATTGGAAAATCCAATGCATCCCATTCCGCCAGTTCCAGGACCTTTGTCTTGCTCATAGCGGTAAGGATAGTCAAAGGTAATTGGTAATGTAACTACTGTTTTTCCGTCTGTTAGGCACATAACCGTAAATTCTTTTCCTTTTACTTTATCTTGCACAATAACCTTTCCACTTGCTTCCAAGCATTCCTTAGCATAAGCAATCCCTTCTTCTTTGCTTGCAAAATGAATTCCACCAACTTTGACACCTTTTCCGCCTGTTAAGCCTTCTGGTTTGATAACAAAGTTTTCGTCTGAATAGTTTTGGGCTGCCCTTTCTAGTTCTTCTGCTGTCGTAATTTCAAAATTTTTAATGATCATTTCTGGCGCCAATTTTTGCACAACATCTAACGCGTAGGTTTTGCTCCATTCAATTTTGGCACCTTTGCTTGTTGGTCCAAAGGTTTTTAAGCCTAATTTTTTGGCTAAATCGATGAGACCCTCTTGTAATAAATTATCATTGCTTATGAAACAAAATTGAATTTCATTTTCTAATACAAATTTTTCAACTAATTCTTGATCAAATGGCGAACCTACTAAATATTTTCCATTTGACTTTTCAACAAATTCCACAATCGATGGATTCTCGTAAGGCATAATCGAATACATCTCATATTTTTCACTCATTGCCTCTGCAATTACCGCCTCACGTGCTCCATTTCCTAATAGTAAACATTTTTCCATCATTTTTCCTCCTTGCTTTCCTAAAACTAGTATATTGATTTTTGGAAGACTTGTCAATAAAATTTTGAATTTATCTTGAACTTTGAAATTCTTTGTGTTATACTATGAAAAATTATTTCTTAACTGTTTTTCATTCGAAAAACACGTTTTCCAGAAAACAATTTCAATAATTCTCTTTTCTAAGTATGCCCGAGGAGGTGATGAAGTGGGCAGAAATTTTTACGGAAAGGAAAAAATTTTATATGAAATCTAAGTTGAATAAAAAGCTTAAGAAAAAGCAGAGAAAATACACAAAAGAACAGCTAGAAATACAAAAGTTAATTTTGGAAATTTTCTACATAGTGCTTCGTGCATTTTTAGAAATTTTCAAATAAAAAACACCCTGATTGCAACCACCAATTGCTTTCAGGGTATTTTTTGAAATCTAAGTTAATTTTCAATTAAGCATAGTAAAATTTACTTAATTTATTATAGTATACTCTTTTTTTATACTCTTGTCAATAAAATTTATAATATTAACCAAAAGTTTCCTTCATTTTTTATTATATCATATTTTTAGACTTATGTCAAGTTGACAAAATTGAAGAAATGTGCTTATCTTTTTTTATTCAATTCCAAATCTTATTTTATCTATTTCGTAATTTTTTCTTACTTCTTCATCTGTAAGGGCACGATTATAAATTCTAGCACAATATACTTTTCCTTTTAAATATCCACCAGTTGCATTGTTTCCATTAGGGTTTGCTCCTATTGCCATTACTGTATTATTACGTGGGAAACCTAAGTTTCCTGTCGTATTTCCACTTACTTTTTGTCCATTTTCAAAAAGGCTTAATGTTGTTGTATCATAAACTCCTGATAAAGAATATTTCTTATCCTTTTGGAATGCATTGTTTGAAATTCTTTTCGTATAAGTTGTGTTAAGATATGCTGACATCGTATTAGCGTTATCTTTAGGATATTGTTCTATACCATACCCACCATATTCGAAATTTCCAATATAAGTAATCGGACTTGTTGCTCCTGTATTTGAGCAAACTGCCACTATTTCTAAAGTAATATTCGGATAATTCATTTCTCCAAGAGAAACCCAATCATCGATTCCGTCAAAGTCTAAAGCCTCCTCATTCCAAATTCCACCATATATAGTTCCATCATTTCCATTCCCACTCAAATCCTTCCACATTACACTAGATGCACTATGTCCCATAGCAGTATTCTTAATTCCATCATAATGCGCAACAAGTCCCTCTGTTACATACCCTAAATTTTTGCTTAAATTTTTATATGCATAATGATTTCCATTAATCGATAATTTTGAATTCTCAGCGTTCGTTGGTACATAATAATCTTGATTATTATAGTAGTAAATCTCATAATGATTCTTATTTATTTTTGACTCATCAATCACATTTGAGCCTTCTAACCCTTCAATATTGATAACAACATCATTTTTCAACTCATAACTAGCTCCACTGCTAAAAGTATACACTTTCCCTTCTATTTCAATTGCCTTCCCACTTCCAATTGACCATAACTGTTCTTTTGTATAAATCGGAATAATCGCTGAACTATCTGCTATTTTGCTATGATATCGCTCGTTTTCTTCATTTTCAGTATAATATTGACCTTGCACTAATTTGGCAGACTCGGTTTGCGTCTGGGCTCTTTTGGAACTAATCATATACGCTCCTAATATCGTTAGTAAAAAGAACACCATTGTAATCATAACAAATACGGAAATCGCTCCTTTTTGAGAAGATTTTATTTTTTGTTTCATCCTTTTTTTCTCCTTATCACAATTTTTCATTTCTATTGTATCGCTAATTTTTTAATTTGTCTACTTTGTTTTATTATTTTGTGTAATTTTTTGAAAAATACAAAAATCTGGCTCATAAAATCAGCCAGATTTTGCTCTTATCCCTTTAATTTTCCTAATCTTTCTTCCACGTTTTTTAACATATTTTTATAATTTTCCAATTTTGCCTTTTCCTCCTCAATTTTGGCTTGTGGCGCTTTAGAAATAAATCCCGGATTATTTAACATCTTTTCGCCACGCAAAACTTCTGCTTCTAATTTTGCCTTTTCATTTTGCAAACGTTTTCTTTCTTCTTCTAGCTCAACCAAATCTTCAAAAGGAATGAAAATTTTCAAATCTTGAACCGCAATCGAAACCGCATTTTCTGGAATTCCGCTTTCGTCTCTTTGTACTACAATTTCAGACGCAAATCCTAATTTGCTTAGAAAATCTTCCGACTCTTTTATGACATTTTCTTTTTCCTTCGTTACAAAAATCAACTTCGATTTTTTGCTTGGATGAACATTCATTTTAGCACGCACATTTCGGATTTCAACAATTACTTTTTTCAAAATCTCTAATTCATTTTCTTCGTTCTCAAGCACAAATTCTTTTCTCACTTCAGGCCATTTACTAACAATTAAATCTGGCGTTCCAAAACAAATTAAGTTGCTATAAATTTCAGAAGTGACAAATGGCATAAATGGGTGCAATAATTTAAGTGATGTTCCAAAAACATGATTCAAAATGTCGCTTACTGCAACTCTTGTCGCTTCATCTTCACTATAAATTCTTGGCTTGACGATTTCAATATACCAATCACAAAATTCATTCCATAAGAAATTATAAATTTTGTCCAAAGCAATTCCCAAATCGTAATTCTCTATATTTTGCGTCACTTCAGAAACCACTTTATCTAACTTATTCAAAATCCATTTATCTTCAATTTTAAGAAGTTCTGGATTGTAAGCATGATTTTTTTCATACACCTCATAGCAAAATTCTCTTACTTTTTCATCATCTGCCAAATTCATCGTAATAAATTTGGCCGCATTCCAAATTTTATTGGCAAAATTCGAAGCTTGCTCCAATTTTTCGGGAGAAAAACGAATATCATTTCCCATCGTAATACCAGAAATCACAGAAAAACGCAAAGCGTCTGCTCCGTATTCATCGATGACATCTAATGGGTCAATTCCATTGCCTAGCGTTTTGGACATTTTTCTGCCTTGGCTGTCACGAATAATTCCATGAATTAAGACATCTTTAAAAGGTTCAATCCCTGTAAATTCTAAGCCTTGTGTCATCATTCTAGAAACCCAAAACGTAATAATATCAAAACCAGTTACCAATACATTGGTTGGATAATATCGTTTATAATCTTCTGCATTTTTGTTTGGCCAACCAAGCGTTGAAAATGGCCATAAGGCAGAACTAAACCAAGTATCCAAAGTATCTTCATCTTGATGTAAAGATTTAGAACCACATTTTTCACAGGTTTCAGGCTGAGTTTTGGCAACATTGATATGTCCGCAAGTTTCACAATAGTAAGCAGGAATGCGATGTCCCCACCACAATTGACGTGAAATGCACCAATCTTGGATATTATCTAACCAATGAAAATATTGTTTTTCGTAGCGCTGTGGCACAAATCTCGTTTTTCCATTTCTTACACTATCACTTGCACGTTTGGCTAAATCCTTCATAGAAACAAACCATTGCTCCGAAATTTTGGGCTCAATTGTAGATTTACAACGCTCGCATTTGGCAACATTGTGCGTGTATTCTTCTTCTTTGACCAAAGCGCCAATTTCCTTTAATTTTTCAACGATTTTCTTTCTTGCGTCTAACAAATCCATTCCTTCATATTCAGGAACCAGATTTCCCATTTTGAAATTTTCGTCAAAAACTGCAACAATTTCCAAATTGTGCCTTTGCCCGCAAGCATAATCGTTCATATCATGTGCTGGCGTGATTTTGACGCAACCTGTTCCGAAGTCTTTTTCAACGAAATTGTCAGCAATAATCGGAATTTCTTTATTCACAATTGGCAAAATACACGTTTTTCCAATAATCGATTGATAGCGTTCGTCCTCTGGATGAACTGCAACGGCTGTATCGCCAAGCATCGTTTCTGGACGCGTTGTGGCAACCGTTACATAGTCGTTTGTTCCTTTAATTTGGTAGCGAATATGCCATAAATGGGAAACCTCTTCTTTGTATTCGACTTCGGCGTCGGAAATCGAGGTATTGCAATTGGTACACCAATTGACCATTCTGGTTCCTTTGTAAATCAGTCCTTTATTATATAAATCGATAAATTGCTCTAAAACAGCGTCTGACATACCTTCGTCTAACGTGAAACGGTTTCTTTCCCAATCGCAAGAACAGCCAAGTTTGCGTTGTTGCTCTTGAATCATTCCACCATATTTATGGGTCCAATCCCAAGCCTCTTCCAAAAATTTTTCGCGTCCTAAATCTTGTTTGGATTTTCCTTCTTCTTTTAACTTTTGAACAACTTTCATTTCCGTGGAAATCGCTGCGTGGTCGGTTCCGGGAAGCCATAAGGTGTCAAAACCTTGCATTCTTTTGAAACGAATTAAAATGTCTTGAATGGTGTCGTCTAGGGCGTGTCCCATGTGCAATTTTCCAGTTACATTAGGTGGTGGCATCATGATGCAATAAGGCTCTTTTGATTTGTCGCCAGATGGCTTGAAATAGCCCTTTTTTTCCCAATCTTGATAAATTTTTTCTTCAAAATCTTTGGGGTTGAATTTTTCATTTAATTTGTGATTGCTCATAAAATTCCTCCTTTAAAAGCGTGAGAAATTTTGCTTGCAAAATTTCGCTCGCTTTATATAATAAAGTTTATCCTATAATAAATTTTTTTCTGTAATAAAAAATTTTATTATAGAAAAAACAAAATAAGCCATTCCTCCATAGGACGAATGGCTTAAAATCCGCGGTACCACCTAATTTAAAAGACAAGATTGTCTTTTCTCTCATACAAGATATAACGTTTCTTGAAACGAGTAAAACTACTTTTCAAAACGAGGTTCATTTTACCAACTCGAAAGCTACCTTCCATCTATCTTTTCCATAAGAAGTTCTCAGCAAATTACTTCTTTTCTCTGGTTTGGAGGTGTTAGATGTACTCCTCTTTTTCATCGTTTTTGAATTTATAGTATTATTTTACAATGTTTCTTTGGAAATGTCAATAGTTTTTTATTCTTTCATTTCCTTTGCCAATTTTCCAATCGCTTTCGTTTCTAGCCTAGAAACATACGACCTCGAAATTCCCATCATGCTGGCGATTTCATGCTGCGTTTTCGGCTTTTCGCCATTTAAGCCAAAACGTAGTTCGATGATGGTTTTTTCACGGTCTTTCAAAATTCGCTTGATTTTTTCATACAATCGTTTGACTTTCAATTTCAAATCGACTTCGTCTTCGATATTTCGGTCATCGTTTTCCAAAATTTCCTGAAGGGTTACCACATTATCATCTTTATCTTTTCCAATTGGTTCATTTAAGTATACTTCTGCGCCTAATTTTTTGGTAGAACGTAAATACATCAGAATTTCATTTTCAATGCAACGGGCTACATAGGTTGCCAATTTAAAGTTTCGGCTCAAATCATAACTATTGATTCCTTTAATAAGCCCAATTGTTCCAATCGAAATTAAGTCATCTGAATCGACATTTGTACTAGAATATTTTTTTGCCACATGAGCCACCAGCCTCAAATTTCGCTCTATCAAAACGTTTCTTGCTTCTTCATCTCCATCGCGCAATTTTTCCAAATAATATTTTTCATCTTCTGGAGACAAAGGTTCTGGAAATAAATTGCCACTTTGTATGTAGCCGACGCCGATAATGGCGTGCGCCAAAAATTCTATAAAATTCGTCAGAGAAATCAATAACATATACATTACCTCCACATCTATCATTTCATTATATGAAGGTAACTTCTTTTCGTGCCTGACCGTAGGTTAAAAACTAAAATTTTTACATTTTCGACAAATTTCTCGCCAATCTTCTTTTTCCTTGAATCTCGAAATCATGGTATTTTCATCCATAAAACCAGCCACAATCATAGCATTCTCTAAGCAATTACTTTCCTCAATCGCAAAATCCACTAAGGGGCATTTAATGCCATTTTTTCCGCTTACTGGTTCGATATCATTTTTATATTCTAATCCCATTTATAAACTCCTTCGATTGATTTCATACAAAATAATTCCCGTCGCAACCGCTGCATTCAAACTTTCCGTCTTACCAGTCATTGGAATTTTAATTCTTTCATTTGCCAATTCTAACAATTGATTGGATACTCCATTGGCTTCATTTCCAATAATCACAGCCGTTTTTGTATAATCAACATCATAAATTGTTTTGTCTGTTTTCAAATCGGTTGCCAATATTTTGATACCACGTTTTCCGCATTTCTTTTACTACTTTTTCCAAATCACGTTCAATCACATTCACACGGAAAATGGCTCCCATCGTGGAACGTACGACTTTTGAATTATAGCAATCTGCTGTTCCGGGAGATACAATAATTTGTTTCATATTCAAACTATCTGCAGTTCGCAAAATCGTTCCCATATTGCCAGGGTCTTGAATATTATCTAAAATCAAAAAATGGCTGGCTCGATAATCAATTTTATTTTCGTTTTTGGTTTGTTTTTCTACAATCGCCATAATTCCTTGTGGCGCACTTACTTCCGTGATTTGGCTGAAAATTTTTTCACTAACATAAATGCATTCATATTTAGCAATATCGTACAATTGTTCTGGTGTCATGGAACTTTCGGTTTTGCAGTCATCACAAACAATAATTTGTTTGATTTTTGCATTTTCATGAATAGCTTCTCCAATCATTTTGGCACCTTCTACGATAAATTCGCCAAATTCGTCACGGTATTTTTTTTCTTTTAATTTACGAATGTGTTTGATTAAATCATTGTCTTTGCTTGTAATAACCATTTTTAAATCCTTTCTAAAAATTCTTTACATTCTTGTAAAATTTCAAAATCGTTTGTAATTTGTACTGTGATGTAAGGACTGATTTTGGATGGTGAAAATTTGATATTGCCTTTGTAAAGGCTCATTAATTTTGGAACCATGTCTACATTAAATTTTTTCTCGTCAAAGTAATATATGATATTATTTCCTCTTTGATTGATTTTTAGTACAAATTTTTCGCGTGCTAGATTTTTAATCTTAGCAATTTCAAGCAAATTTTCAATTTCTTTTGGAAATTTGCCATAACGGTCAATGATTTCATCGATTACGTTTTGAATATCTTCTTCGTTTTTGCAACTTGCAATATTTTGATAAATTTCGATTTTTTGACTTGGACTTTCGATAAATTCATCTGGAATATAACTTGAAACATTCAAATCAATTTGAATTTCTTGTTCTTCTTCAATCGTCTCCCCTTGAATCTCTTTGACCACTTCATCAAGCAATTTGCAATACATATCATAACCCACTTGTTCCATATGACCATGCTGAATTTCTCCCATAATGCTTCCTGCGCCACGAATTTCCAAATCGCGCATCGCAATTTTAAAACCAGAACCAAATTCCGTAAATTCTTTAATGGCTTTTAGACGCTTATCCGCTTCTTCAGACAGCATTTTGTCTCGGCGATACGTAATGTAAGCATAGGCTTGCGTATCCGAACGTCCCACACGACCACGAATTTGGTATAACTGCGCAAGACCAAGTCTATCTGCATTTTCTACAATAATTGTATTGGCATTTGGAATATCAATTCCAGATTCTAAAATCGTGGTACAGACCAATACATTTGTCTTTTTATCAATAAAATCTTGCATAATATTTTCTAGTTCTGAACTGCTCATTTGTCCATGCGCAAAATCAACTTTGGCTTCTGGCACAAGATTGGAAATATCACTTGCTTTTTTAATGATATTTTGCACATTATTATACAAATAAAAAACCTGTCCGCCACGCTCTAATTCCTTCAAAATCGCTTCTCGAATGACTTCTCGGTCATATTCCAAAACATAGGTTTGTACTGGTTTTCGATTTTGTGGTGGTTCATAAATCACAGACATATCACGCATTCCAACAACTGACATATGAAGCGTTCTTGGAATTGGTGTTGCTGTCATGGTTAAAACATCAATACTTTCTTTCATTTGTTTAATCGTTTCTTTTGCTTTGACCCCAAAACGATGTTCTTCGTCAATAATTAATAAGCCCAAATTTTTGAATTTGACATCTTTGCTTAAAATGCGGTGTGTTCCGACAACAATGTCTACTTCACCTGTTTCTAATTTTTTCAAAATTTCCTTTTGTTCTTTTGCCGTTCGAAATCGGCTTAAACCTTCTACCTGAATCGGATATTCCTTCAATCGCTCACGAAAACTAGCATATTGTTGCTCTGCTAGAATCGTGGTTGGCACTAAATAGGCAACTTGCCTTTGGTCCATGCAAGACTTAAAAGCCGCACGAATAGCCACTTCTGTTTTGCCATAACCAACATCTCCGCACAACAGTCGGTCCATCGGACGTGTACTTTCCATATCTTTTTTGACTTCTTCAATGCAACGCAATTGGTCTTCTGTTTCGGTGTATTCAAAACTTTCTTCAAATTCTTTTTGCCATAGCGTATCTTTGGCAAAGGCAAAACCTTGCATTTTCTGTCTTTTGGCATACAACTGAATTAATTCTTCGGCAACTTGACGTAAATTATTTTTGACTCTTTCTTTGACTTTTTTCCATTCATTAGAACCTAGTTTATTTAAAGATAAATCGCTAATTTCTGGTCCAATGTACTTTCGAACATTGTCTAAAGCATCTGTTGGAACATATAAAATATCGTCGCCTTTGTATTTGATTTTGATGTAGTCTTTGGTGACGCTGTCTGCTGTAATCGTGTTTACGCCAATGTATTGCCCAATTCCGTGAGTTTTGTGAACGATGAAATCATTTTCTTTTAAATCGGCAAAAACAATTTTTTCTCCTTCTTTAAAGGCAGAAGATGATTTCCTTCGCTTTGGTTTTGTTTCAAAAACTTCGCTGGTAGAAATCACAACTAAATCAAAATCATCACATTCAAATCCGCTCGAAAAGGCGCCTGGTAAGATATTGACAACGCCTAATCTTAAATCATCTTCTTTTTCCAAAACATTGCTCGGAATTTCTTTTTCGAGTAATAATTTTTCAAATCTTTTGCAACTGTCGACGTTTCCGCCGTAGGACTACTGTTTGTTTGGAAGTGTTCGTGCTTTTCTGTAATTTCTGAAACAGTAAATCCATTGAACTACGAAAAAAGTTGACCTCCCTATAGCCGAAGCTATATCCGTTTCTTTTTGCATGCATACTTTGTTTATCAACAAAACCAATATCGTGTTTTTCCAGATAAATATTTTGTTTGTTTTTGATTTTTTCTAAGAAAACCAAATAATCATTTTTTTCAATTAAACCAATCGGTGCGATTTTATTTTTTTCAATAAAATCTTGGACTAAATTTTCATTGTCTTTGGCAATGGCTTCCGCTCTGTTTTTGATTTTTCCCATTTCGTCTAAAAAGATAATAAAATCGTCGCTTAAATAATCGAGCAAAGTTGTTGTTTGCTCATAGAAACAATCAAAATATTTATCGATTTTGCTTAAATAGTCTCCATTTTTGATTTGCTCGATATCTTCTTTGACTTTTTCTTGAACAACTTGGTTATACGTTTTACTTTGAATTCGTTCACAAATGGTGTTTAAATCCGTTTCTAGTAAAAATTCATAAGCAGGAAAAATCTCTGCTTCTGTCAACATTTCTGTCGTTCTTTGGCTCATAATATTAAATTTTCGAATCGAATCTATTTCATCACCCCATAGCTCAATTCTGACGCCACTTGTTTCAGAGGTAGCAATGTCAACAATTCCGCCACGCACGCTGAATTGCCCTTTTCCTTCGATTAGGTCGTATCGTTCATAGCCTAAGCGAAGTAACCTTTCTTTTAGGTCGTTTAAGGAAATTGTGTCACCATTTTTTAGATTCATGACAAAACGATATAAGTTTTCTTTTGTCATCATTTTTTGCATGACTGCTTCAATTGTAGTTACAACGATTTTTGCTTTATTTTGAGAAATATGATTTAGGACACAAATTCGGTCAAAAAGCGTATCTTTGCTTTCTGCAATGTAGTCAAAAGTCATAATTTCGCGCTTTGGGAAAAATTCGATTGTTTCGCCAAAATACTTTAAATCTTTGATTAGTTTTTTGGCTTGTAATTCGTTATAAGTGATAATGCAAATTGGTTTTTCTGCATAAAATCTGGTCGCATACGACAGATGGACCTTACCGCTATCGGTAAGGCCTGATAACATAATGGGGGTTTTGTCTGATTTGACATCTGCCATATACTCATTAAATTTTTTTACATTGGGCATGATTTTGATGAGTGAATTCATATTTTGGGTACCTCTTTTAATTAAAAATTATTATGGTTATCAAAAGTCCAGCTAAGCATTTTTTAAGATAACATATAGCCTGTACAAATGCAAAAATGATTGATTACTGTAAAAATAGTCCAAATTATTAAAATATTCAGACATTTTTTAAGCGTTTTTTCTGATGTTTGATCTAGTATCATAACACTTAAAATTAGCATGCATATCATAAAAATGAAACTGGTTCTGTTTGACGAAGCAAACACGGTTACTATGAATCCCATGATGAATTTTGAGCAAATTCCAGCACATAGAATAAGCAATGGAATAACTGCCTTGTGTTTTTCGCGGAAAACTAAATAAACCGAAACCACGAAACAAGCAAGTGTTACGATTGAGCAAAATACAGGAATGTAGGTACTCACTTGTGTTAAATTATCAACATCAAGATAAATTCGATTTTCTGTTTGAAAACAAGAAAAAGCGCTGTGTAAGCCAGCAAAAAGGTAAAACGTTAGATGTTCTCCAATATTGAAAGCAATTCCCATAAAAAATGGAATGATGGAAATGGCTCGGTAAGCGATATTGTTATAACGCTTGAATATTGTAATCATGAGGCTTAAGGTAAATACCAAATAAATTGGATTGAAATGATTGATAAAATATTGCATGGTAGAATACAATCCAATAAAGGCTTGGTCGATTTTATTATACATTGGATAATCCACAAACCAATTTGCCACCTCTGCATCTGCTCTGGCAGAATTTCCAGGGCATTTTAATATAAATACAACACTTGCTATGGATAATAAAAGCATAATTACAATCGTGAAATTTAGTTTGCGTTTGGCGACAAAATAAATGGTAAATAACAAATAAACTGTAAACAGCACAGCAGCTACTTGTTCCATATTTTCTGCAAAAATCAAACTAATGGCATAAAAGGGAACTTCGAACCATCGGATTTTCTCTCCATCAAGAGTTTTTCGGATTGGTATCAGAGAAAACACGCCAAAAGCTACTGGCCACAAGTAATTTAAGGAAGTTGCCATCCAACCAGCTTCACTAAGTAATTTTTGTGGAATTAGCAAAACAAGACAGACAATTAGCCAAATCATGGTTTTGTTGTTGTGTTTGGTTACAAATACACGATAAATTGCAAATCCTAATAAGACATACATGATTGGGTCTGTTATTTTCCATAGCCATCTTACTCGGCTGGCAAATAAGCCTAAAATGACTTCTATGATAATGCGCGAAGTCCAATAAAGATAGCGATTTCTTACCCAAAACATCATGGGGTTTTCACTAAAATGCGAAAAAAGGTCTGAATCATCATGAAAAAATTTCTTGCCTGTTGTTAATATAAGCATGATAATGAATAATAGCACAAAAGGAAAATAATGTGATTTGAAAAGTTTTTTTATTTTACTCATGGACTCCTCCTAGTGTTTGATGCGTTTTTATAACAAGTTTTTCATCATTGCACATGTAAATAATATAAATTGTTTTTTCGCCTTGCACATCTTTTTTGGGAATGACTGCGCGAAATTGATGCATAGGTTTAAAAAAATGGGTTTTGTGCATTCGAATGTTTCCATTCTCGTCTTCGATGCCAATATTGATTTGGTAAGATTTTAGGTCGGTTAAAACTTGTCCTTCGACTGTAAAGTAATTCGTAAGTTCAGCAACATTTAATATATTGGCTTTTTGTTCTTGATCCGTTACTTCAAAATCTTCCAAACTAAAGTCTACGATTTTGATTTGATTGTAGTATTCCAAAAAGCAAACTCCGATTGCAAACAAAATTGTGATTATCATAAAAATAAGTATGCCAATTTGTTCAAAATGATTTAATTTATTTTTTTCCATTGTTTCATTCCTTTTCTTTAATTTAATGATTTACAATAAAAAACACCCAATAATTGCGAACCTTATCTCAATTATTCGGTGGTGCGTTATCTTGGAGCGGGAAACGGGGCTCAAACCCGCGACCTCCACCTTGGCAAGGTGGCGCTCTATCAACTGAGCTATTCCCGCATTTGCTTAGAATATAAATATAATACCAGAATCATATAGAAAAGTCAATACTTATTTTCAATAAAATTTAATTTTTTATAAAAAATTTTAAAACCATCTGCCAAAGACATTCCTATTTTAAATTACAACACACAAAATAATTAAAAAAGTAACAACAAAACGATAAATCAATCCCTCTAGGAGAATCCCAGCAATTAAGAAATATACTCCATTTTCAAAGAAATCGTTTATTTTTATTAACAGCTTGATTAAAATAAGACCAATGATGAATCTTATAATCATAGCAACTATAAGACTTGCTAAATCGCCATGAGAAAATAAAGTTGGCAATAAGCCCATTCCGATTGTATAAATGAATACATTTCCCCAATATTCATATCGGATGCAAGTATAGTATAAAAAAGCAAAAAATATTACGGTATAAATTAAAAATACGATATGTATCATCTAAAATTTCCTCCTTTCCTTTTTCACTTTATACCTTAAATAAAAAAATTTGCAACCAGTTTTGGTCGGATTAAAAAAATAATATTTTCAAAATTCGTCCTGCCCAAAAAAGTGTATCCTATGACACACTTTTTTGAACCTTACGAAATATCTCTTCCACCTCAAGTTTTTCTTTTCCATCAACCTGCACTTTAAACATCTTATTTTTATAACGCGGAATCAAATGCATATGATAATGCTTCACCTCTTGCCCATATTCATTATTTTGAAGCCTTGTAATTCCTTGACAATCTAAAGTTTCTTTCAATAATTTAGCTACTTTTTGGCTGGCTAGTTCAATGCATTTTAAGTTTTCACTATCCATATCATACAAATTTTCAAAATGTTTTTTGGGAATAATTAAAGCATGCCCATTACTTAATGGCTGAATATCCAAAAAAGCCCTCACTTGCTCGTCTTCATAAATCGTGTAACTTGGGATTTCTCCACGAATAATTTTACAAAAAATACAATCCATTTTTTCTCCTTTTCTTTTGGTATTATATCCTACATTTCAAAATTGTGCAACAAAAAAGACAGTTTTTTCTGCCTTTTTTGATATTTTATTTTTTTCAAGTAAATCTATAAGCCGGGTTCTGTCTCGAATAGTCATTTATCTAGGATATATATTGCTATATACCTCAAGCCACGCAATTTAGAATGAATCGAAAACTAAAAAAAGAGCCAACGTTTTCTTCTAAAAAGGTGTTGCTCCAGATGGGGTTTACATGGACACACTGTATCACTACAGCGCCGGTGAGCTCTTACCTCGCCTTTTCACCTTGACTACATAAAGTAGCTGTTATTTTCTGTTGCACTTTCCCTACGGTTACCCGCGCTTGACGTTATCAAGCATCACGCTCTTTTTGGGAGCCCGGACTTTCCTCTCATGAAACCTTTCGGTTTTTCATCAGCGACTATTCAATTTACTTAAGAATAGTATAACCTATTTTTTCAAAATAGTCAACCAAAAGCTATCAATTCCCCAAAAAATTAGGCGAGCTTCAAACTCGCCTTTTTCCCTTTTCTATTTTCCAAAAAACTTCCCATGAATCGCTCTTACCGCCATATCGGCTTCATTGCTATTGACCAAAACCGAAATTTTAATTTCGGACGTCGAAATCATATGCATATTAATATTATTCTCATAAAGTGCCTCAAACATATCGCTTGCCACGCCCGGTTTATTGGCAATTCCGAGTCCAATGATCGAAACTTTAGATAGATTTTCACAATGTAAAACTTGTTCAATTTTTAAGCTTTCTTTATTCTCTTCCAAAATTTCCAATGTCTTGCCTAAATCATTCATTTTAACCGTAAACGCAATATCTTTTGTAATATGTTCCCCAAACGATTGTACAATGACATCTACATTAATCAAATTTTCAGCCAAAAGCTTAAACAATTGGTACGTTCTACCAATCTTATTTTCCAAGCCTACCACAGTAATTCTTGAAATATAATCATCTTTTGTAACACCACTTATCACCAAATCTTCAAATGGTTCTTTATCTGCCACTAATGTACCAATACTATCTTTCTCAAATGTCGACTTCACATAAATCGGAACGCCATATTTTTTGCCAATTTCCACACAACGATTATGAAGCACCTTCGCCCCCATGCTTGATAATTCAAGCATTTCATCATAAGAAATTGTATCCAATTTCATTACATTTTCTACCATTCTTGGGTCAGAAGAGTAAACACCGTCCACATCAGTAAAAATATCACATCTGTCAGCCTTTAAATTAGCTGCTAGTGCAACTGCTGTGGTGTCAGAACCACCTCTACCTAAAGTTGTGATATCACCATTTTCATCAATTCCTTGAAAACCTGCTACAATGACAACATTTCCAGCAGACAAATATTCGTGTATTTTGTGATTATCAATATAGCGAATTCTGCTATTGGTATGTTCACTATTGGTTACAATTGGAACTTGCCAACCAGTTAAAGATACGGCTTTTTGTCCCATTTTGTTTAGCAATATTGCCAATTTTGAAATTGTGATTTGTTCTCCTGTAGAAACTAAAACGTCATGCTCCCTTTTTACAGGATTTTTGGTTATTTCTGATTCTTCAGCAATTAATCGATCCGTTGTTTTTCCTTGTGCAGACACAACAACTACCACTTGGTTGCCATTTTCCACTTCTTTTCGGATATGACCGCCCACCATTTCTAACTTTTCCGTATTTGCGACAGAACTTCCGCCAAATTTTTGTACAATTAATCCCATAATTTGTACCTTCTTTTCTTAGTTTGAAAGCGATTTCTAAATTTAAAAATCACTTGGTTAAATTTTTAGAAACTTGTTGTTTCTTTTATAGTATATGAAAATGCTACTAATTAAGTGGCTATTTTGTCGAGATAAATTTTAGATATTCTCGCATAAAATCATTCAAATTTCCGTCCATTACAGACTGTACATTGCCAACTTCATAATTGGTTCGATGATCTTTTACCAATGTGTAGGGACAAAATACATATGAACGAATCTGGCTTCCGCCAGCCGTTATCCATTTCTTGCCCTTTAATATCTGCCATTTTTTCACGTTCTTCTTTTTCTTTGATAGCAAGCAATTTGGATTTTAACATACGCATTGCTGTATCGCGATTTTGAAATTGGGAACGTTCGGATTGGCAAGTAACCACAATATTGGTTGGAATGTGCACAATTCGAATGGCTGAACTTGTTTTATTAATATGCTGACCACCTGCTCCAGATGAACGAAATACATCGACACGCAAATCATCTGGATTGATTTCGATTTCTCCGTCATCGACAATTTCTGGCAAAACTTCCACAGAGGCAAACGAAGTATGACGCCTTCCGCCACTATCAAACGGAGAAATTCGCACCAAGCGGTGTACACCATTTTCGCTTTTTAAATAGCCATAGGCATTTTCGCCAGATACCAAAAAAGTAACACTTTTTAAGCCAGCTTCCTCCCCATCTAAATAATCCAATTCTTTTAGGGTATAGCCATTATCAGTAGCCCATCTGGTGTACATACGATAAAGCATTTGAGCCCAGTCTTGGGATTCGGTTCCGTCCGGGCTCCTGGATGAATGGTTAAAATAGCGCTGTTTGCGTCATATTTGCCAGATAATAGAGTTTGGACTTCTAACTCAGTTAGTTTTTGCTCCAATTTTTGGGTATTGGAAAGTAAATCTTTTTCCAAAGAATCATCTTTTTCGCTTCCTAATAATTCATTTAATTCGAGCAAATTATTGAGCTCATCTTTTAAATTCTCATAATTTCGAATTTTTTTCTGAATGGCATTCATTTGTGAAAATAGAGTGGCAGATTTTTGGGTATCTTCCCAGAAATCTGGTTTTAATGTTTGTTGCTCTAATTGGGCAAAATCTTCTTTTAGGTTAGAAATCTGCAAAGTTTCTGCCGTTTTTGTTAATTTATCTTGCAATTCTATAAGATTTCGCTTGTTTTCTTCTAAATCTAGCATTCTTTACTCCTTTTTTGGTATTATATCATGGGTGAAAAAGGATTGCAAGATTTTTTGAAAGAAAAAACCTTGAGAAGCATATTGTTGCTTCCCAAGGGAAAATTTAATGTTATCTAGAACAACGAAACTTAAATGTGAGTTCCATATAGCTACTCACTCTTTTGGGAAACTCTACTTTTCCTGTTGCCGCCATTTTCAAAAGAAGATTATCAAAAGCAGCTACTGCTCCATTAAAGCTTTTTGGAGTGTAATGAAATTTTTTTCCACTTTCCGTTTCCAAATCTATTGCAAGATTTGTAACCCAAATGGCTACTCTATTCAATCCATTTTCATGAATTAATGGCATAAGCCAAAGAAAAATTTCTCTTTCTTCTTCCTCTTTTGCTTTTTCTGTTGCAGAATTCCTGTCTGGTACAGCATAGCCACGATATCTTGTCTCCTTATCGAATTCACGTTGAATTAAATCCTCAATCCGTAGTTCTTTGATGTCTTTTTCCATTTTGTTCTCCTTTTTATTTATAAATTTATTGCTATTTTATTTTACTATACTTCACATAAACTGTCAAGATTTTCGCTTCATTTCCTGTAATTAATTTATGATAAAATCACCCTATAAGAATATCTCATGAAAAGTTCA
>CAOJUE010000027.1 GCA_948443845.1 uncultured Eubacteriales bacterium | reverse complement strand
TTCTTTTTTTATAGAGAAATTTATTAATCTGTAAAATTCACGGATTCAGGTAATTAATTGGAAAAAATATTGCAATTTGACATCATCCAATTAGGATTTAAGTAAAAAACAGGAGGAATAAAAAATGAAAATGTGGGAAAATTTACTAAAAAAGCAGGATATGTTGCGGAGATATGAGATAGTTGTTTTTTTCAAAACTGCAGAAGTAGCCCAAATTGTTCAGGAGACTTTCGAACACAACCAAGTGGTGTCTCCTTTTGAAATGTCTGTTTTGCTTGTTGATAGTAAGATATTAGTAGACATTTTTGAAAGTGTTGAGCAGGCAATGCAATGGTTTAATGGAATAACTGCTCAAAAATTAGCCATTAGGATAGAATTCCTTCATGGAACCTTGCTTCTTGTTGAACAAGAGGAATTGTCTCATGAAAGAACGATTCTGCTGAATGATACAGTAGATATTCTGGATGCAGTGATAAAGAAAGTCAACCAAATAACGGAAGAGGTTACTTCGGTATATACGGTTGAAGGATTCGTTTTTGGAAAACTGGAAGAGCTTGGTTTTCTATGGGAAATCAATGAGATTCCAAGTCATTTTAATTAGGCAGAGAGCATTAAAGTCAAAATCTTTTTTTCAGAATGTAAGGAAGTTTTGACTTTGAAATTTTCCTATGAAAGCGCTCCCAACTTGTAATAAGTTGGGGCCTTTTTATGTGGAAAGTTTTTAGAAGGAAATCTTGATAAAAAAATAAAGGAGCGATATAATAAACAAAAGCAGAGGAGATAAAAAATGAAAATTATTCTAGCATCTACATCACCTAGACGAAAAGATTTAATGGATTTAGCCAAAATCGATTATGAAATCATGGCTAGTCGTTTTGATGAAAAAGTAGACATCAATTTAAGTTTGCAAGAACAATCCAAGGAAATTGCTTATGGCAAAGCAAAAGAAGTTTTTGAAAATACCCAAAGTGACCGAACTGTCATTGGTGCTGACACGTTAGTGATTGTAAATGGCAAACAATTTGGCAAAGCCAAAACAAGAGAAGAAGCCATTTCAATGCTGAAGGAATTGCAAGGCAAAATGCATTCGATTTATACAAGTTTGGCGATTTTGATTGAAAACCAAGGAAAGTATAAAGAATATAAGGAACTGCATGAAGTAAAAGTATTTGTTCGAAACATGTCAGAGCAAGAAATTGAACATTATGTGGATTTAGAACAACCTTTCTTTTGTGCTGGATCGTATGCGATTCAAGGATTTTTTAGCGTTTTTGTAGAGAAAATCGAAGGAGATTATCCTACTGCATTGGGGCTTCCTATCAATCGAATATATGAAATTTTAAAGGAAAATGCGATTATTTGAAGCACGGTGTGAATATTTTTTTGCAAAATTGGAACAATATTGCAAAAGGAGTGTTCACATATGGAAGAAACAAGAAAAAAGACTGATATTTGGTCAATTTTTATGTATTTGATTTTGTATAGTATAGCAGGATTTGTTATAGAAACTTTATTTGGAGTATTTACAAAAGGCGTGATTGAAAGCCGAAAAAGTTTCTTATATGGTCCGTTTTGTGCCATTTATGGAATTGGTGCAATTAGTATGATTTTATTTTTGAAAAACGAAAAAAGTATTGCCAAATTATTTTTTGGCGGAGCAGTAATTGGTGCCATTGTAGAATATTTGATGAGTTTTTTGTGTGAGAAATTTTGGGGTGTCAAATGGTGGGATTACTCTGATGCAGTTCTTAATATTCAAGGAAGAACATGCTTGTTTTTTGCTGTTTCTTGGGGCATTTTAGCCATTGTTTTGATGAAATTTGTAAATCCATATGTGGATAAATTAATGGAGAACTTAAAACAAAAAAGGTTCATTTTTAAAGTAACCATGTTGTTACTAATGGGATTTTTTGCAGTTGACGCTGTGATTTCTGGTTATGCTTTGAAAGCATTTTATTATCGCATTTCAGCACAGCACAACTTAAATATTAAGGATAAGGTAAATATTCAAAATAAATATGCGCAAATTGAAGAAAATGATAACTTTATGAGTTTTGTCAATCAATATTATGACAATGAAAAAATGCTTAAAACTTATCCCAACATGATGATTGAAGAACAAAACCAAAATACAGTCTATGTAGAAAATCTAATTGATGGCATTGATCCATACTATTATAGATTAGGAAAAAAACCGTAGGGGCGCGATTGTTAGGCGCCCTTTTTAGGTTCATCTAATAAAATGCCTCACCTTTTATTATATCACATTTTCAAGATTATGTCAACTTGACAAAATTCGAAAAATATGCTACAATTCAAAAATTAATAAAATTAAAAAAGAAAGAATGATAAAAATGAAATTAAATATTGTGCTAGTAGAACCAGAAATTCCACAAAATACAGGAAATATTGCAAGAACGTGTGCAGCGCTTGGTGCGAAATTGCATTTGGTGTATCCACTTGGATTTTCAATTTCGGAAAAACAGGTCAAAAGGGCGGGGCTGGATTATTGGGATAAACTGGAAATTGAGGAACATCTAAATTTTGCAGAGTTTTTAAAGAAATATCAGCCAGAAGAAAAAAATATGTTTTTTGTAACAACGAAAGGAAAGCAGGTTTATTCGGATTTTGATTATTCTCAAATGGACGAAATTTTTATTCTTTTTGGAAAAGAGACGAAAGGTTTGCCAGAAGATGTTTTGCAACAATATTTGGAAAAAACGATAAGAATTCCGATGAGACCTGACCTACGTTCACTAAACTTGTCCAATTCTGTGGCAATTGTGGCTTATGATATTTTTAGACAGAGTGGATTTGAAGGCTTGGAGAATGTAAGTGGATATTTTGATAAAATCTGATTGATTTTTTACAAAATATAGTATAATATAATAAAACAAGGAGGCGATTTATTTGAAGAAAATAGCGAGTTTTTTGTGCGTAATGTTAGTATTGCTGTTTGTTTTGACTGGTTGTGGAGATGAGAAGTCAAACAATGTGGCAAATAAAATGGCAGGTACAAGCAATACTGTAAAAAATAGTTCAAAGGAGGATTCAAAAGTGAGTGTTGATTATGCAGCAGCGGCTGAAAAGCAAATGGAAATGCCAGAAAAAGGAGATACAATAGCAGTATTTCATATTAAAAATTATGGAGATGTAAAGGCGAAATTTTTTGAAGATGTAGCACCAAAAGCGGTGGAAAATTTTGTCACACATGCCAAAGAAGGCTATTATAATGGCGTGACTTTTCATAGAGTCATAAACGAATTTATGATTCAAGGTGGTGACCCAGAAGGTACTGGAATGGGCGGAGAAAGCATTTGGAAAGAAGACTTTGAAGAAGAATTATCACCAGAATTAGTGCCATATCGTGGTTCTTTGTGTATGGCAAGTCGCGGTTTGGAAAATAGTCCAAGTTTGGGAAGTCAATTTTTCATTACACAAGCCAATTATAGTGCACAAATGGCAAGTTATATGCAAACAGGTGGGTATCCTGTCGAATTAGTAGAACAGTATAAAAAATATGGCGGATATTTAAGTTTATATGCAGAATACACCATTTTCGGACAAGTTTTCGAAGGCATAGAAGTTGTCGACCGAATCGCAGCAGTCGAAACAGATATGAATGATAAACCAGTAGAAGATGTTGTGATTGAGAGTATTGAGATTCGCGAAATGGAATAAAAGAATAAAAAATGCAAGAGAGATAAAATCTTTTCTTGCATTTTTTATATGTTACAAAATCATTACAAAAATATTACAAAATTGTAAAAAATTCATTGACTTTTTACCAAAAAACAGATAAGATATTATAGTAAAATTAAAGAACAGAATAAGAATGATTTAAGGAGGAAAATCATGGGAGAAGTGATTGTTATAACATCAGGAAAAGGTGGTGTAGGAAAGACGACAACAACAGCCAATTTGGGTTCTGCCTTAGCAATGGCAGGAAAAAAAGTCGTTTTGATTGATACCGATATTGGTCTTAGAAACCTAGATGTTGTTATGGGACTTGAAAATAGAATCGTTTACGACTTAGTTGATGTGATTGAAGAAAAATGTAAATTAAGACAAGCTCTCATCAAAGACAAAAGATTTCAAGAACTTTTCTTGCTTCCAGCAGCGCAAACCAAAGATAAGAATGCCATTAACGAAGAACAAATGAAAAACTTGATTGAAAACTTAAAACAAGATTTTGATTACATATTAATTGATTGTCCAGCTGGAATCGAGCAAGGATTTAAAAATGCAATTGCTGGAGCAAATCGTGCATTAGTTGTTACCACAGCAGAAATTTCAGCCATCCGTGATGCTGACCGAATTATTGGCTTATTAGAAGCATCCGAGATAAAAAATCCAGAACTAATTGTCAACCGTTTGCGTACTTCGATGGTTCGAAAAGGTGAAATGATGGATGTTGATGACATTGTTGACTTATTATCCATTGATTTAGTTGGTGTTGTACCAGATGATGAAAATATTATTACGCAAACCAATAAAGGCGAACCAGTTGTTTCCAATAAAAAGGCGCCATCTGGAAAGGCATATATTGAAATATCAAGACGTTTATTGGGAGAAAATATCGAAGTAACAATTCCTGGAACAGAGAAAGGTTTAATCGCGAAAATTAAGCGTTTGTTTGGTAAGGCATAAAAATTGGAGGAAGAAAATGTTTGAAGGTATAGGAAACTTTTTTAAGAAAATAATGAAACAAGAAGAGAAAGAAATTGGTTCAAAAGATAGTGCCAAAGAAAGATTACATCTTGTGTTAATGCAAGATAGAGCCAATGTTTCAGCAGATTTTTTGGAACTCATGAAACAGGAAATTATTGATGTTATTAAAAAATATATTGTGGTTGATGAAACATCCATTGATGTAAGACTTACAAATCAACCGAATGATGATGGAACCAATGGTGCTCCAGCATTATACGCCAATATTCCCATTATGAATATCAAAAATGACATGAAAGCAGAGAAAATAAAGGAATTTGAAGGGGTCAATTTTTCCCAAAAACTAGAAGAAGCTAAAAAAGAAGAGGAAAAACAAGAAAAAGCAGAAGAAACAATGGCAGAAATGATAGAAGGAGCCGAAAAGGAAGCAGATAAAAAGACGAAGAAAACAAAAACAGAGAAAAAGACCAAAAAAGTCACAAAGAAAAAAGATGTAAAAAAAGAGGAAAAAGAAGAAAATTCTGAAGTAGAGGAGGAGCCAAAGACGCAAGACGTGGCAGAATCCGAAAAAGAAGAGGAAGACGATGATGTTACATTTGATGATTTACTAAAAGCAGCAGAGGAAGAAGACAACAAAAAAGTAAGCGAGGGGTAAATAGATAAGTGAAGAAAAAATTACTGAAGAATACAGAATGGACTGTTCTAATTGTTTGTTTATTATTATTTGCTATTGGAGCAGTTGCCTTATTTTCTGCTACGCAAAGCACAGAATATGGCGAATTTAAAAAGCAAATTCAATGGTTTGTCATCAGTATTCCATTTTTGATTTTAGCATATTGCATTGATTATAATTTAATTGCCAGATTTTCAGCTGCTATTTATTTGGTTATGATAGGGTTACTTGTTGGTGTTTTGTTTACGGAACCGATTAACGGTGCGACAAGTTGGTATCATATTGGTGAGTCGGTTTCGATACAGCCATCGGAACTTGCCAAAATAGTGGTGATTTTATTTATTTCGTTTTTGATTAATCAATTGCAAATCAGGGGTAGAAAGGAAATTAACAAAATATGGAAACTGGGGATTGTCCTGATTTTTATGGCGATTCCGATTGGACTAATTGTTATTCAACCAGACTATGGAACCGCGATTGCTTATATTTTAGCAATGTTATTCATTTTGTTTGTTTCTGGAATTGATAAAAAATACATTATTTTTGCTTGTATGGTGGTTGCAATTTTGGTTCCTGTTGTTTATAATCATTTGCCATCACATGCTTTGAAAAGAATCGAAGTGTTTTTGAATCCAGAATCTGACCCAAGAGGCGATGGATACAATATTATTCAATCGAAATTGGCTATTGGAGCAGGGCAATTAGTTGGAATGGGCTTATTTCAGGGAAACCAAACACAATTAGGATTTTTGCACCCTAAAACAACCGATTTCATTTTTTCTGTGATTGGCGAAGAATTGGGATTTATTGCAACAGCAGCGATTTTGGTGTTATATGTTGTGCTGATTACAAAAACCATTTATATTGCGAAAACGGCAAAAGATAACTTAGGTTCGTACATTGCCATTGGAATTGGGGGAATTTTCTTTTTCCACATGGCAGAAAACATTGGAATGACAATTGGTTTATTGCCGATTACAGGTGTACCACTTCCTTTTGTAAGTTATGGTGGAAGTTCGCTGATTACGAATTTTATTTGCATTGGGTTGTTGCTAAATATAAGTGCTAGAAGGCAGAAATCTTATTTGGAGAGATGAAACGTAGTGAAGCAACCTGGAATAGCAGTAAAATGAACAGAGAGCATATTTTTATTAATTCGTCAAGTTGACATAATTTTAAAAATATGGTATAATGAAAGGTGAAGGTATTTTTTAGAGAATGGATCGAAAAAAATTGAAAATCGGAAATCTAGAACTAGAAAATAACTTAATATTAGCACCAATGGCAGGAGTTACAGACCTGCCTTTTCGTATGATAACGAAAAAATATGGAAATCCGGGTTTGGTTTGCAATGAAATGGTCAGTAGCAAAGCGATTTGTTTTCATGATGAGAAGACGCTAAAAATGCTAAATTGCACACGGGGAAAAAAGACCAATTTCCATGCAAATTTTTGGAAGTGAACCGCAAATTATGGGACAGGCAGCCAAAGTCATTTCGGAAATAGCGGATATTGTAGATATTAATATGGGCTGTCCTGCACCCAAAGTGGTCAAAAATGGGGATGGAAGTAGGCTTTTGCTTGATTTGGAATTGGCGCGAGAAATTATGGCGCAAGTTGTGCAAAATTCTACGAAACCAGTCACTTTGAAAATGAGAAAAGGTTGGGATAGCGAGCACATTGTGGCAGTGGAACTTGCGAAAATTGCAGAAGATTGCGGAATTTCTGCGCTTATCGTTCATGGAAGAACGAGGGATGAATTTTATTCGGGTGTGGCAGATTGGGGAATTATCAAGCAAGTGAAAGAAGGAGTGCAAATTCCTGTGATTGGAAATGGGGACATAAAGTGCGTAGAAGATGCAAAGCAAATGCTGGAGCAAACTGGTTGTGACGGATTGATGATTGGAAGAGGGGCATTGGGAAATCCTTGGATTTTTAGACAGATAAACGATTATTTGCAAAAGGGAGAAGAACCAAAAGAGATTTCAGAAAGAGAGAAATTTCAAGTGATAAAAGAACATTTTGAATTATTGCTTGAGGAAAAGGGCGAATATACAGCAACTCGAGAAATTAGAAAACATATTGCGTGGTATATCAAAGGCATGAAAAATGCTACGGTTATGCGAGAGGCGGTAAATAGAGTGGAATCAAAAGAAGAGTTTGAGAAGATTCTGAAAGAATATTTTGAATGTCAAGAGAATATAGTTTAGAAAAAAGATAGGTTAGTAACCTATCTTTTATTATGCAAAAAATGAAAAAAATGGGGACGGGGACACTCTTAGTTAGATAGAAAATTAAAGAAAAACGAAGGAAAGGTGAGAAAAAAGAAGATCAAGACTGTCCCCGTCCCCACACAAAAAAGGAGGAAAAATATGATTAAGGCAATCAAATTAAAAAAGATTTTGATTTTTGGCATGATTTTTTTGATATTTTTTGGAGTTTTGTATTATAAAATTTTTTTATTTGGCAATAATATAAGTAAGAATAGAAGTGCAAGTCAAACAGAAGATATGCTAAATGCAATGAAAAATTATTGTGCAGAAGTCGAAGTAACCGTAATGAGCAATAAAACGCAGAATTCTTATGCAATGAGGCAGGAAGTCGATGGAGATTGGAGTATGCAAGAAGTAACAAAAGGAGAAAATATCGAAGGTGTAAAAATTGAGTTAAATGGGAGCAATTTGAAGGTTTCCAATTCGAGATTGAATTTGGAAAAAGTGTATGAAAATTATCAGAATTTATTAAATCATGTGATGTTTCTGAACAGTTTTGTGGCAGATTATGAAAATGAGAAAAATACTTCCAGTTGCTATGAAGAAAATGGAGAATTAATTTTAGAAGTGAACTTAAATAATCATTCGAATACATATATTAACCATAAAAAGTTGTACATGGACGTAAAAACTGGCAAACCAACCAAATTAGAAATAAAAGACAATACCCAAAAGGAGACAATCTGCATACTATATAATAATGTAGAATTTAAATGAGGTTAAACACAGATTAAAAAATGTAATTTAGAATTCTATTCTATACGTAAATTTAATAGGAGTGAAGATTATGGTAGTAAAAAGAGGAGATATGTTTTATGCTGATTTAAGTCCAGTGGTTGGGTCCGAGCAAGGCGGAATTAGACCGGTTTTAATTATACAAAATGATACTGGAAATAAATATAGTCCAACCGTGATTGCGGCTGCAATCACATCACAAACAGGAAAAACGAGGTTGCCTACGCATATTAAAATTGCATCCGAGGAAAATGGGCTAAAATCAGATTCAGTTGTCTTAGCAGAACAAATTCGTACGATTGATAAAAGTCGATTGAAGGAAAAAATAGGACATATTCATGATAATCAGTTGATGAATAAAGTGAATAATGCGATAGGTATTAGTTTCGGTTTGGAAGAATAAAGGAAAACTCTGGCGATTTTGCCGGAGTTTTTTTTAGTAATCTATTGCAAAACTACAAAAATATGATAGAATAAAAAAATCAAATAACACATAAAAATGAAAAAAGAAAGGAGAAATGTAAGTTGAGTTATCTATTGAATTTTATTCGAGGCTTTTGCATGGCTTTGGCAGATAGTGTTCCGGGAGTTTCGGGAGGGACGATTGCATTTTTGTTGGGATTTTATGATAAATTTATTGGGTCTCTTGATAATTTGATTTCTGGTAGCAAAGAGGAAAGAAAAGAAGCCATTTTCTTTCTAATCAAAATCGGAATTGGTTGGGGGGTTGGCTTTATTTTGGCGATGTTAGTTTTGGCTAATATTTTTGAAAGTCATATTTATCTAGTAAGTTCGATGTTTTTAGGATTTGTTTTGTTTTCCATTCCGATTGTTGCGTTGGAGGAAAAGGAAGTTTTGAAGGGAAAATACAAAAATATTATTTTTACGATAATTGGTGCAGGGCTTGTTATTTTGATTTCTGTTTTTAATCCAGCAGCTGACGTGAATGTTAGTAGTTTGACATTTGGTTCGGGACTATATATTTTCATTGCTGGCGCAATTGCGATTACGGCAATGGTACTTCCAGGAATTTCGGGTTCGACATTGTTGCTGATTTTCGGTTTGTATTTGCCAATTGTAACGGCTGTGAAAGAATTTTTACATCTAAATTTTGCGTATTTTCCAGCGTTGTTGGTGTTTGGATTGGGGATTATAGTAGGAGTTGTTTCGATCATTAAATTAATTAGAATGTGTTTGAATAAATTTAGAAGTCAAACCATTTATGCGATTCTTGGTCTTATGATTGGGTCCTTGTATTCCATCGTACAAGGTCCAACGACCTTAGATGTGCCACAACCTGCTATGAATTTGCAGACGTTTAGTATTTTGCTTTTCGTGATTGGTGGGTTGGTGATTTTTGGATTGCAAAAACTAAGAACTATTATGGAGAAGAAGGAGGAGAAGACGAATTAGTCTTCTCCATTTTCTAGGAAATCTTCTTCAATGATATATTCACTAGCATCTGGTTCTACAAAAGGTTTATCCGTAACAGTTCCGAAACTGTAGTAGTAATCAACTATTCCATCAAGTTCATAATCTATGATAGGATTATAAGATTTTTCAAGACGTCCAGCAGGTCTGATGATACGTATTGGTAGCCCTGTTTTTTTATTCAAATAGATAATGCAACCAGTTAAATTATCTTCATAAGAAGAATCGTGTATTAAATCTTCTACAGTATGAGAATATTCACGAAAAGAAATGCGATAACATTCTTTTCCATTGCACATTTCAGATGTAATAGAAGCGGTAGTAGCAACTTGTAATAGGTCAAGAAAATTTATTTGACTAAAGCAATGATAAGGTTTTAGCGGATAAAATTCTTGTGAAGAATTTAACTTTGCAACTAATATTTCATTAAAATCTTTATCATAACTTGGGTAGTAGACATTATGAACACCATCTTTGTAGAAATGAGTTGCATGAGAGTTATAGATCATTTTATATTGATTTTCTTTTCGATAAACTTCAGTTGTTAATGATAATCCAGAACCATAATCAGTTGATTTCATATAATAATTTGTGTAAGTAGAATATTGATTTGCTTTATCTTTTAAGTCCATTAAAATCGCCGTTTTCCTTCCAGTAACAATAACAAATGCTAGCAAAATAACAAGCAAAATGCCTTGCAAGGTTCGCAAATGGTTTTTAAATTTTTTGATGTAGTTGACCTCTTGTTTACTGCTTTTTTGCGCATTCAAATCGATTTCTTTTTTCATATTCTCCAAGATTTTTGGACAATTATTGCATTCTTTTAAATGGCTTTTGATGAATTCATTGGTCTGATCATTTGTCAAACCATCAATATAATTTGGCAATAAATCTTGAATAATTTTACAATCTTTTATTTCTTTCATATCAATCTATCTCCTTTAATTTTTGTTTTCCGCGGTAAAAGGTAACTCTTGCCCAGTTTTCGGTTCGATTTAAAATGTTTCCGATTTCTTTGAAACTTAAGTCCCCAGTAATTCGCAAGTAAATGACTTCGCGTGTTAAATCATCTAATGTTTGCAATTTTTTGTATAATTCCATTTTGTTTTCATTTGTGATGACGGTGGCTTCGGTTTCATCGTCAGAGGCAAGAAAAAACAGGTTTTCTTCGCTTTCCATTTTGAATTTCTTATTTTTTCGGTATTCGTTAAACCAAATATTTTTTGCAATTTGACACAGCCACACGGACATTTTGCAATTGCCTTGAAATGTATCAATTTTTTTTACTGCTCGAAAAAAGGTTTCCTGCGTAAGTTCTTCAGCAATATCACTGTTTCCGAGTTAAGCAGAATAGATATTTGTTGACAGTTTTAAAATATTCTTCATAAATTTTTTCAATATTCTGCATAACTTTGAACCTCCTTGTATTTAAGACAAACGAAAATGGATTTCGTTACAGGTTTATACAAAAAAATTTATCATATTTTTATTGCAAATGATAGCAAAATGAGATATAATATAGAAAATTTAAAGGAGAGCCAATGAAAATATCATTTTTTAAAGAAATTTATCGTATGAAGCGATGGCAAATTGAATATGGTTTTGGAATAGTATATTTTGGTTAAGGAGAGAAAAATATGAAAAAAACGATATTAAGTGGAATCCAAGCCACAGGAAATTTGACGCTTGGAAATTATTTAGGAGCTATCCATAATTGGATAAAAATGCAAGATGAATACGATTGCTATTATATGATTGCAGATTTGCATTCTTTGACTGTGAGAAATGACCCAGAAATTTTGTGTAAACGAGCCATGCAAGTTTTGGCAATTTATGTGGCAGCAGGTCTAGATCCAGAAAAAAATACGATATTTTTGCAATCACAAGTGGACGCGCATGTCAAACTAAACTGGATTTTGAATTGCTACACCTACATGGGCGAACTAAACCGTATGACGCAATTTAAGGATAAATCCGCCAAACATGCAGATAATATTAATAGCGGATTGTTTACGTATCCTGTTTTAATGGCAGCCGATATTTTAGTTTACAATGCTGATTTAGTGCCAGTTGGCGAAGACCAAAGACAGCATTTAGAGATTACGCGCGACATTGCAGAAAGATTTAATTCGATTTATGGCGAAACGTTCGTTATTCCAGAAGCCTTCATCAGCGAACAAGGCGCTAGAATTATGGGATTGCAAGAGCCTACCGCCAAAATGAGCAAAAGTACCACGAATTTGAATGACGTTATTTTCCTAAATGATGACCCAGAAGAAATTCGCAAAAAACTAAAAAAGGCAGTAACAGACTCAGAAAACTGCGTTCGATATGACAAAGAAAACAAGCCGGGTGTCAGTAATTTAATGACAATTTATGGTTTAATTCAAGAAAAAACGATGGAGCAAATTGAGCAAGAATTTGCAGGAAAAGGCTATGGAGATTTCAAAATGGCGGTGGCAGAAGCGATTATTGAAAAATTAGAATCATTGCAAAAAAGATATAACGAATTATTGGAAAATCCAGAAGAGTTAAAGGCAATTTACGAAAAAGGCGCGAAAAAAGCGAGCCAGAGAGCCGATAAAATTGTAAACGAGGTTTATCGAAAGGTTGGATTGATTCTGTAGGGGTGATTGGCAATTGCACACAAACAGCGGAAAATAAATAATAAAGGAGAAAGCGATGTTTGTAGATTACGCAAAAATTATCATAAAATCAGGAGATGGTGGAAATGGAGCCACCTCTTTCAGACGTGAAAAATATGTGGCTGCCGGTGGTCCCGATGGTGGAGATGGTGGAAATGGCGGAGATGTTTATTTTATCGTTGATCCAGATAGTAACACGTTAATTGATTTTCGATTTAACAAAAAATTCAAAGCGCAGAATGGTGAAAATGGTAGAGGTAGCAATTGCTATGGTAAGCGAGGAGAAGATTGCTATGTTAAAGTGCCATTGGGAACTGTTGTAAAAGATTTTGAGACAGGAAAAGTGATTGTTGATTTATCGGAAAAAGGGCAAAAAGAGCTTGTTTTAAAAGGTGGAAGAGGAGGAAAAGGAAATACGCATTTTGCTACTTCCACCAGACAAGTTCCAAACTTTTCAATTGATGGCGAAAAGGGTAAGGAAAAAGAAGTTATTTTAGAATTGAAATCTTTAGCGGATGTTGGCTTGATTGGATTTCCCAATGTGGGAAAATCCACAATTCTTTCGAAAGTGACCGCGGCAACGCCGAAAATTGCGGATTATCATTTTACGACGATTGACCCAAACCTTGGTGTTGTGAAAACGGAATATGGCGATAGTTTTGTGATGGCGGATATTCCGGGGATTATTGAGGGTGCAAGTGAAGGTGTTGGACTTGGAATTCAGTTTTTGAGGCATGTTGAGAGGACACGTTTGCTTTTGCATGTGATTGATATTGCTGGAACAGAAGGAAGAAATCCAGTCGATGATTTTTATAAAATTAATGAGGAACTGAAGCGTTATAGTGAAAAATTGGCGAGTAGAAAACAAATGATTGTCGCTAATAAGGTCGATAGTTTGCAAGATGAGCAAAATTTGAGGGATTTGGAGAGAGTAGCGAAAGAAAATCAATTGGAGTTGTATAAGATATCAGCAGCAACTGGAGAAGGGTTGAAGGAGCTGTTTCAGCATGTGGCTGAAGTGATTAAAACACTTCCTAAAGAGGAAATTGTAGATGTAGAAGACAGAATTGTTTATACTTTGGAGGAGGAAGAGGAACCTTTTACGGTGGAAGTTGTGAAGGGCGAGTTTGTGGTGCAAGGTCCTGCTGCTGAGCGAATTATGAGAAGGGTGAATGTGGAGGATAATGAGTCGTTTGCTTATTTGCAGAAAAGTTTGAAGAAAATTGGGATTGAAGATAGCCTGCGTGCGAAGGGGGTTAAGGATGGAGATACGGTTGTGTTGGTGGATTGGCAGTTTGAGTGGTGTGAGTAGCGTTGCCACTGGGGCTTTAAGGGGTTCTACCCCTTAAAAATCCCCGCAAGGGGCGTTGCCCCTTGACCCCGCGCTTCGGTCAGCGGGACAAAGGTTTGCCGAATTGGGTGTTTTGCATCTGGTTGGTGTCCGCGCAATGAGCGCGCGAGGGGGTGCTACTATGAGTTTTTGTGTGATGATTTAACAGAAAATCTTCTTTTTGCATATGATGTTTAAAAGGGAGGTTTTTTTATGAATTATCAGGATTTGAGTTTTATGCTGAAAGAGATGGGGAGGGTTCCGTATCCAGAACTTTCGAATGTTGTGCTAGATGATAAGTTGGGGAGAATGGTGTATGATGCCTATAGTGGGTCGAAGAGTGAGTTGACGACGATTTTGACTTATGTTTATGAGTATTTGACGAATGGGGATTTTGATGAGGTTGTGACGTTTTTGAAAATTATTTCTAAACAGGAAATGAAGCATTTGGAATTGTTGGGAGAAATTTTGGTAAGTCTTGGAATGGAACCGTATTATATGAGTACATATGGGAATAAGTGGTGCTCGGATAATGTGAAAACGACGTTTGGGTGTTTGGAGGATATGCTTAAATTTAATATTGAGGGAGAAAAAGAGGCAATTAGAGGATATCAAAATTTGGTTGAGATGTGTGGAAATGAGAGTATAAAGGCGGTAATTCGTAGAATTATTAAGGATGAGGAAAATCATGTGCAGATTTTTGAGATTTTGAGGAAGAAGTATTGTGAATGTCATGATTAAATTTAAAATGATGTAGTTGCTGAAAGACTACATCATTTTAAGTTGTATCAGATTCGCATGTAGATTGTACGGCAGCGATGGTTGCTAGATTATCGCCAAGAGAAGAGAGAAAACTGGCTAAAATATTGATATCGTCAAGGCTTAAATTTTTTGCGATAATGCAAGAGAGTGTACTTGCTAAAGTTACTAATTCACAGCCAGGTAGACAGTTACAAGAATTCATGATATCACCTAATTTTATTGTATTCGAGAAAACAGAATTTATGATTTCAAAATTTTTGGAGAAAACCCAAAATTTTGTTTGACAAATCAAATGTTTTGTGATAAACTATTTATACGAAAAAAAGTTTCCTATAAAAAGAGAAAAAGGAGTGGTATTTATGAAGAAAAAGGACCCAAATAGTATTAATAAAAGAGAAAAAGCAATTTTAAAAGTGATTGAAAAACAAATTAAGACGGACGGTTATCCGCCATCTGTTCGAGAAATTGGAAAAGCAGTTGGCTTAAAATCGACAGCGACGGTGCATGGATATTTAGCAGCACTAGAGAAAAAAGGGTATATCAAAAAAGAGAGTCAAAAAGGTAGAACCTTAAAGTTATTAAAAGGTGGCGCATTGGAAGAGGAAAAACAGGAGACGTTTGACAAAAATTTTTATTCAAATCGAGAAATGGTGAATGTTCCGATTATAGGAAAAATCACAGCAGGAGAGCCAATTTTGGCAGTGGAAAACATAACGGATACATTTCCGATTCCGCTTGATTTTGTAGGAAATAGCGAGAGTTTTATGCTTGTGGTAAGAGGCGAAAGTATGATTGAAGCAGGAATTTTAAATGGAGATTATATTTTGGTTCGAAAGCAAAATTCAGCGATTAATGGGGAAATTGTGGTTGCTTTGATTGGAGAGGAAGCGACGGTTAAAACTTTTTATAAAGAGAAAGACCATATCCGTCTGCAACCTGAAAACTCTACCATGGAGCCAATTATTGTGCCAAATTGCGAGATTTTGGGAAAAGTAACAGGGGTGTTTCGAAAAATGTAATAGAGAGAAGACGAATGCAAAGGAAGAATTGTGTTCGTTTTTTGAATTTGTTGTCTAATTTTGGAGAGTGTTTTTTCTTGACATTTTATGTAAAATATGATATAATAAACATATAGAAACTGTTGGTAGCTTAGTGTAAGATAAGCCGAATATTCATAACCAAATGGAGGAATATTTATGATCTATCAAATAATAACACAAGAAGGAATTAATACGAAAGAAGCAATTTCTTTATTGCAAATCAAAGTAAATCAAGAGTTGCGGAATGGATGGGAAGTTGTAGGTGGTGTAAGCACCTGTAATGAATCTACCCAAATAAAAAAACTCATAGTCGCTTCACAGGCTATGCAAAAAGATGAATAGGAAAAAGCATCTTACTTACATAAGGTGCTTTTTATTTACAAAAAAATAAAAATTTTTGTAAAAAACACTTTACAAACGAAATTTAAGATGTTATAATATATCTATACTAATTTTTAATTTATATTTTAATCTAAAACATAAATTTCAATTCCGAAATTTATATTTTCCAAAACAAAAATTGATGAAAAAAGGAGTGAGGCTAAAATTTTAAGTAAATTTTGAACGTAATTAGAAAGGAGAATCAATATGAGTGTAGAAAAGAAAAAAGTTGTAAAAGTAATATTTACAATAGTAATTTCAATAATTTTGCTATTGCTAAGTTGGATTTTAATTGGAGGAAAAAGTTTTGCAAAATATAAAAGTGAGGCAAATGCTACGCATTTGGCAGAAGTTGCAAAACCAGTTTTTGTTGTGGATGGTGCACAGGATATTCAAATAAATGGAATGGAAGATACTGTTTATGAATTTGAAATAAAAAATTATGATGAAACGGCTGTAAATAGTGTTAATTTGAAGTATGATATTGAAATTATCAATAATTCCAAAGCGGATTTAGAATTTGAATTGAGCAAAAATGGTGAAAGAGTAAATTTGACAGAAAATAAAACAGTTTTAAATCCATTAAAACCAAGGGATAAGCAAACCGATTCTTATAGCCTAAAAATAAAATATCATAACAATCCTGCTGTAACGTCTGATATACAAGGCAATGTGCAAATTAAGACACAAGCTGTGCAAGATGAAAAATAATAAATGAGGTAATAAAAAATGAAGAAAGAAGAAAAGTACTACGGAATTTATTTTAATGAAGAAATTCCGAAACTTGATCAAAAAAATCAATTTGACAAAGAAGTTACAATAAAATTTGAAGGGAAAGCATATTTAATTGTGCCAAAAGAGGAAAACAAGTTTGAGAAAATAGAAATTGAAAATGAATACCAATTAAAAAAAGAAGGCGATTATGAAATTGAATTCGTTAATGGGGAAAATGAAATGTATCATTTGCAAATCAAAATTAAAAGTTCTTTTTTTCTGTTGCTGCTTTTTCTGTTTTTGTTTGGTGCTGTGATTGCATTTTTGTTTTGTAATCCGGCTTTTCAGGATAAATCTCCGCTTGCTCAGGTGTTTGATTCGATTAATTTGTCAGTTCTTCCTTTAAATATTGGAAAAAAGGGGGAAGATGAACATTTTTTTGAGGATGTGGAAAGTAAAAGGTCAAATGAAATTCACGAAAAACAGAATAAGAAGACAAATCTTGAAAATGAATATAATTTTGATGTTTTTTTTGAAAAGGAGAGTTCACATGAAATTGATTTGTTTCAAACAATTTCTGCTGAGGGCTTGGCAAAACGTAAAATATTGCCGGGAGATAGTGGCAGTTTTTTGATTGTACTGAGCACGCAAAAAAGTAAAGTGGATGTGGAATATGAAATTAAATTTGAAGATTTAACGAAGGGAAAGCCAACAAATTTAAATTTTGAAATACGTGGAGAAAATCAGACTTATGCGACTTTGCAGGAATTGGCTAGCAGTTTGAAAGGCAAAATTAGTAAACATGCGAAAAAGAAAATTGTAATTGATTGGAAGTGGCCATATGAAACAGGTGAAAATCAAAAATTGATTACAGAAAATGACACAATTGATACAGTTGAAGCAGAAAAATTAAATTGTTATCAATTCAAAATTGTAGTAACAGGAAAGGAGAGCGTATAACTTGAAAAAAAGAAAAAATGTCATTATAGCACTATTTTTATTAGTCAGTTTTGCAAATGTGAAAGAAGTGTTTGCAAAATATGTGATGCAAGATACTTTAGCAATCAGAATTTATCTGGATAAAACGCCACCAATTATTGATGTAATGAGCGATGGGACAACAGAAAGTTTTCAAAATTTTGCAAATGATATTGTGAAGAAAAAACAGGATGTAATAATTCATACGAGTGATAATGTGCAGATAAAACAAAATTTGTACCAATATCATCCAAGCAGGCCTAATTTTGACGAAGTGGAAAGGCAGGAATTCGAAAATGGGAAAGTTTTTTCTGAAGAAGGCTATTATAAAATTATGGCAATTGACACTTCGGGAAATCAGACAGAAATTGTTGTTTTGCTGGATAAATATGCGCCAGAGATTTTAGTGCAATATTTCAAAAAAGGGCAGGCAAGTTTGGTGAAACAAACAGTAGGTGTTCAAAAAAATTTTTGGGCGGAAAATATCTTGAATTCTATAGAAGAAAACAACGATGAAATTCAAGAAAATGTTAATGAAATAGTTGTGGAAAATATACAAGAAATTGAGCCAAGTGAAGAAAATGAGCAAGAAATTGCAGAAGAGGAAGTGGCAGGAGGAAGGATACAGGAAATAGGAAAACAGGAGACGATTCAAGAAGACACTGAAAAGATGACAAAAGTTGAAGTAACAGAAGAAAAAATTCAAGAGGCGGAAGCGTCGGAAGAAATTGCAGAAGAGATTATTGAAAATAATGAGATAATAGAGGAAAATCTAGTTGTTGAAACAGAAGAGCTTCAGGAGACGGAAGAATTGGAAATCACAGAAGATGAGATTATGCTGACAGCGATAGGAGATATGTATGTCGGAAATGAGGCAGAATTTAGAAATGCCTTGGAAATGCAGGCATCTGTCATTCGTGTAAGACAAAGCATTGATTTTACATCTCCGATTTACATTAATTATGCAGTAACAATTGTAAATGAGGGAATTACCAATTCTTTGCGCTATGGAAATGGTGGAAGTTTTATTGTTGTGCAAAAAGGTGGTTCATTGGTGCTAAGTGGTATGATTGTGGATACGCATTCGTCGGGTGTAGGCGGTATGATTGGCATTAATATTCAGCAAGGTGGTTATGTCACTTTCATTAATTCATCAATTGTTGATGGTGGACTTGCTAACACAGGAATTCTTATTAATGGTGGTGGTTCATTATTATTATGGTCATGTGAAATTGTTAGATGTGGTTTGCGGAATTAATTTACAAATGAATGGAAATTTGCAATTTGCCACGCAGGAGGGACGCTGTAACAATTTTTATTCCAATGTTACAGCCATTTTGATTGATAATTTCTATGGAACTTGCAATTTTAACGAAAATATCTCAATTCATGATAATTCCGAATATGGCATATACATTGCCAATAGTTCTGGAACGGTCCATATTTCTACGGGAACTTATTATCAAAACACATATTGCATTCGTGTGGGAAATATTGTCAATAATAGTGTCATTATTTCAGGTGGTTCGTATTATTCCAATGGTTGGGCTATTTGGGTTGGTGGAAACGTAAACTTAAGAGGTGGTGCGATTTATAATAATTATTATGGAGTTTTTCTGCATGAAGCCAATTCTGGAAATTTTCACATGGAAGGTGGAACAATTTATGGAAATACTTCCTCTGCTATCTATCACAAAAAAGAAAATGATAATGGCTGTACCATAACAGGCGGAATCATTTCAGGAGAAGTTTATTTGGCAGCAAATGACAATTATGTCAGTACCATTTCTAGTTATCCGTATTTGACTGTAACGCCAAGTTCCTATTTTTTTAAGCGAAAATTAGTCAAAACAGCCAATCATCAAGTAGCCAGTTCAGAAATTTCTCATGTGACATTGACGCCCAAATCACCATGGTATTCCTATGTTGATAATGAGTACATCGTGTTGTGGAATGGAGGAAATGTGATTGCACAATACAGAGATTATTATGGGAATATCATAAAACAGGAAGTTTTAAATGGAGCCATTGGAACGAACTATTCCATAACGCCGCCGAATATTCCAGGCTATGATTTAATTAATACTCCAGTTAATGCAACAGGTGTTTATACGAAGAATGATATTTTTGTTGATTTTAAGTATGATTTAGTCAATGTTGCGAAGGTTACTTTTGAAGATTTGTTATCTGGTGTGATTTCTGCTAAGTATTGGTATCATGAAGATGAGGAGGAGTTTACTGGAGAAGGTATTGAGTTTGGAAATGGAAGTATTTTTGAGAAGTATGGTTATTATAGGGTGGTTGTTAGAAATGGTGTTGGGTTAGAAAAAGAGGTGAAGTTTTTGCTAAATAAAAATTCATTCATTCGATAAAGAAGCTTTTTTGGCTTGTGTTTTCTAAAATGTCACGTCCAGACTTGAATTTACATAATATGTAATAGGAGGGATAAACATGGTAGAAAACAATCAAGGAAATTTTCCAAAAAATGCAATGTTTGGGCATGCCTATGTCATGGATCAGACTTTGAGAAGAACTTTTTCTCCGGAAGAGGCTTTAAAAAAGGGAACGATATTCCCAGAATTATTTAGCCCATATTCTCCAGGGGATTCTATGCGAGAAATCGAGTTTTTGAAAAACTACGGAAAAGGGGGAAATGGCAGATAATGGAAAGTGAACAAAAAGGAAATAGAGAACAATTATTACGAAAAATTATGGAATACAAATTTTATGTGAATGACTTAACATTATATTTGGACACTCATCCAAATGATAGAAAAGCGTTGGCTTTGCACAATGAATATGTTGAAAAATTGAATGAAGTAACCAAAGAATTTGAAAAAATGTATGGGCCATTGACAGTTGAAACTGTTATGGAGAGCTGGGAATGGGCTCGAGATTTATGGCCATGGCAAAGGGGGTTTAACAGATAATGTGGAATTATAGCAGAAATTTACAATATCCAATTAATATCAAAAATAGAAATCCAGAAATGGCAAAAGTGATTATTAGTCAATATGGACGGACCTGATGGCGAATTGGCGGCATCTTTGAGATATTTGTCACAAAGATTTGGAATGCCAGATCAGAATTCGAAGGCAATTTTGAATGATATTGGAACGGAAGAACTTGCGCATCTTGAAATGGTAGGAACACTAGTTCATCAACTAACCGATGGGGCATCCATCGAAGAAATCGAAAAAGGTGGATTGTCCGCTTATTATACAGACCACGGTTTAGGAGTCTATCCACAAGCTGCAGCAGGTTTTCCTTTTAGTGCGGCGGTGCTTGCTGTTAAAGGTGATCCAGTTGCTGATTTGACCGAAGATTTGGCTGCTGAACAAAAGGCTCGTGCCACCTATGAAAAACTAATTGATTTGTGCAAAGACGACCCAGATGTTGTAAATGTCCTACGATATTTGCGTGAAAGAGAAGTCGTTCATTTCCAAAGATTTGGAGAGGCTCTAAATGGCGTGCAAGAAAAATTGGCACAAAAACGTTTTTATATGAATAATGTAGAAAAAGCAATGGATAAAACAAATGATATGATTATCAAAAATAATATGAGTAGAAGTACACCAGGAATGAATTGGGGAATTTGTAAAGATTAGAAGAAAACTTCTTGCCAAATAAAGGCAAGGAGTTTTTTCGATTAATTAAAAATATGATCTTATTTGATTTTGCTATGCATTTTTTAAAATTATTATTTTTTTTCGCCAAAACTTTACAAAAAATTTCAAAAAGTGATATAATGCAAAGCAAGAAAAGGGGAAAATCAATGTCAAAAAAATATTTGGAAAAAAATGTATTAGATGCAGCAATAGAACGACTAGAAATTGTTTTTCAGCAGTTTGACAATGTTTATTTTAGTGTCAGTGGCGGAAAAGATAGTTCCGTTATGGTGCAATTGGCCAATCAAGTGGCGGCGCGTTTGAATAAAAAGTTTGATGTGTTGTTTGTTGATTTAGAAGCACAGTATCGCTACACGGTTGAGCATATTGAAGAATTGAAACAATTGCCACAAATTCGTGATTTTTATCATATTGCACTTCCTATTGCGCTTCGAAATGCGGTATCGGTTTTGCAACCTAAATGGATTTGCTGGGAAGAGGAAAGTAAGCATTTATGGGTACGAGATATGCCTAAAGATTGTATTAATATAAAAAATTGCCCATTTCCATGGTTTAAGAAAGGGGAAGAATTTGAAGAATTTATTTTACAATTTGCTACTTGGTATCAAGAAAAGTATGGAGGAAAAGTTGCTTGCGGAGTTGGCATTCGAACAGATGAGAGTTTAAATCGATTTCGTACCATCGCTTTGCAAGATAAAAAGTTGACTTTTGAAAATTATCATTGGACAACCAAACTAAAGATTAACGAAAAACATATTGATGTTTACAACTTTTATCCGATTTACGATTGGACAGCGGATGATATTTGGGGCGCAGTCAGTCGTTTGGATTTAAAATTCAATTATATTTATGAACTAATGTATAAAAATGGACTCAGCATTTACGAGCAACGACTTTGCCAACCCTATGGCGATGACCAAAAAAATGGTTTGGACCAGTTTAAAGCGTTAGAATACGACACTTGGGGGAAAGTTTTAAATCGTGTCAATGGCGTCAATTTTGGAAATATTTATTGCAAGACAACGGCACTGGGAAATATTAAGTCGTGTAAGCCAGATTTCATGACTTGGCAGGAATATACTGTATTTTTAATGGAAAGCATTGAGATTTATAATCGAGATTTAATGATGCATTATTATCGCAAAATCAAGAAATTTATGATTTGGCATCAGAATAAATCTGGTATTGCTTTAGAAAATATTCCAGAAATCGCAGAATGTAAATTAGAAGGGCAGAAAAAGGTAATTTCTTGGCGCAGAATTGCCAGAGCTATCGAGAAAAACGATTTTTATTTGAGGCGACTTTCTTTTGCCCAAACCAAAAATGATGATAGGCAATTAATGGAATTGATTCATAAATGGGATAATTTATTAAATAAAACGACAATAACAGATGATAAAATGTTACAAAAAGTAATCGAAGAAAATTGTGGATAAAGGAGAAGTAGAATGATTGTAAAAATGACGAACGAAGATGAGAGATTTTATGTGTATATGGGCAGATTTTTGGGTTCAAGATTGGTGGAAAAGCAGACGAATGATAGAATTTATGATGATGACAATAAGCAGTGGTATTTATATTTGGAGGATGGAAAAGCAAAAGCGTTTGTGTCGGTTAGTAAAAATGTGATTAAAAATGTGTATACAACCAAAGAGGAATATTTGGTGCAACTATTAAACAAAATTCAAGAAGAAGTCGAGATTTTGGATAGTATTGTAACCAATAGTTATGCTGAAGTTTATGAAAAATGTGGTTTTGAGATGGGAAATCAATCGTATAAGAATTTTATAACCATTCATCAAACGAAAAAGGAGACGGTATAAATATGAGTAAAATTGAATTTCCTGTGTTAAATGTAAAAATGGTGGATATTGACAAAGTAATTGCCAATGATTATAACCCCAACAAGGTGGCTCCGCCAGAAATGGAATTATTGAAACATTCTATCGAGGAAGACGGCTATACCCAGCCAATTGTAACATATTATGATAAAGAAAGAGATATTTATATTGTAGTGGATGGTTTCCACCGTTATCGTTGTGCAAAGGAATATTTTCATTTGAAGCAAATTCCGATTGTAACGATTGACAAAGATTTGGAAAATCGTATGGCAAGCACGATTAGGCACAATCGCGCAAGGGGAACGCACCAAATTATTGATATGTCTCACATTGTTTTGACTTTGACGCAAAATGGCTGGTCTGAAATGGAGATTTCAAAGCATTTGGGAATGGAGCTAGATGAAATTATTCGCCTAAAGCAGATTACAGGCTTAAAAGATATGTTTGCGAAGCATGAATTTAGTAAATCGTGGGAAGAATTGGAAGAAAAAATAAGGAAGAAGAAATAAAAATTTGTGAATTTTTACAGTAAAATACTGTCAATAATTTTTGATTAGGACACCCTAAAAAGTGAAAATTATTTTAAGAT
>CAOJUE010000026.1 GCA_948443845.1 uncultured Eubacteriales bacterium | reverse complement strand
TTTTTTGCTTCGTTTCCTTTTTTCATTTGATTTTTTCTCCCTTTTTTGTTGTTTGCATTTTCCTATTTTGGCTGTTGGGAGTATTGTATCAAATTTGAGTTTGGCTTGTCAATGCATTTGATTAAATGTAACATAATTGTAATATAAATAAATGCACACACATTTCTCTATTTACTCGTAGAACCAAAGCCTCCTAGTCGATTTCCTTCTGCTGAATCGTTATCTGTAACCAAATATTTTTGGAAAATTCCTTGACCTATAACATCTCCTTTTTTGATTTCAACTGGTTCTGGCTTAATATTATAAAAAGCAAACATAACATGTCCATCATTATCTGGATTTCCATAATAGTCTTTGTCAATTACACCAACACTATTGGCTAATACCAACCCCTTTTTTCCTGGATTCGAGCTTCTGTTATATAACAAAAAAACTTCGTCATCTGCCATATAAACTTTCAAACCTGTTTTTACTAAAGTAGGCTTTTGACCAGCCTCAAATACTGGAATAATGCAGTCTTCTGCTGCTTCAATGTCATATCCTGCTGAAAATTTCGTTTTTCTTTCTGGCATATGAATTCCTTGATTTTCAAATCCCTTTGCTACTTCAAATCCTCTATTTTTCATTTTATTTCTCCTTTTTCTCGAAAATTGATTTGATTATATCATACAAAATATTTTTTGGCAAGAAAAGTAAAATTTTTAAGTTTATTTTAATGTTCTTACCATATAGTAAATTTGAAATTAAAGAAAGTCAACTTTAATTTCAAACCCCTTTTAATTTAATATATGTAACGCAAGAAAAATAGAGTTCAAAACCGAACTCTATTTTTCTATAAAAACTCTTGGTACACGAGCAGATATTGTACACATAATCTCATAATTAATGGTATTGCACGCCTTAGCAACATGCTCTAACGTTATATTCTCATTATCCCAAATCCAAACATCATCACCAATTTTGACATCTTCCAAATCCGTCACATCTGCCATAAAACCATCCATACAAACTTTCCCAATAATCGGCACTTTTTGACCATTAACATACACTATTCCTACATTTGACAACTCGCGTCTCAAGCCATCTGCATATCCAATCGGAATCGTTGCAACTCTGGTTTCTTTGCTTGTGATAAAACTTCTTCCATAGCTAATACTCGTTCCCGCCCCAACTGTTTTTAAAAGTGTAATTTTTGATTTCAATTTGCAAACTGGTTTCAAATCAATTTTGCCGAAGAATTCCTTCGCCCGACTCATAGCCATACAAAATCATGCCTGGTCTTACCAAATTGTACTGCGCCTCTGGGAAATTAACCAATCCATTGGAAGCCGAGCTATGAATATATTTCAAATTTGGCACTTTCTTTTTGGCAACTTGAACCGCCTCATCAAAAGAACTGACCTGTTTTTTCGTATATTCGAAATCCGTATCCGCACTTGACATATGCGTATAAATTCCTTCGATTTCAATATTCGGATAATTTTGCAATAAATCAATATATTCTGCCGTTCTACTTGGATGAATTCCCGTTCTGCCCATTCCAGTACCAATTTCGATATGAATTCTTATTTTTTCTCGTTTTTCCCCAATTTTCCTTGCAAATTCACTACTACAAATTCCGACTGTCAAATCATATTGGATGATATCATCAATTTCATCAACATCTGGCTGGTTTAGCACAAATATTTCCTTCTCAAATCCGATTTTTCGAAGATTTACGCCTTCATCAACAATTGCCACAGCCACAATGTCAAACTCATTTAAAATGTCTAATCTTGTATTAATATATGTCCCATAAGCATTGGCTTTTATGACTGGCATCATTTTTGTTCCACTTGACAATTTGGCTTGGATATTTTTAACATTTTCTTTAAAATTTTGCAAATTTACTTCCATTATGGTAGGTCGCATTTTTATCACTTCCTTTTTTACATTTTATGCAATTGTTTGCAATTTTATAATAAGGGCGGGTCAAGACCACGCCCCTACGGTATTAATAATTTTCTGCTTTGATTTCAAAAAATGCTTTTGGATGAGAACATACTGGGCAAACTTCTGGTGCTTCTTTTCCGATGCAAATATGTCCGCAATTTCTACATTTCCAAATTTTATCTCCATCTTTTGAAAATACCAATCCGTCTTCCACATTTTCCAATAATTTTTTATATCTTTCTTCATGCTCTTTTTCAATTTTTCCAACTGCTTCAAACAAATAGGCGATTCTGTCAAATCCTTCTTCTTTTGCCTCTTTGGCAAATTTGTCGTACATATCGGTCCATTCAAAGTTTTCGCCTGATGCTGCTGCTTTTAAGTTTTCTGTTGTAGTTGGAACTTCGCCACCATTTAAACATTTGAACCATAATTTTGCGTGTTCTTTTTCATTATCTGCTGTCTCTAAAAAAATCGATGCAATTTGCTCGTATCCTTCTTTTTTCGCAACTGACGCAAAATACGTATACTTATTTCTTGCTTGTGATTCCCCAGCAAACGCCTCCATTAAGTTTTTTTCTGTTTTTGTTCCTTTTAAATCAGCCATTTTTTTACCTCCTAAAATTAATTTTTATTTTCTTTACACGCTTGACAAATCCCTTTGATGACCATTTCGTCATCTAGAATTTCTACTCTTGTTTCTTCATAAACCGAAGTTTTGATTTTTTCCAAATCAAAATTGTAATGAAAATCATACATTTTTCCGCACTGTTTACAGATAATGTGACCATGTTTTTCACGTCCTTCTTTGTAATCGTATCGGTCCGGACCGTTGGAAACAGCGATTTGCTGAAGCATTCCTTTTTTAACAAGTCCATTCAAATTTCGGTAAACCGTACTTCGACTAACCGACGAATCTTTTTGTTTTGTCAAAACATAAATTTCTTCAGCCGTCGGATGATTGTACAATTCCTTTACAATTGCAATGATTTCTTCCCTTTGTTTCGAGTAATTTTCCATGTAAAGACTCCTTTAAAATAGGATTAATTCCTATTTTTGAGTTATTATATCATATATAAAATTTTTTGCAAGAGATTTTAAGAAAAAATTTAAGAAAAAAAAGAAACCATAAAATATCTTCCTATCTTACAGTTTCCTAAAAATTCTCTTCAAACCACTTCACAATCCAACTCCAAAATCCCCCATCATCTTCTTCCACTTCATCCACAGGAGACTCGATATAATCCGACGTCCCCAAATCAATCAAAGTCGCCGATTTCGTTTGCATTCCGTATTCTGACGCAATTACGCGCATATTGTTATTCAAATCACCAGACATATTAGCACTTGACAACATTTCGTTATATGTCTGCCTCAATTTTTCCTTTTCCTTATATTTCTGCTCCACAAAAGCCTGACAAGCAATAATTGCAAATATAATCGAGAAAAATAACATACTATTTAAGAAAAATTTTATCTCAAACGACATCCTAATTTTTTTCTTTGTTTTTGCTTTATTCTGTTTTTTCTGTTCTTGGCCAGATTTAGGCACTTTCTTCTTTGAAGTTGTTCTTTTATAGTCAGGTTCCAATTTTCTTGGACTTGTTTCATATTGATACCCAAATTCTCGATTTGCCATCTTTGCTCCTCCTTTCTTTTGTGATTTTATTAATTTATATTGGGGTCGATGTAGGCATCACCCCCTACATTGCTTTTTCAAATATTCTTAATTTTGCACTTTTGCTTCTTGAATTATGCGCCATTTCTTCTTCACTCGGCAAAATTGGTTTCTTAGTTATTATCCTTCCTAAATGCTTACAACCACAACTGCAATACGGAAGTCCCGGCGGACATGTGCATCTTCCTTCTGCCTCAATAAACGCCTTTTTCACGGCTCGATCTTCTAACGAATGAAACGTTATCACACACAATCTGCCTTGTGGCTTTAAACAATCAATCGAATCCAAAATCGTCTGATACAGCGGTTTTATTTCATCATTTACCTCAATGCGAATTGCCTGAAAACTCCTTTTAGCAGGATGTCCTTCTCCTTTTTTTCTTGGTACCGATTTTTCAATGATTTTCACCAATTCCAACGTCGTCTCAATCTCTTTTGCCTTTCGATATTCACAAATATTCTTCGCAATTTTCCTTGAAAATCGTTCTTCTCCATATTCATAAATCAAATTCGCCAATTTTTCTTCTGAATAAGTATTGACAACTTCTTTTGCCGTCATCAAAGCAGTTTTATCCATTCTCATATCCAATTGGCTATCCGCCATATAACTAAAACCTCGATTTTTTTCATCTAATTGATACGAAGAAACTCCCAAATCTAGCAAAATTCCGTTAACTCCAGAAATATCAAGTTCTTCCAAGATTTCTTTTATATCATCATGATTGCCATGAACAAACTGAACATTTTCAAATTCTTTTAATTTTTCCCTGGCAACACAAATAGCCTCTTCATCTCGATCGATTCCTAAAAGAAGCCCTTTTTCTGCTATTCTTTTCACAATTTGACTGCTATGCCCTGCTCCGCCCAAAGTTCCATCTACATAAATGCCATCTGGTTTGATATGTAAACCATCTAAAACTTCTTCTAGCAAAACAGGCACATGATTAAAATTCTCTACTGCCATAATTTTTCTCACATTATTTAATTTGATAGGTCGTCAAAATTTGGCGACCTATCCCTTTTAAAATTCTTTTGTAATTCAACATCTTTCGTAATTCTCTAAATATCATTTGTAAAAAAATATTATTTTCTTTTGTAATTACAAATCCTTTGTAACCTTACAACATTTTTCGAAGTGGGACTATTTTTTACAAATAGTCCATAAGTTTTCTTTAAAATCTTTTGTACTTTAAATTTTTTATCTTTTGTATTTTTTAAAATCTTTTGTATCTTAAAATTTTGTCTTAAGTAAATTTATATAAACTTTTGCAAGTTATATACCACTTTATATTCCCAACATTTCCATTTTCTCTGCAATTTCATCAGCAGAAATTTCTTCATCACATGCTTGCCATTTTTCTTTGCTCCAAATCTCAATTCTTGAATCCATCCCCACAATAACAACATCCTTTTCTAAGCCAGCAAATTCTCGTAAATTGCTAGAAATCAAGAATCTTCCTTGTTTGTCAATTTCGCAATCCATTGCTCCTGCAAAGAAAAATCGCGTAAACGCTCTTGCATCTTTATTGGAAATTGGAAGGGCACGAAGTTTTTGTTCGAAGTTTGTCCATTCCGTCACAGAAAAAGCAAATAAACATCCATCTAAACCTTTGGTTACGATAAATTTTTCGCCAATGTCTTCTCTTAATTTGGCTGGCATAATCAATCTTCCTTTAACATCTAGAGAATGCTCATATTCACCAATTAACACCTAAGGTTTTCCTCCTTCCTTTTTCTACCACTTTGTGACACTTCTCTCCACTTCATTTAAATTTTAATATATAATTTTTTTTTTTGCAATAGTTTTTTGAAAAATTTTTTAATTTTTTATTGATTTTTTTTTATTTTGGAATTAAAATGAGAAAAATGGGGGACGGGGACAGTCTTAATTACATAGAAAAATTGAGATAAATGGAGAAAAATGAAGTAAAAAAAAGATAAAAAATTAATTTGGGGACGGGGACACTCTTCAAATTGAAGAGTGTCCCCGTCCCCAAATTTCAAAAATAGGTGTGATTTTTATGACTTTTGTAAAAAAATATATCAAAAAAAATAATTTAATAAATCTACTAATTTTCTTAATTTCTGAACTCATTTGCTTTAGCATTACTTCCATTCATTTAATAGAATACGATAAGCAAAAAATATACCTTCCCGCTATTACCATTGTGCAACTATTTTATTTTATTCCAATTTTGCTAGTCAGTTTCCATTTTTTCTTGAGCCAGAAGACAGAAAAAAAGTTGCTTACTTACGCAACTTTTTTCCTCATTTTCTATTCCATTATCCTACATTTCTTTATCAAACAATTGGCAATGCTTTTTACGAGTTCTTCAGGAATTCTAAATTTTGTGCAATATTCGGCAAAAATTTATCTGATTGCTTTGCCTTTGACCGCTTTTGAAATTTGGGGAATTCAAAAAGGAATTTTTGAAAAAACATGGTTGGTTTTACTTTTTAAAATTATTTTATTTATTTTTATAACGTTTATCTTTAAATTTCTATTTGGTTTAAAAGGAATCTTATATAGTTGGTCTTTATGTGAATTTTTTTATATTTTCCTATTTTTTATCAAAAACAAAGCCTGCATACGCTCTTAAGTATGCAGGTTTTGCTAATTAATCTTCTAATAGAAATGCTTCCAACGCAGCAATCAAAACATCTATCATTCTGGTTCTTTTTGCATAGTGTTCACACTTCTGGTAATTTTTAATTTTTTTCTTAATCATGACAAAAGGCTCACAATCATATTCCGAAATTTCTTCTTTTATCTCTGCTATTATGTTTTTACAGTTACTGTATGCTTCTTTCTCTCTTTCACTTTTCAATTTTTCTGTCAAAACTCGTAATACAGCATTCCGCATTTTTTCGCACCTTTTCTCTTGATTACACATAATCATTCCTCCTTTTCTGTCGCAAAACTGTCCGCAACAAATCCCTATTTTTTATGTCACTATTATTATAATACGAAATAACATAAATGTAAAGATATTTTCCCAAAAAACGAACAAATCTCTGGCAAATCTGCCAAAGATTCGTTCGTTTCCGCCTACTCGAGTTCGATGAGTACCAAAGTCTTCCCGTCCACTTTCAATACGCAAATCTTATCTACGTATTTCTTCGGTACCAAAGCGCAGTCTTCAACTTGAAGTTTATTCTCGCCGAATAGAATATTCATCTCCATCATGCACTTAGCCATTGCTCCCGTATTCGCAGAAAATCGAAATCTTACCTTTTCTCCTCTGGAAACATTAATTAACATGATGAATTGTCTCAACTCTTCCACATATTCTAATTTCTTTTTCCGTGTACTCGAGTCTCCTCCATTCGACTTAATGTCTAACTTAAGCCGCTCTAACTGCTTTAAAACTTTTTTTCCCTTACACCAAGGTGTCTTTTCAATTTTAATTTTTGTACTCTTAGCCATAATGTTCCTCCTTTATATCGTCCCTAAGTCTCCTGCTTTGCAGGGCAGAAATTTTTTTGATATCGTTTCTTAATTATATTGTAACATATTTACATAATATTGTCAATGGTTTTATATGTAAATTTATTAAATTCAGAAAAAAGCACAGATTACTCTGCGCTTTTGCGAAATATTTTGGTGAAAAATAAATGAATTTTCTTGAAAAACGAATTTTTCTTTTGGGGCTTATTTTCTGTCAAACTTTCTAAATTTTCTGTTTCTGCCCTTAAATCTGTATAATCTTGTATATCTGGATTGTCATTCATGTATTTACTATAGGCTGTTACCATTTTATCCGGCTGAGGTTCTGTTTCCGAACCTTTCACATTGGAAAATAGTTTCTCTGTGCTAAATTTTTCTCGTAGCTGTGCTTCAAACTTCTCTTCATTTTCCTTCATTCTCTGTAATAATTCTTCTTGTTTCGTTTGATTTTCGCACCAATATTTAATATGTAACAAGGCAATAATTTCAAGAGCATATTCCGTCAAACCTTGTTCTTGCAAAGGTTTATGCGGATTCACATAGACTTTATAATCTGGATCCTTGATTTCTTCAAAAAACGTAAGCAAACTTTTTGGTATTTTCGCATAATATTTTTCATTCATGTGTTTGATAATGTAGTCAACCTCTGCATAGGCTTTTAAATCTTCCCTTGTAATTATTGTGCCCATTTGTTTTCCTCCCTATTTCATAGGATTATAGTAATATTATATAAATAAACCAAAATTCCGTCAAGTCAATTGCAAAAATTAGTATAAAAAAAGACCGCTCTAAAAGCGATCCACTTTTGTCATTAAACATTTTCTTTAATATATTCAACAACATCACTAACAGCAACTACTTTTTCAGCATCTGTATCAGGGATTTCGATATCAAATTCTTCCTCTAAAGCCATTACTAATTCAACTATATCTAAAGAATCTGCTCCTAAATCGTCTATAAAAGATGCTTCCATTGTTACCGCACTTTCGCTAACGCCTAATTGCTCAACAATGATTGCTTTTACTTTTTCAAAAACTTCTTCACTGCTCATAATTATTTTATCCTCCTTTTTTAATTTACAAATTTTATAGTTTAGTTTTATTATATGTTGTAACAAATGTCAAGTACTTATTTCATTTTTTTTCGAATTCTTCTATCATTTTTTCGACAGCACTACTTTTTACAAAGTTTTCCGCCTGTTTTAAGGTTGTATAAAACAAGAAATCATCGCTACTTCCGTGTGCTTTTACGACTGGTTTTTTGACGCCTAAAAATAAGGCTCCACCATATTCTTTATAATCCGTCATTTTCTTAAATTGATTAATAGCTGGCAAACATGGCACCGTAGCAATGGTTCTTAAAATATTTTTGGTTAAACTTTCCGTCAAAGAAACTTTTACCAATTTTCCCACACCTTCTACTGTCTTTAAGAATACATTTCCTGTAAAACCATCTGTTATAACTGCGTCCACTTCACCTGAGAAACAATCTCTTCCTTCCACATTTCCAATGAAATTTAGACCGTATCTTTCCGCATTTTCTTTGAATAAAGTATACGTTTCTTTCATCAAATCGTTTCCTTTTGTTTCTTCTGTTCCGATGTTCAGTAAGCCAATACGTGGTTTTCCTAGACCTAACGTATTTTTTAAGTAAATATTTGACATTTGTGCAAATTGCACTAAATTCAAGGGTTTGCAATTGGTGTTTGCCCCTGCATCCATTAGTAAAAATTTTCCGTGATATGCTGGCAAAATAGGTGCGATGGCAGGTCGATCAATTCCTCGAATTCTACCCACTAGCAACGTAGCTCCCGTCAAAAGCGCTCCAGAATTTCCCGCGGAAATGAAAACATCGCCTTCACCTTTTTTTAGCATATCAAATCCCACTACCATGGAAGAATCTTTCTTTTGGCGAATGGCTTGGGTTGGAATATCTTCCATTTCAATTTGTTCCGTGGTATGTCGAATCGTAATTTTGCTAGACACTTCGGATATATGATTTTTGCCATAAAATTCTTTTACCTTTTGGTTGATAACTTTTTCATTACCAGTTAAAACAATATCTGCCTCGATTTCTTTTGCTGCTCTAACAGCTCCTTTTATTGTCGCATCTGGGCTATTGTCCCCACCCATTGCGTCCAAAATTATTTTCAATCTTTTGCTCCTCCTTATGAATATTTATATTAGTATTTTTTTAAGTCATTACTATTTTATTACAAAATCCAAAAAAAGCAAGTATTTTTTTTCGTTTTATAAAAAAACTAGAACCATTTTAGATTCTAGCGAATTTGACATACAAATTTTATTGTGCTATCTTTTAATTATCGTCAATATTATCAATATCGAACAATTTGTCGTTGTAGAATTCTGATAATGTCATATTTAATGCCACAGAAATAAAAAAGATTGTTTCAGTTGAAGGATTTTGAGTTTCTCCAGAAAGTATTGCTCGAACCACAGATTCGTTCAGTCCTGCTCTAGTTGATAATTGATGGTAGTTTTCTATTTGTGCACTTTGACTGATTAAATTTTTAATTCTTTGTACAATGGCTTGAGATAATGTCATATATTGCTATCCCCCTTTTTTCATTATCTAAAGGATAGCAAATTTTTATACAGTGCTACCGCATTATAGTGCGGTTAAATAAAATTTAGATAGCAAAAGGAGAAAAAATGTCAAAAATAGAAGATGATTTGCTAAATACCATCAAACAATCCATAAAAAATGCCGAAATTAAAAGACAAATCCTTGAAAAATTGCAACATTTCGAAGATTTGATGTATGACGAAATGGAATTACTTGTGAAAAATTTTTATAAAATAGGAATTATCGATGGTATACGATTGGAAAAAGAAATAAAGGAAATTTTGAAAAAATTAAAAAGTTAATTTTTATCATAACATTCTACTCATAAAAAATATCTCATACTATATACAAATACATTTTAGAAAGGAGGGTTGGAAAATGCCTAATTATATCTGGAAAAAAGTCGATAAAATTCTTGACTTAATAATACTATTGTCTCCAATTATATTTCTTCTGATATTAGTCTTTTTTATTTGCTTGTTTATCTCTATCATTCGATTTCATAAAAAGCATAACGCTAAGTTGCGGGAAATGGAAGATTTTAACAGAAAAAACAAAAACAATATCGAAGAACATCGCAAAAAGCATTTTCCAGAAGAATAACCCTCGTGATAAGGTATTCTAGAATAGAAAACCAAAAGGCAGAAAATCCAACTTTTAAACAGGTGGATTTTTTGCTTCATTGGTAAGATTATAAAATTAATTACATTTTTACAGTAAAATACTTGACTTTTTTGAAAATTTGTGCTATAATAAATATGTATATAATACAAATTTAAAAGAAAGGAAAGTGATAACCAGAATGGGTGCACTTGCAAAAATAGGAGAAACAACTTTTGGAAAGGTAATAAAAGAAACTGTAATTGACAGTTTTGGTGCTATTTTCCAAATGGCAAATTTCCAAGAGGGAGACGACTTAGAAGAAGTAATAGCGTCTGCTAAAAAAGGAACGAACAATTCTGCAGAGGCGAAAGAATTAGAGAATTTTGAAAAGATTGCTGTTTTAACTGATCAAGTTTTAGAGGAAAAGGCAAAAAAACAGTTTATTATTGCTGATTCTGAAAAAGATGAAGATGGCTATAACAAAATTCCAGACAGAATTGGAGATATTGAAGCTACCGTTTCAGAAGAAAAAGCAGGCATAAACGTAGAAGCAAGGGAAAAAGGTGGAGAACAAAAAACGAGAAATGATTAAAAATAGATTGCGTAATTAGTAAAAGCTAGTTACGTTTTTTATTTCAAAAAATGATTGACATTTTTGAAAATATGGATTATAATAGTCAAGTATGAAATAGTTTAAAATATATTTCATCATGTGCCTGTAGTTTAGCTGGATAGAATGCGAGGCTACGAACCGAACCATCAGTAGCATAATTTATCTTTATAGTAAGGGCTTTCAAGGAGTGAGTTTGCATGCGTTCCCCAAAAGTTCCCCTAAATGATAAAATTTATGCTTGCAAATTATTTTATTTTACATTATAATATTTCAATAACGCGTCTGTAGTTTAGCTGGATAGAATACCGGGCTACGAACTCGGAGATCGGGGGTTCAAATCCCTCCAGACGCACCAAATACACTGCTTTGCGGTGTATTTTTTTATCCCACTAATAATTTTTCTTCTGTTCTAATATCTTGTACTCTTAATGCAGTTATTTTGCTAAAATAAGAATCACTTTCAGCAACAAGAGATTGTAATTCTGCTTCACTATTTTGCTGTATATACAATTTAAGCATTTCATTTCTTTTTCTTTCTTCAGTAATATGTATATAGTACTTTCTCGTTGTGTCAAAATCAGCATGTCCCATTATAACGTGCAATACTTCTGGTGGCATTCCTAAAGTTGAGCATAATGTTGCAAAAGAATGTCTTAGTCCATAAGTAGTCAAATGTTCTAAGTTATATTTCTTTATGAATTGTGGCATTTTGTTTGTTAAATTTTCAGACACAAAGGGTCTGCCATCTTGATTTAAGAAAATGTAGTCAAATTCATTCCATTTTTTGCCTTGTCTTTGATATTCTTCCATTCTAGCAGACTTTATCATTAACAAAAGCCTTTTCAATCTAGGATGCATTGGAATATCTCTATAACTTTCAGGCGTTTTCAAATCACCATCGCCTCTTTCATGGCCTATTTTTTGCATATTATCATCGTAGATTTCATTATCTTTATAAGCATTGTTAATATGAACAATATCTTTTTCAAAATCTATTGCAATCCATTTAAGACCGACAGCCTTCTTCTGGTCTCGCACCTGTCAATAGTATTGCTTCAAATAAATATGCCCATTGTCTTTTATCTTTTTCAAATATATCCAGCCATACTTCTTGTCTGTCTTGCTCTAAATGTTCGATTTCGATTCCAAGCGATTTTTTCGAGGTTTCTAATTCAATCTTTTCTGCTGGATTATCTGGTCTTAATTTTTCCTTTACAACAAGATCTAGTGACAATTTTAAAACTAATCGAATGTCTTTTAAATATTTAGGCGAATAATCTAAGGTATCAAAATGTTCTTGTATCTGTTCTTCTGTGATAGTTGTAGCATCAAGATTTCCGAAATAGGGAAGAACTTGTTTTTGAGCTATGTTCCAATAATAGGTTACTGTCTTTTTGCTTATTTTCTTCCTTTTCTTTATACCAGTTATTTCAGATTGCTTTTTCTTCATTTTTATCATTTTATCAATATATAGAGATATAGGATATTTGACTTCGTCTTTTCTTGTTTGCTTTTCTCCATTTGCTTTTAATTGATATTCCTTGACGCATTGCATATATTCGTCAAATTTATTTAATTCCATTTGACATTCTGGACTAAAAATCTGTACATTAGCAAATTCTTTATTTTTCTGTACTTCGATATAGGTAAGAAGAATTGCTTCAGCTAACCTTTTTCTTGCAATTTCTTCTGTTGCTCCATATTTTTCCAGTCGTGGATTTTTCATTCCTGGAATATTTAATTGTAAAGTAACACGAGCCTCCTTTCCATTTTTCTTATTTCTTATACTTATTTGGCCTTTTTTCACTTTTTGTTTTTTCATTTTTGCTTTTGTAGGACATATAATCCTTTCCATACTTTCTCCTCTCTTAAAAAGGCTAATAAAAGTAAATAAATTACGACCAATAAATCTATTAAATTCATTTACATTTTACTATTTTTTTGCATAAAATACAAGGTTAAACACTACAAAATTATATTTCTGCAATTGTTTGAAAATAGGGGAACTTCGAATATTTTTATTTAGTTAATTTTTTGCAAGTCAAGATTGTCAAAAATTCCTTCTCTAATATATATACATACAAAAAATTACAAAAATCCGACCGTAATTTAAAAAAATTTCCCCTCATTATATATACATGTAAAAAATTAAAGAAATCCGACCGTAATTCAAAAATTTTTTAATTAAAAAAGATTAAGCAAATGCCTAATCTCAAATTATTATTTCTCATTTATTACTTCTGAGCCATTTTACTATCTCTTTTATGTCTCTTGCAAATAATATCCCATCTGCAAAACCTACTTTATAGAAATTTTGTGTAAGTATGCTTGTTTCTTCATTCATAGATTCTTCAAAATCCTTTACTCTATCTAAAATTTCTTTTTTTTCGTCATTATTCTGGACTAATCGTTCAATCGTATCTAATAAATTATGTTCTATTTCAGAATTATCAAAATTATTTTCTTTCAATATAACTGATGATATTCCTTTGCTTCTTACTTCATAAAAATCATCTAATATTGGGCTTTCAAACATTTCTTCTAATACTTTAAACATTTTTTCTCAACCTTTCTTTTAAAATATTGGCATTTTTTTCGGAAATTCTGTTGTTAAATTGTGCTAAATCAATTAGTGCAAAGACATTTTCATTACCTGTTTGCATTTCTGATAGGACATAGTCAGGTATTGAAAAATCGTATTCTTTTTGCAGTTTTTCTGCTTGTTTCTTTTGTTTTTCTAGTTTTTGTAATTCTAATAGTATTTTATCTTCATTGTTAATCTTTTGTTGCATTTTTGAAATTATTCCCCCTTTCTCGATATATTATTTTGACAACAAAAAATGGCAATATTTTTTTACGCTTTTTTTGGTTATCATATTATTATAAAAATATAATAAAGAGGTGCACTAAATGGATAAATTTGAAATAAAAAAACCCAAAAATGCAAATAGACGTATTATTATAAGGACTACTGATGAAATGGCTGAAAATGTATTCAAAGTAGCCCAAGAAATGAATGTAAGTGTCAATACATTAATTATAAATTGCATTCAATTTGCATTAGACCATAGATAAAAATATGGTCTTTTTTTGTTGCCATATTTTGTATTCATTTTATTTTAGCATATTTATTTTAAAATAGCAACACCGTGCAACTATTTTGTTTGCTATATTTTTGTTATGCTATCTACAAGTAAAGAGGTGAAAAAAATTTTTCAAGTAAATAAAATTTATAAAACTAGTAGAAATGATATTGCTATGAATATAAGATTCCCAGAAGAAACTTATAAAAGATTTAAACAACTCTCAGCAGAATCTGGGCATTCTTTTAATAGCCTTGTAATAAGTGCAATGAATTATGCTTTAGATAACTTAGAACAAGATAAGAAGTAATTGATACATACAAGTTGGAGAATATAAATATGAGAACAACATCCAAATATAATGGAAAACTTAATGTTTTGGAAATGTTTTAAAAGAATATCGATTAAAAAATGATTTATCAATGTCCCAATTATCTACTAAATTTCAGCTTTTAGGGATTGATCTTCCTGCTCAAGCCATTCATTTAATAGAGAATGGTCGTAGAGTTATTAAGGATTACGAATTAGGCGGATTTGCGAAAATATTTGGTATTTCTACGGATAAATTATTTAAGGAATTTTATAGGGAACTAGAATAAACTGCTGATACAAATTAAGGTATTGGCATTTTTTTGAGTATTAAGGATGATAATCAAATTTGTCATTATTTTCGAAGACCAGAATTTAAATTTTAGTCTTTTTCATATCTCACTCTCATAATAATTTTATTTTTCAGATATTTCTTAAAATCTTTCCAAAAAACTTAGTCAAAAATATCCTCTGCTAAGAATTCCATAGCTTCGCTATACAATTCTTACCTCAACACGCAAAAATAAGGAATAAGATTTGTATAATCATTGATAAATAAGGTTTTGCTTATTTCTATACCTAGGGAATTTTAAAACTAAAATTTAGTTCAAAATTCCCTATTTTTTATACTGCAAAAGCAACTAGATTTTATCATTTAAAAAACTAGATTATTGTATAAGTTTGATATTAAATAAAAAATTATCGATTATCTCTATACTCTTTTAGCAACTTATTTAAAACTACTCCCACACTTGCTTTTCTTTTAACATCTTTTTCTTCTAACTCATTACTTAATTTTATATAATCAAACTCCTTTTCACATTGTTTTACTAACTCAATAAATTTTTCCTTATTATTTAATATATACCCTTCAAAAAGTTCTCTCTCCTTTTTAGAATTATATATAATAATTTTCTCATAAAGTCTATTTTTAGCCATCCTCGCTTCTCGATTTTCATCATCAAATAGAAATTCATGTAATAAATAATTATATTGCTCTTTAACAAAATATTTATAAACATAGTCAACACTAGAACGTTCTACTATTTCTAAAAAACCCCATTCTGGAACAGACGTAATATATCTACCACCATCTAACACTACATATTGATGAGAGTATATTTCAGTATCATAATATTTTACTTTTATAAATCCATAGTTCGTACTCTCATTAATCATCATATAGGAATAAAATTCTGGATGTAATATTTCATCATCTTCTATAAGGTTAATTGTGTATTCAGGATTATATATATTAAAAAAAACACTGCATCCCTTTTCATCATCATATCTTTCTTGCCATTCTTCTTTGTATTTCACCCTATCAAATAACCTAATTATAGGGCTAACTGTTAAATTAAATCTCTTTTTCCATAAATATTCTATACAATTAATATCTGCATTCCTATTTTTAGGAGTATTAGTATCTCCTACTCTAGTATATATATGATATGGCAATACATCATTATATCTTTCTATTAAATAGTATGGTGTATTGGTGGTATTTTTTATAATAAGCACATCTAATTCATGTTTTTCTAAATAGATAGTTCTTACTTCTATTACTGGTCTTATTCCACTTTCAAATTTTTTATTTTTTAAAAAATCAATCACATACTGTTGATTTTTTCTATCTTCTGTATCTTCTATTCCTAAAATTTCAAAAGTACGATCTCTAACGCCAAATATTATATAAGCATCTGCATTATTTTGGTTATTAGCCATACAAATAATATCATGTAATAAATCTGAGTTTTTATCTTTTCCACTCCATTTTTCTTTAAAGTCCCATATTTCATCTTCTCTTTTTGTTTTTATAAATTCAAAAATTTTATCTTCTAAATTTTCCATCTTCTTTTACTTTCCTAAAATTTTTATTTTTTTCAAAATTAGTCCACAATACCTTTTTTGTTTTTGATTACAAATTGTTGAATTTTGCAAATTTTTTGCTATATTTTTTATAACATTATACATTTCATCTGATAACTCATAATCAGAATCTAATTGTTCATAAAATTCTTCCAATATTTCATCTTTACTTAATTCTTGTAAAACCATCTTAGCATATTCATAGGCATTTTCTCCATTATCTAACTTATATTTTTCTAAAATGTCTTTCAAATCTTCAATATTGACTAATAATTTATAGACATTAGTCTCCTTATTTTGATTTATTACCTTATCATATAACTCCAAACCATAAATAATCTTACTAATAAAACTTGTGCTTAGCTTATCTTTCTCTATATTATTAAATAAAAATATTAAATTATTATATGGAAGATAGCTGGCTGTAAACATTCCCAGTAAATTATTACATATAAGAATTAGTTCTTTTGCTGTTTCTTCAATATTCTCAAACTTCATTATACCTTCATGAGCAATCGTATTTCTGATATCAGGAAAGTCAAATTTAAAATATGGTAATAAATTATTATCATAGTGATTATCCTTCAAAACAAGTATTTTATTTTTTAAAGACGAGCTTTTTGAAGCTTTTTTATTAGAATTCATCTCAACAAATCTAGTATAATCAAAAAATATTCCTTCCATCTGAATTGATATTAAATTTATAACCATTTCCCAATTTCCAGTCTTAAAAAATGTTATTATTTGTTCAAAAATATTAATTCTTTTATTTAATATATGATTTTCATTAACTATCTTCTTTATATTAGTTAAAGTATTAGAAATATTTATCATAAAAGTTAAAGTATCTATATATTCTTTACTGTTTTTCAATTTCAATTTTTCTAATTTCTGATATTCTTCCTCTCTCATATATTGTGACATTGCTAATATTGTACGATTATTATTAGGTTTATAATAAATCTTATATGTACTATACTTGTAATTCTTTCTAAATGGAAAATTATATGATTTTCCATTTAAATATAAGTCACTAGCGTATAATTTGACGGAATTAAAAAAGTGCCTTTCTTTATACTCTATAATTTCATCCAACATTAGATGATTTTTTTCTAAATAGTATTTCTTTTTCTCTTCATTCTGAAATACTTTGTTAGCTTGTTTTATATTCTGATAGATTTCTTTTATATCATCATCAATTAAATTTTGAACATAAAAGTATGATTGATAAATATTTTCAACCAACATATCATTCGTAAAATTATCTACTGCATTTATCACCTGATTACGTTTAAAAAATTCAAACTGATCATTTAAAATTTCATTTATATCTTCAATACTAAAATCATTCTCTTTATCTAATAATTTTTTTAAAAGCAAATTTAAAACATTTGCATGGTTTTGACTTGTTATTTTTATATTTTTCATATTTCACCTATAAACCTATTATGGTACAAAAACTTTATCCTAATTATAACATACTCAAAAAAATGATTCCAGTCTAACTTATATTTTTAGAATATTAAGAATTATATCTAAATTTTACCTGAAAATGTACCAGAAAATTGTCCTTTGGTAAGATATTCGATAGCATTCGCTATCGACCACTTACCTCCACACACTAAAATAGCACTCGAAAACTTTAAAACCTTTGCTGCTCTAATATTTGTTTATTTCTCTATCTAGCACAAAATCTTACAATAAAATACTTCCCCAAATGCTACTTTTCTGTACTGTAACTTTCTAAAAAACTAATAACTTTTGAATTATTAAAAATATAATTTTCAATATATAAATTTCTAAAAAATTTATAATTTTAGTATAACAACAATTATAATATAATTTCGATAATGACATACTTTCTGTTACTAATACTTACAGTACCAAAAAATATAAAATACAAATCTTACACCTATTGACATTACTACACTTATTCATTTTCACACTGTCGCATTTTACAACTCATTTTTCTCTCAAAAATCTATACTTTTATGTCTGCAAATCATTACTTTTTTCTAAAAAATCAGAAACCAGAAGGAGAGAGCCGAGCGAATTAGGCGTAATAATCCCCTTTGTTCAAAAAAGAATTATTACATCTATCAGTCCAGAAACCGTCAGTCGGTCGCTTCGCTTATAGGCAGTCTAAGTAAGTAGCATTTGCTACTATAATTGCTAATTAGTTAGTTATTAAAATATTTAGTACATCTGTAGTAATCTTTGTTCATCCTTGTCCAAACTTTTTACAATTATAAACCCGCATCCAAGTTTTGCCTCCCAGTACTCTTTGTTTATTGTGAGTTTTTGTTGTAAGATCTCACTGACGCACTTTGTGTAAATAGACTGCTTACACGAATGCGAATGAATTTTATGGCATCGGCTCATCACACCTGTCACTTTTATAGAGTTTGAGGCTTTATCTCTTTATAACAAAAAAGAAGCTTGCTTTTTTGCAAACTTCTTTTTCTCAATATTCAATTAATTATAAATTTAATAGACTTTTTTTGCGTTCCCCTAAAAATTGTGGAACGGTAAACTTCTTGAAAATAAATGGGTTCCACCATTTTAACTTTAATCATAACTGTTTTTCAAAAAAGTTCCCCAGAAATCTTCAAAACGTTCCCCAAAAATAGTATGTTATTTTAATTTTATTTAATCTTATTTAAACCTTTTTAAACTTATTTAAATTTTACTAAAATCCTGTAATCACTGTGTTTGCTAGACTTCGTTGCTATTACTGTATTTTGTAATTTTTAAATTGTTCGGCTACGAACTTCGAGATCGGGGGTTCGAATCCCTCCAGGCACACCAGGACTTATCAAAAGTTTAGCGATTTTTGATAAGTCTATTTTTTATCTCTTTTTCTTCGAGTTTTAATATTTTTCTAAAATATGAATTGTTTGCAATGACTAAACTTATGGAGATGGAGCAAGTTGAAAGAAATAAAGTGAGACTGTAAATATTGAATTAATATAATTTCAAGAAATGTAGTGTTACAATTGATGTGAAACAAGAATAAGTCAATTATGATTTATTTAAGTTTCACATTATTTTTTTGCTTTGGACGTTCCCCATTCCAAAGCAATTAGGGGAAAATTTATAAAGGATTTATAAAAGTATGGAGAATTTAAGCAGTTTTGAAAGATATTTAATAAAGTATTATTTAAGACAAAAACTAGACGAAATGCGTTATAATAATGCAATTTCAGAGAAAATCATTCAGTTAGAAAAGATAATTAATAAGTTAGAAGTTTTTTAGAGAGGAGAAAAAAGAAAATGAAATGTAGAGGAAAATTTAAGTTTAAAGGATTAACAGAAAAACAAGGTGGAGAGTTTAAAAATAATCGAGGAGAAATGGTTGAATACAAAGGAAGTTACGCATTGAAAGTAGACGAAATCACAGAAGAAGGAATTTTCGAGAGAATTTTCAAAATTGCGTTAGACAGTCCACTTGTTCAAGACTTAGCCGACAAAGAATTGTATTCCGATATTATTCTTGATTTTGATGTAAAGTTTTACTCTTCTGGTGTTGGACTTATTCCTGTGGCTGTTGTGCAAAAATAGCCATTGAATATAGAAATTTAGAAGAAAGGAGATTGTTGGTTATGGAAGGACAAGCAGACGTTGCGTCAGTATTAGCACCACTTACAACTGCACTTACAGGTTCAATTACTGCCCCACAATTAGTTGCTATTTTAGCGTCTATTGTTGGTGTAGGTATGACATTTGTTTTGATGTGGTTCGGTGCAAGAAAACTAAAACAAATTTTCACAACTGCATTAACTAGGGGTAAAATTAGTTTTTAGTTTTATTTTAAGGAAGGAGATAGTTGAAAATACATATTTTTTGCTATCTTCTTTTTCTATAATGGGGGGATTTTATGGATAATTTATCGTGTTTGAGCGGTTCTCATAATTTATTTAATATTTTTCGTGTCGTGAATTATAAACGCAAATTTGCCAATTCACACCCTACTTATTTTTATCCAGCAGGCTTACTCGTCTTTTGTGCGGAGCAAGGTGCAGGAAAAACGTTGTCAGCGGTTCAATATGCTTGCAAAGTCAATGAAACGTATAGCGGGTGTATCTTTTGCACGAATGTATCAATTAGAGATTTTCCCGTCAATTGCTATTATACAATCTCAAATTTTACAGAAAGCACAACGATTGTGAATTATTATTTGATAGAAAATGACGAATTAGTTAGGAGCGTGTCTGTAACAGATTACGGCGGAGAAACTTATACCACAATCGAAAAATTTCGAGAAGATATAAAAATTGTAGTTGCTTATAACGGAATTGAATGCATTAAAAATTTGTCGAACGGATTCGAAGGTGTTTTATATTTAATTGATGAAATACATCTCGAATTTAACTCATTAGAAAGCAAAAACATACCGATTGAAATTATGGTCGAAGTCAGTCAGCAAAGGAAACAACGAAAGCACATCGTAGGAACATCACAAGTTTATATGCGATTGGCTAAGCCATTAAGAGAACAAATTGACACAGTTGTAATATGCCATAATTATTTGCAATGCATTCAATACAACAAAGTCATCGATGGAAAAACAGCAGTCGAAGAAAATGGCAAATTGCACGCAGATGTTATCAAAAAATTTCTTTGGTTTCATCGACCAGAGTTATATTCTTCCTATGATACATTTGCGAAAATGAAACGTTATCGAAAAGAATGGAACGGTGTTTCACGTTCGAATATTTATGAAAGGAGCGAAAATAATGCAAATTGATTATTCAATTATTGTAAGTTTAGTGGCTGATGTCGTAAGACAAGCATTGCCCTTAGGAATTATATTTTTATTAGCGGAAAGGCTTGTAAATATGTTTTTGAGTTTTGCCTTTCCTAAAACGTTTAAAGGGGGAATTTAAAAATGGAAAATGAAATTTTAGAGAATAAAGTCATAGAAAATGAAGAACAAAACGTTTCTTTACAGGCTGATTATTACGATTATTATTATGACAGAGTTTTAAGCAACTTGAATACAATATCAGTCAATAGCAATACAATTATTCAAAAACAAGACATCACAATCGAAAGGTTGGATAATTGTATCACTTTTTTTAGTTGTACTTTATTTCTGCTGTGTTTAGGTTTTGTTTTGAATGTAATGCGAAAAATGCTAGATGTGGGGTGATAAGATGTTAAAGAAAATGTTTGTTATTTTTATAATTATTGTCATGCTATTTTTCAATAGCGTTTGTTTTGCTACTGATTATGATATAAATAGCCAAGACGAAAATGCAGACGCTGGTATTATGCCATTTTCAACAATTGATAGGTCAGAAGTAGACGACGACGCAAATATAACCATTGATTATACATATCACGGTGCAACGCAAATATACAAGGGGTCATTGGTTGTTCCAAATAGTATAGCCACATTAGATAGTTATTGTATTTTTATTAATCAATCTGGAATTCCATATATATATACAGGGACAGGTGCTTATGATTGTTATTATCTATGGCGACCAGTTAATTATACAGCAAGTTCATTTGTTTATGTAGGCAATAGTTCTGGTACATTAATAACATCTTATAAATACTATGTTTACAATGAAGGTTCTTGGAGTTCTGGAACACAGTCTTTTTCATCTCATTCTAGTTCTTCAAATTCGATTTTGGGCGTTTCTCCGTCAGGTTTTTTATTTTCTCATAATGCCAATGTTTTTTATAGAAAATCAGAAGGTAGTGGAATAAGATACAATACTGGTTCAGTTACACCAAGTTCTTTTAATGAAATACACGCTTGTCTTTTTTATGGTACAAGTCCCAAATTAATAACATTAAGTGATACTACATACAAAGTGGCACTTGGTACTTGTTGTGGAGACTATACCTATGACGGGGGCGATAATTTTGTTTCAGTAACAAATACAATTTGTAAATCTTTATATATCTATATTTATGATGTAGATAAAAGCACAGACGTATATAAATATTATTTTTCATATTCGGACGCGATTAAGGAATACATTACTTGGGAAGACGGCACAGGTTACGTTTTAGAATTGCCATTTGATAAGGCTTTTCTCCCCGATTTTTTTGAAAATGGACACTATTACAGTTTTGCATTTTCGACGAGTTGTGTTCATACAGTAAAACCGCCTAATTCAAGCGTTACTTATGAATATTTTGATAGTGCGTCTTTTAGTGCTGATTTAACCAGTTACGGTTCAGGTGCAAGTATTGAAGGCGACAAAAATGACGATATGCAACAAGCCGTTACAGACGCAATAAACAAAAACAATCAAGCAATTGTAGACGCGTCCAACAAGCAAACAGAAGCAATTGAAAAGCAACACGAAACGTCAAAAAGTATTTGGGAAACAATCAAAGAAATATTAAGTTATTTGAACCCATTTTCCGAAAACTTTTTTGCATATAAATTGGTGGAACTGATTTTTGACGGAATTAAATCATTACTTATTCCAGAAGACGGATTTTTCGGAGATTTCTTTGACAATCTCTATAAGTGGTTCAACGAGAAATTAGGATTTCTATTCTATCCGTTCGAATTGATTATTGAGATTTTGGAACGTATTGCAGATATTAATTTTTCGAATCCGATTTTTAACATTCCAAATATATAAGAACCGTTTACCAATAAAACCATTCTATCGACAACAACATTCAATTTGAACGATTTACTTAGCAATTCTATATTCAAGAACGTGCATAACATTTATTTGATTTGTGTTGACGCGTTTATTGCATTTAGTTTGGTAAATCTAGCAAAACGAAAATTCGAGGAGGTAACAAGCAAATGATTATAGAAAGTTTATTGAATTTGATATTTAGTTTTTTAAAAATCTGTTTTTCATGGCTTAAATTGCCCCAAATGCCAAGCGGTTTGGTATCAAGTATCAATTCATTCTTGGACTTGATATTTGATAATCTTTCGCTTTTAGGATTTTTTATCCGCCCTGCCACATTAACGGTAGTAATTCCGTTATTGATTGTTTTAATTAATTTTGAAAGCATTTATAAATTTACAATGTGGATATTAAGGAAAATCCCATTTATTGGTATTCAATAAAATAAATTAATTTTTTGTGCGAGTTTTCGGGAGAAAACCGCACAAAAAATATTGATTTATTTTTATAGTACACCTGTTTGTTATCTTAAAAATAGAATACAACATAATTGTTGTGAAACGTCAGTATATGTAAACTATACCTAAAACCTATTAAAAAACTTTTGCAAGTATTTATTTTGAAGGATTTTAATGTTTTGACCTTCAAACTTTCTACATATACTTAATTTAATTATAGTTGAAAAGTAGCAGAAAATTTTTTACCGAAAGGAGAAAATCTATGGGCTTAAAAAAATACATTTTCTCTGGCGATATTATCGAAGTATATCATTATTCCCAATACATAACTGGTAAAGGTGGTGCAAATCGAACAAAACAAAAGTCCGAAGATGTTGAAAAATCACTTGCCAATTATGCCAACACAAACCAACGCAGACGCGACACTGTTCGTAGGCTAGCGTGTAGCAATTTTGACAGTTCTACTTGTAAATTCTTTACCTTAACATTTGCAGACAATATGACAAATGTTAAAGAATGCAACAATCTTTTTAAAAAGTTTATTATGCGATTGAATTATAAATTTAATCTAAAAATCAAATATCTAGCAGTTGTTGAATTTCAAGAGCGTGGCGCGGTTCACTATCATGTTTTAGCAGATATTCCTTACATACCGCAACAAGAATTGCAAAACATCTGGGGACACGGATTCGTTTATATTAATGCAGTAAAGCACGTTGATAACATTGGTGCTTATTTGGTTAAATATATGACAAAAGATACAGAAGACACAAGATTGCAAGGCTTACAAGCATACTTACATAGTAGAAACTTGATAAAATCTTACGAAATAGCAAATCATGATTTGGAAGAATTTGAGAATTTGGAAAAAAGAATTGAAGAAAAGTACGAATTATCTAAATTACCTGAATCCGTGAATCAATTAAAAGCAAAGAACCGAAAGTATTATAAAC
>CAOJUE010000025.1 GCA_948443845.1 uncultured Eubacteriales bacterium | reverse complement strand
GACGCCACCCTCTCAAGGTGGAATCATGGGTTCGATTCCCGTAGGGGTCACCAAATTTTGAACCACGAAAGGTGGTTCTTTTTTTACGAAAAAATTTTTTCAAAAAATACGAACAAATGTATTGACAAAAAATAAAAAACTGATATAATACATCTATCGAACATATTTTTGGTAGGAGGTGTCATATGATTGATTTATTGCATATAAAAAATATAGGAATTATCGATGATTTATGTATCAATTTAAACAAAGGGTTCAATGTTTTAACAGGCGAAACAGGAGCGGGAAAAACACTCATTATTGGGGCTCTCAAAATTTTATCTGGTGGTAGATTTTCCAAAGAAATGATGCGCTTTGGTGAAAGCCATTCTTTTGTAGAAATGTCAATCTCTGTGCCAGAATGGGAAGATAATGTCATTGTCTCCAGAGAAATTAATAATAGTGGAAAAAATATATGCAAAATTAATGGAAGATTAGTTACGGTCAATGAATTAAAAGATTTCATGAAAAATGTGATTGATATTCATGGACAAAATGACAATCAAACAATTTTGGATTTAAACAAACATATTGAACTATTGGACGGATATGCAGACGAAGAAATCAGAGATTTCAAGCAAGAATATCAAAAAAAATATGCCGAATATTTACAATTAAAAAAAGAATTAAGTCTCAACTACGGCGATGATTTAGAAAAACAAAGAAAGCTTGACTTGCTAAACTATCAATTAAATGAAATCGAGGAAGCCAATTTAAAAGAAAACGAAGATGATGAACTCGAAGAAAAACGTAAATTAATTGCAGCATCAGAAAAAATTGCCAATCATTTAGCTGAGGCTCAAGGCGAAATTGATAATAATTCAATTGATGGTTTAAATAATGCCATAAGAGCGCTCGAAAAAATAGAATCCTACAACCAAACGTATTCTGATATTGTAACAAGACTAAAAAATTGCTACTATGAAATTCAAGAAGCCTCACGTGATTTGGCCAATGAAGACATCTATTTTGACCAAGAAGAGCAAACCAAAATCGAAGAAAGACTTGATTTTATCAATTCCCTAAAGAGAAAATATGGCAACAATATTGTTCAAATCTTGGAATACAAAACCCAAATCGAAAACGAAATTTTTGACATCACCAATCGCGAAAATTATGTCATAGAATTAAAACAAAAACAAGCCCAATGCGAAAAAGAAATGTTAAATCTATGTCAAAAAATCAGCCAAATTCGTACCAAATTTGCAACACAATTATCGTCAGAAATTACAAAAGAATTAAAAGAACTAGAAATGAAAAATGCTGAATTTGAAGTGAGTGTGGAATTTTTGGAAAATCACAAATTTAACGAAAATGGATTAGACAAAGTAGAATTTATGATTTCTACCAATAAAGGCGATGAGAAAAAGTCACTGATCAAAATTGCTTCAGGCGGAGAAATGTCAAGAGTCATGCTTGCGATTAAAACGGTACTTGCCGATGTTGATCAAACTCCAGTTTTGGTTTTTGACGAAATTGACACAGGAATTAGTGGCATTGCAGCAAACAGCACTGGCGAAAAAATGAAACGCATTGCAAAAAATCATCAAGTCATTTGCATCACACATTTGGCAACCATTGCTGCCAAAGGAGATTACAATTATTATATCTTCAAAACAAGTGAAGACAACACAACCAAAACGCATATCAATCAGCTAAACGAAGAACAAATCATTCGTGAAATTGCCAGAATTTCCAATGGAGAAATCACAGAAACATCTTTGCAAAATGCAAAAGAAATGAGAAATACATCCCGAAAAATTGCGTAACGTAGGGGCACGGGGCACCATGTCCAAAACAAGAACAAAAAATAAACCCAAAAATAAAACAAGAAATGAGAAAAAAATGAGAAATATCAAATTAACCATCGAATATCATGGAAAAGGCTTCAATGGTTGGCAAAAACAGCCCAATCAATTAAACATTCAAGGCGAAATTGAGCGAGCCATTGGCTCGATTACAGGCGAAGAAATTGAATTAATTGGTTCAGGAAGAACCGATGCAGGAGTACATGCTTTAGGGCAAGTTGCCAATTTTAAAACAAATAACAAGATTCCAATAGAAAAATTTGCTTTAGCGATCAATTCAAAATTGAAAAAAAGTATCGTCATAAAAAAAGCAGAAGAAGTAGAAGAACGCTTTCATAGTAGATATTCGGTACATTCCAAAAAGTATCGTTATGTGATTAATAATTCGCAGGCGGGGACAGCACTTTATCGAGAATTAGAATATCAATTTCCAATTTTGTTAGACGTAGAAAAAATGCAAAAAGCAGCAAAATTTTTTGAAGGAGAACATGATTTTTCAGGGTTTAAAGCAAGCGGAACGAGTAGTAAAAATAGTGTCAGAAAAATTTTCAAAGCAGATGTTTTCCAAAAAGAAGAAAGGATTTATATTGAACTGACTGGAAATGGTTTCCTTTATAATATGGTCAGAATCATTGCAGGAACATTGCTAGATGTTGGGACTAGCAAAATTCAAGTGGAAGAGATTCCCAAAATCATCGAGAGCAAAGACCGCAAAAGGGCTGGAAAAACATTGCCAGCAGTAGGATTATATTTGGTGGAAGTCATGTATTAAAACAATCACGAAAATTTGTCATATCGAATAATATATTACAAAAGGATTCATAAATAAGGAGGTAAATCGGTATGACAGACTTATTAATTGCTTTTGTAATTCCAGTATTGGTAGTAATTGTAGCTGCGATTTTGCAAACATTGTTAAAATGTCCCTATAAAGTGGCAGCAATTGTGTTTGTGATTGTGATTACAGTTGCTTTTGTACTTGGTGGTACACTAACTTTGATTGCACTTGCTTGGGTTTATACATTTTTGGCATTTATTACAGCGATTGTGATAAGTAGATTTTTTGGTAATGGAAACAATTGTGGTTGTAACAATAATAATGAAAATAGTGGCTGTGGTTGCAATAATAGAAATAATCGTTGTGGCTGTAATAATGATGATAGTAATTATGGGAATAATAACAATGGAATTGCTACTCTAAGTGCTAACAATAATAATACAGGAAATAATAATTGCGGAAGTGGTAATGTGGGAGACTATAACATAGGAAATAATAATGTTGGAAATTGCAATCGAGGCAATAATAATCAAGGTAACTATAATTTAGGAAATAACAATTGGGGCGATAATAATGTAGGTGACAACAATAATTGTAATCGTAATAACAATGGAAATAATAATCGTTGTAATTGTAGATGTTCAAGATGTAGGAGAGGATAGAAAAAGACGGTTTTGAGGTTTGGTGATACAAACTTTAAACCGTCTTTTTGGCTTACAAAACTTGCAACTTTGGCTTAGATGAATGAATTACCAGTCAATCCAAGCATGAAGAAAGCGCATAAATGCTTCATTTACAGGGTCCTCTGCAAAGCCGAACTCTGCCCATATTTTTTCTTCTGGATCCCAAATTAGCAAACGATGATTTGCTGAATCAATTCCAACAAGACAAAGTTTCCAAGTTGTGGAATAATTTTCGGGGTCGTATTCTATATAGGCAAAAATTTGGTCTTTAGAAACTTTGCCACTGTCGTATAGATTTGACAAGCAATACTTCGGCATCCAACGAACATCCAGAATATTGCAACCTTCTGGTGGTTGAGTTGGCGCGTCTGGATGATTTTGAGAAATCCAAGAACTCTTTGAATAAAACATAGAAAGCTTCTCAAATGGTGTAAATGGAATTTCTTTGCGACCGCTGCCCCATAATTCCCATTCTGAAACGGAGATATTCTGTCTGAATAAATCAGCAATTACGAGAATGTTTTCAATATCCAACCGTCCAGAGGTTTTTTGTAAGGGTTTACAATCTTTGATTTCAATCATAATGTAGCCTCCTTCATTTTTAATAAATATAAAATTAGTTTAAAACAATTTAATTATGCAATAATTTGCATAAAATGTCAAGTGGCGTTACAAATTTTTGTATAAAATTCCCACAAATTGCCACAATAGTTACGAGGTGATTAATTTGGATTTTAGAACAGATATGGCGGTTGAAAGACGTGATTTATACCGCAAAGCCAATAACATAGAAACGGAAATCGATGGCGTAGAATGCGAAGAAGAAGAACAAGAAGATATCCGTGTGACAAGAGTTAAAATTAGCAATGAGAAAGGGCAAGAAGCCTTGCAAAAACCAATTGGAAATTATATTACCATTGATGTCAAAAGAATCAATAATATTGAACCAGAAAAAGAGGACAAAATTGTAGAGGTAATTGCCAAAGAATTAATTAGCGTTGTTGATAAGCACATTGGAAAACAAGACGAAATCATGATTGTGGGCTTGGGAAATTTGTATTCGACTCCAGATAGTCTTCGGTTCTCGTGTTGTCAACGAAGTCGAAATTACAAGGCATATTAAAATCTATTTGCCACAATATATCGATGAAAACACCAGAAGTATTTCAGCCATTTCGCCAGGCGTTTTGGGAACGACAGGCATTGAAACCGCAGAAATGATACGCGGAATTGTTGACAAAGTCAAGCCAAAAATGATTATTGCGATTGATAGTTTATGCTCGAAAAATGTTGACCGAATAAACAAATCCATTCAAATTTCAGATACAGGAATTGTACCAGGCGCAGGCGTTGGAAATGCGCGCGATGAATTATCCGAGAAAAGTTTGGGAATTCCGGTTATCGCTTTGGGCGTTCCAACTGTGGTCGAAATGGCTTCTATCACAAATGATTGCTTGGATTTGTTTATTGAAGATTTGCAAAAAAAAGCCGAGTCCAATGACGTATTAAATAAATTAAAAGATGAAGACAATTACCAAAAAATCAAAGATGCTTTAATTCCAAATGACTACAATTTCATTGTAACTCCCAAAGAAATCGATGATTTAATTGATTCAATGAAAGATGTGATTGCACGAGGAATTAATGAGGCATTGTAAAACCAAAAGTTGTACCAGAAGATTTCAAAAATCTTCTGGTGTGACTAACACCCATTTCCATGAAAATGAATATTATACTGTATATTGTTAAAATGAAGGAGAAACCCAAGTGAAATCAATTTGCATAAAAACGAATAATCAAGAAATGATTGAATATCTCATTACCACGTTTGAAAAACTGCCACTCAATTTATGCATTTCGAATTATCGTTTCAAAATTTATGATAATGTCATTATTCATGATATGGAACGGAAGCGAAAATGAGTTTTACGAAGTTGCTGCGATTGTTTTAAAAAGCGCGATTGAACGATTTTACGAAAAAGAAATCATTCGAAAATGTGTCAAACAAAATTATTTTTATTTAGATGAAATGGAACAAGAATATGTGTTAAAAATCAGTAACCAAATTATGAATTTGCCGGATAATAAAATTGGCTACAAAAATAAACTTTTGAAAAATCTAGTCAAAAAATACATTATGGAAAACAAAGCCATTGTGATGGACGGTTTCATGAATTTTCGCACCAAAGAATACAAAGATTTACTGGATAACATCGTAGAAGTTTCGGTTGTGAGTTTTTTAGAATTGACATCTTTTTAAAAAAGACAGAAAATTGCAGATTTCTGTCTTTTCTGTTTTTTTAGTTGTAAATTTTTTTGATTTATGTTATACTAAACAATAGATAAAAGGAGAGTGATAGGTATGATGTATCCATATGTAAAATATCCAGATGGTACAGAAGTTGTGTTTTCTAATATATAATATGCGAAAGAAGGAGGATTAAAACTTGCCTAGTATTTTTGAAAGTTATCGGATATAAAATCTATTTTTGGGCAAATGAAAATGGAGATTAGGAGTATTAAAAAATGTCAATTTTTACCTTAAAAATCATTGCTTGTGCGACCATGATTTTCGACCATGTCAAATACGCCATTCCTGAAACAACGTGTTTTCTAACCCAATATTTCGGAAGAATGTCCTTCCCGCTATTTGCCTTTTTGGTAGGCGAAGGCTATTCTCACACAAGCAATTTGCCCAAATATTATAAAAGACTAATCCTATTTGCACTCATTTCGCAAATTCCATTCATGCTATTTCGAACGCTTGTGGGTCAGTGGCAAATGCTCAATATTTTATTTACGTTATTATTGGGCTTAATCGCAATTACAGCATTTGATAAATGCGGCAAAAGATGCGTTATCTCAATTCCGATCGTAGTACTTTGCGTATTTTTAGGAGATTTACTAAATGTCGATTATGGTTGGTATGGCGTTTTGACAGTGTTTGTGCTATTTATAACCAGAAAACAGAAGTGGGGCAGAATCGTTGCTTTTGTAGGTTTAAATTTGATTTACTATTATCCGCGACTATTTTTGGCATATTCTTTGCCGAATTTGATTTCATATCTTTGTACAAGTTTCCCAGCGATTTTGCTACTATTTTACAATGGAAAATTGGGGCACAAAACGAAATATTTATATTACATTTTTTATCCAATTCATATGCTAATTTTATATGGAATCAGTCTTGTGTAAAACAAAAATTTGTGATAAAATAACAAAGAAACGGAGTAAAAAATGCAAAATTTGAAAATATTGTATGAAGATAATCACATTATTGTTGCCCGAAAACCCAACAACGTACCTTCACAAGGCGATAAAACCGGCGATGAAGATATGCTGACCATGTTAAAATCGTACCTAAAAGAAAAATATCATAAACCACGGAGAGGTTTATTTAGGGCTTGTTCACCGATTGGACCGTCCAACTGGTGGCGTCATGGTTTTTGCTAGAACTTCCAAAGCAGCCGCTAGGCTAAGTGAGCAAATTCGAAACAAAGAAATTCAGAAAAAATATGTAGCAACTTGTGATGGAAAATTCGAAAATCCGCAAGGTACTTGGCGAGATTTTTTGTTAAAAAATGAGCGAACCAACACCAGCAAAGTCGTGCCAGAAGGTACGAAAAATGCAAAAGAAGCAATTTTAGACTATGAAGTGGTGACGTACAATGAAAAAACAAATTTATCGATTGTAAAAATCAATTTGCATACAGGAAGACATCATCAAATCCGCGTGCAATTTGCTTCGCGAAGACATAGTTTGTATGGTGACCAAAAGTATGGGACGCGTGGGCAAGGGAAACAATTGAGGTTATGGGCATATCTTTTAAGTTTTACGCATCCTGTCACAAAAGAAAAAATGGAGTTTGAAGATATTCCTGAATTTTTTTCCTAAAAATTGTCATAAATTTCCTTTTTTGGCATATATAATAATAAACGCTAAAAACAAAGGAGGAAATCATGAAAAAATTTTTAATTGGAATTTTAATTTTAGGGACAACCATCAGTGTCGCATTTTTAATTGGTCTATTGTATAATTTTGTGACCGTTTTGCAGACTTTAGGTGGCGGGTAAAAGGAGAAAGAATGGAAATAACGCTTGGAAAAAACGCTGGATTTTGTGCTGGCGTAGAATTGGCAGTAAACAAAGCAAAAGAAATTTCAAGTCAAGGCGACGTTTTTTGCCTTGGCGAGATTGTACATAATAGCCAAGTCGTACAAGATTTGGAAAAAAACGGTATGAAAACAGTGAACCAATTGGAAGAAATTCCAGATGGTTCAACTGTCATTTTCAGGGCACATGGAGAACCAATGGCAACTTACCAAAAAGCGCAAGAAAAAGGCTTAAAAATCGTGGATTTAACGTGTCCCAACGTAAAAATAATTCATCAGAAAGTGGAAAATGCGAAAAAGGAAAGTTTTATTCTTATGATTGGCATCAAAAGTCATCCAGAAATCCTTGGAACATCTGGATTTGCTGGAGAAAATTCGTATATCATCGAGACAGAAGATGATATTTTAGATGCCTATAAAAAATTTGAGAAAACCAATTTGAATAAAATTTTTGTCGTATCACAGACAACATTTTCAAGCCAAAAATTCGACGATTTAGCCGATGAAATTCAGACAAATTTTTGTGAAGCAGACGTTATGATTGATAAAACGATTTGCAATAGTACTGAAAATAGACAATTAGAAGTTACTAAAATAGCAAGAAATGCTGACGTTATGCTCATTATTGGCGGAAAAAATAGCAGTAATACAAAAAAATTGTTTGAAATTTCAAGTAAGAATTGCGAAAAAGTATATGCCATAGAAACTGTGGAAGATGTGGCAAATATTGCCTTTGAACCAAATGACAAAATCGGCATTATGGCAGGAGCTTCGACTCCAAAATATGTAGTAGAAGAAGTAAAAAGTTTTTTAGAAAGGAAAACATAAGTGGAAGTAGCAAAAGATTGGAAAGATTATGTAATATTGGATATGGCAGAAGGCGAAAAATTGGAAGTATGGAAAAATGTGACGTTGATTCGACCAGACCCACAAATTATTTGGAAAGAAAAATCTTTTCCCAATTTGTGGAAGTCGGCAGATGCCAGATACAATCGCAGTAATTCTGGCGGTGGCGGTTGGAAGACGTTCAAGAAAATTCCGCAAAATTGGCAAGTGCATTATAAAAATTTAACGTTTAATATCAAGCCAATGGGATTTAAGCATACTGGTTTGTTCCCAGAGCAGGCGGTTAATTGGGATTGGATGATGAAGAAAATTGCAGAGGCAAAGCGTCCGATTAAAGTGCTAAATTTATTTGCTTATACGGGTGGTGCGACGGTTGCATGTTTGGCAGTTGGTGCATCTGTTTGTCATGTGGATAGTTCGAAAGGCATGACAGATTGGGCAAAGGAGAACGTGAAATCTTCTGGTTTAGCTGAAAAACCAGTTCGATTTTTGATTGATGATGTGGTTAAATTTGTGCAGCGAGAAATCAGGCGTGGGAATATGTATGATGCCATTATTATGGATCCACCTTCTTATGGAAGGGGCAAAAATGGCGAAGTTTGGCAGTTTGAGAGTAATCTTGCTGATTTGGTAGAATTGTGCGAAAAAATTTTGTCAGATAATCCATTGTTTTTCTTAATTAATTCCTATACAACAGGAATTTCGAGCAAAGTTTTGGAAAATATTTTGCGTTTGAAATTAAAAGGAAAAACGGGAAAAATTTCTTGTGGTGAAATTGGTTTGCCGATGAAAAATTCGGAAATCGTGTTGCCTTGTGGGATTTTTGGCAGGTTTGAATATTTAAATTAATATTTGATTATGATAAAAATAGGATAAAGCATTTACAAAAATGGATTTATATAATAAAATAAGTTTAGATTAAAGTACAAAATAAGAAGGAGGAAATGATGAAAAAATCAAGCATTATAATTATTTCAAGTATTCTTGTAATCGTTCTTATCATAGGAGCGGTTCTATTAGTAAAAAGTGGTAGAGAGCCAAAAGAAAGGAAGCTTCAAACAGCTGAAGAGATACAAAATATGTTAAATACAATTTATTCTAGTGAAAATATAGAGTTACCACAATTGGATATAGCAACAATTGATGTAACTGATGAAGCCCAAGTAAGTACTTTTACTGGTTTAAAATCAAATGATAATGTTGAAGAGCTTGTTATATCAGTACCATTTATTAATTCACAAGCCTATTCAGTTGCTGTTGTTAAAGTAAATGAGAAAGCTGATATAGAACAAATGAAACAAGAAATGCTAGACAATATCGATATGAGAAGATGGATTTGTGTTTCAGCAGAAAAACTGTATATTACAAATTATGAAAATGTTATATTTTTAGTAATGTCTAGTGAAGAATGGGCAAGACCAGTATATGAAGATTTTAAAAATTTCGTTGAAAATGACATTGGAAAAGAGATGGAAAAATCTGAATCAACAGATATTGAGCTTCCACCAGAAATGTATTTACAATAAAGATGAGTAACAATAAAGCTTCCAAGTAAAATTGGAAGCTTTATTGTTCATCGGAAAGTAGGCAAATATGTTATTTACCGCTATTAGCTTTTTATATTATTTTTTCCCAATTGTGATAGTTTTTTATTTTATTGTACCGAAAAAAATGCAAAATGTTGTACTATTGATTGCATCTATGCTATTTTACTTTTTTGGAGAGCCAAAGTATATTTTTTTAATGTTAACTGAAATTTTAATAGTGTATATGGAAGGTAGATTAATTGCTAAATATAAGAAAAAAAGCTTATTGGTGATTGCTATTTTTATCCATATTGGTTTATTATGCTTTTTTAAGTATACTGATTTCATGATATTAAATGTAAATCAGTTATTAAATGTAAATGTATCACTTTTAAGAATTGCTCTACCAATAGGAATATCATTTTATACTTTTCAAATTCTCGGCTATGTGATTGACGTATACAAAGGTAAAGTAAAACCACAAAAAAGCTTTTTGAAACTGGCAACCTATGTATCATTGTTTCCACAATTAATTGCTGGACCAATTGTAAGATACGAAACAATTGAAAAAGAGTTAGATAGTAGAAAACATAGCTTTGAAAATTTTTCTTATGGTGTAAGAAGATTTACGATAGGCCTTGCAAAAAAAGTACTAATTGCTAATATGTTAGGGGAATTGTGTAATCAATTTACGGGGACTGATGAAAAAAGTATACTATTTTATTGGATCTTTGCAATTAGTTATATGTTACAAATTTACTTTGATTTTTCATCCTATTCTGATATGGCAATAGGATTGGGCAGAATATTTGGCTTCCATTTCTTGGAAAACTTCAATTATCCATACATTTCAAAAAGTATTACAGAGTTTTGGAGAAGATGGCATATATCATTAAGTTCGTGGTTTAAAGATTATGTGTATATACCTCTTGGTGGGAACAGGAAAGGTTTAAAAAAGCAAATAAGGAACATATTGATTGTATGGGTACTTACTGGTATATGGCATGGAGCAAGTTGGAATTTTGTGATATGGGGTTTACTATTTGCTATTATCTTAATCATAGAAAAGATATTTTTAGGAAAATATTTAGAAAAATGTCCCAACTTTTTGAAAAGGCTATATGTTCTATTTATTGTTATGATAAGTTTTGTAATATTTAATGCAGAAAATATGGGAGAAGCGTGGCAAAATATTCTAGGATTATGGGGAGCAAATGGAGAAAGTCTGATAAATTCATATACACTATATTATATAAGAAGCTATCTAGTAATCCTAATGATTGCATTTATTGGAGCCACTCCACTTCTTAGAAATACAGTATTAAAGTTGAAGAAAAATGAAAAGATAAATAAATTGATTAATATTTTAGAGCCAGTATGGATTATATGGCTACTTTTAGTAGTAACTGCATATTTAATAGATAATTCATATAATCCGTTTTTATATTTTAGATTTTAATAGGAGGTATCATATGAGCGATAAAGTTAAAAATGTAGTAGTAACAATATCCTTCCTATTTGTAATTATTAGCCTGTTAATCGTAAATCTCATAAAAGAAGATATATTGATATCTTTAGCAGAAAGAAGAAAATTGCAACAATTTCCAAAGTTTTCGGTAGAGGAACTATTTAATGGTGGTTTTTTTGAAAAATTTGAAAAATATGCAATGGATCAGTTTATACAAAGAGAAACGTTTCGAAATTTAAAAATTAATATAGATATGAATGTACTAAAAAAGCAAGATTATAACAACATTTATGAGTATGATGAAAAATTAATTGAACAGATATATCCTTTAAATGAGAAATCAATAGAAAATATGACCCAAAAAATGAATGAAATTAATCAAAAATATTTAGACCAAACGAATAAAGTTTATTATACCATTGTTCCTGATAAGAATTATTTTATAGATAATCGTCATTTGAAACTAGATTATGCCAAATTGCAACATATCATGGAAGAGAATTTAAATTGGGCAGAATATATAAATATAGTTGATTGCTTAGATTTGTCTTGTTATTATGCAACAGATTCTCATTGGAAACAAGAACGATTAGAGAAGGTTGTAGATAGAATTGCTAGGTATATGGATTTAAAAATAGAAGGTAACTATGAAGAAAAGAAAGTCGTAGATTTTAAAGGCGTATATGCAGGTCAGTTTCCAATGGAAGTAGGAAATGATGAAATACGAATACTAACAAATGAAGTGATAGATAGCTGTACCGTATATAACTATGAAGCAAATAAGACAACTCCCATATATGATATGGCTAAAATAAATGCACCTGATAAATACGATATTTATCTATCTGGTGCAGTACCATTATTAACGATAGAAAATCCAAATGGAAATCAAGATAAAGAACTAATTGTTTTTAGAGATTCTTATGGTAGTAGTTTAGTACCACTATTAGTAGAAGAATATTGCCATATAACAGTCATTGATACAAGATACATTTTTCCAAAGATTTTAGGACAATATGTAGAGTTTGAGAATAAAGATGTAATTTTTATTTATAGTACTTTGCTTATTAATAATAGTGTATCATTGAAATAGACAACAAAAAATCTCCACCCACAAGTCTGTTCATTGATATTTCAATTCTGTTGTATGTTTGCAGGGATTTTAAAGGCAAAAATGAGTAAAAATTTGTAAAAGAATTAAAAAAATTTTTTTGCAAAAGATTATGAGGTCTTAAAATCGATTTTAAGACGTTTTTTTATCTCGATAATGAAATTATACTATAAGTGATTTTAAAATTGGTTCTTGACAAAAATAAAAAGCATTGTTATATTAAAACTAATTTAAAACAAGCAATGAAATTTTGAGGGTCGAAAAAATGGAAAATTTAAAAGTGAAAACAGAGTATATTATTTATACTTACTTCAAAAACGCTACACCGTACATTTTAGGCAGTTTTTTCAATATCAATCAAGCCAAATTGAAGCTATATGAAATCATTGAAAATGACAAAGAAAGGCGCTTTAAATACTATGTAGACAACGATTTTTTTGAGAATCCATATCGTCTTGAGAATGCAGAAAGGTATTATTGCATTAAATTTCGAGAAGTAATGCCGTACAAGAAATATTATGAATTTGAGCACGAAGAAACGGACGTAAATGCGAAGAATTATGCAAAATTAAAGAAAAACTATGAAAAGCAAAAGAAACGAGAAAGCGAAAAAATCATTCCATTTTTTACGATATAACAAAATTTTTAACATTGCGCGTTTTAGAAAAAATAAAAGCAAAGGAGAAAGTAAAGCAAGAGGTTAAGGCTGTAGGAGTAGATTAAATGATAAGGATAAAAAGCCTATTCCTATTTGCGCAAAACTTTTCTTTTGCGCAATGTTATAGATAAACTAATATCAGATAGTCCTATTTGCTACCCTATCAATTTTGCAAGAGATAAAAATACACCACAACCTAAAAAATGCCAAGTATTCCTTGGCATTTTTCTTACTCCTCTATCACATCCATCATCACTTTTAAAAATTCTTCATTATTTTGCGTATTTGCCATTTGGTCTAATAACTTTTCTGTCATATCAGCAGTTGATAAATTGCTCATAGCTTTGCGAATTGCATAAATTGAATTTATTTCTTCTTCAGTAAGCAATAATTCTTCTCTTCTTGTTCCTGATTTATTAATATCGATTGCTGGGAATATTCGTTTTTCTGACAATTTTTTATCCAAAGCAACTTCCATATTTCCTGTTCCTTTGAATTCTTCAAAAATTACCTCGTCCATTCGACTTCCTGTTTCGACTAAAGCAGTTGCCAAAACTGTCAAACTTCCTGCATCTTCAGTGTTTCTGGCAGCACCGAAAAAACGTTTTGGTTTGTGAAGTGCACTTGGATCAAAACCACCCGACAACGTTTTTCCAGACGAAGGAATAACCAAGTTATAAGCACGCGCAAGTCTTGTAATACTATCTAATAATACAACAACATCACGATTTTGCTCAGTTAATCGTTTGGCACGCTCAATGACCATTTCAGCAACCTTTACATGATGTTCTGGTTGCTCATCAAAAGTTGAATAAATGACTTCGCCACGAATGGAACGCTTCATATCGGTTACTTCTTCTGGTCTTTCGTCAATCAATAATACAATTAATTCTACTTCTGGATTATTGGATGTAATACTATTGGCAATTTTCTTTAAAATAGTGGTTTTTCCAGCCTTTGGTGGAGCCACAATCATACCTCTTTGACCTTTTCCAATTGGAGAAAGCAAATCCATTAATCGCATGGTATATTCTTGTGGGTCGGCTTCTAATTTCAATTTTTTGTTTGGATAAATCGGAATTAACTCATCAAATTTAGTTCGTTTCATTGCTTTATCTGGTGATTCGCCATTGACTTCTCCAACATAGATTAACGCTGGAAATTTCTCCCCTTCTTTTGGCGTTCTTTTAATTCCTTTGATGCGATCTCCTGTGTCCAATTTGAATCTTCTAATTTGAATTGGAGAGATATAAACATCTTTTTGGCTTGGCAAGTAATTATCACCACGCAAAAAACCATATCCATCTGGCAATAACTCTAAAACTCCTTCTGTTATTTCGTCTCCTTCTGTAGATATCGAATATGAATTATCCGAAGATTCGTCATAAACTTCTGCTTTATTTTCTTGAGTTTCTAATTTTTTTTCTGAAACCTCTTGAGAAATTTCTAAAATTTTTTCAATTAATTCGTTTTTTTTAAGTTTTGAAATATTTGATAACCCTTTTGCTTTGGCAAGTTCTCTTAAATCATTCAGTGACAAAGAGTCTAGTTCCATAGAAAATTACCCCCCCTTATTTTCTTTTATTTATTTTATATTTTTATTTAATTTAATAAAGATGAAAATTTTGTTCAGAAATAAACAGACATAAAAATTGATTAATAACCTTTGTATGGTGTTTCATTTGGATAATACATTTTTAAGTCTTTTCTTGCAATATCTTCGTTGTCTTTTTTTGAATTCATCTCATTCGGATCTTGATTATTTTCTTTTTCTGTTAATACCGTAATTTTTTCATTTAATGCCACAATTTCTTTTTGATAAGCTTTTAATGTTACAATTTGGTTTCTCATTTTTATCAGAGTTACCATTAAAAAGATTAAGACAATTAATTTATATAAATTACGTGATTTCAATAAGTTTTTCATTTGTAAATCTCCAAATTATATAATAATATATTCTATTATTCTACAAAAAAATCAAAAATCCTTCTTTTTTAGGAAATTTTTTTTGCAAAAAAAGGGAAAAAAGAGTATTTTTTTGCAAAATTTCATCAAAATTTGGAAAATCGTGAAAGAAATTTTGCTAATGGTCAAAAAATAGAAAGTCATGCCAAATAAGATAGCTAGAATAATAAAAAATCTCACTTGCCCACGATTTAGTATAATTAAGCTATTTACAAGCAAAATGCCAACCAGCAACATGAATATAATATCTTCCATATGTGTTATAAAATCGGAAGTTTTGAAAGTTTTTCTTAATGCCCTAAAAAAATCAAACAATGTTCCAATACACAGACCTAAAATCAAAAATAAAATAAAAATCTGTCCTTGTGAAAATGTGCTCATTTGCCTCACCTTTATTTAAAAATTTTGCCAATCAAACCACTTGCATTTTTTTTGATGGAATCTGAATTCGAATAAGAAAGGCTAGAAATCATACCATCTAATGTAACCTCAGAAGTATCGATATTTAATTTATTGATTTTTAGATTTTCCCCTTTAATCGTAAGAAGTCCCAGTTCTGTTTCGACAATCACAATTTGGTCATCAAAACTAAGGACATCCAAAACGCCAGATACATTTAGTTTTTCGCGATTTTCTAAAATGATATTTTGAATCACATTCGTCATATTTTTTGTTTCCTCTAACATTGCCATGTTGCTTTCCTCCCTCAAATTTTAAGTTCTAAAAGATATATATGCAGGCTTGGGAGATTTTAGAACTATTTTCTCGCAATAAAAAGCAAAAAGCGAACCAAACGGTTCACTTTCGCCAAAAAGAAACTTTACATCACTACTGCAATATGACGCCGAATTCGGTACTCTTTTACCTGCGCATCAACATCAACATGAGTTATTACTGAGCTCTTGGGATTCTTTTTGTATTCCCGAAAAGCTCTGAAACTGATAGGATTGCCCTCTTCTTCGAGAAGATATTCTACTTTACTGCCATCATCTTCCCGCGTTACCAGTGCTTTTCCGTGGGAAACCATAATGATGACTTGTGCAGTCACGCACATAATTTCATCTCCGTCCCTGTCGAAATATTGAATTGGCGAAACAATTCCCAAATCATCTAAGAATTTTTGGAATCTCCGTGCTTCAATTATGTTTGTTTCTTTCCTCAACATATGCTTACCTCCTTTTGCTTTCTCTTGAATTTTCAAGAGATTTTTTGTATATTTTAACGCAACATTATGTTCTATACTTTCATTATAGCATAATTTACATAAAATGTCAAGTCTTTTCTAAATTTCAATTCTCCCCTTAAAATTCTTCTCCACCAATCGCCTAAATTCTCGATTTTCTGGTTTTTCCAAAAGTGGGTCTTGCTTTACAATTTCCATACTAATGGCTTGAATTTGTTTCAAAGTTTCCATATCTTCAAATAAATTCGCAATCTTAAATTCTGGAATTCCATGCTGTCTCGTACCAAAAAACTCACCAGAACCACGCAATTCCAAGTCTTTTTCCGAAATAATAAATCCATCATTCGTACTCGAAATTACTTTCATTCGCTCTTGAATTATCTTCGATTTCCCCTGATATTTCAAAATGCAATATGACTGATATTCTCCCCTTCCTACTCTACCACGCAATTGATGCAATTGCGCCAATCCAAATCGCTCCGCATTTTCAATTACCATAATATTGCTATTCGGAACATTCACGCCAACTTCAATCACTGTTGTCGAAATCAAAATATCAATTTCGCCATTTTTAAAGCGTTCCATAATTTCATCCTTTTCCCTTGGACGCATTTTTCCATGTAAATATTCCACGCGGTAATTCGTAAAAATCTGATTTTTATAAATTTCCACCATTTCCATAACCGATTTTGCGTTAATCTCCTCATTTTCCTCAACCAACGGACATACAATATAGCATTGCCTGCCTTCGTCAATATTTTTTGCAATAAACGCATTTACCCTTGCTTCCATTTCCTTCGTAACCGCATAAGTTTCGATTTTCTTACGGTTCGGCGGAAGTTCATCAATCATAGAAATATCCAAATCTCCATACAAAATAAGGGCAAGCGTTCTGGGAATTGGCGTTGCTGTCATAACCAAAACATCAGGATTTTCGCCTTTTTCGGCAATCGTGCTTCTTTGACGAACGCCAAAACGGTGCTGTTCATCCGTTACCACCAAACCAAGTTTGGAAAATACCACATTTTCTTCTAAAACTGCGTGTGTTCCAATCAAAATATCAATTTCGCCTTTAGCAAGCCTTTGCAAAAGTTCTTCTTTTTTCTTTTTCGAAATTCCACTTACCAACAATTCACAGCGAATTCCAGTTTTCGCCAAAATTTCGTTAAAAGATTCCAAATGCTGCGTTGCCAAAATTGCAGTAGGTGCCATAATAACTGCCTGATAGCCAGATTTTACGGCTTTATAGGCTGCAATCAAAGCCACAATCGTTTTTCCAGAGCCAACATCACCTTGCAGAAGTCGATTCATCGGTTTGGAAGATTCCATGTCATGGTCAATTTCCTCTAAAACGCGCAATTGCGCTTTGGTCAAAGAAAACGGCAAATCGTTGATAACATCGGACATTTTCGCATTTTTATCAAAACAAATCCCTTGTTTTTCCACTTCATATTGGCTTTTCAAACTCAAAAGCGCCAATTGCATGGACAATAATTCTTCAAAAACGAGCCTTTTTCGTGCCAACTTAAAATGCTCAAAGTCGGTTGGAAAGTGAATTTGAGAAACAGCAGTATTTAAGTCATACAAACCATATTGCTGAATAAAATAGTCTGGCATCGTTTCTGGCAATTTGCCTGCTACTTCTGAAATACCGTTTTCGATGATTTTGCGAATTGTGTTTTGGGACAAACTATATGTAAGAGGATAAATTGGAATGATTTTGCCAGTATTTTTGCTCGATTCCTCTGGCTCGTAAACTGGTGATTGCATTTCAATTTTACCGTGCTAAATTTTTCACTTTTCCATAAAATTTGTAACGATGATTTTGCTGAAATACATTTTTTAAATATGGCTGATTATACCAAGTGATTTGGCAAGTTGCCGTTTCGTCCCTAACAATTAATTTACACAAAGTAAGATTTCCGCGAATGCGCACCTCATTCATGCGCCCGAACGGGATAGGCTGAAATCAAGACTTCTTCACCATTTAGTAATTCGCCAATATTTTTGGGTTTACTTCGATCTTCATATTCGCGCGGATAATACGTAATCAAATCTTCCAACGTAAAAATTCCCAATTTATTCAAGAGTTTTACACGCGACGGTCCCACTCCTTTGATATATTGCACTTCTTTTTTTAAATCCATATTTGTTCCCCCGATTTTCTTTATTATATCGAAAAATCGAGAATTTGGCAAGGGAAATTATATCTTTTCAGGTTTGCTCATTTTTAAAATATCCTTCCTTCGATATACCCCCAAACTGAGCGCCAAATAGGCCAAATTAATAATTAAATCCATATTTCCATACGATACAAATGGCATATTCACATTCGATTTTATCCCCAAATTCAAATTCATCAGCAAATTAAACATACTTTGCAAAATAAACAAACTCGAAATTGCAACAATCAACAATTTTCCATCCATATCTTTGATTTTTACCGCATTCATCAGTAGTTTTATACTAAAAATTGCAATTGCACTTACCATTGCTAAAGTAGGAATCCATCCATAATGCGCCAAAATCGAAATAAAAGCAAAATTCGTTCCTTCGTCAAACATATCTAAAGCACCACTCATATCTTCTGCTGGACCAAATAAGCGAGCCGACTCCAAAATCAAACTTTGATTTATCCCAATCCAACCGCCGCCAGCAGGGTCTCTTTCTGGATTTACGCTATTTAAAAATCGGTCGAAAAACATCGGACTAATGAGTGCAATCACCATAATCCCAACCAAAGCAGGAACGCCCCACAAAGCTATCAAATACTTTGATTTTCCTATTTTAACCGTCGCCAAAATTAAATAAATAAGCCCCAAAATAATGGTCAAAGGAATGGATAACGGCAATAATAAACTAAGTGAAATTCCGCTCAAAAGTATGATTTTTAGAAGCTCCAAATTCATTTTTATTTGACGATTTTCTGAAAAATTAATCGTACAATTTTTCGTTCGGTCGATTTTTTGCAAAAATCCAATAAAAGCCAAAATATTGATAAAAACGACAAGTGCTGGCGTAAAAAGTGTAAACCCAAAAAAACTAAGATAAACGCGACGTCCATTGATTCCCAATCCAAAATTCTGCACAAAAATCATCAGCAAAATCACTACGCCATACAAAATTTCTGGTTTTTTCAAAAGTTTTCGGTAATCCACAAAATAAATTCCAATCGCTAAAACGCCTCCGATTAACAGTCCTACGCCATATCGCTCAATCGATCCGCCAAGATCCAAAACCTGACTTCTCGTAAAACTTACTAACGCTCCAAAGAAAAGCAAAACAGCCGTAATCATCAGTAATTTCCAATCCAATTTGGGACGATGAATTTGATTCAAATTTTTTCCAATTTCTTCCGCATTTCCCATTTGTTTAATGGCTTGTTCTTCAGCTTCTTGTTCCGTCAAACCTTGGGTCATAAAGCGTTCCTTGGATTCCTTCAAATGATTTTCCATTTCCTCTGAAATTGGGTGACAAATTGGTTTATATTTAATTTGCTCACACACACAATTTAAAAATTCCTTAATTTGCAAATGAAACACCTCCAATCACTTTATCAATCCCGTTCTGAAACACTTTCCACTCTTCCTTTTTGGTTTTTAATTGACTTTTTCCTTTCTCAGTAATAGCATAATATTTTCTTTTTTTTGCAGTCGATTCGTCCCAATAAGATGTAATCAAATTGTTTTCTTCCAAAGAGTGCAAAATTGGATATAGCGTCCCTTCCTTTAATTCAAACACGTTTTCTGACTTTTCTTGCAAACGCTTAATCATTTCGTAGCCATACATATTTTCATCATTTAATAGTCCCAAAATCAACAAGCTCGTGCTTCCTTTCAATAATTCTTTACTAATTTTCATTGTTTCCTCCTTCTTATAATTCATCTAACCCTAAAGTTTTCCTCACAAATTTCATTTTAATGATTCCGTAACCGATTGCAGAACTGATTGTATTTAAGAGCAAATCATCTATATCAGCTGAACCGCGAAACGTTAGAAATTGAGTTATTTCAACGAATAAGACAATCACTGCTACACATAAGATTGTTTTCCATAATTTATCAAACTTTTTCTCAAATAACACCGGTAGCGCCATTCCCATTGGGATGAACATGAGTAAGTTTCCAAGCAAATTGGTAACTACGATATTTGTGTTTATTGTAAAATGATAGGCACTTTCTAAATAAGAAAAAATTGTTCGAAATGGAACTATGTTCGTCATTTCAAAATGCTCTTTTGAAAATACTCTTACATGAAACTGATTGCCAGTTCTAGACCCATATAAAAATAAAATGAAAAATAAGGCGATGCAATATAAGATAAAAAGACATTTTACAATTTTAATCGTTTTTTCTTTTTTCATTATCAATATTTCCTCCTTTCAATACATAGATTATCTATGTATATTTTTATACATTGTATATCTAGGTATAAGAATTGTCAAGAGAAAATCATAAAAAAATAGCAGTTTTTTAAAAACCGCTATTTTAGCTCTATTTTTCAATCAAATTATATTCATCTTCTTTTGTCATTTCCTCGCTCCACAAACTATCTCCTCCTTGCCCGCCAATGATTTCGCCTGTGGTGGCATCGATATAATACGTAAAAGCGGACATCGTTGTTCCTTCTGTAACATCGTATTCTACTACCACACACCAAACTTTTCTCACACGTTCTTCTGTTTCATAAAAAACAGCATCTTTTTTGAACTGATACGTATTTTCCCCTGTTTTTTCTAAATTGAGCCTTCCTTTTTCATATTCTTCTTTGAAATTTTCACGCAAATAGACATTTTCGTTCATTTTCTTGATGCGAATTTCCGCTTTTGTGTTTTTTATATTTTTCACAGTTTCAATCAGATTATCTTTCCTAGTCGCAATTTTGATGGCGTCATCTTTCGTGATTTTTTCTTCATTATTTTCATACACATTTTGTTTCAAATTTAAAGTATACAAACCATTAATCGTCGGAACCCAGCCAATAAAAATGGCTTCTTCTTCGTTTAGCAAATCGCCATATTTTTTATGAAAATCAGCATACCAGATATACGAACCTTCATCAGTTTCCATATTTCTTCGCAGAGTAACCATTTCGTAGTCGCCTGTATCTTCTTCTGGACGATATTTTTCTAGCAATTCTTGGGCGATTTTACGTGCCTCTTGCCTTGTAATTCCAAAATTGTAAGGAATTTTATATTCCCAAGTCGGAATTTGAACTGACTTGACAATCCCTTTTTCCGCATCAATCGTAATGATTGCTTTTTTCGAATGCATTTGCCAAACATTTTCGTTTTCAAAAAATTCTTTGCTCAAATCCAATCCTTCCACATTTTCATCAGTCAAACCGATTTTCTTCAAATAGGAATTTCCGATTTCTTCTGCTTCTTTTTCGGAAATACATTTTTGTTTTTCTTCCTCACTTAAATTTTGATTCATTCTATAACTTTTCGGCTCTTTCCAAATCGTTTCCGCCACTTTCCCTGTGGCAAACACAAGCCCAGATGTAATTCCTATGGTAAGCAAAAAAGTTGCCACCATTTTTGACCAATAATAGTAGTACAGCATAAAAATTTCGCGATCTTCCAATTTCATTTGGTTTAACTCAGCCAAAATCAAACTTTCTTTTTCTGCATTTTCTACTTCAAATTCAATATTTTCTGTTTGGCTCAAAACATTTTCAAACTCGCTAATATCGCAATCAAATTTTACGTTTTTCATTTTTTTGCACATCATATTTTTCGTAATTCCAACCAAATATGGCTTCATTTCAGAACTCCAATCTAATCGCTCTTGATTTTTCCAAACAGCAACAAAAACATCTATAAATACGGCGTAAAATCGGACATGACTTTTTCGATATCGAGTTTTTGATTGGTGATGTACCCACTTATCAAATTATTTTGGTTCAATTTTTTGCTCCTTTTAATAGGTTGTCATTAATATATTGTCTTTTTTAGGAAAAAGGTTACCAAATTTTAGAAAAATTTTTTCATTTGCCCAATCGTCCAAAATCGAAACACAACAATTCCTTCTACTTTCTTAATTGGAATACAGCCAAGTTCTCGGCAATCTAGACTTTTCTCTCGATTATCGCCCATGGCAAAAACAGTATTTTCTGGCACAATAAAATCATTAAAAACATTCGACTCTGTTTTCACATCTGGACTCAAATAATTTTCCTCTAATTCTTTTTCGTCCACAAAAACTTTTCCATTTTGAATCACAACATGTTGCCCTTCTAGTGCAATCACACGCTTAATATAACTTTTTTTCGCCACTTCCAAACCGTAATACCAAAATTGCTTTCCCATTCCTTCGACTTTTTTGTAAACTGCAATCGGATTTTTTGAATTCGCATTTTCTTTAGAATACACCTGACTTGGTGCTTCAAATGTAATCATATCACCCACTTTTGGCTTTTTTCCTGTGATACGAAACGTTCGATTTAAAATTAATCTTTGATTTTCCTGCAAAGTCGGATACATAGATTCATGTTTCACAATGGTTGGTGTTCCAATAAAATATCTTACCAGTAGCGCTAAAATAAGCGCAATGACAATACAGAAAACCCATTCCAATAGTTCTTTTTTCATATTTCCTCCTAAATTCCAAAATAACTAACGGATTGTATGGCAAAAAAGCAGAACAATCCTTGAATACATGCCAAACTAATCGCCGTTTTGGGCAAAAAATGAAAGCCTTGATTGCCAAACTTTAATTCCATTTTTTCCAAGATTTCCTGTTTCAAATTTTCCCTAAATTTGATTTTTTTCATGGCTGAAACATACTTTTCTCGATTATTCATAGGTCCCACTCTCCTTTTAATTTTTCTTTCAACATTTTGCGTGCCCTTGCAAGCCACGTGCCAATTGTTGCTGTTTTTTTGTGCCATATTTTAGCAATTTCTTGCAATGAAAAACCTTCGTAATAATACAAATAAATTACCATTTTATATTTTTCTGGTAATGCCAAAACGACTTTCAAAATTTCTCCTTGCTCTTTTGGCAAATACGAAATATTTTCCTCTAAAGGCACATTTTTTCGATACCACGCCGATTTTAAAAAGTCCTTACACAAATTAATCGTCACACGAATAAGCCAATATTTTTCCTGCTTTTCGTCTTCAAAATGCATCTTCTTTTTCAGGACTTTTAGCAAAACTTCTTGCAAAATGTCTTCTGCGGAATTCGTGTTTTTCAAGTAAGTATAGGCAATTTTTAAAATCATATCAGAATAAGTATCAAATAGATAACTTAAATTTTCTTCCGTCATTTTTTGCTCCTTTATTAGAATACGATTAAAATGAATGAAATTTTTCATTTTTAATTAAAAAACGGAAATAATTTTAGATTATTTCCGCAAATATCTCCTAAATTTAATTATATCATATTTTCACCATTATGTCAAGTTGACAAAATGCTAAAAATATGCTCTCCATTCATTTTACTATATTCTTTATTCATTTGGATATTGTTTTAATAGTTTGTTTAACTCTTCTTGTTGATTATGTTCTGAAAATTCATATCCTTCAAAATTGGGCATTTGAACATCTTCGTCAGTTACGGTTTCGAACTCGTAATGGTATTCAGAAATACTTTTAAATTCTTGTTTTGGAATGTTTGTATTTTTATAATAAGTTGTTCCGATAACATCTCCAAAAGTCATAATCGGCAAACCAGTGTTAATATCCATCCATTTTTTGGATTCCCCATAATCTAAAACATAATATTTTCGTCCAATTTGCTTGTGATCAGTTGAAATCTTTACATAAAAAGGCTCGCCAAGTTTTAATAAAATATACTGATATTTATGTTGATTCTTTTCAAAAGGGATTGGAATATGAGTAAATTCTTCTTTTTGTTTCTCAAATATAAGTTTTTCTTTTCTAACCTGTCTTTTTTCCTCATTTACGAAATATTCTTCTTTTGGATTTTCACTTAAATTTCCATAGCGAGTATCAAATTTTTGCATAATTTCTTCATTTTTTTCGATATAAGAAACTACTTTATATTTTCCATTTCTATACCAAGTTTTGGTATAACTAATTGTGTTTTCATCACAAGTACTAATGGTTTCTTGATAAAAATTTTTGCTTTTAAACTGCTTTTCTGCTTTTTGGGCAAGCCCATGCAAGATGAAAAATTGTCGCAAATACCAAGTAGCAAAAAGAATTCCCAAAATCAAAACCGCCCACAAAAACGACTTGATTTTATTTTTTCTCCTGATTTTTTTCAAATAATCAATTTGCGTTTTCTGATTTTGTTCCTGCTGATGTTTCTCATTTTGAATTTCGATTAATTTCTCTTGGCATTTTTGACATTCTGTCAAATGCTTTTCTACCAATTTTTTCGATTCTGTATTTAACACATCATCTGCATAACTAAACAGCAAATCCTGCACAATTTCACATTCCGTTTTCTTTTCCATGTTCGTTTTCCTCCTTCATTTTTTGTTTGGCACGAAAAAAAGTGACTCTTGCCCAATTGGGCGTTTTTCCCAAGACTTCGGCGATTTCGATAAAACTTAAGCTTCCCATGGTTCTTAAATACACAACTTCTCTGCTTGGCTCGTCCAATTTTTGCATACTTTTAAATAATTTCAATTTTTCTTCGTTTTGCAAAATCACTTCTTCGGTTGTAGGTTGCGTGGCAAAATCTTCGGATAATTCGTCCATTGAAATCGATTTATTTTTTTGAGTTTTCTTTAATTCCTTATACCACAAATGTTTGGCAATCTGGCATAGCCAAGTCGATACTTTGCATTCGTCACGAAACTGATGAATTTTTTCAACCGCAATCGCAAATGTCTCCCCGAGTCAAATCTTCCGCCAAGTCTTGATCGCCGGCTTAAGCAAACTAAGTATTTATAAACCGTATTCGAATATTCCTGATAAATTTCTTCCATGGTTTGCACTTTCTCGTTTCTCCTTTCATAAGATAAGAGATTGTTTTTTTGATTTTATTACAAGATTTTGAAAATTTCTAAAAAAGAACGGCTTTGAATCTTAAATTCAAAACCGTCCTTTTTTAGTTTTCAGAGTTTCTCGCGCCTTAGTTCGCATTCTCGCTCCTGTCGAATGATGTCAAGCGTTGTCTTTACTCTCTCTCTCAAAATTTCTTCCAACCGACTCTTGGAATTCAATATTTCAAGGATATTTTGTTTTACATCTAATTTCCCATCAAATACTTCATTCATAGCAAACCATAAGAGCCGAATTTTCGTATTGGCAATCAATTCGGAAGTAATCAACTCATCATCCCCTATACGAGATTCCAATTCCGCATCGGTTTCACAAAAAGGTTTCAGTTCTTTTCTTACAGCTGATATTTTGTTTTCCAAAAGTTCGCTATTCTCCTCTAGCGCTTCCTACAACCGTTCTGCTAGTTCTGCTTCACGCCAAACAGCTTCAACCTTTTCTTTTTCTGGACTAAAGCATAAAGAGTAACATCCTTCTTCTAACATTTTTTCCTCCTTTGATATTCCATCTTTTAAAGAAGTTGCTAAAGTTTGGGCTAGTGATTTTCTAGCCAGTTACAGTAATATATTATAGCATTTTTATTTAGAAAAGTCAACTTTTAAATTTCTTTCTTGTAATTAATTTATGATAAAATCACCCTATAAGAATATCTCATGAAAAGTTC
>CAOJUE010000024.1 GCA_948443845.1 uncultured Eubacteriales bacterium | reverse complement strand
TTTGTTTATAATACTTTCGGTTCTTTGCTTTTAATTGATTCACGGATTCAGGTAACATTATATCAGATTTTGTTTTTTCTTGTCAATGCATTTAAAAAAATGTAATCAAATTGTAATATATTTGCGTGCAAAAAAAATTTTGACATCTTGATTTTTTGTACTAGACAATCCAAAAAATTATCGATATAATAATTTCGACAAAAAACGAGTGAGGTAAAAATATGTTAGGAAATTTAATCGCAAGAATTCGAAAAGAAAAAGGAATGATGAAAACAGAATTAGCCAAAAAAACAGGTATTAATATTGGGCATTTGACTCATATTGAACAAGGTGGAAGAAATCCTAGCCATAAGGTATTAAGAACCATTGCACATGCTTTGGGTGTTCCTTACCAGCCACTTTTTTCCACATATGATAAACAATTAAAAGAAAATCAATTAGAATATCATTATATGAATTATATTTCTTATAACAAAATTCCAGCTATTTCTAAAATTGATGGTTATATTAATTGTCCACCCAATTATGCAAATGCTTCTTTTGCTTACAAAGTCCCAGATGATGCTATGAGTCCTATTATTAATGCAACTTCTTATGTATTTGTGGAGATAAATGGAATTGTTCATGATAAAGAAATTGGTCTTTTTAAAGTTAATAGTGAATATTTGATTCGCAAATTAATTTACAAAAAAGGAAACCTTATCCTAAAAGCAAACGACAAAAAATTCAAAGATATAACCATTTCCGACTCAGACAACTTCCAAATTATTGGTAAAATTTACCTTTAATATTACAATTCTGTTACATTTTACTTTTTTCGTCATAGAGTCTTGCAAAAAAATTTGGTTAATAATATAATTTGTTTAAAATAACTTTCTACTTATGAGGAGATTTTTATGGAACTGGTAAAAAATATATTTTTTAATACCGATAAATTAACATCAAATACAAAAGTCAAAATTTCATATACCGGAAAATTTTTTCAAGATAATTCCGAAGAAGTCATTATCCATTATGGATTCGGAAATGATTGGGAAAATTTGACAGAATCGTCAATGCAAAAAACAGATTTGGGATTTCAGATAGAAGTGGAATTATTGGATTGTCCTACATTTAATTTCTGTTTAAAAAACGAAAATGGTGAATGGGATAACAACAATGGTAGTAATTATATTTTTGCCATCGAACACCCAGAAGTCTCATTAGTAACTGTTCAAGAAGCTCCGCTTGCTCGTCCACATCGATTACGCAAATCGTATTTAATTTCGAAAAAAATTCGATTAACGATTTATAAAATTATTATATCTATTCCAAAATTAATTTCTGGAAATTATAAAAGAAAAGAAAAAAATGTAAATCTATAACATTATGGGGCGGGTCTTTGACCACGCCCCTATATTTTTTATATATTCCACCCGCCATTGATTTCAATAATTTGCCCAGTCGTATATTCGTCTTCAATCAGCCATTTCACACATTTGGCAATATCCATTGTTTTTCCAATTTTGCCAAGCGGAATTTCGGCTTTCATTTCCTCATAATTTACATTTTGGTTCATATCGGTATCAATGATTCCAGGCGCAATTGAGTTAACGCGTATATTAGATAAACCAAATTCCTTTGCTAGCGCCTTTGTCATACCATCAATTCCTGCTTTGCTTACAGAATAATGTACCTCACAGGCTCCGCCAACTCTTCCAAATATCGACGAAATATTAATGATACAACCAGATTTTTCAGAAAGCATATATTTTATCGCCTCCCCGCGTACAACAAAAAACCGAATATAAATTATTTTGCATCATTGTATTCCAATCGTCATCTGTGATATCTGTAAACAATTTGACTTGGTCAATTCCAGCATTGTTCACTAATACATCAATTTTTCCATATTTTTTAATTACGAAATCAATCATTTTTTTTACTTCTTCTCGTTTGGAAACATCACACTTAAAAATATCGATTTCATCGCCAAATTCTTTTAATTCGTTTTGAAGTTGGATTGCCTTTTCTTCGGATTGATTATAATTTGCAATTACTCTATTTCCTTCTTTTGCCAACGTTTTCGCAATTTCTCGCCCAATTCCGCGTGACGCACCTGTTACTAGGATTACTTTTTTATGCATTTTTATTTCCTCCAACATAAAAATAGTAGCATAAAATTTAGTTTATGTCAAGTTGACAAAACTGCAAAAATGTGGTATAATATTGTATGTAAAATTTAAAGCACGCTAAATTTCACAAATTTAGCGTGTTTTTTTAACACGTTTTCTCTTTAATTTTATTATATAATATAAAAACTCCATATATACGGTTATGAATATATATGAAGTCTAATTAAATAAATTACAATATGATTGGCTTTTTATGTCGTCTTTTTCTTAATTCCAAACCATACCCTCTTCTTAATGAATATTCACTAAGACTATCTAATGAATTTTGCCCATTAGGTTGTTTTAAATTTCTTGCTGGAAAAGTATCTATAATTCTGTTTCTTCCAAAAAGTTTCATATTGTCTTCTTCCCTCCTGCCATTCGGCTTAAATTTTATGCATAACCCATAAAATTTCGAAAATACACAACTACTACATTTTTATTATAATCTAACTTATAAAAAAAGTAAATATTAACAAGAAAAGTTTTCAATTTATGTAAAAACCTTGTATTTTCTCCCAAATTACGGTATAATAATAAAAACTACAAATCGGAGGAAATTTTATGAACAAATTAACCATTCGAGATTTATACAAATCTCCTAAAAATTTTGAAAACCAAACCATTTTCCTAGAAGGCTGGGTAAAAACCGTCCGTGACTCGAAAACTTTTGGTTTTATCGAATTAAATGATGGTACATTTTTCAAAAATGTACAAATCGTCTTCGATAACACACTAACTAATTTCGAAGAAATTTGCAAACTAACCATCATCTCATCCATTGAGGTTACTGGAAAACTTATCATCACAGAAGGTGCCAAACAGCCTTTTGAATTGCGTGCCGAAAAAATCAAAATTCAAAATTTAGCAGACAGCAATTATCCACTTCAAAAGAAAAGACACACTTTCGAATATTTAAGAACCACCGCGCATTTACGCCCTCGTACCAATACTTTCAGTGCCGTTTTCCGCGTGCGCAGTGTGCTTTCTTACGCTATCCACAAATTCTTTCAAGAACGCGATTTCGTCTATGTTCACACACCAATCCTAACTTCAAGCGACGCCGAAGGCGCTGGAGAAATGTTCAATGTCAATTCATTTGACTTTAAACATCTTCCAACAACCGATGACGGCAACGTAGATTTCTCCAAAGATTTCTTTGGAAAACCAGCTCATCTTACTGTTAGTGGGCAACTTAATGGAGAAACTTATGCAACTGCTTTTCGAAACATTTATACATTTGGTCCAACTTTCCGTGCCGAAAATTCCAACACCGTAAAACACGCTGCTGAATTCTGGATGATTGAACCAGAGATTTGTTTTGCTGATCTAAACGACGATATGGATTTGGCAGAAAATATGCTAAAATATATTTTCTCTTATGTCATCGAACATTGCCCAGAAGAAATGGAATTTTTTGGTAACTTTATTGACAAAGGTTTGCTAGAACGTTTACAAAATGTCATAAACTCAGATTTTGCAAGAATTTCGTATACTGATGCAGTAAAAGAACTGGAGAAAAACAACGATAAATTTGAATACAAAGTTAGCTGGGGAACCGATTTGCAAACCGAGCATGAACGATTTTTATGTGAGCAGATTTTCAAAAAGCCAGTATTTGTAACCAATTATCCTGCTGAAATCAAAGCTTTTTATATGAAACAAAATCCAGATGGAAAAACCGTTGCAGCAGCCGATTTATTGGTTCCAGGAATTGGCGAAATCATTGGTGGAAGTCAAAGAGAAGAAAATTTGGAAAAATTAACTGCTAAAATGAAAGAATTAAATATGAATATGGACGATTATTGGTGGTATTTAGATTTGAGAAAATATGGAAGCGTTGTTCATTCAGGCTTCGGACTTGGCTTCGAAAGAGCCATGATGTATTTGACTGGAATGCAAAATATTCGTGATGTCATTCCATTTCCACGAACACCGAATAATTGTGAATTTTAATTCAATTTTTAAAAAGAGACACTTTTATCAAAGAGTGTCTCTTCCTATTTCTACTCCAAAACCAATGCATATTTCGGACAAAAATTTGAACATTTTCCACATTTGATGCACTTTTCATGCTCAACAACTGGTGCCCCAAAATCTTTTTGTGTCAGCGCCCCCACTGGGCAAACTTTTACAGCTGGACATTTATGATTTTGTGGGCAATTCTCTACAATCACTTTCAATTTTCTCTCCATTAATTTTCCCTCCTATTCATTCTTATTCTAATAAATCAATTATAACACTATTTTCAAAAAAGTCTATGCTAATATTTATCATGTTTTGAATATTAGCTTTATTTTACATCCGTATTTACTGTCAATTATTGTCATAATATGTCGATCAATAATAATTTACATTTGTGCGTTATTGTGATATAATTTTCTCGTTACAAAAGAGAAAGGTGGTGATTTAATTGAAACGCATCAATTTATCTGAACACGCAAAAAAACTATTATATCGTATCTATCAAGAATATCAAATTCACAAAGATAGTAAAATACCAGATTCTTATGCTTCTAGAACCATTCCAAGCCATTTTTTATTTTCTAGTTCAGATAATAGTCAAATCATGTCTAGCATCGCAGAATTATCTTCCAAAGAAATGGTAAGATTTTTTAGCGATAATCGCATTATGATACGACTTCAAGCAATTTCCTACATAGAAAAATTGGCTAAACAAAATGACTATGAAAAATGCTAAGCATTTGCTTAGCATTTTTATAAAACTACTGACATTTCACTTAAGGATTGCATCTACTACATGCCGTATATCCTTGTGAAATAGCACTATTCTTACTAATTGAATGTTTACTACTCCTTAAATAACTGCAACTTCCTCTATGATATTTACTTCCTGTATCGGTAATATATACTGTAGAAGATGTATCTGTATTATTTTCTGTCGTAGATTTTGTACTTTTATTCGTTGTTGCAGAAGACGTACTACTTGATTTTTGCACATTATTTAATTGTTGCTGTAAAATACCATTTTGTGCTTCTACTTGCGCCTTTTGCGCTGTTAAATTTCCTACTTGTGCCTCTAAATTAAGAATATATTGGCTCTTCTCATCAATTGCTTTTTGAAGTTCATCTATAGATGAAGCAGAATTTAATTTTTCAGTTAATTGTTGATTCTCGCTTGTCAAAACTTGATTACTATTTTCTAAATCTTTTATTTTCTCTTTCGCTTGACTTAATTGAGCCAATAAATCTGCATTTTTTTCCTCCAACTGCGAAGTCAAAACTCTATCTTCAGATGACGTTGGTATTGCTTTTTTATTTTCTGTAGGATAAGAAACAAAAAGAAAAATAATGATAATTGATAATACCATAATTAGCACATTCTTCTTCTCTTTAAAAAAACCTTTTTTATGTGTAAAATCCTCCGTTTTTTCTTCGATTACAATAGTATCTTCATAACATTTTTTGCACATTCCATCAAAATTTACCTTTTCTGTAGTGCCACATTTTTTACACTTCTTTTCCATTTTTCTATTTCCTCTCCTTAAAAGTTTCTTATAAAATTAGCAACTCTTCTTCTATAAAAAATGATAGCACATATTCAATATTAACTGCTGTTATTCCAACATTACCACTACTATTTGTATCTACTACCACCCCATCTAATACTAATGAGCCAGTATTTCGAACAACTATAAAATTTCCACTTCCATAATATCGTAAAGAATTCTCTTGCCCTTCTCTTACAATAGTGGTTGGATAATCAATAATAATTGGAGATGTAAAATTTATACTATCTCTAATACGAATCGTCGACGCCTGCATTGCTAAGCCATTTCTAAATTCCGTTTCATTTCCAACAAAAATCTCACCTGCCCTTGCAGACATAATCATTATGTCGCTTTCGCTTTGAGCCATTGGCTTTACATCTCCTGCTATTGGCTCATTACTTACAATGTCATTTTCAATAGTTTCAGATTGATCGGCAATTTCTTTTGTATTTTCTTCAATAATTTCTTCGGTCGTTTCTTTGATTTCTTCTGTGTTTTCTATATTATCACTTGTTTTATCTTCTATGATTTCTTCCTTTACAACATTTTCACTTACACTATTTTCGATTATACTGTTTTCTGCTATATTATCTGTATTTACTACTTCTTGCGAGTTTAAATTTTTTTGTTCGCGACAATCTTTTTTTCTGGTGTAGTGTTTCTCAATACACTTCTTGCTTCACCTTTCTTGAAATATTGTACTCGGACTTCTGGTGCTGATTTATCTAATAATATTACAATTTCGGTTTTATTGCCAGAAGTGTCTGTTGCTACTAGTTTGTAATAGCCCTCATCAACAAGTTGTTTATTATTTTCAAATTTATTACTGCTAACTCCGCTAAAATCTTTATTGGATGGATTATAATAATATTCGTTTTCCTTTATTGCTATATTGTCAGTTGTATTTATTATCACATCATCTTTTCTTTTTATAACATTCTCTAAATGACTTGTTGGAAAAGTTTCTTTTTCTCCATTTGTTACTATTTCAATAATTGGAGGTGTTTTATCTATATATACGTTCATTTCCAATTTATCTCCCATTATGTATTTGGCATAGTTTTTTTCAGAAAAAAATGCAATAAAAACTAAACTAATTATAGCAATTATATATTTCTTCTTTTTCAAATTAAATTTCCTCCTCTCCATTGACTAAAATTTTAAATTTGTAACTTTGTAAAATTTTCCCCTCATTAGTGTCAATTAAATCACTTTCATTTATAGATGATTCACTATCTCCATTTTCATAATTCCACTTCCAGTCAATTACAATCGTTTTTTGGGACTTTTTCTTAATTAGTCCACCTAAGTCCTCTTGTACTTCTTGTAAACTGGCATATTCTCGGTCATTTCCTCTAATTTTAAAACTCATGTGTAATGGCTTTTCGTTTGTAACATCTTGAAAATTAACATTGTACTTCATGTCAACTGTACTATTTTTGGTGCTTACGATGATAGCAAAACTTCCAGAAACTCCTGGTGCAATTTTATTTTTTGCAACCGCTTTACCTGATGTCGTTCCACTTAAACTAATATCATTTGAAGATAAATTCTCAAATGAAACATCAAATTCATATCGATCTTCTGGCAATTCCATTACCTCGTCATCACTAATATTTACCCCAATTACGGACCAATTTATATAATCAAGAAATTTTGCTAGTGGTGAATTACCTACTGTATTTGGTCTACACAACGCTAGTCCCATGATGAACCCAAATAAAAAAAGCAATATGATTAAAAAAAAGTAAGAACTTTCAATTCTCACTTGAATAACATAGCGCCTGTTTTTATTATTATAAAATTCTATCACGTAATCTCTTTCTTTTGTAAGTTCATAATTATTCTGTATTTCAATTCGTTCAATCTCACCTTTATCATTTTTTTCTAGCAAATAAGCCTTTCCGCAAAAACAAACCTTAACTTTTTTATCAAATTTATTTTTCTTATCATCAAGTTTTGGAATTTTGTCATTGAGTAAAATCCCAAAATACTCTTCTTTTTTATTTTTCATACACAAATACCTCTCTATCAATTTACTTTTGCTTGTACTGCTTCAACCTTTATTTGTACGTTTCCGTCAATATCTCCAATAATTGCATCATTACTGTGATATTTTATTCTTAATTCATAATTATCATCTTGTTTTTGATTACCTGATAAAGAAATTAAATTTGTTTTATTTGAATTTAAAGGAACTTCTTGACCGATTTTTAGTCAATATAAACTCCAAGTTAGCCCTTGAATTATTTACAATTTGCACATAATACTGCATTTTTGTATTGCTTATGCCTGTTTCATCATAATTTTTAACAGAAAAATTGTAGATTGTATCTTCAATTCCGTCAACAAGAATATTGCTTGCTCCATCAACTTGAAAAACTGGCTCAGCAACTTGTGTCATGCTACTAGCATTTACATTTTTTCTATATTTTGAAAAACTACTCCCACTTAAAAATAACCAATATAGCAATAAAATTATGATTATTAGTATAATAATTAAGAGCGCTTTCAACATTTTTTTCTTTGTTATATCCATGTTTTCTTTCTCCTTTACAATAAAATTAAAATTAATAAAACTACTAAAAATGCTACAATCCAATGCCTATATAAAAATTTTAGTAACTTTGAATTTAATATTACTTTTCCTTCAATATCATCTTTCGTTACTTTCTCATTGTCTTTTGTATTGTTGTTGTCTCCTTTGGTAATAAATTTACCATTCTCTTTTTCAATAATTCTGTGTGTTACAAGATATTCCTTCTCTACATTATATGTAATAATATCATTCACCTTATAATCATCACATTCCTTAATAACAATAATATCTCCGATTGAAAGAGTATTTTCCATACTTCCAGATTCAACACGAAGAACACTAATTCCAAATATTTTTGTAACTAATTCGCTATTTACCATTTTGTAATACAATAAAAAACTTAATAAAATGGATAGAATTAGTGCTAAAATAAATTTCACTATGCTTTTCATCTCTTAGTTCTCCTGTGGTACAACTTGCGTACCAGTAACAACAACATTAAATTCATAATCTTGGGCTTCTAATCCCTCATTTGTGTCAATTTTATCATTTTGTAAAATACTATCCTCGTCAGTTCCTGTTTCATAAGGCCACTCCCATTCGACAGTTAAAGTTCTCGTTTTATTCGCGTCATCTGCATCGATTATATCTGTAAAAAATTCCTCGTACTCTTCAATCTCATTCAGAACTTTATCACCATGTTTAAATTTCAAATTGGTTGGCTTATTGGTTTCATCTTGGAAATCAACCTCATATTTCACACCAACCTCACTATTTCCAGCGTCTATAACTAGATCAAAACTTCCGTGATGTGCCTGGTGCAATTTTACCGTCTAACAATGTACCTTGTTTATATGTATCGGCTAATTTTATAGTTTCCATTTCTTCTGTCGCTTCATTTACACTAAAATACCATTTTGCTATTTCTGTTTCTCCATTACCACTCACTTTGTTAATATATTTTGAGTGGGTTATCCCTAAAATTGAGCCTACACCTATGGTTAAAAGTGTTGCTCCAATAATCATTTTTTTATTTATTTTCATCATAATTTTTTATCTCCTTTTCTTTTTATTTCTTTAATAGTCTTCTTATATACGATTTTTTTCATTAAACATTCAATAGGCATCCCTTCTTTCATTGCACTAAAAAAGAAGATATTAATTGCTCAATATCTTCCTACTTATTAACTTTATTATACTGGCTTGACAATTTGTCGCACTCTTTTATCACACTATCCAAAAATCTTTTGGCTCTTTTATTCTTAATTCAAAAATTTTCTATTGTTATCATGCCATACAGTTAATATTCCATTATTTAACCTTTGCATTTTCTTTATTTTTCTTGAATCTTTGTATATATCTGTACTTGAATAATATGTTGGCTTTAAGATTATTTCTGTAGATTGTCCCTTTACTATAAGTGCATTAGATGCTGAACTTCCTAATTTCTTTTTATAATTCTCGTACAATAAAGGGCAATTAACCTTTAAAAGTGAAGGAATATTAGCATAAGCATATTTTTCTATAATATCCAAAGCATAATATCCTGTTAATGTACCATCCTCCGGATTTACATATATATGATTATAAAAATCAATATCTATAATAGAACCATGAATTCTGCCCAAACCACCAATTTCTTTAACATAATTGGCTACACTTTTTTGGTATTTATCATATTTATCAAAGAAGGTTTCTTTTATAATAGAAATTTGACTATCCATATTAGCATAATAATAGTTAATATCTTTAATATCCAATGATTTTAAAGCCCCACCATTTAATATAGATAACTTACCTCTTGCTGTTGGTTTAATAAAACAATAATATCCATTCTTTTTTAACATAAATATTTTTCCATCTCTATTATAATCCATTCTAATATTTTTTCCTCTATAGAAATCGTTGTATTCATCTTTTGTAATATTATAAATACCATTTTCATAATCTGAAAAAATATCATAATCATATTCTATATAAAATGATTTAACAAATGCTGTTTTATAGTTATAGCCTAATTGATTATCTGAATATATTCTATATTCCCCATCATCATGAAAACAATTTCTATGTGTATGCCCACTAACATAAACCCAATTTTTCATGTACTCTTCTGAATTAGACCAATCCTTTTTCGGAGTATGTGTAAAAATAATAACATTTTTATCGTAAATACATTTTGTTAGTTTATGATATATTTTTTCAAATTTTTTTGTTTCATCTATTTCTTGTTCTCTATTTATTGTATTTCTGTATATTCCATTATTAGCATTAAATTCATCATTATATCCTGAAAATGCAAGCCCTCCACTAATTATTAAATTACATTTTGTCAATCTATCTCTAATTTCATTATAGGATAGTATATCTAATTCATCTTCTGATATTTCTTTTAATAGATTATTTTCAATATATAATAAATTATTATGAACAAAATACATTCCATTTGATAATATTAAATTTTTATATGCCTTAACAATATCTTTTATTTCATTATTTTCAAAATCCCACAATTCATGATTACCTAAAATAAATATTACTTTTAAATCTGTATAATTACCTTTTATTTTCTTTGATAATTCATTAATAAACAACTTATAGATATTAAAATCAGATGAAACATCTCCACCTATCAAAAGAATATCATCTCTAGCATAAATCATAGCATAAAGAGAATTGACTGTAATATCTTTTAAAAGATTGTTTATAATGTCCTTGATAGTAAATTCAATATCATATTTTGATTTACATTTTTTTAACTTATGTATCAAATGGATATCAGAAACATACGAAATTTTCGTATAATTTATATCTGATTCATTTGCCAAATCCCTTTTCTCATATAATTCTAACTGAGTTTTTTTCTCATTCTCTATTGTTTCTTTAAATGAACATAGTTTACTTTTTTCCTTTATTAGTTCAGTATTCTTATTATTTTCTAAATTTTTAATTATTCTCTCATTGTTCATAGTATTTCTCCACAAATTACTCGTCAAATAGATTATATCATAGTTCTAAAAATTATGCCACCCTATTTTTTCCTTTTTTTCTACTCGATTTTCAATTGGCTTTTTTACTAGCATTTTTTCTGGCTCGTTTTTGATCCATTTAGGATTATACTCACTTACAGGACTATCTTTTAACTTTTTAGCAAGTGGATGTTCTTTATACATTATCTTGTCTAATAGCAATGGTTTATTTCCACGAAGATTTACTAATAACTTTGTAGACGGAATTCTTAAAATTTCGTCTACATTCAATAGGTTTCTTTTTATTGTCGATATATTTTTTTGACCAAACTCTTCAATATCTCCTTCAATAGAATTTGACTTCTTTATAGCAGTAGTTTCAACGGATGCAACGCCTACAAGATCACAAAAATACTGCGCTGTTAAAGTATCTGTTGTCCCTAATCCTAATCGCGTGTCGCAATTTCCTATAATTTCTTGCCAAATTTCGTCTGGATAACGGTTTTTTATCTGACCGACATTTTGTAAGATTGGTATTAAAGCAATTCCTCTACTACGGATTGTCGATATCTTTTTGTTAAAGTCTGGTATTTGACTAATGTTCGCAAACTCGTCCAAAAAACAATATACATCAACATCACATTTGCCATCAGGTTTAGAATCGGCATATCGAACTAACTTGATAAACAAAAACGTATAAAATAACGAAGCCAAGAAATCATACGACGAATCCATATCATCTGTTATTATATAATATATACAAGGTTGTTTGGCAGGCAAACTCAAATCAATATCACTTTCAGAAGTTAATTTCTGCAAATCTTCATTTTGGAACAACTGTAATCTTGTACCAAGACCAGTTATGACTGACGCTTTTATTGTATCAGAGCCACTCGCAAAAATGTTGTAACTTAGTTTCGCAGGATTTTCATTCGGTAACCCTTTAAATATATTGTCTATATCCGCTACATCACCACTGGCAACTTTTTTATAAATGTTTGTTAGATTATTCTTATCAACTAATATTTGCAAAAAATAAAACTCAAAGGCTTTCAGCAGGTTTTCCTCTGCACGTGGCCAGAATTCATCTCCACTTTTATTGTGTTTTTGTGTGTTTGAAATAATCACATTTGCACTCGTTTGTACATCATTAATATTTTCATTTTCTCCGCAATGGATTCCACCTATCCGAGTGTCGCATATCTTTTAAATTAAATACCTTTACGGTATAACCTATATTTCTAAAATATTTAGAAGTAGTTCTATAAATTTCACCGCTTTGGATCAGTTACAATAATTGACTTTTTGTGTAAAGATAGTTCAAGCAAATTGGTAAGTACAAATCCTATTGTTTTCATACTTCCGACTGCTACCAAACACACACATATTTTTATTAAAATAGCCCCCAAAGGGTAGTTTCACAACATTTTCATTATATTTTCCTAAAATAATACCAGGAACATTATTCAATCCCAAAATTTGTTTCATTTCGTTTTCATTCATCCAATCTGCTGTTCCATGCGTCCCATCTTCTGTTTTAAAATTAATGCCCTTATTTTCATCTTGTTTTCTAAAAAAGACTAATAATACATCTATCATAATTAAAATCGAAATAAGGGCAATTGTCATGCAAATAGAAGCATATAATTTATGACTTAGAATGACATTTTTTCCAAAACAAATATTTAACATATTAAAATATTTCGTTATGTTAGTATCTAAAATGATATTAATGCTTAAAGTCAAAGCCCAAAGTAAAAATATCCATTTTCTTCTATTCATAATATATTCGTTCCTTATCTATGTATTTTTCCAAATCTACTATACAAAAGTGCGCATTGGGAAGTTCTTTTTTTAGATCTTGTTCTAACTCTGAACCACAAATTATATCCGCAGTTTTTTTTGAATTTTCTCTTAAAAAGTATTTTATTTTATAAATCTTCTCTGTATCTAAAAAATAAAATGTTGAAACATATTTGCTTTTATAATCTGTATAATCACAAAAATTGTATTTGGCAAAAAACACTTTATTATCGTAATATTCTTCAATTATCCTAGCCCAATTAATGCTATGTAAATACTTTAATTTTTCTCTATTCCATTGATTGTCCTCTAACAAAATAAGTTGATTCATTCCAAATGCAAATTCTTCAATATTTAACCTTTCTTTATCATTAATAAAAATGATTATATTTTGATATCTTACTTCTCTTTGAATATCGGACATAATCGAAGTTATATACTTTTTACTATGCTCTTTTTGTATGTTATATGTTAAATAATCAATTCCATTTATACTTAATATTCCTGTAAATTTTCTAGATTTCGTTGTAAGTATGTCCTTTTCTTTTATTGAAAAAGATGGTCTAAAAGTTATTGTTTCACAATCATTATAGAATGCAGCAAAATGACTAATATACATTAATCTGGGAATATATCTTTTATCTCTACATAATGGTGTATATTCAAAATTGTATAGTCTTGCATATTCAATACCTAATCTACCTAAAACAAGTTTTAAATCTACCCTTCTTAGAAATTCTTTTTGAACTAAATTTGTAATCCTTTTTCTATAATATTGCTGACTACTAAAAAAAAACTTTGAATCATTCACATCTAAATATTGATATTTTGCAATGAATCTTATTAAATTAACTTCCTCATTACCATTTGGAAAATAGTTCAAATAAATCACCTCCAAATCTCAATCAAAACTTTATCGTCAAATTATTTTTTGGTAAAAATTTCATGGCTACGCCATAAAACCTTTACCTTCATACATCAAAGTAGCCAACAAAAAACTTGAATGCTTTGATACTATAAGTTTTCCTTATTTCATATCCTGTCGCAAAATTTCTTTCAAAAATTCTTAAAAATTCGCTACTTTAATGTTGTGTACTTTTCTAAAAAATCATTAATTTCTTTGCTGTTAAAAACATAAATTTCGGTATGTGGATTTTCAGAATATTCGCCTTTCACACAATATGACATCTTTGTCATGACATCATCTTGAATTACGCCCGATAAAATCAGGGAATCCGAAATTGGTTTTACATATTTATTATCTACATCCCAACCCATTATCTTATCAAATAATTTTATATAAATAAAAACTTCATTTTCAAATTGTCCTGAATATTTTTTCGTGATTTCAACAATATTATGAAGTATTCTTTTATGTGTATGAGTTTTTAGGTTTTTGTACGATGGCATAATGTCAGGGACATATATTTTTAAGATATTATCAACCAGTTCTGCTTTATACCCATTGTCAATTGTTTTTATCTTCTCATATTCAGATTTTACGTTTTTATTGTATATTTTTACTTCAGCAAGCACACTATATCTTACTTTTTCAAAATTTCTCAAAAAACTTTCCAATTGTAAATTACTTAAATTGTTGCTATTTTCAATAAGTATAGAAATATCATGTTCTAAACTCAACAATTCTTCTGCCATTTTTTTATTAATTATCATAAGTATCTCCTTCCTTTAAATATCTATTGAAGGGCAATATGTAAGGAAAAAACTTTTATTCTTCGTTTTTCAAAAATTCATCATAAGCATCAAAAATAGCATTTGTAAGATTTTGTCTTACCTCACTATTCAATGGATGGCATATATCTCTATAATTTCTCTCTCCATCCCTTAATTTTCTTGAAGGCATAGAAACAAATCTTCCTTTTTTTTCAGTTTCTAATAATTTTATTCCTCTAATAATAAATTTGTTATCAAAAATAACATTAGCATAAGCCAATACAGCACCTTTCTTTGTTGCTTTAAAAATTTTAATTTCAATAATTTCCATAAAAAAATCCTCCTATAAATTTATTTTTTTGAAGGGCATTTTATAAAGGATTTATAAACTTTTATTATTCCCCTGTACGAGGTAATGGCGTTTGTACAGGATTGTTTGGTATTTCTTGTGGAATATGTACAACCGTAGTCCATTTACTATTGGCTTCGGCAGTTATTCCATAATATGTGCCAACTGTTTTTGTATAATTGGTAAATGTCTGACCGTCTTGTAAAGTATCAAATGATCTGCATTGCATTGTAGGGCTTGTACTTTCTTTAAATCCTACATCTACTCTTCCAAAATCAAAACAGGTTTCTATGATATATTCATCTTCGCCAAATTCTATTGTAGTAAAATCTAAATCGTAATTTTCATTCGTGCTTAGTTTTTCTCTAAATAAGATATATTCCTCTGATTTATTCGTTTTATAATATACGTCATAAACTAAATCTTGATTCCATGTACCTGTTGTCATTCTTTCTAATCTTACATAATCTGTCGGAATATAATCAAACCATTTAAAATTTTCTAAATATATATTTGACGCATTTCCTACATTTTTAAAGGAATAATCAACTTTTTCGCCAGGCTTAATTTCTGACGTTCCCTCTTTATCTACTGTTACCTTAATGTCAACGCCATCATTTTCAATAGTTACTGGCACTGTTTCTCCATTTTGAGTAATTTCAAATTCATAACTATTTTCATTTAATAGATAATAAACAGAACCTGTCCTTAGTTCTCTTAAATAATATTTTCCATAAGGTATCAATTCACTTTTTGCTTTTCCTGTTTTGTCAGTTTTCAGAGTTCCAATTTGCTCATCATTTTCATTATAGATGCCAAATTCTGCACCTTCCAAAGTTTCTTTCGTTTCGCTATCAACTTTTATTACTTCCACATAACCCTTGATTTTTTCATTTTCAAAAGTAATCGAAGTAATCTCATCTTGCTTTAATTCTACAGTCTGCGTTTCTTCTGTTAAGACATACTCTTTTTTGGTTTCCTTTTCAACGACAGTATATTGTTGGTCGATAGGTAATTTTTTGGTTGTAGCCTCTCCGTTTTTGTCTGTTACAACGGTATCAACGACATTTTTATTTTCGTCTAAAACATCAAACGTAACATTTTCAAGTTTGACTTCGTTATTGTCTAAATCAACTTTAATAACCTTTATTTGACCTTTTTTCTTTTCATTTTCAAATGTTAATTCTGTAATTTGGTCTTGCTCCAAAATGGCTGTTTGTGGATTTTCATTTAAAACATACCATTCGCCAGTTTTCGTTTCTTTTACTTTGTATTTTTGATCAATTGGCAATCTGCTACTTACAGCCTCTCCGTTTTCATCTGTGATAAGAGTATCGACAACTTTATCATTTTCGTCATAAACCTCAAATTCAACATTTGGTATTTTTACCTCGTTGTTATCTAAATCAACTTTAATCACTTTTATTTGACCTTTTTTCTTTTCGTTTTGGAAAGTAATATTTTCAATTTGGCTTTCAATCAATGTTATCGTTTCAACTTTATCGGTTAATACATAATTTTCAAGTGTTTTAGTTTCACGAAGTTTTAACTTCTCAAAATCACGAACAGGATATCGACTTGTTAAGGCTTCGCCATTAGTGTCCGTTGTAATTGTTTCTAATACTCTGTCATTCTCATCAAGCACTTCAAATTCAACGCCTTCAAGTTTTGTTTCATTATTGTCTAAATCAACTTTAATAACTCTAACTTGACCTTTTTTCAATTCGTTTTCTACCATTGTTGGATTAGCGTCATTCCATTCTACTTTGACAGTTTTATCGTCCATTAAATCATACCATTGGTTTGTTTCGGTTTCAATCAATTTGTAGTCGCCTGTTCTTAGCGATTTTATCTCAATTTTTCCGATTTACGTCAGTACGATATGTCCCGATCACTCTGCCAAATTCTACCGAATATAATTGAAATTCTACATTTCCTAGATTAATTTTGTTGTTATCCTTATCTACTTTATATATTGTTAAATTTCCACGTTTATGCTCGTTCGTAATTGTGATAGGTGTTGTTTTATTATATTTTACATTAATTGGAAAAGTTTGCTCATTTAAGATGTAATTTTCATTTGTAGAAATTTCCTTTAAAATATAATCTCCTTGATAAAGTTCAGTAAAAGCTGCCTGTCCGATTTGCGTCAGTCGTAGCAGTCGCAATTACTGTGCCATCTTGTTTCATTAATGCAAAAGTAACACCCTCAATAGGCAAATTAGTTTCTACGTCATTTTTAACAATTTCAATCCTACCAGTATTGGTTTTTACTTCAAGAGTTCCGTTGCCGGAATCATCTCCATATGGATCCATTGTAACCATGTAATCTTGTGTTCCAGGTACACGACTTCGTCCATACAAAATCGGATATGTTTGACATTTTGCTTGAACTGCAATAGCCCCATTAATATCTTGTGTCATATTGCTAGCAGGTATCATGATTTTAAATGTTTCACCATTTGAAAAAGTTGTCTGATCTCCTTCACTCATATTAGTAACTCGGCTACCCTCTGGAAAATTTGCAATTCCTGTTACTGTATATTGGCTCATGGGAACAGATGATGAAACGGTAAAAGTTTGGGAATAATATTCCCCATCTTCGACTAATTCACCACTTTTATTAACTGATACTGTATTCGTAATTTGTGTTTCGCCACCATTCAGCCCAATATTTACTAAATTGTGTAACTGACTTAGCATTGCTTCTGCTGTTCCATCACCTGGCGCTGCTCTAAAATCTGCTAAATTTGACTGACCTAAAATACAATAAACAGCCATTTTTGTAACAACAAAAGCATCCCAATCACTTAGCCCCATGTTGTTGTAAGGATAACCATTTTTAACTACTCGCCATACAGCAGGATTGTTAAATGCTGCGTCAATATCAACTGCATACCCTCCTGTTGTTTCTACTCCGGTTTAAATCATGGTTCAAACAATACGCTGGGTAAAATACTCCATTTTGATTATGTCCTACAATTGAGCATTTAACGTAAGTATAGGTACCTTTTGACGCATTGTAATGTTGCAAATGATAAGTAGCATCCGCAACTTTTTGGATATAAGCCTCGCTCATTTGAGTAGAAGCATATATAAAATTAAAACAATTTGAAAATAAAATCATAAATAAAAATAGGATTGCTCCTATTTTCTTAATTTTTTTATTCATATAAAAATCCCTCCTTTTATAAGAAGGGTTTTAAAGGAAGCACTATAAAATTAAATTATGTAACATTCAGTAAATAAATATTCGCCATTCAAATAATAATCTTGTGCATAAACACGAATTGTACCAAATTTATTTTGTATTTTTTCGATTACTCTATTTTCAGCAAACGTAAACTGATTTGTAAGACTTGTGATTGATGAATCTGTACTTACTGTAAATCCGTATTGTTGCATAAATTGGCTAGGATTATTATTTATAATATCTACTAATTGCTGTGTCATTTGTGCATTATATACATATGTATTTTCTTGTGTATCTTTTGGCTTTTCTTCTGATACTACACTATTGTTATTTGAATTTGGCATTTCTTCTTTTGGTGCAGTAAATTGTACTTGTGTAACTGTTTCTACTTGTTTTTCGGTACAAGATTCTACTTGGCTTGTTTGTGTTTCTGGTTGCACATATACTTCTTGTGGCTGTGTTTCTGGCTGTACCTGTGTTTGAGTTTGTGTTTCGACTTGTGTTGTCTGTTGCTTTTTTACTTTTGTATCATTTTTTTTAATGTCTGTTGCTTGCACTGTTTCTGTTTCAGTTATTTGAGCAACGTCTGTACCATTTTCTTGTTGTATACTATTAGAGATATTTGGTTCGGCAATTGCATTTTCTACAATAGTATTTTCCTCTAATACTTCATTTGTGCTAGTTTGTTCCGCAACTGTGCTTTCAATAAAATTCTGTGTATTATTAGAAAGCACCTTTACTAAGTAAAAGGTAATAACTATTACTAAAATTATAGCCATTCCTCCTACACATACTATTTTCTTTTTGTTCATAAAACATCACCCTTTCTATTTGTATTTTACATAGTATAGCACTAAAAAAAACATTTTGACAATGCTCAAGTAAAAATTTTTTTAAATAATTTCAATTGCTTGTACACAAAGCCTTAGAGTAGGTTTTCCTTTTATACAAGTTATAAGTGTCAAGATATTTTTATCAGTATTTTGTAATAAAGACCAATCTGTTTCAGAAATCTGCTTTACATTATTGACTTTGTATTGTTTTGTTCCTAAAAAACTTGTGTAAGTAATTAAATCTCCATCTGTTAAAGTATAGAGTTTCGCCCAATATTTTTTATAATTATGGGCTGCTAAGCAAACATTGCCTTGTAAAAACGGAGAATGTTCAAAATGTCCTACCCCTTTGTCAAGAGTATCAAGCCTTGTGCCCTCGTAAATTAATCCTTCAAAATTAATCTTGTCTATTTTTATGACACCTAAAACAGTTTCACCATCAATTTTTAATAGCATATCATCTGTCGTAGAAATTTCTTCCTTGTCTAATCTTTCTTGAACAGAATGATCAGAATAAGTTTCCAATACTTCGCCTATTTTGACCTTTTTTTATTATTTCTTGCAGCAAAATACGTTGCTATAATTGCTACAATAATAACAATTGCTATAAGTGATAGGACAATTACCTTTTTTATGCGTTTACTCACTACTTCAAACCTCCTTTCTTAAAAATTAAAAATAAAATAGAACTAGTTTTTTTCTAGTTCTATCATATCTTTCATATATTTCGATATTTTAGAAAATGGACTTGGATTCATAACTTTATCGGTTACATCTTCTAAGTCAAAAGGATCAAAAATAATGTCATAAATTCCCAATGATAAAGCATCTTTTAATTCCTTTACTTTTTCATTTTCTAAAATGAGAATTACTCGTATATTTTTATTTCTTACATTAAACATAAATTCTTTGAAATTATATTTGTTAGGTTGAACAGTAGCAATTAATACCTCTGCTTCCTTTTCTTGCAAGATATAATCTGGATAATAAACAATTCTACTGTCATTTATTTTTTTATTCAAATCTCTATCTAATTGCTCATTATCTGTAAATATTAGTACCATTTTTCTAATTACCTCCTTCAAAATATTCCATTGGATTACTAAAATTTCCATTTATCCTTACTTCAAAATGTGCGTGTGGTCCTGTTGAATATCCTGTACTACCGTACTTTCAAAATAGCCTGTCCTTGTACAACTGTTTCATTTGTTCTAACTAATATTTCAGAGCCATGTGCATATAAAGTAGTTATCCCTCCACCGATGATCTATCATTACCATATTTCCATACGCCGAATTATACGATGCGTTTATAACTGTACCGTCTGCCATTGCTACAAAGTTTGCTCCGCATTGGTGCGCCGTACGTCAGTACCACTATGTAATTTGTAAGCACCAGTTATGGGATGTGTTCTCATACCAAAAGGAGACGTAATTTTTGTATAACCAGGTATCGGCCAAGTAAACAAACCGTGTAGGAACAAATCCAGCCCCATCCGTTATTATCGTACTTGAAGAAACATTACCCTGCAACCAATTTGTATTTTCTTTTCCGTCATAATATCCGATTTGCTGCTTGTATAACAATTTCTACATTTGTTTCAATATCACTCTTTTTGATATGCAATTTCTCTTTCATGTACTTTTTTAATCTTTCATACTTCTCACCAATTAACTCTTCACCAACAAATACTTTCCCAGTTGTTTTTACATTTCCAGATTCAATTGTTTTTTCTTCATAATTATATTTATAATGACCTATAATTGTATCACTTTCTACTAATATATAGGCTGTTTGTTCTTCTGTATTCTTTTTTTCATTTCCTTTTTCATCTGTCATTGTAGTTTCAATTTCTATTGTAATTTGTTCGTATGTAAAAGTACTTTCAAAATCCTCTGAAACATCATTTAATAATGCTTCATTTATTTTTTTATTATTAGCCATATTCTGAAACGCCATAATTGCATATAAATGCGACCATTGAACTTGTTTGTCAATTTCTCTGCTATCTATATCAAGCAAATAATTTGTTAATTCATTTCCAATATAATTATGACACGTGTTTAGATATTCAGATTTTTGGATACATTTATTTTTTAATTCCACTTGAACATCTGACATCAATGTATTGTCATTTTGTACTTCTTGAATAAAAATTGCATCAATTATTGTACATACTGCAAAGAAAAGTCCAACAATTATAATAATAAACGGAAGAAATGGTTTTAATATCTTAAAAGTAATTTTTCTCATCTGTTTGCTGGATTTATTTTTTAGGTTCATTTTCATCACCTATCTTCTCAATAGCATTATTGTTAATTATTTTATTGGCATATTCCGAATCTTGAAAATTATCTTTCTTATTCACTCTGCTTGCATAAGCAGTATCTTGAAAACTACCTTTTTTCATATTCGTTTTAGCGTTATATGGCGATTTATTGAAATTTCCCTCTGCCATTTTTGCACCTACTTCAACATATGTTTTTGTCGCATTAAATCCTGTTTTAGCAACTTTACTCACAACAGATTTTGAAGTCTTCCCAGTATCTTTTGACATATTCTCTTGATTATCGCTATTTAAAGTTGACTTTGATGCCATATTGCTTTTATTTTCTTTTGGGATAACATCCCTTATTGGATTTACGTTTCCTTCATAATCTTTTTCAGGACTTAAATTCATATTTGGAGAAATGACTTCTTTTGCCCTACATACAAAACCTTTTATTCCTCCACTTGAATTAACATTGTTATTATCCCCCTTTTGTGCTTGTGGATTAAATTGTTCTTTAATTGCACCTAAACCGAAGCCAAGCATTGTCCCCATTCCCATAGCACGGTTCGCCATTTGTTCATTATCAACACCAGCAATTCTACTTGTTAAATTTTGTAAACAGTTCATTAAAGCATCTGCCAAAGGTAAAATCATCATAGCCCATATAAGCGAAATAGCCCAGCCACCACCACTAGGCAAAAATGTCAAATAAATAAGAAATAAAAAGCAATATACAAATTGCATAAATATATTCATCAATATTTGACCAGCCCAAATACTCGCCGCTGTTACATTTTTGTTAATTATCCAAAGTCCGACAGGCAATTGGTGTAAATATCGTAAAAATAATAATTGTAAATTGTCTTATAATAAATTTAATATTTAATTTTACGAACAGATAAATAAACATTGCAATTACTAATGCTGTTGTAATTGCGTTTCCTGTTGTGATACTCGTTAGCATACCATTTCCAAGAGAATCGTCCAAAGATCCACTTTGTGCTTTCAATAGTAAGTAAACAAGACTATTGTTCATAAAAAGTAAAAGTCTAATAAAAAATGGTGCTAATGCTATAAATGCTCCGCCAAAACATAATCTCATTAAACTTTCTTTTGCTTCTGTTTTTCTTGCTATATTCATCCCAACAATTATTATTTTGTAAGATAATATAAAAACTGCAATTAGTATCAAACTACCAGACATAATTGCAAAAACTTTATACCAACTCATTGTTTTATTCCAAAGTTCGCTAGTAAAGGGCGATAAACTATCATTTTCAATACTACTATTGAAGATTAGCATATCATAATCTTTAAAACCAATGTTTAATTCTTTTCCACTTGCAAAATTGAATACCGTTTGTGCAATTCCACCAATGCATTCAGCAATTATTTTTTCAAATAGTGATCCATCTTCTTTTTTTATTTGTTCTTTGAAATCTACATCATTACCCAAACAAATTGGTGAGAGTAGAACAAGAATACTTATAAGAAGTAGAACACTTTTCATTATTTTTTTCACGTTTTTTTCCTCCTATTTTAAGTAAATACAAAATTCTTTTCATAATCTGTGATTACAAATTTTATCGCCGTTACACTATTATTTAAACTTATTACACATTCGCCTGGATTTGACGTTGTTAGGAAATTTCTCGTTCCGTTCTGATAAATTAAAAAAATCCACAACGGAATTCACACTTCCTGGCGATTGCTTAAACAAATATCTAGTTGAACAAATATTAATAATTGTTTTTCCGTTCTTCACACGATAAAAATTCATCAATGAACTGACTACCTATGAATAATGGAACATTATATTTACGTCCGTCTACGTGCTACATTTACTAAAAATTCTGCCGATTCTTGATATTTCAAAAATAGCCACGCTTCATCACAAACAATAATTTTCCTTTTTTCCCTATTTTTAAGCACAAACTTTTGCCAAACCCATGTTAGAATAACAAAACTAGCATACAATTTTGTAAACTCGTCTTTTATCTCACTCATATCAAAATTGATAATTTCTTCGTCTGATGTAATTTTACTTTCACAATCAAAAATCCCCAAAGAGTTACCTCGAAGAAACGGAACAAGCAAATCAGCCAATTCATTACAATTGTTTCTTTCTTTTAATCTTTTTTGAAAATCCATTAAAGTTGGCATTTTCTTTGCTATTTTGCCAATAGCATATTTTCCATCTTCAAGTTTTCCACCGTTTTTTCTCAAAAAGTGAATTAACATCGCTATTAATTCCGTCTTTCTGCATATAGTTGATTAACAACAACTTCTATTTCCGTGATTTCTGTTCCGTTTAGTGTTCTTCCCATGTAATTTCTGCATATTGTTGCTAGCAATGCTCGTATTTCTGCCACTTTGTCTAAAATATTTAGAAATTGCTTATCTCCATTCTCTCTTGTATCTGGTTCTAATTCAAATGGATTAATACCTGTTGACTTTCCTTGTTCTACTTTTATTACTTTTCCTCCCAGCGTTTTAGTTAGATCCGTGTATTCTCCGCTCAACATCAATAAAAAAAGCACCACAACCAACGGTTGCGATGTTTCTTGCTGTTAATGTTTTAAGTGCCACACTTTTGCCACCGACCACTTGTTCCACAAATGAATACATGAGGATTAGGTAAGGTTGGTGGACCTATAAACGTATCTACATATACTGGCGCATTTGTGTACATATTTCTTCCTATGAAAATTCCTCGATCATGCGATAAATTAGGATTCGATATTGGAATTAAAGTCGCAATACCGACCTGCTACCATATTTCTCTCGTAATTTTCTATCGGTAATTCACCAACAGGCAACATTGTTTTTAAGCCCTCTAATTGTCTAAATGTTAGGGTTCTTATCATTGCTGTCTTTTTGTTTAATTCACTTTCCAATATTTTTGTCTTTTCATTCAATTCTTGTAAACTTTCTGCATTTAAAGTAATGAAAATACTTGCAAAAAATAATTTGTCTTGATTGGTTTGAATTAACATTCGTAAATCTTCTAAATCACCTATTTGTTTTTCTAATTCTGGTAAATGCAGTATATTTCCGTTGCCTCGAATAAGTCGCATATTCAGATTGACTTTGTACTAATTTTTTTGTCAATTGATTGATAACATTTCCATTATTTGAGGGTTCTATTTTAACAGAAATATTGATATCTCCAATGTAGAATAAATCATCAAGCCAAGATACCCATGTTTGTTCAGGATATACTGTCATTACAAAAATTCTTGAAAATTTATTATAGCCTAAACATAAATAATCTTTTTTTTCTTGTAAAATATCTGGCAAAAGTAAATCCATGTTACTTGGCATATTTTTAAATACATTAATCGGTTTTCTTTTTTTGTTTTTTCCCAACATATAAATTCTTTTCTCCTTTCTTTAAATTGCTAATGTTTAAAGCAGAATTTTTATTTAATTCCCTATAAATCAAATTATATAATTCATCTTCATCTAATATTTCACATACAATCTTTGCCCTTAGTAGATTTCCTTTAAAGGCAGTTGACTTTCTGCTTAGTTCTTCTACCGCATTTTCATATAATCCATCGTAACTGATAATAGCATAATTTTTCACAACAGAAATCGACCTATTTTCCATTAAATTTTGTAAATATTCAGCCAAATAATTTTTATACTCTTGTACCTTTTCATTTTCGGTTTTATTTTCTGCAATTAAAGAAACAACTTTGCTAGTATCAATATATTCTGTCGTACTAAAAAATTGGATCGGATAATCAATTGTCAATGCGGTTTGTATTAAAATACTTTCTATCGCGTCTTGTTCGTTATTCGATAACATATTATAATCAATATTGCCTAATCTAATAACATTTGAATATCTATTCCCAAGACAAATTATATTATCTTTTATTTTTACTTCTAGCATTTTTTCTAATTGTTTTTTGGTTTCTTTATTTGTCTTTACATTCTGTTCTTCTTTTGGATGTTGCTTTATGCTACTGACATTACTCTTTTTTTTATGATTTAGATAAATGACTGTGCCAATAATAAATACAACACTTAACGCTAAAAATACAATCATAATTACCATTTGCAGCACCTCTCATATACAAAATCTTTATCACGAAACCAATATTTGATAGCATAAAAAAAGAACTTATCAAAGTTCAATCCATTAATCTTTAAAAAAGCACAGGGTAAAAAGAACGCACAACATATTGTAATAAATAATAATTTTATAGGAAGTGGCAATGGCAAAGCAAATATTATTAAACTAGATGCAGAAAACATCAAATATATTACTTGTCGTAAACTTAAATACCCTCCAAATATTTTCTCCTCTCGTTTTATGTCGAAAGGAACTTTAAAAACTCTCATTTTACTCTCCTTTCTAACTTCCCAATAAATCGCCTGTACTGTTGGTTGCAATATTGACAATAATTCCAGAAATAATTAAACTAGCACCAAGTATTACGCCACCACCGCAAATCCACGCTAAACTTCCAATACTTTCAGCACGTTTTTGTGGATTATTAGCATTAGTTATCATTTTTAATGCTGCAACAACAATACTAGCAAATATTAAAACACCACCGAAGTGGCATAGCAATACTAATTATTACCCTTTTTATATTTTCTGTTGCTTCATCTACCTCTTTTGTTCCAATAGCAGTTGCAAAGCAAATATTGCTTTTCATAGCAAACAATGTAATTGTTGTTGCTATTGTAGATAATTTCGAAATTATCCTTTTTTTCTTGATTAAATTCATATTTTATCACTCCTTTACATATTTTTCAGTGTCTATAAAAAAGACTACTTTTAAATCATATTCTTAAAATATACCAGAATACAAGGGAAAATTAGAAAAAGTATATTTCCCACTAGCAAACTAGGTACAACAATTAAAAACTTTGATTTTATCTTTTGTGATTTTATCAAACATCCTATCGCAAGCATAATCAAAGATAATACTAATAACACTACAAGTATAATCAATGTTATTTTAAATCCTACAAATAGAATAGAAGATACAATATCTTGAAAATTATTCATATACTCATTTAGCATAAAATCAACTCCCCTAAGTACTGTTATATGTATATTTGTTTATGATACTTCTTTTGTAATAATTCAAAAAATCGATTGGTTTATGTTCTTGTGCAATTAAATATAAATTAAATAATGAATCCGCATTTACTTGTGATAGAATATACGTAAATTTACTATTGTATAACTCATATAAAACAAAAATAACCTCTTTTACCATTTGCACTTTATCTTGTGTCATAATTGATAAGATTTCTTTTGAATAAATTAACTTCAATCTTTCTAAAATCAAATAAAACTTAGTTGGAATAATATATTTGTTATTCATGACTAAATTAAAAAAGTCATCTATATTATTATTTATATTATTATCTTGTACATTTTCGTACATACCGTCTGTATTTTTGGATACATAGGGGTATGTATTTTTTTGTACATAGGGGTTATCTACAATATATATTCTTCGTTCTTTAACTTCATTTCGACTGTTTTTAATTAGTTGTGCATGAATATATCCCTGTTTTTCTAAATGTGAAATCCATTGTGAAACAGTATGTATCGAAACTTTATATAAATTTGCAAAATATCTATTTTGTGCAAAACAATAACCCAGTCGATTTGCTAACGATGTTATTTCTCCATATATCAGTTTTTCTGCTGCTTTGAGATTAGTATCATATCTAACCGTAGCCGGAATAATGGAATAATAACTAACTTGATATTCTTCATTCACGCTTTACCTCCTTTTCAATATGTATGTCTGCTTGTTTCCCAGCAAGAATACAAGCATATAAAAAGAGGCTAATATTAGCCCCTACAAATAATCCCATAATAAATTTTAACATTTCCAACCACCTCTCTATAAAATATTATTTTTCTTAAAATGTTGTCAAATTGTTGTCAAATTATTTAAAATAAAAAAAATAATGCTATGAGCATTATTTTTTAAATATTCTTTTAGGTCTAAGTAAAAAATCGTTCCCCAATCTCAAAAATCGTTCCCCAATTTATTCCCCAATTGTTCCCCAATTTTATCAATTTTAATAAACTATTTTAAACTTTCATAATCTTTGCTAATTCTTATTAAATTTTTTATTTTTTAAAACTAATTTTCTAAATGCCTATAAAAATCAAGGTTTTTTAACAAATTTAAAGCAGTTACTCGTTTTAGAATAACTGCTTTTTTGGAGCCACTTGTCTGATTCGAACAGACGACCTACTGATTACAAATCAGTTGCTCTACCAACTGAGCTAAAATGGCAATTGCAAAGTTTGGTGACCCCTACGGGAATCGAACCCATGTCTCCGCCGTGAAAGGGCGATGTCTTAACCGCTTGACCAAGGGGCCATGTAAAAACGAATATATTTTTCAATATATCCGTTTGGTGAGCTATCCGCGACTCGAACGCGGGACAACTTGATTAAAAGTCAAGTG
>CAOJUE010000023.1 GCA_948443845.1 uncultured Eubacteriales bacterium | reverse complement strand
ATCTGTTCTTTTTTTATAGAGAAATTTATTAATCTGTGAAATTCACGGATTCAGGATAATACAATTATAGGACAACTTTAGTTGGCTCTAATCCAATAAAATTTGGGAGGGCCATGGAGTCCTCCTAATGCAACAATAATTCTATCGTTTAAGGAGGACAAAATATGAAAATAACAGATTTACCAAGTTACAAACGGATTTCAATGAAATTCGAGGAAGGAGAGTTTCGTTTTGGAAAGGTAAGTGAACTACCAATTTACATTTACCAAAAAGGTCAGAAAGACATGACGCCGGGACATTATGTTTATGCTATGAACTATGGCAGAATCAAATTTGATGATGTTCCGAAGAAGTATCGCACAAGAGATTTTTTCCTTCGTGCTTTGACGGGTGTGAGTGGAAAAAATGATATGCTCACTTATGTGAAAGCACATATGGGACAAGAATTTGACAGGGACTTCTTTAAGGATTACATTGCATCAAATGTTTGGTCACTTCACTTTGAAGAAAATTGCTTTGCTTATATGCCACTTGATTATATTGATGAAGAAATGGTATCTTGTGCAATGCTCAAAGGAGTTGATGCAAGGTATACGGAGCGCAGAGGTGACTCTGAGGATTGGTTTTACTCCGTTGCTAAAAGAAAACCAGAAGTCCTAACACAGGATTTTTGGACCTTAGGTGCTCGCCTTTTTGCTAAAACTATGCATGGAAAGAATCAATTTCTTGAAATCACTCCTCTGCCATACAGAACAAAAGAGTATTATTTTGCAATGTGTTTGGAAAACGATACGCCAGTGATGACAGATTTTCCAGAAGAAGTTCTTACAACAGCATTTTTAGCTGCTTTGATTAATGACAATGCTGAAAATATCAGGAGTTTCAGCACAGAGACCCTTGAGAGAAAAGTACCAGTATCATGGCAAAGTGATGAATTGAAGTTTTGGCAGGCGGCGATTCACCTGAAAGGAAAGCTCATCCGTGATATTCCGCTAAATGAAGAACGAGTGGAGTTTTTCTTGGAACATTATGACAAAGATTCGAGTGAATATCGTTATGCCTTTAAAGATAAGTACAAGAGATGGCTTAAAGCAAAACAAGAATCTTCAAAAGATAAATCATGCGGCAAGGGAAACAACGATTTGAAAGTGGCTGCAGAATTTTCAGTAATGACTGCAATGGCTGGCATTGGATTAGATAATGCAGTTGATGTTACTAGTGCGATTTTTCAAGCAAGAATGGAACATTCTAAATTACTTCCAATTAAGTTTAATGGGTGTGTTCCTGCGGAGTTTTGCAAGAAATATGACCAGGAAGAATATCTTGCAGAAATTTACAAGAAATTGGGAATCGAGATTGTTTGTGAACAGGATAATAATTATTATGAAGTTCAGTTACCACAAGATCTTAAAATTGAACCAAGTTCTGATTCTGGCTGGTATCATGTTAAAGATTCCAATGATGCTGTACTACTCAAATACTGCGGTGTTGGACCTTTTTATGATAGAACAGTAGAAGTGCAGGAAATTTATGTTTCTCTTTAATTTTTAAAATATGTTTATTTTCATATCTAACAAGAGCCTCGAAATGGGGCTCTTGTTAAATAATTCATAAAATAAAAAGATTGACAAATATTCAAGAATCAAATATAATAAATGAACCAAGTAGCTCATCTCAAGCAAAATGAAATAGCAGAGATGAGGTTTTTTATGGATTAAAAACAGGAGGTTTTACAAAATGCGAATTCGTAGAAAAAAATGGGCGAAGGAAGAACTAGAAAAAGCAGAATTTTATATTGACAATCCAGAAATTTACCAAAATGGCTGGCATGAGCAGTTTACTAAAAATCAGCCATTGTATCTTGAATTAGGGTGCGGAAAAGGAAACTTTATTGCACAAATGGCGTCTAAGCATCCAGAAATCAATTTTATTGCGGTAGACATGATTGAGGCAATGCTTGGTCTTTCCAAACGAAATATTGAAATGGCTTACCAAATGCAAAATCCAGAAAATTTATTGCTAATTCGAGCCAATGTGGAAAGGATTTTTGACGTTTTTGGCGAAAAAGATATAGTAGATAGAATCTACCTTAATTTTTGCAATCCATGGCCTCGAGGAAAGCACAATAAAAGAAGATTAACCCACACAAGGCAACTTGAAAATTATAAGAAATTCCTAAAAAAAGGCGGAGAAATTCATTTTAAAACCGATAATGATGAATTATTTGAATCTAGTTTCGAATATTTGAAAGAATCAGGATTTGAAGTGATTTCTAAAACCTATGATTTACATAGCGAGCCAATTTTTGAAGAAAATATTATGACAGAACATGAAACCATGTTTTCGGAAGAAGGCATCAAAATTAAAGCATTGATTGCAAGAATTTAAGATTATTTTAAGATTTTATGATTAGAATAAAAATAAATTATTTTAAGGAGGACAAAACTTTGATAGAAGTAAAGAATGTGACCAAACAATATGGCGATTTTTATGCAGTACGAAATATTAATTTTGAAGTAAAAGAAGGTCAAATCGTTGGATTTTTGGGAAGAAATGGCGCAGGTAAATCCACTACCATGAATATGATAACTGGTTTTATTGAGCCAACGAGCGGACAAATTATCGTAGGTGGATATGATGTTGACAAAAAGCCTAAAAAAGTAAAAGCGCAAATTGGCTATATGCCAGAAGGAACGCCATTATATTCTGATTTGACAGTCAAAGAATTTGTAGAATACATGGCAGATTTGAAAATGATTCCAAGGAAAGAGAGAAAAGAGGCAGTTCAAAAAGCAATTGAAAGGACTGGCTTAGAAAAAGTACAAAATAATTTAACCAAAATTCTTTCCAGAGGTTACAAACAAAGAGTTAGCATGGCAGGTGCCATTGTTGGTGACCCTAAAATTTTGATTTTGGACGAGCCAACCGTTGGTTTGGACCCAAAGCAAGTTATTGAAATTAGGGAATTAATTAAATCGTTCCGAAAAAATCATACCGTTATTTTGAGTTCGCATATTCTTTCTGAAATTAGCCAAATTTGTGAAAAAGTGATTATTATTGATAAAGGTGAAATTGTTGCGGTTGATACGCCAGAAAATTTGGAAAAAACATCGACAAAAGACCAAATCATCAATGTGATTGTAGAAGAAACGGAAGAAAGCAAGCTTACTTCCATCAAAGAGTCGATTTCAGCCATCAAAGAGATTTCCTTTGTGGAGGAAAAAGAAGATGGAAGCAAGGAATATAGAGTTGTTGTAGAAAACGGGAAAGATATTCGAAAAGAAATTTCGACGACTTGTGCTAAATCTAATATCATTATTTTGGAAATGAAAAAACAGGAAACCTCACTAGAAGATGCCTTTGTGAAACTTGTAGAAGGAAGACCAGAATATAATCAAAAAGAAATTAAAAAAATACAGTATGAAAAAGAAGTGCAAGAATTAAGAGAAGAACACGAAATGAAGAAACAAGAAAAAGCAGAGAAAAAAGCCGAAAAGGAAAGAAAGAAACAAGAAAAAAGGGATAAAACAAAAGGAGGAGATGCGTAATGTTTGCGGTAATGAAAAAAGAATTGAAAAGTTATCTGTTTTCATCGACAGGATATGTGTTTATTGGAATTTTTTTACTATTATTTAGTGTATTTTTCTATATCTCGATTTTTAGTTACCAATCGATGAATTTCGAGTATTTATTTTACAATGGGGCAACGATTTTAACATTTGTTGCACCAGTTTTGACGATGGGAATGTTTGCATCAGAGAGAAAATCTGGAACCGAGCAATTGATTTTGACTTCGCCAAGAAGTGTTACATCGGTTGTTTTAGGGAAATTGTTGGCAGCAGGAATTATTTTGGTGATAACCGAAATCTTAACATTAATGTATTTTGTGATTTTAAAGTGTTTTGGAGACCCTTCTTTGAAAGTGGCACTTAGCACGTTGTTTGGCTTTTTCTTGTTGAGTTTGGCGTATTTGGCATTTGGTATGTTCGCGTCTTCTATTACAGAAAGCCAAATTGTAGCCTATTTTTTAACAGCTGGAGCCTTTTTGCTTATGTGGTTTTTGCCAGATATTAATAGCAATTTGCAATTGTTTTCTTTAATTAGTATGTTTGAAAAATTTCCAGAAGGTTTAATTACAATTTCAGAAGTAGTGACTTTTGTATCGTTTGCGGTATTATTTATTCTACTTACGATTGTTGTTTTACAAAGAAGAAAAAGTGTGAAGTAGAAAGGAGAAGTTTAGGATATGGAAGAGAAAGAAAAATCAGATATTAAATTTTCGGAAAGATTTTCGTTAAAATTTAGAAAAACCATTATTGCTAGTAAAGTATTTACCATTCTTACAGTACTAGTACTGATTGCAGCATTTATAGGATTGAATATAGGAGTGCAATCTTTGGATTTACCAGAAATTGATGTAACAGCTAATAAAATCTATACACTTTCTGATAGTTCAAAAAAAGCACTAGAATCCATTGACCAAGATATCAAAATCTATGTTTTTGGAATTGATGAAAATGATTCTGTGGTTGGATTGATAAAGCAATACTGCCAAGCGAATGGAAAAATTTCTTATGAGATGTTGTCAAGTGAAACCAATCTTGCCAAAGTTCAAGAATTTGAGTTGGAAGACGGTTATTCGATTGTTGTAGTCGAATCTGGAAATAGTAAAAAAATAATTGATGCTGGTTCCGAATTTCACAGTTATGATTACACAACTTATGCCGAAGTTGATACAACGGAGCAAACTTTAACGAATTCGATTTTGAGTTTGAGTATTGAAAATAAGCCAAAGGTTTATTTTGTGGAAGGGCATGACGAATTTAAAGTAAATTTGGACGGAAGTTCGCAAGCTGAATTGGGTGTTTTGACAACGTATTTGCAAAATGAAGCATTTGAAGTAAGTACAGTAAATCTTACTTCGGTAGGTGCTGTTCCAGAAGATTGTGATGTTTTAGCGATTATGTCGCCTGAAAAAGATTTTTTGGAGAATGAAACCCAAGCGGTTTTAAATTATATTAATCAAGGTGGAAATATTTTCTTGACAAGAGATGTGTTAGAACAAAGTGTAGGGTTTAGCAATTTGCAAAAAATATTGGATGTGTATGGTGTAAGTGTTGAGAATGGTTATATTTTGGAAGCAGATAGTAGCTATACAGTTTCGAATTATCCCTATGTTTTCAGACCACAAATATCAAACACTAGTGAAATAACGGCTGATATTTATTCAGATAGTTATATGTGGCTTGCTTATTCAGAGAAGTTGAACTTCTTGTCTGAAGAAGAATTGAACAATTTGAAGGTAACGTATGAAGAATTATTGGGAACAACAGATTCTGCCGTATTTGTAACGGATTTTTCATCAGATGTTAATACAGCTGCTAAAACCGCGCAAACGGGACATTTTACAATTGCTGCCTTGGTTACGAAAACAATTTCAGAAGGAACATCGAGTGAAGGAACAGAAAATGGTGAGGAACAAAATGCGGAAAGTTCAGATGCGATTACATCTAAATTAGTGATTTCAGGAAATGGACAATTTATGACAGATTATATTGTTTCGGAATTGAGCAATCAGTATCCATTATCGTATTTGGGAAGCAATAAAGATTTTGCTATTAACAGCATTTCTGCTTTAGCAGAAAAAGAAGGTGGTTTAACTTTGCGAAAAGGTATGGCAGGTTCATCGTATGTATTTACAGCAACAAAAGAGCAAAATCGAATTGTTTTGATTGTGATATTTGCAGTTCCAGTTTTGATTTTGTTAGTAGGAATTCTTGTGTGGAGACAAAGAAAGAAGAGAAAATAGAAAAAATCCTAGCCTAAGGCTAGGATTTTTTGGCAGGGGTAGAAGGATTCGAACCCTCACAGGCGGTTTTGGAGACCGATGTGCTACCATTAACACTATACCCCTATAAAACTTACTCTACTATTATACACAATATCCAAAAAGAATGCAATACAAAATGGAAAAATTTTTCTACTTTTATGTTCAAAATCAAAATAATATGATACAATAACGAAAAATCAATAACGGAGAATGGCTATGATGAATGGAAAAATTAATTTATTAAATATCTACCCCAATTTTACAACTCGTTTATATTATATTGATGTACTAAAAATTATTTCTTGTATGGCAGTAATTATTTTACATATTTCATCTCAAAATTTAGGTGATTACTTGCCCAATACGTTTGAATGGCAAGTTTTTAACTTTTATGACAGTTGTACTCGATTTGCAGTGGCGATTTTTGTTATGGTAAGTGGAGCCTTGTTTTTAAATGAAGAGCGAGAAGAAATAAGCATCCAGAAATTGTATACGAAAAATATCGTAAGATTGTTAGTAGCCTATATTTTTTATACGATATTTTATGCGATAGTAACTTTTTATTTAGACGAACATACCATTAACCTAAAAACGATTGTGCAAAACGCATTTTTAAGCAGTCACTATCATCTTTGGTTCATTCCCATGTTAATTGGAATTTATGCTTTAGTACCAATTCTACAAAAAATAACAAGGTACTCTTCCAAAAAAGAAATGGAATATTTGCTTATTTTCTTTTTCATTTTTTCTATTTTAAGAGATACAATAGAGCCATTCAACTTAGGAATTTTCCAATATGCCAATGCAATTTTTAAGCGTTTTACAATTGAGATAGGGTTTATCGGATATTTTTTATTAGGATATTATTTAAACACCTATAAAATGAAGAAAACCAATCGCACTATTTTATATGGATTGGGGCTAATCAGTATTTTTGTATGCATTGTTGGAAATAGTTTATATTCCCTAAGCTTAGGCAAAACAACGCAAAATTTTTATGGTCATTTTTTTATTACCACATTTTTTGCCAGCATGGCAATATTCGTATGGACTAAAGATACGATTTCCAAGCGAAAAATAAAGAAACGAGCAAGCAAAGTGATTATGAAGTTATCCAATGCGAGTTTTGGAATTTATTTAATTCATGCCTTTGGAATTAGAATGATGGCGTTTTTTCAGCCTTGCTTTGCTAAGATACATGTGGTATTTTTGATTCCAATTATGGCAATGTGTGTGTTTATGTTTAGTTTTATCTGTGTAAGTTTACTTAGGAAAATACCCTATATTCATCAATATATCACATAAAAATTAAAAATAGGTATTTACAAAAGTAGATACTTGTGATATAAATAAAACAATAAGGTTTTTAATAAAAGATATAATTTTTGAAATCAATAAGGTTTTTATTTGGAGAATGGAGGAAAAATGAAAGCCAAGATTTTAACAATAATACTATCTTTTATTTTTTTATTTACCAGATATTCCAACCCATTATATGCTGTTACAAATGAAATAATAGAAGACACGCAAAACGAAGAAATATTAGAAACCTCTGATATTCCAGAAAATTTAATTAAGGAAACCGTGGAAAGTCCACCAATTGATACACAAGAAGAAATTCAAGAAAATTTAGAAACAGAAGAATCCCAGATATTTCAAGCAAAAGAAGCAATTGAGCCAATCGAGTATCAAGGTACAATGAACCTAGAAACGCCCCTAAATGCGCAAAAAATAACTCGACCAGATATCAACAAAATCATACTTCGAGGTTGGGCAGTTTCAAACGATAGCAATGCAACTGTGCGAGTATTGCTAGATGGAAATGTCATAAACAGCAATTTACAAAGATGTGAAAGAGGGGATGTAGACATCTTAATTTCGCCATCATATGGCGGAACAGCAATGACGCCAAAGGCAGGATTTAGTGGAGAAATTGATATTAGCAGTCAAAGTATAGGAACCCACCAATTAAGAATTGAGCAAATTTCCCGATTTGGAGCCGTGGTAACTTGGACAGAAAGTACAATCAACATAATGAATCAAAATTATCAAGGAAAAATGTATTTAGAAAATCCAATCAACGTACAAACCTTCACTCGTCCCGCTATTACCAAAATACAACTCCAAGGCTGGGCTGTTTCAAACGATAGTAATGCAACGATACGAGTATTACTGGACGGAAATGTCGTAAACAGCAATTTAAGAAGATGTTCAAGAGGAGATGTAGACACCCTAATTTCGCCATCATATGGCGGAGCCAAAGTAACGCCCAAAGCAGGATTTAGCGGAGAAATAGATATTTCCAATCAAAGTGCAGGAGTGCATCAACTAAAAATCGAAGAAATCTCCCGATTTGGAACCATAATCGCTTCGACAGAAGTTAGCATCAACCTAGCCAATCAAAACTACCAAGGGAAAATATACTTAGAAAAACCAACCAACGCACAAACCTTTACCCGTCCCAACATTACCAAAGTACAACTCCAAGGTTGGGCAGTTTCAAACGACAATAATGCAATCGTACGAGTATTGCTAGACGGAAAAATTGTAAATAACAGTTTAACAAGATGCGAAAGACTAGATGTAGATACTCTAATTTCGCCCACTTATGGCGGAGCCAAAGTAACGCCCAAAGCAGGATTTAGCGGAGAAATAGATATTTCCAATCAAAGTGCAGGAGTGCATCAACTAAAAATCGAAGAAATCTCCCGATTTGGAACCATAATCGCTTCGACAGAAGTTAGCATCAACCTAGCCAATCAAAACTACCAAGGGAAAATATACTTAGAAAAACCAACCAACGCACAAACCTTTACCCGTCCCAACATTACCAAAGTACAACTCCAAGGTTGGGCAGTTTCAAACGACAATAATGCAATCGTACGAGTATTGCTAGACGGAAAAATTGTAAATAACAGTTTAACAAGATGCGAAAGACTAGATGTAGATACTCTAATTTCGCCCACTTATGGCGGAGCCAAAGCAACGCCGAAGGCAGGATTTAGCGGAGAAATTGACATTAGCAATCAGGTAGCAGGAATACATAAATTAAAAGTAGAGGAAATTTCGCGATTTGGAGATGTTATAACTTCGCAAGAAATTGCAATCAATATCAACAATCAAAAATATCAAGGAACGATGAATTTAGAAAATCCAACCAATGGACAGGCATTCATAAAACAAAAAGTGAGCAAAATCAATTTGCAAGGCTGGGCAGTTTCCCATGATAAAAATGCGAGTGTTAGAGTATTGCTAGATGGAAATGTAGTTGCCAATCATTTGGATAGAGTTTCAAGATTAGACGTTGACAATTTAGTTTCATCGTCCTATGGTGGGACTGTGGCAACTCCAAGGGCAGGATTTCAAGGAACAATCGATATCAGTAATCAACCTGTAGGAAGTCATAAGATAAGAGTCGAGCAAATTTCGCGATTTGGAGATTTAATTGGTGCTTTTGAAATCAACTTTCCTATTATCAATCAGCCATATCAAGGTGAAATGTGTATTGATACACCAACATTTCAGCAAACTTATCAACAAGGGGAAAATATGGCAATTGGAGGTTGGGCTGTAGCAAATGATGAAAATGCAAGGGTTGAAATCTACATTGACAATGTGTGGAAAGCCACAGCAGACCGCTATTACAGGGCGGACATTGTTCCATATATGACCAAATATGAAAGCAAAACGAGTCTTGCAGGATTTGGAAAAATGCTCAATACTTCTAGCATAAGCGCCGGCACACATACTTTGACAGTTTATGAAAAATCGCGTTATGGAGATATCATAGGTGGCGTAGAGCGAAAATTTGTTGTACAAGCAAAGGTTATGGTTAATCCAAATCCCCCAAACAATAATACGAGCACACCCACAACCAATCCTACAATGCCAAATTATCAAACCAATGGAACGAAAGGAATTGATGTATCACAATTTCAAGGAGCGATTAATTGGAAGCAAGTGGCAAGTACTGATGTTAAATTTGCGATGATCCGAATTGGCTATCGCGGTTATGGAACTGGTGGATTGGCAGAAGATACGCGATTTAAGACAAATTTTGCGAATGCAGTGGCAAGTGGCATGAAAGTTGGTGTCTATTTTTATTCGGCAGCAGTCAATACCACAGAGGCAAAGAAAGATGCGGAATATGTAGTGAATTTACTTAAGAAATATGGCTACCAAAATCAAGTTTCTATGCCGGTTGCATTGGATTTGGAATTGGTTTCGGGTGTGAATACAAGGGATAAAAATGTAAGCAAGAGCGTGCGAACAAGTATTGCTAATACGTTCAGTAGTACAATTGTAAGTTATGGATATACCCCGATGTTATATGCCTGCAAGTCGTTTTTAAATGACAATATGAATGCTTCTCAGATTTCATGTGATGTTTGGGTGGCTCAATATAATACGAAATGTACCTATCAAGGCAAGTATACGATGTGGCAATATAGCAGTTCTGGTAAGATTTCTGGAATTAATGGAAATGTAGATTGCAATTTTTGTTACAAAAATTATTAAAAATTTTCAAAAAACTATTGCAAATATTGGAAAAATGTGATAAAATATAAGAAGTTAAATAAAAAAGGAGAGATTAAAATGAATAAATTAAGTAAAATAATTAGTGTAATCGTATTAATGATTGTAATGATATCGATGTCAGCAGTTGTTAATGCTGCAACAAATGATGATGTAATTTCTTATGTTACAATGGCGCATACCATTAATGGAAGAACTTTTCAATTGGACAAGGCACAACGTCAAAGTTTAACGCAATATTTAAAAGAAAATCCAGTAACCAATAGCGAAGCAGATGAAATTATTGCTAAATTAAGTGAAGCTAAAATCAAATTAGAGCAAACTGGTGCAACGAATGCATCACAAGTAAGTGAAAGTGTGAGAGCAGAAGTGGTATCTTTAGTAAAATCAGCAGGAGAAATTGCAGGTCTAGATGTACAAGTTGATATTTCAAAAGAAATTGTTACAATTAAAACATTAGATGGAAAAAAGACAGTTGTTAAAGCAATTTCTTATACTAAATATCTTTCAGATGAAAAAGTAACCACGAATAATTCTAATTCATCTAGTAACAAAACTAACACATCTACTTCTAATAAAACAGGAAATAAACTTGTTTATACAGGAAATGATAATTCAGTTGCAGTCAAAACAATCGTAGCAATTGTTGCCATTGCTAGTGTAGGGTTAGGCGTACGAAAGATATATGCAAAATAAATATAAAAAAGAAGGTTTAAAAGCAACTATTTTCTATGGAATAGTTGCTTTTTTGATTGTTATAGTAATCTGTATGATATCAATAAGATTTGGAAAAGAAAAATTTCTAATGGCAACCGATCTTGTCGATATGATAACAATTGATACGCAGAAGTTGCAAGAAGAACCGATTCCGCCAGTTTTGGAGAATTTTGAAGAAGAAACGGAAGACCAGAATTTTTCTGTTTTACTCAATCCACCAGATTATGGAGCGCAATATGCCACCTTAAAAATTCCAAGCATTGAGATTGATTTGCCTATCTTTTATGGAAAAACATTGGATTTGTTAAAAAAAGGGATTGGTCATGATAATGATTCGTATTTTCCTGGAGAAGGCGGAAGCATTGTGCTAATGGGGCACAACTATAGCAAATTTTTGCGAAAATTGCCACAAGCAAAAATCGGAGACGAAATTCAAATTTCAACAAATTATGGAGAATTTATTTACCAAATTTATGATACTCAAATTGTAAATGAATACGATACAGACAAAGTGCCAATTACTGACCAAGAAGAAATTTTGATGATTTATACATGTTGGCCGATCAACAATGTTGGTTATGCAACAGAAAGATATGTAGTTTATAGCAAAGTAATGTAAGGAGAAAAGTATGAAAATCGTAAAAGGAATCATAAATAGCATTTTGGCATTTTTGCTATGTGTCAGTTTTGTAGCAGGATTTATTGTGGTTTTGCTGTCGAATACGGTGTTGAACGAAAAATATATTGTGGAGCAATTGGCAAAAAATCAATTTTATGAAAAAGTGGAAATTGATTTGAAAAATGGATTTGAGGAATATCAGTATCAATCAGGGTTCCCAGAAACGGTATTTGAAAATTTGTGCTCGCGTGAGATGATTGAAAAAGATGTTAATCGAGTGATAGAGAGTTGGTATCAAGGCACGGAAACGGTGAACCATTCAGCAGATGTGGAGTTGCAAATCCAAGCTAATATTGAGCAATATTTGAAAGAAAATAATATGGATGTAACAGAAAAACAGCAAAAAAATATTCAGGATTTTGAAAAAATGATGGTGCAAGTTTATGAAAATAAAGTGGGAATTGTTTCAAACTATAATAAGCAAATTACCAAGGCAATTGAAAAGGGAAAAGAAGTGATTGCAGTTGCTAAAAAGGTTTTGATAGGTACTTTTGTGGCAATTTTAATTTTAACACTATTGATAAATGTAAAAGATTTTCTAGCATTTGTGAGCACGATTGGAACGAGTTTACTAGCTTCAGGAATTTTGCTGGAATTAATTCAATTTGTAATTGAGAAAAACATTGATATTAACCATATTTTGGTGTTCACACAAGCTTTGAGTGATTTTATAAAAGAGATGATATATGATGTTTTGAACAAATTTAGTTGGTCAGGAATTTTACTGATAATAGTAGGAATAATGTCGATTGTTGTAAGTAATTGTCGAAAAGAAAGGGGGAACTAAAATGGATTGGAAGTGTACTAAATGCGAAAATACAGAATTTGAAAAAGGTCAAATTCAAACAACAGGTGGAAATTTTTCAAAATTATTTGATATTCAAAATAAGAAATTTGTAACAGTAACTTGTTCCAAATGTGGATTTACAGAGTTATATAAAGTAGATTCTTCTGTTGGAATGAATATATTGGATTTTTTGATTGATTAAAAGAAAGGAGAAAACGATGGCAACCACACGGGGAATATATAGAATATGTATGTGAGCAATTGCAAGGAATAGGAGAAATTCGCTATCGCAAAATGTTTGGAGAATATATGGTTTATGCAAACAATAAACCAGTTCTGACAGTTTGTGAGAATATTGTTTTTGTCAAAAAATTGGATGTAATTGAAGACATGATGAAAAATGCAGAATGCGGATTTCCTTACAAAGGCGCGAAAGAACATTATATTTTGGATATTGATCAGCGCGATTTTTGTAGGGAAGTTGTGCAAAAAGCGGAAAAAGTGACCTCCCTTCCTAAACCAAAGAAGAAAAAATAGCTAAAAAAGCCTTGCGAAAATGTAAGGTTTTTTTGTGATTTTTATGGTATAATGGAAAAGGAGGAGAAATATGCAGAAAATATTAATTGTGGAAGATGATGAAAAATTGTGCAATGAACTAAAAATTTTCTTACATAACAATGGCTACGAGGCACAAACTTTAAAAAAATTTGATGATACAATTCAAGATATTTTAAAAATGAATCCAGATTTATTATTGCTTGACATCAATTTGCCCAATAATGATGGAGAATTTATTTGCAAAGAAATTCGAAAAGTTTCTAATTTACCGATTATCATGGTAACAAGTCGCGATAATGAGTTGGACGAACTGATTTCCATTAATTATGGTGCAGACCATTATGTTACAAAACCATTCAATATTCAGATTTTGCTGGCGAAAATTGCATCGCTTTTAAAAAGAAGTAATGGAACATTAAATGCGCGGGGACAAAATGGATTGCAGAGAATTTATGCTGAATTTAGCCAAAAGCACGATTGAGAAGGAAAATAAGGTAATTGAACTGACCAAAAATGAATTTAAAATTTTAAAATATCTAGCTCAAAACCGAGAAAAAATTGTGCCAAGGGAAGAGATTATGGAAGTGTTGTGGGATAGTGAGAGTTTTATAGATGATAATACGTTGACGGTTAATATTACTCGATTGCGTAACAAATTGGAGGAACTCAATTTGAAGGAATTGCTAGAAACGAAACGTGGACAAGGCTACATTTTAAAAAGGAGCGAAAATTAAATGAATTTAAAGGATTTCTTAAAAGATAAATTCGTAAGCATAGCACTTTTGCTGTTGGCAGTTCTTACCATCGAAATTTTTTTGATGATTTATCCATTTGGAACTTTTATCAAATGGTATATTCCAGTTGTAATTTTTACTTGCTTTTTTCTGGAACTTTTGATTGAATATGGGACGAAAAAGCGATTTTACGATAAATTTTCGGATACGTTAAGTGAACTAGAGGAAGCTTATTTGGTAACAGAAATTATTAAAACTCCGAATTTTTTGGAAGGAAAAATGCTGAAAAATTATCTAGAGCAAATTGATAAATCGATGTATGAAAATGTCAATCAGTATAAATATTTGACAGAAGATTATAAAGAGTATATTGAACTTTGGATTCACGAAATCAAATTGCCGATTGCAGCAAGTAAAATGGTGATTGAAAATAATAAAAATCCGATTACCAAAAGTATTGATGAAGAACTCGATAAATTAGAAAACTACGTTGAACAGGCTCTTTTTTATGCAAGAAGCAATACGGTTGAAAAAGATTATTATATCAAGAAAAATAGTTTAAAAGAGATAGTAAGTGAGAGTATTAAAAAGAATAAAATGATTTTAATGCGGAGAAAAAACAAGACTTAATTTGCATGATTTAGAAATCCAAGTGAATACAGATAGCAAATGGATTGTTTTCATTTTGAACCAGATTCTGCAAAATTGTAGTAAATACCGAAAAACAGAAAGTGATTTGGAAATTGAGATTTTTGCCAAACAAGGGAAAGAACAAGTAATTTTGTATGTGAAGGATAATGGAATTGGTATCAGAAAAGGAGAAATCACGAGAGTCTTTGAAAAAGGATTTACTGGCACAAATGGCAGATTGTCGAATAAAAAATCAACAGGAATTGGCTTATATTTGTGTAAAAAGTTGTGTGATAAATTGGGAATGGCATTGGAATTAAATTCAGAGCAGGAGGAAGGAACAGAGGTAAGATTGGTGTTCCCACAAGGAAGTTTGTATTGTTAAAAATATTGAAAAACGATAAAAAAATATTGACAAATAATAATTAATGTGATAAAATACCTCTATAAATAAAAATGATGGAGGTATTTTTTATGAAAATAACAGGAAAAAATGGAATAGGTGATATGTTAGAAACATTTTTGCGAGTATGTTTTTGGGGCGGAATGATTTTTTTGGTGGCTTTACCATTTGTGCTACAAGGATTTGGATTAAGTTTAGGTGCAAGCAGTATCGTGATTTATCCCAATGGAATGATTTTATTGATGATAACAAACAAATTTATCCAATTGTTTGGTAGCTTAAAAAACAATTGTCCTTTTTGTGACCATAATGTAAAAATATTGAAATGGACTGGAATATTTGCTTTGATTGGTTCGTTTTTTTGGCTATTTGATCTTTTTTATGAAGTTATTTTAGCCAAATCACAAGATATTGTGGTGATTGTTATTTTGCTATTTTTAGCAGTTTTATTTTTGGGAGTTGCGATTGCTTTGTATATATTAGCAGAATTATTAAAAAAGGCAACCGAATATAAAAAAGAAAATGAATTAACGATTTAAGGAGTGAGAAAAATGATAATTGTAAATTTAGATGTTATGATGGCAAAAAGAAAGATTTCATCTTCAGAACTAGCCGATAAATTAGGCATTACACCTGCCAATTTATCCATACTAAAGACGAACAAAGGCAAAGCAATTCGATTTTCAACCTTAGACAAAATATGTGAAGTTTTAAAATGTGTGCCTGGGGATATTTTGGAGTATAATGAAAAACTTACCGAATCTTTTCCAAAGAATTGACTATTTTCCTCAAAAGTTATATAATAACCAAGAAATAAAGGAGGAGAAAAAATGAGTGAAAACAAAATCGTACCCATTACTGTTTTAACAGGATATTTAGGGGCTGGAAAAACGACCTTAATCAATCATGTATTAAATAACCAAGAAGGCTACAAAGTTGCAGTTATTGTAAACGATATCGGAGAAGTCAATATTGACAGCGATTTAATTGCCAAAGGAGGCATTGTTCAAGAAGAGGACGCAAGTTTGGTGCCTTTGCAAAACGGCTGTATTTGTTGCACCTTGAAAGTTGATTTAATGAAACAAATTGCGGAAATTATCAAAACCAAAAAGTTTGACTATATTCTAATCGAAGCAAGTGGAGTCTGCGAACCATTGCCAATTGCGCAAACTATCACCGTATTATCAGACGAAACGCAAAAATATGGCTTACCTCAAATATGCCGATTAGACAATGTCGTAACTGTTGTGGATAGTTTACGTTTACGCGACGAATTTCATTTGCGGAGATGACTTAGTCAAAGAAGAAATCGATGACGAAGATATCGAAAATTTATTAATTCAACAAATCGAATTTTGCAACAAAATTATTCTAAACAAAGTCGATGAATTAACGGCAGAGGAATTAAACAAAGTAAAAGCCATCATTCGAACCTTGCAACCAAAAGCAGAAATGATTGAAACCAATTATGGAAAAGTAGAAATCAGCAAGATTTTGAATACCAATGCCTTTGACTTTGACGAAGCCTCCATGTCTGCTGGCTGGATTGAAGAATTGAATCGAGATGATAATGAGCACGAAGAAGAAGGGGAAACCGAAGAATACGGAATTGGAACCTTTGTATATTTTCGTAAAAAACCGTTTGATAAAGAAAAATTTGACAAATTTGCAGTCAATCTTCCAAACAATGTCATACGCTCAAAAGGATTATTTTGGTTTTCAGATGAACCAGAAACGATGTATGTTTTTGAACAATCTGGCAAGCAAGTACAGGCATATGAAGTGGGCCAGTGGATTGCGTCATGCCCAGAAGAGGAGAAAAGGGCTATTTTAGCCCAAAATTCCTATGCACGAGAAAATTGGGATGAAACCTACGGTGATCGTGTGATTAAATTGGTGTTTATTGGGCAGAAAATGGATAAGGAAGAAATTACGAAAAAATTGGATGCTTGCATTGAAGAATGAAATGCATATTTATTAAGAATTGTCAAACTTGAAAAAAATGGGGAATTTTTAGAAAAATACTTAAAACAATTGACAAATAAAAAAAATAGTATATAATATAAAAGTAAATGCATAAGAAAATTTGTATCTAAAACGTGCATAAAAAATTTAAAAAACTGGTAGTGCTGCTACACTACCAGTTTTTCCTTAGAAGTTTAAAATATCTTTAACAAGTTTTATAATTTCAAGAAGTTTTTTAATTGAGTCTATAAAACTATGTAGCATTTTTCTAAGTTTTTTCTTTTGTTCTTTTTTGCATCTAAAACTTGGCATATGGCATCACCCCCTTTCTATTAATGGGAATGTAAATACATTGACTTATTTTTTTTGGAAAAATACTTTTGATTAAAAGTACATTCGAAATAAAATTTATTTTATAATAGCATAAAAACTTACGTTTGTAAAGAGAAATGTAATAAAAATGTAACAAAAAAGTAATACAAATGACACAAATGTCCGGCGAATCCTTGAAACCATTGAAAATACAAAACTACAGAAAATAAAATCTCCAAATCCCATTTTGACAATTAACCTCACCTATGATATAAAAAAATTACAATAAATAAAAAATAGGTGGTGTAATATTATGGGAATTTATAAAGCAGAAATCGCAAACATGAGAAAAAATATTGGAGAAAACGTAGGACAAAAAATTATCATTAAAGAGCCAGCAGGAAAAAGAAGTAAACCAGAAGAAAGGGAGGCAACCATTGAAAGAACTTATAAAGATTATTTCATGGTAAGATTTGATAGTGTGAATCGTGTCGGTTCCTACAATTACACAGACTTATTTATGAAAACCGTAGAAGTTAGCATGTTTAATGGAGACAATTATATTCCACTAGACATTCCAGATGTAGCAGACAGAAAAAATAAACTTCACAAATTAGCGCCACAACCAGTAGAAGGAACAATGATGGCAAACCCAAAAACAGATTTAAACTTACCAGTTGAAACTGCTTAGAAAAATAAAAAAATTTTATAAAATAGGAATTATTTCAAAAGATTCTCCATATAAATGTTATAGATAACAAAAAGGAGGATTTTTTTTATGGAAAAAAATACGATATCCATTAACAAAAAAATGGCAGAAAAAATGAAAACCATAGAAGTCAAAGGAGATATCATTGTCCCAGACGCCAAACCAGACATCGTAAATGTGATAGGAACCAATTCCAATCCCTATATTTATAAAGAAGAATGTACAGAACGGAAAATATAGATTTGATGGGAATGTAGATACACACATTCTTTATTTGTCCGATAACGGAGAAACAAAATGCATTCAAACCACTCTCGATTTCATGGATTTCATCGAAGACAGCAATATTGGAAGTCAAATGTCTACCAAATACAGAATTGAAATTGTAAATGTCGAAAGCAAAATTTTGAATGAGAGAAAAATTAGTGTGTGCGTCAATTTGAAAATTTATTTCAATTTCTTTGAATGCAAAAATGTGGAATATATCGATAATTTGAATACTTTGTCTGGTGTTGAAAAATTGCAAGAAACAGTAGATTTAAACACAATTGTAGCCATGAATCAAATCAAAAGTTCCCTAAAGGAAGATATTAGTGTTGACGAAGCAGATTCGATTGTGGACATTTTGAAAAGTGATATTTCGATTGAACATATCGAAAATAAAATGAGTTATAATAAAGTGTTATCAAAAGCTGATGTCAATATCAAATTATTATATATTACTGAAAATGCAAGGATTGCAACGGTTGAAAGTACGATTCCGATTATGAATTTTATCGATATGGAAAAAGTAACCGATGAAGATGTTTGTAACATTGATTATAAAGTACGTAACATGAATTTCAAGCCAAACGCCAAAGAAATGAAAAGCATAAGTTGCCAGATTGATTTTGAAGTTCGTGCGGAAGTTTATCAAAATAAGAGCATTGAAATGGTGCAAGATATGTATGGAATCCATAAAAATATCAGTTTTAATCAAAAAACAATTGAAGTGCAAACCAGCACGCAAACCATGAAAGAAAATATTAACATTAGTGAAAATATTTTAGTAGAAGACATTCGCTCGCTTTATGATGTTGATTGCAGAGCCAATATCACCAACAAAACGCCAATGGGAAATGGCGCCAATTATGAGGGAGAATTAATTTTGGATATTTATTTTGAAACAGGCAATAATTTAGGTGTCAAAAATGCAAAAGTTCCCTTCATGGTAAAACTGGATTGCAACACAGACGACCTTCAAATGAATTTCACAAAAAAGCATTTCAAATTAACTGGCGAAGACGTTGTTTGTGATGTTGATTTAGAAATCAAACCCAATAATGCAAACTATAGAACAGTCCGCATTATTGACGACATTCAAGAAGAGCCATGCGAAGACCAAAGTGATTATGCTATGATTGTGTATTTTGTCAAAGATGGAGACACGATTTGGAATATTGCACGAGACTTTAAAGTAACGATGAACAGTATTATTCAAGCCAACAATTTACAAGACAATACAAAAATCAATGCGGGTGAAAAATTATATATCATGAAATAAAACGAAGGGGCACGGGGCACCGTGTCCTTTTTCATGTACCAATTAGTTTTTACCAACCTTTTTTCTATTCAAAACCAAAAGGAGAAAACGATGGATAAAATTTATTCTAGACCCAGAATTAGAATTCCAAAGATAAAACATTCTCCGAAAAAAGCCAAAAAACGAAATCCAATACGTACTTGGTTTCATATTATTTTGGTAACTTCTGTGATTTCAATTGGCAGTTTTGTGTATTCTGCCTATCCAATTTTTGTAGCCAGTTGCCAGACAGCAGCAGGTTCCAAAGCAGTTTTAATTGTCAACGAAGAAGTCCACAAAGTCATGAGCAATTATCAATATCATGATTTGGTCAATGTGCAAAAAGATGGTCATGGGGACATTGTGCTAATGCAATATAACACCGTTTTAATCAATGAAATTACGACGAAAATCGCTTCCAATATTCAAAAAGCAATTGACAATACACCAAGAATTATGGTTTATATCAATTTTGGAACTGTCAGCGGTGTCAGTGTTTTAAGCAATATCGGACCGAAATTTGATATTGAATTAGAGGCAGCAGGAAAAATTAATACGGATTTAAGGTCTGATTTTGAGAGTTTTAATGTGAATCAGACCATGCATAAAATTTATTTGGATTTAAGCACATCCATTAGTATTTTGACACCAATTGGTGTGTATGGAAGAGATATTCAATCAGAAGTTTTACTAACAGAAGCGGTAATTGTTGGAGATGTGCCAGATACGTATTACAATTTGGAAGGAATTACGAGAGATGATACTTTGAATATGTTTGAATAATCAAAAAATACTTGACATAAAATTGGTTTTATGGTATACTATAATTAACAAAAAATAGAAAAGGAGGAAGATTATGAAATTGTGGACGATACAGGATTATGCTGTATTTGAAGTATTGAAAACACAAGGAAGTTACTGCTACAATAAAACTTCCTTAATGGAGGACTGTTTTGAGTCCGCTTATCGGTGGATAGGTCAACAAATGAAACAAAAAGTTGGAAATCCACCAAAAGGAATTGAGTTTCCAATTTGGGCGTGGTACAGGATTGATGGATGGAATAAACGCCCAGATATGAGGAAGGCTGAATTTAAAGTAGCCAAAAAATCTGTCCTCTTGGAAATAGAAATTCCAGATAAGGAGGTTCTCTTGACCGATTTTGACAATTGGCATAACGTCATTTATGACGCCATTTATTATGATGCCGATGATAGAAATCTTTCAGAAGAGGAGTGGGAAAAGGCGGTAGAAAAAGAAGATGCCTATTATGAAACTCTCTCTGAAGAACAGCAGAGAATCTGTAAAGAAAAATCTTGGGAAAAAATTATTTGTTCTTCTCATAGTAACTCTTTGCCAGATTATGTTCAGGCAACATTTTGGGAGTTAAAGAAGGAACAGATAAGAAAAGCTTGGATTTTGAAATAGAAATAACCCCGGATGTTAGACGAAAAGTTTAGCATTTTGGGGTTATTTTGTGATGTGATATTGTAAAAATGAAATGATTTAAAGTGTTTTTTACGAAAAAATTCTTGATAAACTTAAAAAAGTAAAGTATAATAGAAACATCAAACAAAAACGGAGGAAAACAGTTTTGCAAGAAAAACAAAAACAAATCAGAAATTTCAGCATTATTGCGCATATTGACCACGGAAAATCTACCTTAGCAGACCGTATCATCGAAATGACAGGAGCCCTATCCGAGCGCGAAATGGAATCCCAAGTCCTTGACAACATGGATATCGAACGTGAAAGAGGAATCACCATCAAATCACAAGCCGTCAAAATGAATTATACAGCCAAAGACGGCAAAACGTACGAATTTAATTTAATTGACACACCAGGGCATGTCGACTTTAATTACGAAGTCTCCAGAAGTTTAGCCGCATGCGAAGGTGCTATTTTGGTCGTGGATAGTACCCAAGGTGTGGAAGCGCAAACGCTTGCCAACGTCTATTTGGCTTTGGACGACAATTTAGAAATTTTGCCAGTCATCAACAAAGTGGATTTACCAAATGCAAGACCAGATGAAGTCAAAAACGAAATCGAAGAAATCATCGGCATTCCTGCCCAGGACGCGCCTTGCATTTCTGCTAAAACTGGCTTAAATGTCGAAGAGGTTTTAGAAAGAATTGTAACGGATATTCCAGCACCTTCTGGAGATGAGACGGCTTCTTTGCAAGCTTTAATTTTTGATTCTGTTTACGATAATTACAAAGGAGCCTTAAGTTATGTCCGTATCAAAAATGGAGTAGTCAAACCAAATGATGAGATTTTGTTTATGGCAACTGGGAAAATCTTTACAGTTACAGAAGTTGGTTATTTCAAGGCAGGTGGTTATGAGCCAAGTTGCGAATTAGTAGCAGGCGAAGTTGGCTATATTTCAGCAAGTGTGAAAACGATTTCTGATTTACAAGTAGGCGACACGATTACTCTAAAAAACAATCCAGCAACCGAGCCACTTCCCGGCTACAAAAAAGCCAATTCCATGGTTTATTGCGGGATTTACCCAATCGATGGAAGTGAATATGAGCCATTAAAAGAAGCATTGGAAAAACTAAAACTAAACGACGCCGCGTTAAATTACGAACCAGAAACATCGGCTGCACTAGGTTTTGGATTTCGCTGCGGATTTTTGGGATTGTTACATTTGGAAATTGTCATGGAAAGGTTAGAGCGCGAATTCGATATTGGACTGATTACAACGGCTCCATCGGTTATTTACAAAGTCCATAAAACGAGTGGGGAAGTCATTGAATTGTACAATCCAACGGATTTACCAGCCACAACTGAAATTCGCATGATGGAAGAACCAATCATGAAAGCCGAAATTATGATTCCGAAAGAATTTGTCGGAAATGTCATGAATGTCTGCCAAGAAAGGCGTGGAACCTATATCGATATGCGTTATTTGGATGAAACAAGAGTGACGCTTGAATACGATTTGCCGTTAAACGAGATTATTTATGACTTTTTTGATTGCATCAAATCTAAAACAAAAGGCTATGCGTCTGTGGATTATGAATTCAAAGAATATCGAAAAGCGGATTTGATAAAGTTAGATTTGCATATTAACAACGAAGCAGTAGACGCGCTTTCGTTTATTGTGCATAAAGAGTCAAGCTACGAGCGTGGACGTAAAATGGCGGAAAAATTGAAAACTGTGATTCCAAGGCAATTATTTGAAGTACCAATTCAAGCTGTTGTTGGAGGAAAAATCATTGCAAGAGAAACGATTTCAGCTATGCGAAAAGACGTACTTGCAAAATGTTATGGTGGCGATATTACCAGAAAAAAGAAGTTGTTGGAGAAGCAAAAACGAGGAAAAAAGAAAATGCGTGAAATAGGAAGTGTACAAGTTCCGCAAGAAGCATTTTTAGCGGTTTTAAAATTAAATGACGAAAACAATTAACCAGCAATTCAATCAATCCACTGTAGGGGGTGTGGTTTTGACACACCCTTTAAAACCAGAATTTATTTCCCAAATGCAAATAAAAACAAAGAGAAATGTTTTATAAAATGGTATTGCAAGGCAAATAAGAGATATTATGAAACCAGTAACAGACACCAATCACCAACCACAGATTATTGACTTTTAATAAAAATATGCTATATTCAATCTTCGATTTGTCGAAAAAGGTCGAGTAAAAAACAAAAATTTTCTTGCAATTTAGATTTTTGTGTGGTAAGATGAAAGCATTAAAAAGAAAGGTGGTGAGAGATATGGAAGAGAAAATATTGCAAAAATTGGATGGCATACAAAGTCAAATTGGTGGTATGCAAAATCAAATGGATAGCATGCAAGGTCAGATGAGTGGTATGCAAAATCAGATAGATGGTGTGCAAAATCAAATGAGTAGCGTGCAAAATCAGATGAATAGAATGCAAAACCAAATGGATGGTATGCAAAATCAGATGAATAGAATGCAAAACCAGATGGATAGCATGCAAAATCAAATCAATGATATTGAAATTCGAATTGACAAAATGGAAAACCGAATTGACCGAATCGAAGTATTTGAAGAAACTTACGGCAAAAAGATTGATGCTATTTTTGATTGTGTAACCATTCAATTACAAAGAAATCAGAAGCAATCTGAGGAAATTCAGGAATTGACAAGAAGGATAAACAAAAATGAAATCACCATGCTAGGATTATGTTAGAAGAATTACGAGTCTAGCCTTAGAACGTTAGAAATTCTTTCTAACGAAAAACTCCCAAAAAGAGAGCATACACATTATTTTTTGAGAAAAAAGATAATCTGTATGCTCTCTTTTATTTGTTTTTTTATAGGAAAAAACTTGAAAAATGTCTAAAAATGTAATACAATATTTTTAATTTAAGGAGGACGAAAACGTGTCAGAAAATGAATTTACCTTAAAAATCAAAGAAAAGATAAAAAACAAAAATCTAACCTATAAAATTGTGACATTTGGCTGTCAGTTAAATGAAAACGACTCGGAAAAAATTGCTGGAATGTTGGAAGAAATTGGCTATCAAGAAACAGAAGACGAAAAACAGGCAGACATTGTCGTTTTCAATACTTGTTGTGTCCGCGAAAATGCAGAAGAGCGATTGTTTGGAAAAATCGGAGAGATGAAAAATTTGAAACAATCGAGAAACTTACTCATTGCCATTGGTGGCTGTATGATGCAAGAAAAACAAATGGTGGATAAAATCAAGAAAAGTTACCCCTATGTAGATATTGTATTTGGCACACATACTTTGCAAAATTTACCAGAAAATATTTATAAAGCTATGCTTAAAAACGAGAAAGTTCGTGACATTTTAAACATCGATGGCGAGATTTACGAAGATTTACCCATTAAGAGAAACAACGATTTTAGTGCCAATGTAACGATTATGTATGGTTGCAACAATTTTTGTACTTACTGCATTGTTCCGTATGTTCGCGGACGAGAAAGAAGCAGAAAACCAGAGAAAATTCTAGAAGAAGTGCAAGATTTAGCGCAAAAAGGTTATAAAGAAATCACGCTTTTGGGACAAAATGTTAATTCCTACATGAGAACTGAGCGCGAAAAGGGAACAGCCACAAGCCAAATTGATTCGTTTGCCAAATTATTGCACGAAGTTGCAAAAGTGGAAGGAATCGAAAAAATCAATTTTATTTCGCCACATCCCAAAGATTTTACAGATGATGTAATCGAAGCAATAGCGAAAATTGACAAAATTTCAAGAATTATTCATTTGCCTTTGCAGTCTGGAAATAGCAAGGTTTTGAAACAAATGAATCGAAAATATACCAAAGAACAATATTTAGAATTAGTAGAAAAAATGGTTCAAAAAATTCCGAATTTATCTTTATCAACCGATATTATTGTTGGCTTTCCAGGAGAGACAGAAGAAGAATTTGAAGATACTTTGGACGTTGTGAAAAAGGTGAATTTTGAGCAAATTTTTATGTTTATCTATTCACCAAGAGAAGGAACCGTTGCGGCGGAGCGAGTCGATCAGATTCCAGAAGAAATCAAACACAAGCGATTTGACCGATTAAAGGAACTATATGAAACAAAAGTAGATACAAACAACAAAAAATATATTGGAACTACCCAAAAAATATTAATCGAAGGAAACAGCAAAAACGATGAAACCATGTTCTGCGGAAGAACGGATACCAATAAAGTCGTGGTTTTTAAGCCACAGGAAAATTACAAAATCGGAGATATCGTAAAGGTGCAAATTACTGAAAATCACAAATGGTATTTTAGAGGCAAAATCCAAAAATAAGAAAAAAGGAGAACTTAGAAATGGCAGAAATCTCACCAATGATGCAAAGTTATTTAGAAAAGAAAAAAGAATATCCAGATAGCATTTTATTTTATCGATTAGGCGATTTCTACGAAATGTTTTATGATGATGCAATTTTAGCGTCACGTGAATTAGAAATCACGCTAACTGGCAGAAATTGTGGAACCGAAGAAAAAGCGCCTATGTGTGGTGTACCACATCATGCGGTAGATGCCTATATTTCAAGATTAATTGCCAAAGGCTACAAAGTCGCAATTTGTGAACAATTAGAAGACCCCAAAACTACGAAGGGGATTGTCAAAAGAGATGTCATTCGTGTGGTAACACCAGGGACTGTGATAGAAAATAATATGCTCGAAGAAAAGAAAAATAATTATATTATGGCAATTGTCAAAAAAGGAATTCATTATGGAATCTCAATTTGCGATGTCAGCACAGGCGATTTTTATGCAACGCAAATCAGGCTTCCAGACAATAATTTTGAAAAATTATTGGACGAATATGCCCGTTTTACACCATCTGAAATTGTCGTCAATCCAGCTATGGCAGCGTGCGAAAAAGAAATATCGATTTTAACAGACCGTTCCAATACCTTTGTAACCATTCGAGATGATGATTTATTTGAAGAAAATGTGGAAAAAATCCAAATGCAATATAAAATAGAAGAAACTTGCGGAAAAGAGAAGAAAGAAATCACAGAGGCGCTAGCAATTTCAGCGGTTAACGGTTTGCTAAATTACTTTGAAGAAACGCAAAAAATGAAATTGGAACACATCAACACCTTGAAAATGTATGAGGTTCAAAAATACATGGCATTAGATGTTAGTGCTAGGCGAAATTTAGAATTGACGGAACGAATGCGTGATAAATCCAAAAAAGGCAGTTTGATGTGGGTTTTGGATAAAACCTCTACCTCAATGGGTGGAAGACTTCTAAGACGTTGGATTAACGATCCATTGCTAGATATCGAAGAAATTCGAACACGAAATACAGCCGTTCAGGAATTAAAAGAAAATCTAATCTTACGTGGCGATATCACAGAAACTTTGAGCAAAGTCTATGATATCGAACGACTTGCCGGAAAAATTTCTTATGGAAATGCGAATGGAAGGGATTTGATTTCATTAAAAAATTCATTATTGAATATCCCGAATTTGAAAAAAATATTGCTTGACACCAAGTCCGATTTATTGCAAAAACTGTATCAAGATTTAGACGAATTGACAGATATTGCCAAATTAATTGACGAAGCAATTGTCGACGAACCACCGATTAGCATTAAAGAAGGTGGCATCATCAAAATGGGTTATAATGAGGAAATTGATGAATATAAGCGTGCTTCCATTGATGGGAAACAGTGGATTTTAGAGTTAGAAGCAAGAGAGCGCGAAAAAAGTGGAATCAAAAACTTGAAAATCGGTTATACCAAGGTTTTTGGGTATTATATTGAAATAACAAAATCATTCTTGAATCAAGTGCCAGAAAATTATGTTCGCAAGCAAACGCTAACTGGCGCGGAGCGATTTATTACGCAAGAATTGAAAGAGATGGAAAATAAAATTTTGGGTGCCGAAGAAAAAGTGGTACAATATGAATATAACGAGTTTGTGAAAATTCGAACGAAAATTGCTCAAAATATTGAAAGATTGCAAAAAACAGCAAATGTCATTGCCAATGTAGATGTTTTAACAAGTCTTGCGATTGTAGCAGAAAATAACAATTATGTCTGCCCTGAAATTGATGATAGTGGCGTAATTGAAATCGAAGAAGGACGTCATCCGGTGGTCGAGAAAATGATTGATAGCGGAAGTTTTGTGCAAAATGATACGCAATTAGATGTTACAGAAAATAGAGTTGCTATTATCACAGGACCGAATATGGCTGGAAAATCAACGTATATGCGTCAGGTAGCTTTGATTTGTTTGATGGCACAAATGGGAAGTTTTGTGCCTGCCACCAAGGCTCATTTGGGAATTGTGGACAAAATTTTTACCAGAGTTGGTGCGTCTGACGATTTGAGCATGGGGCAAAGCACGTTTATGGTCGAAATGGCGGAAGTTGCCAATATTTTAAAAGATGCGACTTCAAAAAGTTTGGTGGTTTTGGACGAAATCGGTCGTGGAACTTCAACGTATGACGGACTTTCGATTGCCTGGTCTGTGGCAGAATATATTGCGGAGAAAATTGGTTGCAAAACGTTATTTGCAACACATTATCATGAATTGGTGCAATTGGAAGAAAAGATTGAGGGAATTAAAAATTATTCGATTGCAGTAAAAGAAAAAGGGGAAGATATTATTTTTCTTAGAAAAATTGTCGAAGGCGGAACTGACGAGAGTTACGGAATTCATGTGGCAAAACTAGCTGGTGTTCCGAATGATGTTGTAAAAAGGGCGAATAAAATTTTGAGTTCTTTGGAAAAAGGCGATGTTAAAGTGAAGGAAACGAAAGAAGATAAAAAACAGGTCGAAGGACAAATTGATTTGTACAATTTGCAGTTTGCGGATATTGCGCATGAACTCGATAAAATTAATTTGAATGAACTCACCCCAATTGAGGCTTTGAATGTTTTGGTCAGGTTGAAAGGGAAAATTGCGGGGTAAAAATGACCAAATTTAAAAGTGAGATAAAATAAAAAAATTCAATTAAATTTGAAAAAACACTTGAATATTGAGAAAGAGTTTGATATACTTTTTAAGAAATAAAAAAGAAGGAGAATCAAAAATGAAAGTTTTAAGAAAAACAAAAATAGTAGGTACAATAGGACCAGCGAGTGAAACAAAATTAGAAACATTATTTAAAACAGGATTAAGTGTTTGCAGAATCAACTATTCTCATGGAAGTTGGGAGGAACAATCGGAAAAAACAGAAGAAATTATCCGTTTAAGAAAACTATTAGATTTACCAATTCCAATGATTCTTGATATGCAAGGACCAGAAATTAGAACAGGAATGTTAGTAACTGGTAAAAATGAAAAGATTAAATTAGAAGATGGTCAAAAATTTACACTTGTATGTGGAGAAGATATTGTTGGTGATAAAGACAGGGTATCTGTAACATACAAAGATTTATATAAAGATTTAAAACCAGGTGCAAAAGTATTAATTGATGATGGTGCGATTGAATTAGTAGTTGACGAAATCAAAGGTACTGATATTGAATGTACAGTTGTTCATGGAAATGGTTTAGGAAGCAGAAAAACAATGAATTTACCAGGAACTGCAGTTCGCCTGCCAGCTTTAAAACAAAAAGATATTGATGATTTGAAAACTGCTTGCGAACATGATTACGACTATGTTGCAATGTCTTTCACAAGAGGAAAAGATGATATTGATCAAGTAAGAAAAGTATTAGATGAAAATGGTGGAAAAGACATCAAAAT
>CAOJUE010000022.1 GCA_948443845.1 uncultured Eubacteriales bacterium | reverse complement strand
GCGGGACAACTTGATTAAAAGTCAAGTGCTCTACCACCTGAGCTAATAGCCCATACTTTGCAACATCTTTGACTAATCTCATTAGTCAAGACATTTAATAGTATAAACTTTTTTTTTCCATTTGTCAATACTTTTTTTAAATTTTCTACATTTTTTATAACAATTCTATACTATTTTTTCATATTTCTATCAAAATATACCCCCACAGCCCCATTTTTCCAACTCTAGCAACCTCACTTTTTTCTCAATTCCATAAGCATATCCTGTCATCTTACCATTCGATCCAATCACGCGATGACATGGCACTATTATCGCAATCGGATTTTTACCAATCGCCGTTCCAACCGCACGAAAAGCCTTCTCATTTCCTATTTTTTTCGCTATTTCCCTATATGAAACCGTTTTTCCATACGGTATTTTATCTACCTCACTCCACACTTTTTTCTGAAATTCCGTGCCTTCCAACGCAAAACTTATCTCAAATATTTTTCTTTTTCCCAAAAAATATTCTTCCAACTGTTTTTCACAGCCCTTCGTGATTTCATTTGGTTTATCCACAACTTGCACACAATCTGTGAATTTTATAGCAATCACTTTTTTCTCATCTGCCTCAATTTTAATCTTGCCCATCGGGCTTTTATAATACAATTGATACATATTCCCCTCCTATCCTATTATAACACTTTCTTTTCTAAAAATCATTTACTTTCCCCCAAATTTTTGCTATACTTTCTCTATGAAAAATCAAGAACGCTACCAACACTTAAATGAATATTTAAAAAACAAATTCGGTGAACGAACCCTAAAAATCTGCATTGATGGCGGTTTTACTTGTCCAAATCGCGACGGCACCGTCGCTCTACACGGTTGTATATTCTGTAGTGAAAAAGGCTCTGGCGAGCACATTCCTTCCGCAGAAAATATTACTCAGCAAGTAAAAAACTACCTTTCAAGTTACAAAGCCACTCGCGCCGACAAATTTATCGCTTATTTCCAAAATTTCACCAACACTTATGACACTCTGGAAAACTTAAAAACCAAATACGACGCTGCTTTAATCGATAACAAAATTGTTGCTTTAGCCATTGCCACTCGCCCAGATTGCATCAACAAAAATATTGCAAAACTTTTAAAAAGTTACACCGAAAAATATTCCGTCTGGGTCGAACTTGGTCTACAAACTTCCAATGACCAAACTGGAAACCGAATCAATCGTGGATACAACAGTACCCAATTTACAAAAGCAGTAAAAATCCTAAACCAATACGGCATCGACGTCGTCGCACACATCATGGTTGGACTTCCAAACGAAACATTTGACGATTTAACAAACACAATAAATTTCATCAACAACCACAATCTTCAAGGCTTAAAAATTCATTCAACTTACGTCGTAAAAAATACTATTTTAGCCGAAATATACAAAAATGGTCAATACAAGCCAATTTCATTAGAGACCTACTTAAAAAGCGTAACCTACATCTTAACCCACATTTCGCCCAATCTCATCATACACAGAATATCTGGCGACGCACCAAAAGACCTACTAATCGCCCCAGAATGGAATTCTCACAAAAAGTGGATTTTAAACGGATTGGATAAATTAATGCGCGAAGAAAATTTATGGCAAGGAAAATATTATTGCACAAAAAAACAGTGATTGTTTCTACCACATCACTGTTTTCCTTTTCTGCAAAATATTTGTGGGGACGGGGACAGTCTTAAAAAATAAAGAAAAATCCCAAAACTCTCTAATACCAATGATTTTAGATTTTTTCTGATTTTTTTCAAAGAGTGTCCCCGTCCCCAAATTTTCAATGATTTCGAATTTTCTTCGATTTTTTTCAAAGAGTGTCCCCGTCCCCACAAAAATGTCATATTTAAGTTTTATGTTTTTTCTGAAAAGTAAAAAACCCAAAAATCAAAAGTGAGTAAGTTATAAAAACTCACTCACTTCAAAAAAAATCTCTATTGGGAAATCGCATATTTCTTCCTTATTATTTTCTTTAACTCTTTTAAGGTAACGATCTTTCCATCTCCATAGGCATCGAAGAACCTATCTGAGATTGCTGAACCATATGCACAATGCTCCCAATCCATCCAATTCCCATTTCGGTCTTGGATTCGGTATTCTACCGTTCTAATCTTGCGGCCTATCATTTCAGACTGGCTTTGGCTTTCTGTAATCTCAAACATATTTCTAATGAGACCATATTCTGAAGGATACTTTTTCGTCCCGACCACTAAATAATTGATATCACTCTCATCGTCAAAAAGAAAAAGCATTTCAGGTAGTATTTCGTTAAAGTCAGTCTTATTCATGAAAACTTCCACCCAAATAATTGATCGTTGCCGTTGCTTAAATTGCATTTTTACCATGTCAATCCTCCTTATTCAAAAAATTCTATTATTGTTATAATTGTATTTTACTATATTTTACATAAAATGTCAAGGAAAAATTTACTTGTCTAAATCTCAATTCTATTCTGGGGACGGGGACAGTCTTAAAAAATAAAGAAAAATCCCAAAACTCTCTAATACCAATAATTTCGAATTTTCTTCGATTTTTTTCGAAGAGTGTCCCCGTCCCCAAAAAAATGTCATATTTTATTTTTGTTCTATTTTACATATTCATTTAATGGTTTCAACTTAAACTGCAAATCTCCCATCTTTTCTGTTGGCACATACCCTGCCTCAGCATTTACGACATCTGGCAAACGATTGACAATAGTTGCACAGGTTAGTTCAACTGTTGCTGGCTTTTCTACTACAATAGTCGTATTTGGCTCTCCTTCCACTGTCCAGATGTTCTTATCAAATTCTTCTGGTGCATACACTTTTCCAATGCATTCCGATTCAATGGTAATTCCTTCTTTTGTCTCAGTCGTTACAACCGCGCTCATTCCAGTTGCATCACCAGCTTTTACGGTCATATTTAAAGTGCTTGAAAAAATATCTTGATTATGCGTTTGTGGCACACATTTTTGTGTTTGCGACATGACGGTTAGTCCCAATTTCTCTGCTAGCCAACCATTGACATTCCACATATACGATGGCAAATATTTGCCTTTCTCAATAATTTCCTGCCTTGCTTCCTTGCTAATTTTATCAGCAGATGCAATTTCCTTCTCAAAATCAGCAAGTGGCAATCCTGCACCATGTGCTTTCGCTAAAGCAATTCCATAGTCTTCAACATTATAACTCGAACTTCCTTTGATTTTCGTAATTTTCTGCGTCGAACCTGCAATAGACGTAATTAATTGCCCCCAATAAATGTCTTGATAGCCACTTCCTGTGATAGTACAATTGTTTTTCTTGGCTAATTCATCGATTTTTTTCGTTAAATTTGGATTTGAATTCATTGGAAAAAACGCCTCTTCACAAGTTGTTATCGCATTTATGCCAAGTTCTGCACATAACATAAGTGGCTCTTCTACATCATTTAATAGACTCATGGTGGTTACAATCACAATATCTGGCTTAGTTTCCTGCAAAACATTTTTTGCATCCTTCCCGTCTTTAACCAGAATTCCTTTCTTTTCTGACCCGATTATTTCTCCAATATCTTTTCCAATAACCGCAGGATTCACATCGACTGCGCCCACAATTTCGGCTCCTTTTTCATAAACATAACGCATCGTATTAACTGACATTTTTCCTGTTCCATATTGGAATACTTTTAATTTTCTTTCCATAAAACCTCCTAAAATTTTAGTTAACTTTATTTTTCACAAAAGCTTGAAAAATTATTTCTTTATCAAATAGGAATTTTTTTGAAAAATAGATTGACATTTGTAGATGAATGTGATATATTATATTTCATCAATGGATTAATTCTATATCCAAAAAAATTCAGGCGATTCTGCCAGAAAAATCAATTTTTATAAAAAAAGAAAAAGGAGATGTTAATTATTAAAAAAGAAATAAATATATTTTCCCCAACCAATGATTATATTTTCAAACGTATTTGGGGTCATGTTGGAAACGAAAAAATTACGCAAGGTTTTCTAAATGCAATTTTAGATATAAACATTAAAAAAATAGATTTAGATAGAAATACAATAACCGAACAAGACATTTTGATGATAAAATAGGAATTCTAGACGTCAAAGCCACTTTAAATGATAATGTCATGTGCAATATTGAAATGCAAATGGTAAATCAATCTAATATTGATAAAAGAATGCTATTTTATTGGAGTAAAATTTATACTTCTTCGATTCAAAACGGTGAGAATTACAATGCATTAAAAAGGACTATTGCAATATTAATTGGTAATTTTCAAATAAAAAATCTGCAAAATATTTCGAAAGGACATACCATCTGGCAATTAAGAGAAAAAGATTTTCCCGAAATTATCTTGACAGATACTTGTGAAATCCATATAATTGAGTTACCAAAATTAATGGAGTTAATCAAAAATGAAAAATTCGTTAAACATGAAAAAAAGCTTTTAGAACGGGCCAAATTTTTATTAACTCCCGAAGAATTGGAGGTAAATGCCTTGAAAAATGATGAAGCAATCAAAAAAGCAAAAGAAGAATTAGAAGAAATCCAAAAGGATGAACATTAAAGATATTTAGCCCAATTAAGAATGAAACATATTTTAGACAGTAATTCGATTCATGAAAATGGCTTTGAAGAAGGTATGGAAGCAAAACAAATAGAAATCGCCACAGAAATGCTAAAAAATGAAGAAAGTATTGATAAAATAATAAAATATACCAAATTAACCAAAGAAGAAATCGAAAGTTTAATCCCCTAAAAGAAAGAAGGACAAACTATGAACACACCACAAAATTTACTTAAAAAATACTTTGGTTATGATCACTTTAGGAATCGGTCAAAACGAAGTTATTGAGCAAATATTAAATGGCAAAGATTGTTTGGCAATTATGCCAACTGGCGCGGGAAAATCGATTTGTTATCAAATCCCAGCTATGATTTTGCCCGGAATCACGCTTGTAATTTCCCCGCTGATTTCTTTAATGAAAGACCAAGTCAACAACTTAAACGAAATCGGCATTCCGTCCGCTTTTATCAATAGTTCTCTTACCGAATCAGAATTTCAGGCAACCATGCAAAATATTTCTTACAATCTTTACAAAATTATCTATGTCGCACCAGAAAGATTAAATTCAAACTCTTTTCTCCATTTTCTTAATCAATTAAATATTTCTATGATTACCATTGACGAGGCTCACTGCGTTTCCCAGTGGGGGCACGATTTCAGGCCAAGTTACCGAGAAATTGCAGGTGTTATTGCAAATTTGAAAAAGCGTCCTATTTTGTCTGCTTTTACAGCAACCGCAACAGAAATTGTAAAACATAACATCATTGATTTGTTGCATTTGGAAAATCCTTTTGCTTTGACAACTGGATTTAATCGAGAAAATTTGAGTTTTTCGGTTGAATCTCCCAAAGGTAAAAAAGAATTTATTTTGAATTTTCTAAAGAATAACAAAGAAAATTCAGGCATTATTTATTGCTCAACGCGCAAGCAAGTCGACAGTTTATTTGAGGAACTTTCTCATGCAAAATATGCCGTTTCTAAATATCATGGCGGAATGAATGAAAAAGCGCGAACCAAATCGCAAGATGATTTTACCTATGATAAAACTTCCATCATGGTGGCAACAAATGCGTTTGGCATGGGAATTGATAAATCGAATATTCGTTATGTGATTCATTTTAATATGCCAAAAGATTTGGAAAGTTACTACCAAGAAGCAGGTCGTGGTGGACGCGACGGCGGAAATGCTGAATGCATTTTGCTTTTTAGTCGAAGTGATATTATTACCAATAAATTTCTGATTGAGCAATCCTCTGAGTCAAATCACAAAGTGGAATATGACAAATTAAATGATATGATTGATTATTGTAACACCGATAAATGTTTGCGAAAATACATTTTAGAATATTTCGGTGAAACACCAAATTTTGAAAATTGCAACAATTGTAGTAACTGTTTATCTGAAACGGAAACGAGTAATATTACATTAGAAGCCAAAAAAATTCTATCTTGCATCAAAAGAATGCATGAAAAGTTTGGGATAGGATTAGTTACAGAAGTCTTAAAAGGTGCAAAAACAGCAAAAATTAGGAATTTGCATTTTGATGAATTGTCCACTTATGGAATCATGAAGGAATATTCCAAAAATACGATTTCTGATTTAATCTATTTTCTAATTACAGAAGGATACCTAAAAACCGTTGGGAACCAATATCCGACTTTGATGTTAAGTAAAACCGCAGATGATGTTTTATTTGGCAAAAAAGAAATTTTTATGAAACGAAAAATGGAAAAAGAAATTTTACCTGAGAAAACCTCCGATTATGATGAAACCTTATTTGAACTTTTAAAATCTCTTAGACGCGATATTGCCAGTATCCACAATTTGCCCCCATTTGTTGTGTTTACGGATGTTTCTTTGAAGGAAATGTCCACTTTTTATCCAATTACTGTGGATTGCATGTTAAAAATAAGTGGAGTTGGTGTAAATAAACTGGAAAAATACGGAAATATTTTCATGGAAACCATTCAAAAATATGTAACAGAAAATAATATTGTTATTCCTGAAAAAGTGAAAAAAATCCCTGAAACAACGAAAAAACCTACCAAAGAAAATACCATCCTGATTTCTTTGGAACTTTACAAACAAGGAAAAACAATTGATGAAATCAGCAAAATTCGCGGTTTCACAAGGCAAACAATTGAAAATCATCTTATCAAATGTTACGAAATGGATTTAAACTCTGATATCATCAAAGATATTCAAACAGAATATGAAACCGCCATTTTGAAGGCGATTGATGAATTTGGAATTCAGAAATTAAAAATTTTGAAAGAAAATTTGCCAAATCAAGTAAGCTATTTGGATATTCGCTATTATATTGCTAAATATCAGAAAAATGCGTAAAAAATAAGTGCCAATTTAGCACTTATTTTTTGGTCTTATATTTCTTTATATTTTCGATAACCAATATACGATACGAAACCTACACCAATTAAACCTGCTACAATTAATAAAATATATTTTGTTTCAGCTCCTGTTTTTGGTAGATTTGAATTGGTTAATGAAACATCTGTATTGTTAGTTGCATTTTTAGTTGTATTTTTTGTAGTGCTATTGGTTGTATTGTTCGTGGTATGATTCGTCGTGTTTTTTGTTGTATTATTGGCTACTTTATTGTTGGTTTGATTGGTTGAAGTGTTTACGTTATTGTTTGTATTTACATTGTTGATATTATTATTGTTTGCTTGCTTTGCTTTTACAGTAATGGCTTGCGTGGTTGATTTGGTTACTCCATTTTCTTCATACGAAAATGTAATTAGTTTGTTTTCTGTTTTCAATTCTGCATTTGGTGAATAGGTATAATTCGTTATTTCTTTTTTGCTTCCATCACTATAAACTGCATTAATTACTAAGCCTGTTGGACTGAATTTTTCTCCTTCTGTATAATCTACTTTATTTGGCGCTTTTGATATTTCGATTTTAGATAATGTGACAGCTGGAGGTTCAGGCTTTGGTTCGGTTTGTTCTTCTGTTATATTCATCGAAACAGCTTGGTCTTCTACTGATAAATCTGTATAATCTTTATTTACTAATTTAATTTCTGTTAATTTGATTTCACTTGTTTGAGCTGATACACCATCTTTCACAGCAAATGTCAAAGTAAAAAGATTTCCTGATTGTATCTCATTGTCCATTGCAAAATCCAATCTCTTCCCTGATCCTAAGTCAATCCCTTGTTGTTCATTTTTTTTATTTTTTAATTCAAATATATCCTCATTATAATCTAACAGTGATTCAATTGTTAAAATTTCTTCATCACCTTCTAGTGAAACTGTTATTGTGAATTCTTCACCAACCATTACATCGGTCTTTGAAACTGTTAATTTTACAGTACTTGTCGCTGCCAACGAACTGCTTGTTACTACCAAAATTATCACAAGCATCACTGCTAAAACCTTCTCTAAACACTTTTTCATCTGTTACCTCCGATATCTTTTTATGACGTATATCATTCTTATAATTATTATATATATATCTATTTCCAAAGTCAAGACTTTTTAAACCATAAATTTACAATCTTCTCTTGTTTTTGACAAAAAAATCCAGAATTACTTCTGGACTTTTTGAAAATTATAATTCATTGATTTTATTAAGTCTATATTGATTTAATTTTGTTAAATCCTTTATATCGATTTTTCCATCTTCGATTAAGTCTCCAGCTAAAAACTCTGCTTTATCTAGTGTATCTTTTTCGACTCTGTATCGATTCATTTTGGTTAAATCTCTGATATCTACAATTCCATCTCCTGTTAAGTCGCCTTTTACAACAATGCGATGTTGTTCATTCGTTGAACCAATCACAATCATTAGATTCGTAGCTAATTTAGAATCTCCAGCCACTTCTTTATTTGAATCTGACATTTTGATTGTCACATCATATGAAGAAGTAATCTGTTTTAATAAATCATTTGCTGTTGTATTGACTGGAACAATGACATAATTGACTCCATTGATTGTTTCTACTTTACAAATGCAACTTCCTTCTCCTGTGTTAAACACAATTGCTGGTCTAACAATAAATGCTTCTGATACATATTTGGCTGAAGTTAAATGGGAGGTATTATCTACTGCATATGTCCATAAGTACCATGTACCTTCTGTCATATCCATATTTAATTCCACTTTATTTCCTGCTATATGATTATACTTCGTTGGCTCTGTTGTTTTACTTTCCGATATTGCATAATATATTTCACAATCATGTTGCGCTTCTACTTCAATTGTTGTATTCACTTTCACCCTATCTGCGCCTGTTGGTATTACATATTCTCCGCCATTGTTAGAAAGTTTTATCATTGGTTTCGTATTCGTTATATTTTCAATTGTTTTTACAATGCTTGTTTCATTTCCAGCATTATCTTTTACTGTTATTGTAACATTGCCATTTCTAGAAACCTTATATGTATTAGATTCTGAATATGCTTTTCCGTCAAAACTATAGCCTAACAAACCTGAACCATTTTTCTCATCACCGCGCTTCTACTGTTATACTAACTTCACCATCTGTTGAAGTTTCAGGTGATATGGTAACTTTACTAATGGTTGGAGCTGTTTTGTCGATTTGAATATTGACTTGTGCTCCATAAGGTGTTTCTTTTCCTGTTCTATCTTTTACTTTTATTTTATTAGCTGCAATAGTAGTTGCTGAAATAAATGTTTTCTTTGGTGATTCTTGCCAACTACCTCCGCCGTCAAAACTATACGCAGCAATTCCTGATTGACTATCTTGTGCATTAATAGTAACTTCAACATCTTGATTTGTCCAGCCTTGGTGATAATCTACTCCTGAAATTGTTGGAGCTGTATTATCGATTTTTGTTATACTAACTGTCTTTACTTCACTTGTGTTTCCTAAACTATCTTTTACTACTATTTGGATATTACCATTTGATGTTACATTGCAAGTATTATTGTTTGTATATGTATTTCCACCATCAAAACTATATTGTATTCCTCCAACACCTTCATCACTTGCTATTACTGACAAAGTTGCTTCCTGAATCCAATCCGTTGGAACACCTGTTATATCATGAATCACTGGCGCTTTTCTATCTACAAAAACTTTAGCAATACTAGATTCTTGACTTAAATTTCCGAGATTATCTGTTGTAACTTCCTTTGGTACATACACACTAACATAACCATCTCCGTTTGGCATAACTCTAATGTTTAAATCATTTCCAGAAGTTGAGCTTGCAATAATCGTACCATTTGAAACCATGACATTTGAAACATCAACTGCTTTATATTCATCTCCTATTTGCACACCTGACCCTTTATAATTGGTAGCATTTTTTATGTTTGGATCTTCTGGCGTAATAGTAAAACTTATTTCATCCTTCTTCTGAGAACCTGTATTAGGATTAATATTGATATTAGGACCTGTTACATCACAAAGTACTGTTACATAGTTATTTAAAGAAAAACGAACTGTATTTCCTGCATAATCACTAAAATCTTGTTCAGGGTTATAGTGATTTTCCCCTCTATCTGTTCCTATTGTAAACGAAAAATCTCCTTCTGAGCCTATATTATCTCTAAACGTATATACTCCTTTGAATATTGCATCATCTTTTGCCCAGATTGTTCCAAATGTTTTTCTATCATTTGCTACTAAAGATACACCGTCTGTATTATTTCCTGCGCCGCCTGTTTGTGAATAATAAGCTGTTCCTGATTCTAAATAAATATATTCTAAATTTGCTGTTGGTGCAGTAGTGTCAGCTATGTAATTTCCATCAAAATCATTTGAAAGAGTTACTATTACACCATTGTCTCCATTTTTAACTACATAACTATCAATATAAAGACCGCTACAAAGTTCCTCTACTCTATCAAGATTTTGTCTTTGATCACCTACTTTTATTCCCCATCCCCTTGGGTCAAATTGTAAAATTTTAATTGTTTTTCCTTCTTTTAAGTAACATTTTCCGTCAGCCCCCCAATTTCCATCACAATAGATTACAAATGATGCAAAATCTTTGAGACTAAATGAAGTTGTATTTACATTTCCTGCTATATCACAAACATTATTAATATATATTACATAGTTATTATCATTAACAGAAATTGACGATACTGATTTATCTGTATTATAAGTAATATTACAAAAATTACCTTTTGTCTTCTCTCCATTTGTTGTATTTATAACATTTATGTCATCCTCTTTCATTTGTCGTATTTGTCCATTATCTAATATATAGGCTGCGCCTAACGTTCTTTTTATACTATCATTTACATCAAATTCGCTTGATGGATACGTAATAGAGCCATTGTCTCTTGTTGGTGATGCCCAATTACCTTTTGCTATAATTCGATTTGTCCACATATTTTCTTCCCCTTGCAAACCAAGAGTAATTGTGCTACCAGAAGTATCAGCAACCGTTCCTTCAATAAACGTTAAAGTCATTCCACCAAAATCATCATCTTGAATATCATATGAAAATATTACATAGCTACCATTTATAACTGGATTCGTAGCAACTCTTTCATTTCCATCTCCAAATCTTAATCCCAATCGTAAATTTGAAACATTTGTAATTTTTTTATTAATTTCTCTTGAAAATGAAAATCTTACTTTTACCGTCTCGCCTTTTCCATAGTAAATTCTCGTATTTGCAACAGCAGTATCTAATGTCTTGTTTGTTTCCATATAAGAATTTATCGCAGTTTGATAAATCCCTGCTTCTGAGCCTAAACTATTATATGTACTCACAATCGCTTCATCCATCATCTTAGTTGCTGCATATTCGCTAATTGACAAACTCATCAAAATAGCAATCGCTACCACCAGAATCACTAATACTTTTCTCAATCTTGCCTTTTTCATATGTTTCCTCCCAAACTTCCTTTTTAAAGTTCTTTCGTTTTATAATTTTATCTATATTTATTAAACAATTTTTTTCCCTCAAAGTCAATAGTCAAATTCTGGCAAACCCCCTAAAACACACAACTTTCAGCAATCAATTTTCTTACGGATTTACGCACTTTGCAGGCTTTTTTCTTAAAATATATCTTTTTTGTTACATTTTTCCATACAAAACACAAAAAAATCGTGGAAATAAGCTTTCCACGATTTTCCATCTTTAATTTTATACTGTCAAAGTTCCACCCGGCGTATCCAAAATAACCAAAATATCCTCTTCTTCTCCTGTCTCTACATTAATATACACTAAAAATTCCCTATCATTCACTTTTCCCTTAAACTCATAACACAAAATTTCCGTTTTCCATTCTGTCGGAATAATTGCCATTCCTTCATCCAATATTTCCAAATCGGTATTCAACTTATCGCGCGCCTCATCAATCGTCAAACTGATACTGTCAAAATTCCTACTCGTATGTGAATTCAAGTAACCATCTGTTTCAATTCCCAAAATCTCGCCATTATCTAACGCAATCTTCACTTTAATTAAATCCGGATAAGCAATAATATCATCGTATTCATAAGCGTAATTCACAGTCACCACATTCGACAATTTGGTAAAATACGTTGCCTCCATATTTTCAAATCCTTTTTCCGCCAAAAAATCTTTTCCTTTTTCATTTGCCTCTTCTTGCGACATCTTTTCTTCTGCAACTTCTCGGTTATTTTGCATTTCTACCACAAATCCGCCTTTTTTGGAAATTTCAATATTGGCTTTATTCTCCTGATTTTTCAATTTCACAGAAAAATCATAAGACGGAATATCCGCATTTTCCAAAAATTGGTTAAATTCAATATTTTCGATTTTATCTTCTCCAAAAAATTCCTTTACTTTTCCGTAAGCATCTTCCTCGGAAATTTCGTCTCCTACCAAACCCACTTTTTCAGCCTTATTCACATGATCCGAATACGCTCCATCATAAATTAGCCCTTCATATTGCTTCAAATTCGAATCAATATTCGAAAATACCGAAACATTATCCACTGCCTGTGCATATTCCAAAGAATTATTTTTCGTCAATTCCTTCCAATTAATCGTACCATTATAAAGCTCATCTGACAACTGATTTAACGTTCCTTCCAACTGCACACTATACTGATGCAATGTTTTCAAATTCTCAAAATCTTCATCTGACAATTCCTCATTTTTAATATTTTTTCGTGACAGCGAATACGAATAATCACTCACCTGATTCAAAAACTTTGCCGTCTGCGACAACTTCTCTGAATCCATTGGTATCCCACTCAAATGCACCAAAGCCAAATTTGAATCTCGCCACACTTCCGTTAGCGCCTCAGCCGCATACTCTGGACTTTTAGAAATCGTCGATTTCGCCAGCAAACTTTCCACACTATTCATATAATTAACCAAATTGCTAAACGATTCATTATAACGATTTGTCTGAAATGTTGAATAACTTTTATTTTTATCATAAGCATAATATCCAACAGAAACTATAATTGTTGCCAACAAAATAATAGCAACCATAAGATATCTATTTTTTGAACTACAACTCATTTTTCGTTCTCCTCCTAAATTTTTTATTATTTTTTCCAGATTTGTTTTTAATATTCCAGATATTGTAATTTGCCAAAAAAATGATTAAAAAGTTTCATACTTTTTAATCATCTAACAAAATATTATTCTTTTCCTTTCTCTTCCAGTTTTACACTTTTATCTTGCATATGGTCTTGTGGCGGTGGTGTATCAACAAAAGTCTGTAATTCTTCTGGCGACCAATTTCGTAAATCCCAAAATGGCATTTTTTCTGAATTCGATTCTACCATTTCTTCTATCGCAGGATTTTTCTCTTTTTTATTTGAGAATTTATTGAAAAATGATCGCATTTTATTCATAATAACATTCAATATTCTTGACAATCTAGAAGGCTGATATACAACTAATGTCTTAGTTGTATCTATTCCATTTTCCATTTCAATCTCAGAACTTAACTTTGGGTCTTCCTCTATTTTTTCTTTCTTTGATTCCTTATTTTCTTCTAACCCACTATCAACAACAAACCTTTCTCCTTGATAACTTGCAGAAATTTGATTTTCAGAAAATTCTAGTTCATTTTTAGAAAATTTATTTTTTATCTTCTCAACAGCTTGTTTTCCTCTCCCTTTAAGATTTTGATTTTCTATTGCTGTTTTTACTGATTGCTTAATCTTATCTAACCTATTTGGAGCAAATGCTCTTTGTATTTTTTTGAAATCATAACTTTCTTCACATATTTCAGAATCACTTCTATTTTCACTATATTTTTCATGATCTGCAAATTCAATATCACTTTTTAAGCAATAGCTCGGAACCTTTCCTTGCATAATATCATTTACATCCCAAGTCAAATCTGTATTATACCACTTTCCATCAATTCTAACTTGACTCCAAGCATGGCCAGTATCACTATTAACCTTATCACCCCTAACATATTTACATTCAATTCCTACACTCCCTAAAGTAGCCTGTAGAATATGTGAATATCCTCCACAAACCGTTTTTCCGAGTAAGTAATCCCATTTGATTTTGGGAATCTCTTATTTTATTTTCTTCTTCTGGCAATAACTCTATACCTTTACTCCTTTTTAGAATTAGCTCCTTCGCTTCATAATCATAAACCATACTTCTGGCTAATTTAGTATATATTTTTGAAAACTTGTCAAACTCACTATCTGTATCTTTTATATCAGAAGTTAATTCTTTTATTTTCTCAGCAATTGCTTTAACCGTTTCTAAACTTTTTTCTTGGTAATAAGAATCCTTAAAATATGATGTTACATTTGAAAAGTTCTTTAATTTATCAGTTTCAAATGTTAGTATATTGTCCATATAAACCTCTATATTAACATTATCTTTGATTTCTTCTAACTTTTCTAACTCAAAATCAGAAATCGATTCTAATTCACTTTGATTAATTGTATAGAATATTTGTAAATTTGGAAATCCCTTTAATTTATCCGCATTTTTTATATCTATTATATCTTCCATATAAAAAGAAGTTTTCTTTACTTGATAAGAATTCAATCGTTCTTTTACTTCTTCTAACTCAAACTCAGAAAGGTTTTCCAAATCTTCTTTTTCTACCCTTAATGTAAATTCTTCTCCTTCTAAATGTAGTTCTCGATATAACTTTGCAAATCTAGATAAGAATATTGATGGTGACAAATATGCCATGTTAAGATCATGTATTTTAGTATTAACCATATTTACATAATCTTTATCAAACATTTTATATTCCCCATTTATATAAGTCATAACTTTTCTCGAATCAATATAATTTGATAAAATATCCTCATCTTGTTCTGTAATATCAATTTTGGAATCTGTCGGCAAATCCATTAATTCATCACAAATAGATTTTAATAGTTCTTCTGTTATTTCTTGATCTGGCTTTATCCCCAAACTCTGTCTTGCAACCTCTGACAAATTTATCATTTTTCTCTTCCCCTTTGTATTTTCTACATTTCGTATTCTATGTTTGTAGTCTTCCTTAAAATTCGCAAAATATCCTCATTATCCATTGTACTTTTTTCTAAATTAATATATTGTAATTGCTTTAAATTAGTGATTCGATTTGCATTTGAAATTTCACATTTTTGCAAATATAATCTTCTTATTTGATTAAATTTTTCTATTTCTCTTATATCTATATTATCATGAATAATTCTTAATTTTTCTATCATCCTATTTTCTGAAAATATATCTAAACTTACATTTTTACATGTCTCTAAAATAAGATAATTTAAATTCAAATTTAACTTAGACATAACATGATAGAAATCACAATAACTAAACTGTAAAGTTTTTAAATTTGTTAAATCATTCAAACTAGCAATATCTTTTTCAGTTATTCGATAATTTGATATAATACATGATTCCAAATTAGTTAAAAAAAACAAATCTGCAAGCTCAATATTGGTTCCCTGTCCTAGTAAATCATATCGGTTAATCGCAATGGTTTTGACCTTTCTTAAGTCTTCCCTATCTATCACTGAATTCTCATTTTTATTTAATTCGTATCCTATCAATTTCTTTAAATATTTATTTTTTATCTCTATTTCCATTTTCCCTTCTCTTTCCACTTATCCTATCATTATTAATTTTAACATAATATTAACTTTACAGTCAACCATTATATCTTAAATTTCTTATTTGTTACATTTTTGTAATAATATTTTTAAGTATCTCAAAAACTAACTAGACTTTTTTCATCCTATTTGATATAATATTATTCAATAATAAAATACAATAAATTTACGAGGTTTTTATGAAAAAAATACTAGTTTTCTATGGTTCCTACGGTGGTGGCCATTTATCCGCAGCCAAATCAATTGAAAATCATATCAAAAACAACTATCCAGACATCGAAATCAAATTAGTTGATTGCATTGAATATATTAACAAACATTTAAATAAATTATTAGCCGACAGCTACAACGAAGCCGCCAAAAAGGCTCCTCTGGCTTGGAAAACAGCCTATCATTTATCCAATGTTGGTTTAACCTCCAAGGCAGTTACAACTTCCAACAAACTTTTTTCAATCAAATTAAATAAATTACTCCAAGATTTCGAACCAGATTTAATCATTTCCACCCATCCATTTGGAACCCAAATGTGTGGTGTTTTAAAGAAAAAAGGTAAAATCAATTGCAAGTTGGCAACTATTTTAACCGATTTTCATATTCATGGTCAATGGCTCGTTTTCCATGAATATTGCGATTATTTTTTCGTTTCCAACAACCAAATGAAAAGCGATATGATGGAAAATGGAGTTGACGAGAATAAAATTTATGTTTCTGGAATTCCTGTATCAGACAAATTTCAGCAAAATTTTAACAAAGAAGAAATCTGCAAAGAATTTGATTTAAATCCTAATGAACAAGTCGCGCTATTTTTTGCAGGACGGAGAATTCGGATTAGGAAACAAAACAACCATCATGGTTTTAAAATCATTAATTCGACTATTTTCAAAACTTCAAGTCATTGCCATTTCCGGAAAAAATCCAAAAATGAAAGCAAAATTTGAAGAACTCGTCAAAAACACCGATTCAGAAGAAAGAATTAAAGTGTTAGAATACACCAACAAAGTGCCTGAATTAATGTCAATTTCCTCCTTCGTTATCACAAAACCCGGCGGACTTACTTCCACCGAAAGCCTAACTTCTCATTTGCCAATGGTTATCATCAATCCAATTCCAGGGCAAGAGGAAGAAAATGCCGAATTTTTAGTGGAAAAAGGCGTTGCCGTTTGGATTAAGAAAAAAGACAATGTCGCAAGAGCCTTAAAAATGCTGTATCGTGATACACAAAAGTTGCCTTTAATGAAAGAAAATGCAATTGCTTTGGCAAAACCAAATTCGACAGAGAATATTTGTAACATTTTATTAGAAGATACACAAAAAAATCCAGTCTAAAACTGGATTTTTTACATTTCACTTCTCCCCTCAAGCGCCTTCATCAACGTCACCTCATCTGTATACTCCAAATCTCCACCAATCGGGATTCCTCTTGCAATTCTGGTGACCTTAATTCCCATCGGCTTAACCAATTTTGAAATATACATCGAAGTCGCTTCACCTTCCACGCGTGGATTCGTGGCTAAAATTAATTCTTTTATGTTTCCGTCCATCAGCCTTGCAAGTAATTCTTTAATTTTAATATCATCTGGACCAATTCCATTCATCGGAGAAATCGAACCATGCAAAATATGGTAAACACCTTTATATTCATGCGTTCTCTCCATGGCAAAAACATCGCGCACATCTTCGACGACGCAAATGGTGCTTTGGTCTCTTTTACTATCTGCACAAATATTGCAAGGGTCGGTATCCGAAATATTAAAACATTTTGAGCAAAACTTCAGATTTTGTTTGGCATTCAAAATCGCATCCGTGAACTCCTTTGCTTCTTCGTTGCTAACATCCAACATATAAAACGCCAAACGCTGAGCAGTCTTGTGCCCAATGCTTGGTAATTTTTCAAAACTTTCAATTAATTTTTCAATTGACGGTGAATAATTTGCCATTTTCTTTTCCTTTTATTTGATATTTTGTCGATAGAATATTGATATATATTTTCTGCAAAGTTCGTAAGTCAAAAACCTTTCTTTTGCTTGATATTGCACGTTTTATCAATATATTATATAAATATATTGATAAACTTATGATATTTTTTTGATATTCCGTCGATATTTACCTATGCATATTTGCCTATGCCACATTTTATCTTCATGTCCTTATCAAAAGGGTCGGTCAAGACCGACCCCTATGATATTATATGATAGATTAAGGAATTTTTCAAGGAAAATTTTTTAATCCATTCTTGGATCAATGTCTTCCTTTTTTCCTTTCTTTTTATCTGCTTTTTTATCATTTTTAGAAGGTTTTAAATCCCTATATTTCTTTTTTACCGGCTCTAGAAATATTTCTTCAAATATCTCCCCTTGTTCAAAATCATCAAAACTTCTCATCTTCGTTTCAAAAATATTTCCATTGATTTCCAAATATACGCCGTTTATTGAATGCATCTCCATTTAAATACTTTACACTTTTGGGAATATGAATTACTGAATCTATACTGTTTGTCAATGAAGAAAAAGCATAATCTCCTAATTCAGTCAAATTTTCTGGAAAACTTACATCTTTTAGTTTGGAGCATCCTAGAAAAGAACGGATTCCTATTTCCGATAATTTATCTGCACTTGACAAATCTATATTTTCTAAATTCTTACAACCACAAAAAGCACTATCTTCTATTTCTGATAAATTTTTTGGTAAATTTACACTTCTTAACTTTGAACAATAGGAAAAAGCAGAACTTCTTATTTTAGATACCTTATTTGGTATTGTTATAGTTTCTAAGCCACAATTACAGAAACAGTAGTTCCCAATATCTTCTATATTTTCTCCAAATTTTACATCAGTCAGATTCTCACAATCCACAAACAAAAATTCGCCTAATCTTTTTACATCATCTGAAAACTCAACTCTTTTTAAATTTGGTAAAAATTCTTCTTGATCCTTACGAGTGCATAATATGTCCCACACATCTTTTCCAAAACTCAAACTCTGTAAATTCGGCATATTAGCATTAACAGAGACCATATCTACCACATGTCTATCATTTATATCTAACCCGATGCATTCCCTCTGACATCTTTTGATAAAATGTTTACCTACTGGCGGAAAACAATGTTCTTCCACTCGAATATTCTCATACTGCCCCGTCTTTTCATTAAATTTTCCAAATGTGTATACCGTACTTCCATCTTTTTTCCCAAATCGATCTCTCAATCGATCAAAAATCGTCCTTTTCGCAGGCTCCAAAGATATCAATTGCATTTCTTGAGACACTTCCGCTGGCAATTCTTTCTTTGGCTCTGGTTGCTTTATTCTTACCTCTGCATTGCCACTTAATGTCTCCCAAATTTTTGACTCCCCAATATTCTCTTCATTTACCTCTTGACATACTTTCAAAATATCATATGCCGCAACCTTATCCTCCTTTTGTTCTTCCGCCATTTCCACTAACTGAGCCTGCATTTCTTTGACAAATGCCTCTTTTGTTGTGATTTCTTCCACCAACCCTAAATCAATCTCTTCTCCGTTTTTGGGCTTGTTTCAAAAAAGTGCTAAGCAAAGCGCCCGCTGCTAAAGTGTAGAATTTCGAAAACAAACTTTCTTCTACTTCTAATTCCTTTATTTCTTGCACAATTTCCCTTAAACCAGATAACATGGTTTCCGTACTTTTTCCTTTGGTATCGCCAATAAATTGCTCTAATTTTCCCAAAAATACGCTTCGATTTAATTCCTGCTCTTTGACTTTTCCCTCATTTTGTAGATAATCATCAATCTCAAAATCAACAACATCCAATGCATCCATTGCTTGATGATAGTACAAATGCGTCTGGCTTTCTGCTTGCATCATGACTTCTATTTTTTCTTTTGCCTGCCCAAATTTTTCTTGAAATTCCTTTGCTTTATCAAACTCTTGTAAATAAGTTATTTTCTGAATTTTGGTTTCTATTTCTTTTATTTTCTCATTGATTGAGTTACTTAAAATGTCCATTCAAAATCTCCTTTTTCCTTTGCGAATCATACTATTTCTTTTAAATTATATCTTATGTTTTCTTTAATTGCAATATATTTTATTCAATATTTTTAATCAAAAACCGAATCTGATTAGTTGGTTCGGTTTTTTTGATTGATAACTTACCATTTTTTAATTTGATATAATTTTGATATTTTGTTGATATAATATTGATAAAATTCTGATGTTGTATTGATATGTTGTTGATATTTATTTATATTAATAATCGATATTGTGTATTAAAGGGGCGGTCAAGACCGACCCCTACAGTATTATATGATAGGTTGAGAAATTTTTCAAGAAAATTTTTAATCCATTCTTGGATCAATGTCTTCCTTGTTGCTTTTCTTTCCATCGGATTTTTTAATATTTTCATAATTTTTTAAATCATACTTATATCTTACTCTTTCCAATCCTAAACCTTCATTTTTAAAAACACTTCCAGCACATTCCAAATATACTCCGTTCGTCAAACGCTTGAGAAATGTAATCGCTACACAACCCACTCATAAACATGAGCTCATAGTTTCTTGTATAGAAAGCATTTATTAAATTGTTTGGAACATTTACTATTCGCAAATTTTTACAATTCTTAAAAGCACAATATCCTATTTTAGATAAGTTACTTGGAAAATTTATATTTTGCAATTTCAAACATCCAGCAAAAGCAAATTCCCCTATTTCAGATAATTTGTTTGGAAAATTTATATCTTGTAAATTTCTGCATCCTTCAAAGCAAACATTTCCAATTTCTCGTACATTTTCTCCAACCTTTACAATTTTTAAATCTCTACAATCCGAAAACGCTTTTTCACTTATTCTTTCCAATTTACTTGGTAATTTTATAGTTTCTAATTTACACCCACTAAAACAATTACTTTTTATTTCTCTTATATTTTCCCCAAATTTCACATCAGTCAGACTCTTACATTTATAAAACGAATAGTCATCTAACATTTCTACATCATCTGAAAAATCAACTCTTTTTAAATTTTGCAAGAATTCATCTGGATTTTTTAGCGGATAAATACGTGCTGTCTTACATACATTTTTCCCAAAACTCAAACTTTGCAATTTAGGCATATTGGCATCAATAGCATCCATTACCACCTCATGCACATCATTTATCTCCAACTCAATACATTCTCTCTGGCATCTTTTGATAAAACCTCTACCTTTCGGTGGAAAACAATGCTGTTCTACTCGAATATTCTCATACTGCCCAGTTTTTTCATTAAATTTTCCAAACGTATAAATCGACGTCCCATCTTTTCTACCGAACCTATCTCTAAACCAATCACCTATCGTCCTTTTGCCAGGCTCTAAAGATATCAACCCAGTTTCTTGAGTCTCTTCGGCTGGCAATTCCTTTTTTGGTTCTGCTTGTTTTACTTTTATTTCTTCATCGCCACTTAAAAGTTGCCATACCTTCAAATCTCCTATCGTTTGCTCATTTACTTCTTGACATACTTTCAAAATATCATACGCTGCAACTTTATCTTCTTTTTGTTCTTCCGCCATTGTAGCTAACTGATTTTGAATTTCTTTGGCAAACGCTTCTTTTGTTGTTACTTCTTCTACCAACCCTAAATCAATAACTTCACTATTTTGCGCTTGTTGCAAAAATGTGCTTAAAGCTGCTTTTGCTGTTAAACTATACATTTCAGAAAACAAATCTTCTTCTATTTCTAATTTCTTTATTTCCTGCACTGTATCTTTTAAATCTGCTAACATTTGCTCCGAACTTTTTCCTTTGGTATCATCAATAAATCGCTTTAATTTTTCTAAAAATATCGTACGATTTAATTCCTGTTCTTTCAATTTTCCTTCTTTTTCCATATAATCATCAATTTCAAAATTGATAGCATCTAGCGCATCCATTGCTTCGTGATAATATAAATGTGTCTGACTTTCCGCTTTTTTCATCTTTTTTATATTTTCTTTCGTTTGCAAAAATATTTTCTCAAAACCTCTGGCTATATCAAATTCCTGTATAAATCTAATTTTCTGAATTTTCTCTTCTATTTCATTCATTTTTTCATTAATTGAGTTACTCAATATATCCATTGAAAATCTCCTTTTCTTTCGGAAATCATACCATTTCTTTTAAATTATATCTTATGTTTTCTTTGTTTGCAATAGATTTTTTAATATTTTTAACCCAAAAAACGAACCTAAATCTGGTTCGCTGGTTCAAGTTTTTCATATTGTTATTAGGGCACGATACCTCGTGCCTCTACGCCTACATTAATCCTGGAATATTGTATTTGCCAAAACTTTGGTTTTGCGCATCATCTACTTTTCTTAAAGCTTCATTTATACAAGTCAAAATTAAATCTTCTAACATTTCTACGTCATCTGGGTCAACAACATCTTTTTGAATTTTGATTTCTTTTATTGTTTTGGCTCCTGTAACCGTTACTGATACTGCATTTCCTCCAGCAGTTGCTTCAAATGTTTTTTCTCGCAATTCCTCTCCGCGTTTTTTCCATATCTTCTTGCATTTTTTTGGCTTGTTTCATTAATTGGCTCATGTTCATTCCGCCAAATCCTCCCATTCCTCCAGGGAATCCTCCTCTTTTTGCCATTTTTTCTCTCCTTTCCTTTTGATAAAATATTGATAATATTTTAATAAAACTACTCTATAATATTAATATCAATTCCCAAATCCTCAAATCCAGATGGTTCACTCGTTTCCGCCGGCTTTGCGTTTTTGGTATCTTTTAATTTGATATTGATTTCATGCCCTGTAGACATAGCAATTGCTTTGATTAAATCATTTCGGTTAGTTGTATCTTCTAAAATTTTTCTGTTAAAATCCGTTAAACCATGAGGAAATTCGATTTCCCATGTTTGGTCATTTAATTTATTGACCGTCGTATTTACCAAACAAGTATATAATCTGATTTTTCCTGTTTTTTTAAGACTGTCGACAATTTCCTTCCAATCTTCGGTTTGCTTGGTTGCTTGCATCGGTGGGCGTGACGTCGCCGTACTTTGGGCTGATTTTGGAGCAGATTGCCTTGCACTTTGTGCTACTGGTCTTGCAACCAAATTGGTATTGATGTTGTTCAATTTTTGTTCTAATTGCATTATTTTATTTTCTAAAGCTGAAATATCGCCAGAAACCTGATTCATGCAGATTTTTATGATTCCTGCCTGCAATAAAATCGTTTTTTGCGCAGATGTTTTGACGTTGCTTTCTAAATCAGAAAGCTTATAAATTACGTTTAGCAATTTTTCCTTTTCTGTTTTACCAGCCAACTCTTGTATTTGTGTTAATTCTTCTTGTGAATATAAATCTAATTTTTGAGTGGTTTTATAAACTAAAATATCTTTGCAATATTTGATAATTTCCCACAAAAAATTATATAAATCTTTTCCATCATTTATGACATCTTCTACTGCTTGTAAAGCAACTGTTTCATCGTTTTCCAACACAGCTTTTGTCAGTTTATGAATTGTCTCTAAACTTGGCAAACCAACCAAATCTTTGACTAACTCAATCGTGATTTCTTCGCTACTTTCTTGGCTACACCTTTCCAAAATACTAATGGCATCTCTCATAGCACCTTCGGACAAAACTGCAATTGTTTTCAAAGCGTCATCTGTTATTTTAATATTCGATTCTGCACAAATAATTTTTAGTCGTTTAATGACGTCTTCGTCTTTTATTTTTTTATAATCAAATCTTTGACAACGTGAAAGAATGGTCGCAGGCAATTTTTGTGGTTCGGTTGTTGCCAAAATGAATTTCACGTGCTCTGGTGGCTCTTCCAAAGTTTTTAGCAAAGCATTAAAAGCTCCCACAGAAAGCATATGAACCTCGTCAATAATATAGACTCTGTATTTTGCTTTTGTTGGCAAAAAATTAACTTCATCACGAATCGCGCGAATATCTTCTACACTGTTGTTAGACGCCGCATCCATTTCCACTACGTCGGTTAAAGAACCTTCTAAAATTTCCCTACAGATTTCACATTCATTGCAAGGTTCTCCATCTTGAGGATTTAAACAATTGACTGCACGCGCTAAAATCTTGGCTGACGTGGTTTTTCCTGTTCCGCGACCGCCACTCATCAAATAAGCGTGACCAACTCTTCCTGCCATAATTTGATTTTTCAGTGTTTTTGTAATATGTTCTTGCCCAACCATATCTTCGAATTTTAATGGTCTAAATTTTCGGTATAATGCTGTATAAGACATATTTAAAACACCTCTTTTCAAAATTTTAAGACTTCCCTTAAGGAAGATATGTCATCACATAAATACACTACTTATCGCTGCTTTCTCTCGAACCTGACGAGATTCATAGCTTTTTATTGAAACATACCTTCCTGAAAAGAAGTCTTGTTCAATCTTAAAATATTATATAATGAAATTTTGGATTTGGCAAGTGGTTTTTGGTGAAATCAGATAATATTTATAAAATTTTCTAAACATTCTTTAACATCTTTCCACACAATATGAACATCATCAATTAATGGCTTCATCTTTTCCCAATTTAATTGAAAAGAATAAGCGTGTCTATAAAAATGTCTAAATGTTGCATATTCCCTTAACTTTAAATACGATTTCTCATGAATTACTTCATCTCTATTACTCATCTTAATAGACATTTGATGTAACAACTCCTGATGCGATTTATTTCCGCTCGGAACCTTTTTGTCAATTTTCTTTGCAATTATTTCAAAGATATTTTCTAAGCCATTATAAAATGAATGTAACACACTTCCTAAAATTGTCATATCAAATAAATCTGGTATGTTATTTTGAATTTTTTGAAATATTAGTTCATATTCTGAAAATAATTTATCAATATCATTTATTTTAAATATAATTTGCTCTTTTATTAAATTATCCAACCTTTAGCAAGCCTCCTAATTTTAATATCATTTGGGCAAAACGATTTTTTTCATCATCTAAATCAACTAAATCAATTTCATTTTCAAGTTCAAAATTCAAAATACTTGCTACTCTAAAAAATTCCTCTGGCTTTAATCCTTTTACTGCAATATCAATATCCGAATTCTCATTCATTTTTCCATTAACAATAGAACCAAATACAAATACTTCCTTGGCTCCATTTTGTTTCAATATTTCTATGGCTTTTTTAATATCTTCTTGATAAATTTTCGGCAAATTCTGTAACCCCTCATTCATATTTTCTCTCCCTACAAATAGTATAACATATTTTTATAAAAAATGCTAGTTTATTTTTACTTCCTAAAAAATCGATAATATTTAAGTTTATCCATAATCTGAATAATATACCCACTCTTCACACTTCCATCTTCCGTTTCCAACTGCAAATTCGCGCTCATATTACAAATAAAACTCTGATTCAAATTATTTTTCAAATGAATTGTAAAACTTATTTTAGGCGATAAATCTTTCAAATTCATATCCACATTATTAAAAATTCTTCCATCAAAAGCCACTAAACCATTTTCTTTTGTTACTTGATAATGTTCTACAATATCTTTATTAATATATCCAATTGTAATTGGATTAGAACAGTCCGCAAAAAATATTGGTGTCTCATAATCACTATTTTCATTTTCTTCGTTGGTATAAACAATTTTATAATGCAAAGAATCTTCAATTTTATTCTCTTCTAACATTCTGAATTTCGAGATTTCAAGTGGATTTTTATAATACAAATTCTGCGTTCCATTCGTATCCTTTACTTCGATATTAAAATTGTCAATATACAACTCTTTTATAGTATTTTCTTCTGTTAATTCACCATTTCCATTATCAATATATAACGCAATATCCGAATATTGCTGAATATTCAAATCTTGCAAATTTTGCTCGGCTGTATTATCAATTGCATCTGCACTGCTATATTTGATAATTTTAGATACACAAAATATTGGCTCGCGATTTTTGTCCGCCAATTGCACCATTTCCTTTACAAATTCATTTCGACTTATCATTCCACTAAAAATAAATTGATAATCGATAGACAAGATTGCCAATATTATTATACATAATATTGGCAACGTAAACTGTTTTAATTTCGGTTTCATAGTTTCTCCATTTTACAATCTTCCATATAAATATTCCATATATTTATAAATTTTATGATGCCACTCTCCATCGCTCGCATAACGAACATTCACACCAGCCACGGTTGGTTCATTGTAATAAGATCCTTTAGCAACTTCTTCGCCATAAATCGGCGTTCCCTCTTCGTTTATGTAGTATTTTACCAAAACCTTTGCCACAAGGTCAATTCCTTCTGCATATGTTTCAAAAGAAAACGAACTTTCATAAGGAGAACGGTCATAGGCACCATAGCCAAATAAATTTTTCTTGTCATTTGCAATAGTTGACATTCCCCAACCACTTTCGTGAATTGCCATCGCTGCCAAAAATACGCCATTCATATGATATGTCTTGTCCGCATTATAAAATGCTTCTGCATTTTCCTCAATCACATGATTTCTATCAGCCGAATTTCCAGACAATATTTTCTTATAATCTTCCAAACTCAAATCCGTTGACTGATTTAACGGTATACCTTCTTCCAACGTCATTTTAATTCTCTGTACTCGATTTGCCTCTATAATCCCTGGCGTAACCTGACTTGTTGTCAAAACCTTAGATGGAACATATCCTTCCAAACCATCATATTCTATTTTACACCAATCTTCTCCATCTAATTCTAATAAAGTCACATCTAAACTTTTCAATATTGTGCAGATTTCACTTGCTGAATCATTTGAGCCATCTAACAAAGTAACTTCCTTCGTAACATACATCGTATCTCCCAAATGCGCTTTATTATCACTTAAAAACTTCGATGTTCCTTTGTCAACAATCTGTGGAATAAAATCTTCCAACACAATAGATTCCAAAATTTCTTCCGAAACCAATACATTATTCTCATACGATTTGATAGCCTTAACACGTTCTTTTCCATTCACGCCTTCTCTTGTCACAACTTCTTCGCCTTCTGGTAAATTCGGATTTTCGTTATAAGTAACATCAAATTCAATCAAACGTTCTTCTTCCGCATATTCTTTCGACTTCAAAACACTCACATTTTCTAACAAGATTTCTTCTAATTCAATGGCATTTTCATTTTTCTCCAAAACAACTTCGCTTTGAGCTTGTCCTTCTTCACCATTTTCATTTGAAATATCTTCCTGCATTTCCGAAATCATTTGATTTTCAACGCTATTTTCAGACATGGTTTTTGCAAAAATGCTCGTTGAAAAAATGCAAGTAAATGCCACAATTGCAATGGTTACCATAACAATAATTTGTTCTTCTCTAGCAACTCTATTCACTTTCTTATTTGCAACTCGTCTTCCCTTCGATTTTTTCTTTGGCTGAACCATTTCCGCACGTTGAATATCTTCCAAATTATTCTTCATTTGTACGAGATTTCGTTGCATATCTTCAAAATCTTTTATTCTCATCTATGTATCCTATCTTATCATTTTATTTTATTATATAATATTTTGTTTTCTCTGTCTATAGGATTTTTTGGAAAATTTAAAAATATGCAACAAAACTTTGTATTTCCATACAGCAACTCCGAACATTCCACCAGAGCCATAAAAAGGCACTTTTCATTCGTTTCGCCTCTCTATAACGTTTTATGTCTACTTTGTTCAAAAAAACCACTCTACGGGCATCCTAATGCGTCATTCTAAAAGTCATTTTCTGATACAATGTTTTTTATAGCCTTAAAACACAAAATTTAGCAACTCCAGCATATTTTATTTAAATTTTAATCATTTTTCATTATCTTGAAAAAATAATAGCTTAAAAAGCATTTTTTATTTTAAAAAACTGAGATGAACTTTTTAGCATCTCGATTTTTCATCTTTATCTAAGGTCCTAACCAAACTTCACGTATATATGCTTGAAGCTTTCCATTGTTAGTACTTGCTGAAGTTAGTCCTCCATGAACTAATGCTACTGGATAATAAGCATCATTAATATTGGTTACATCAATACGTTTTTCAAAAGTAGTCACACTATTTAAACTTCTATCCCAAGCGTCCCAGTTAGGAGATTCACCAAGACATGCTGTCTTTAAACCACAACTAAAGTGTGACTCTCCACCATATCTCTATGTTATTTCTCCTTTAAAAACTAATGTTGAATAATTTGTTACATCTACTCCATTTTTTGTAGTACATTGTGCTTCCCCACCATTTCCAGTTTGTCCACTAGCAAACAAATATAGAGATTTATCTCGTATTTCAGCAACTTTTGTAATTCCTGTTGTCGAAGTTTTAAAACTCCAACCACCTGTTACATTTGTGCATTCATCTCCATTTTTAAGCAAATATAATAATTCTTTTATCCAAACCGCATACAAAGTAATAGAAAAATCACTCGTATAACTTCCTCCTGGCTGATAACTTGCACTTGTCGTACTACTACTCGTCGACCAGCCTAAGAATGTATATCCTGAACGTGTTGGTTTTGTACTACTTAATGTCAAACTTATTCCATGCGTTTTCGTTTGGTTGCTTGGTGCACCTGTTCCTCCATTGGCATTGTAGCTTATGGTGTATGTTTTTACATTCCATTGTGCATACAACGTAATCGAATTCGTATACGTCCACGTCCATGATTTTCCAATCCAATCTGTCCAGTTTGTTCCTGTTCCCTCTGCTTTTTCATTCCAATCTGCAAACGTATATCCTGTTCTTGTGAATCCATTTGCTTTTGTCGTATAGCCTGTATTATAGGTTGCTGTATCACTGCTCATCGTTCCACTTCCACCATTTGCATTGTAGAATATTGTATAGGTGTTCGCACTCGCATTGGCTGTCAACGAAACATTTTGCGCCGGCATTGTAAATGAGTAAACTGCATCATTTGAACTATACGTTCCACTCCAGTTGCTAAAGGTATATCCTGTTAATGCTGTTGCCCTTACATTTACCGTTTGTCCTACATAATAACTTCCTGCTCCTGACACTGATGTTCCTGTGCCTGGTGTTAATGAAACGCTATATGCTGTATTGTCTAATGCAAAACTATTGACGTAATATGTTTTTCCATTTTCGATTTCATCTCCCACAACTACTCGTGTTGTGCATCCTTCTTCTTTATATACCTCTGCTGTTGGCTCTATCCAACTTCCATTCGATACGGTATACAATTTTAAGTATGGTCTACTGTATCCGATTCCTATACTCGATTTTTCATTTGAAAGTTTCATATTATAGGTATCTTCTCCAAAATGAGTTGCTCCATTTCCTTTAAATGTATACGTTTTCTTTGTTGCTATGTTGTAAACGCTAAAGTCTCTTCTTAATGGAATTCGTACCCATGGTCCTATATTTCCTGCATTGTCAGTTGCTCTTACACAGTAATCGTGATTTGGCATATTCGGTTTGCCCCAGCCTATCCAGCAACTGTCATTCGCTGTATTACCTTCATCTGTCATATCTGTACATGTTATTGTTACTAGTCCTCCATTACTATCTGCAAATTCCACTTTTGCAATTCCACTTGCTCCTTTTTCCACTGCTATTGCTAATTGCCAGCCTACTGGTATTGGCTCATTCCAATGATTGTTGACATTGTCTGAATAAGAATGGCTTGAATATCTTAAGTTCTTTGGCGCTGTTTTGTCAATTCTTCTGTAGCACGCATCACTCCATGCTCCTGCATTTCCTACTTTATCGACTGCTCTAAAATAGAGTGAACCAGTGTCTTCCTCTCCGCTAAACGTTTCGTCTTGTCCACATCTTCCTGCTACATTGACTGCATCTCTGCTCCATTCATAGTGGTCAATTCCACTTGCTGAATCCGATGAATTATAATTCCAATGTACATTTTGATTTGTCCATGATCCATTAGCATATCCATGCATGTCTACTGTCACTTTGGTTGGAGGCTCTTTGTCAATATTGGTTATGGTCAAACTTGCTGTTATCATGTTACCCATAGCGTCTTTTGCTGTTGCAGTTACCATTTTTCCGTTGGTTTTTACGATTACGTTGCTTGTTCCATTTATCTTATAATCCGTTTCATTGGTCCCTGTACAATTTAAGGGTTTGCTTTGGGTTAAGTTTGCTCCATACGTTGCTGTTACTGTAACGTCTCCTTTTGTCCAGCCAGTTGGATTGGCTTCCAGAATAATCCTATTTTCAATTTTTATATTTTCTCCAATTATAAATCCATTGCTTCTGCTTACTATTGGTTCGGTTCGTGTGTTATTTCGTGCATTGTCATTGTATTTGGTCCATAAATACCAGATTCCTGCTTGAGTAATATTGTTTTTGCTAATCGTTGCATTGTTGGTAAATCCTGCCCAGCCAGTGGTTGGCGCTGTGGTACTTTGGGACCAGGCGTATTGTAGAGTACTTGTGCACACGCCACTCCCACCTGTATCACTTACTGTGACAGTGGTTTTTATCGTTGCATTTCCTTGGGTTGGCATGGTAATATTATTGGCTCCGTTTGTTCCAAATGTAGATGTTGGTGAAATTTTGTCAATATTGGTTATCGTTAAGCTAGCTGTTATCATATTGCCCATGGCATCTTTAGCTGTTGCAGTTACTGTTTTTCCGTTGTTTTTACAATTACGTTGGTTGTTCCGTTTACCGTATAATCTGTTCCATTGGCTCCGTTGCAGCCTAGAGTTCTAGATTCTGTTAAGTTTGCTCCATATCTTACGCTGACTGTTACATCTTGATTTACCCAATCGGTTCGGTTGGCAGTTAAGATAATTTTATTTCTGTCTTCTGTGTTTGCTCCAATTACAAAAGCGTTGCTTTTGGTGACTTTTAGCTCTGTTCCTGTGTTGTTTCTTGCTTCGTCATTGTATTTTGTCCATAAATACCAAGTTCCTGGTGCACTGATGTCAGTCTTGCTAACTTGAGCCTTGTTTGTGAAACTTTTCCAGCCAGATGTTGGTTCTGTTGTGCTTTGTGACC
>CAOJUE010000021.1 GCA_948443845.1 uncultured Eubacteriales bacterium | reverse complement strand
AAGACAAAGAAAAAATCTATACATATACCCTGAGAAAGTGAATGTACAGATTTAAACAATGATTAAAATATCAGATGCATTTTTATAGTAACATAAAATAAAAATTTCGTCAAGAGGTAAGAAAAAATGTTAGAAGAATTAATTAAAAATTTTTATGGCAAAGATGGTTATTTAAAAGATGAAGTAAATGTAACTTTTACGCGAGAAGCAATGATAAAAGTAATTAATGAATTTGCAGAGTTGAAAATGAATCAAGTGGAGAAAGAAGATGAACTGTAAACATATCACAAGAAGGTCAAAGAAATATGAAATATATTGGTATTGCAGATTGTATAAGAAAAAGATTGAGTTACATAGATGTTATAAGTGTTCTTGTTTCGAAACAAAAAAATTGAAAGAAATCAAGAAAAAGAGTAATAAATTAGCGAATATGGAAAAGAAGCGTTTTAGTATTTTTACGAATGATTTAGCAAAGTGTTATTACTGTGGGAAAAGACTTAAGAAAATTGATAAGCATGAGGTTTTTGGAGGTAGTAATCGACAACGAAGTATGAAGAATGGATTTGTGGTAGGGCTTTGCAATGAGTGTCATTCTGATGAGGTAGTTATTAATGAATTGAGAAAGGATTTGCAGAAAGAGTATGAAAAAAGCCACAGTAGAGAAGATTTTATAAGATTGATTGGGAAGAGTTATTTATAAAACACGAAGGAAATAGGAGATTGAAGATGATACATAGTTTTGATGTGAATATTGCTAAGAAATATGGAATTGAAGAGGCGATTTTGCTTAATCATTTGTATTTTTGGATTGAGAAAAATAGAGCAAATAATAAGCATTGTTATGATGGCTATTATTGGACGTATAGCAGTAAGAAGGCATTTACGGATTTGTTTCCATATTTGACGGAAAGACAGGTTGATTATGCTTTGAAGAAATTGCTAGATGATGGAATGATTATGAAGGGAAATTATAATAAATCTGGCTATGATAGGACGTTGTGGTATGCCATTACTAAAAATGGGTATTCCATTTTACAAAATTGTCAAATGGAAGAAACAAATTTGTCGAATCGAAATGACGAAAATGTTGAACCTATACCAGATATTATACCAGATAATAATACAGATATAAATATAAAAGGTCAGGATGGATTTGAACAAGAAAAACCGAATTGGGAAAGGCAATTTGAGGAGTTTTATGAGAAGTATCCGAAGAAGGTTAAAAAGCAAAATGTGAAGAAGTGGTTTGAGAAGAATAAGCCGAGTGGTGAGTTGTTTCGTTCTATGATGAGTAGTTTGGAGCAATTTAGGGGATGTAAGGATTGGTTGAAAGATAAGGGTCAATATATTCCGTATCCTAGCACATGGCTGAATGGGAAACGCTGGGAAGATGAAGTAATTGTGAATAAAACGCAAAAAATGGACCTTAGCGGATTCAAGCAGATTGGCTCGAATGATTTGTCGGAAAGTGAGTATCGAAAATTGATAGGAGGAAAATAGATGTTTGATGATGAGATTGAAAAAGCAGTGTTGTATTATGTGATTTTTGAGCAAGAGAAGTTTGATTTGGGAGAAAAGGATTTTGTAAAGGATGTGCATAAAAGAATAATAAGAGCGATGAATGAATTGAAGGCGGAAAAGTCAGAGATATCAATTATAAGTGTTGCGAATAAAATAAAAAGTTATGAGGGAGCAGTGGCATATATTGCGAGTTTGGGTGATTTTATTTTGGGAATGACGGCAGAGTCTGCTTATGGGAAATTGATTGAATATAGCAAGAAGAGGCAAGTTTATGAATTGTTGGTAGATACAGGTAGAAAAATGAAACAAAATGAGGGAGAGGAAAAAATAGATGTTTTGATTGAAAAAATGATTAAAAGTTTGCAAGGAATCCAGCAAAGAAATGAAAGGACAATGGATTTTAAGGAGCAGGTTTATAGGACGCTGGGAGAAATTCAAGATAATTATAATAATCGAGCGGATTATTCTTTGTATACTGGTTTGGTTGATTTGGATAAGATGATGCTTGGTCTTCATAAGCAAGAGTTGACGGTGATTGGAGCGAGACCGCGGAGTGGGAAAGACGACGATGGCGTTGCAGATTGCGGAGCATATTGCAAGAAAGGGGTTACATATTGGGTTTGTGAGTTTTGAGATGTCGGATACACAGTTGATTCAAAAAATGTTTTCTAAAGCAGCACAGGTGGATAGTTATCGATTGAAGGCTGGAACATTAGAGGATAAAGATTTTGATAAGATGGGACAAGTTTTTTCGGAACTGAGTGATTTGAATTTTCATCTTATGTCTAAGATTCGAACCATTCAAGAAATAGAGGTGAAGGCAAGAAAGTTGAAAAACAAGAATGAACTGGATGTGTTGATTGTGGATTATTTGCAGTTGATTAAGAATAGCAATCATTTTGGAAATCGTGAGCAGGAGGTTGCAGATATTAGTAGGACATTGAAGTTGCTGAGTTTGGAGTTGGAGATACCGATCGTGGCACTGTGTCAACTAAATCGAAATGCGAATCGAAATGAGCCATGCTTGGCGGATTTAAGAGAAAGTGGAGCAATTGAGCAGGATGCGGATAATGTGATTTTTTTGTATCGAAAAGAGGGAGAGGAAGAACAGAAACAGCCGATTGTGATTGCTAAAATTGCGAAACAGAGGACGGGTGATGTTGGAAGTGCGATGTTGCTGTTTAGAAAAGCAAGTAGTGAGTTTGTGTCACTTGTTAAGTAGGAGTTTTTATGAAGTTAGAAGATTTTTTAAAGTTAAACAACAAAGATAAGGCAAGAGTGTGTCAATCGATACTGAATGGAACTGAAAAAATTGAAAATTAGGAGGAAACACATATGATTAGTGAAGAAACGAGAGCGGAGTCTTTTAAGGATTTGGAGATTGAAGAAAAGCAAAAACAAGTTCTAGAATGCTTGGGAAATAAAGAAATGACGGTTAGGGAAGTTTTGAAAGAAATGTTACGAAGAGGGTATACAAAAATGAATGATAGAAATGAGGTTGCTCCGAGAATGACGGAATTATTCCAGAAGAGGCAGTTAGTGATTGTCGCAAAGAAGAAAGATGAAGAAACCGGAAAAGCTACAGCAGTTTATGCAAAGGTGATAAAAGAGGAAAAAATGGAATTAGATAATATGACACATATTCCGAGGTTGGATTAGGAGGAAGAGTGATGTATGCGATATATGACTTAAAAGAAAATGAAATATGTGTAGGAATATTTGAGCATTGCAAAGGAGTAGCAGAATATTTTGAGACAAGCCAAAATGCAATTTATACAAATATTTCGAGGGGGACAAAGAGAGCTGGAAGATATAAAATTGTGAATGTAAAGGAATAGATTATGTTTTTTATAGCGAAAAAGGATAAGAAACAAATATTGCAGATATTACTAGAGCATGATTGTAGGTGTAAGATGAATGATTTAGTAAAACAGTATAGCTATTTGAATGATAAAAGGACGAAGAGGGCGAAGATAAGGGAAATCATAAAGGTGTTGAATAAAGAATTAAAACAAAGTATTAAGGCAGAAATTATTGAAAAAGAAGGCTTTGTAGAGATTATATATTATTAGAAAGGGAGCTGTTATGACAAATGAAGAAATGTTTGAAAAGAATATAAAAATAGCGTATAAGATAGCGAATCGATACAGGATAAATTATTTGTCAGAGTATGAAGATATAAAACAAATAGCATTGTTAGCATTGTGGAAAGCAGTTTTGACATTTAATAATACGAATGCTTTTAGTACATATGCTTATGTAGTAATATCAAATGAAATCAACCTTTATTTAAGAAGAAATAAGAAGACAGAGCAAGAAATAAGTATAAATACAAGCATAAACGATGGCGAATTAACGATAGAAGATATTCTACAGAGCGCAGATAATATTGAAAAGCTATTAGAGGATATAAGTTTTGCAGATAAAATACGATATTTGAGCGCAATACAATTTACAGATAAAGAAAAGAAAGTGTTGATTTTGTCGAAGAGAGGATATAAACAGCAAGAAATAGCGAAAAGATTACATATATCACAAACACAGGTTTCAAGAATACAAAAAAGATTGAAAGATAAGATTTTGAAGGAAATGGAGAAATAAGGAATGGATTTTATTTCAATACTGATACGGCATTTTAATCGGGCAGACTTGTGGAATATTAATATCAGCAATGAGTTTGGAGAATACAGAAAACAGAGTTGATGAAAATTATAGAATTTATTTAGAAAAGGAGAAAAATGTGCGAGAGATAAAGTTTAGAGGAAAAAGTTTGGTAAATATAGGTAGCATAAAGAAGGGCGACTGGGTATATGGTGGTATAGTTTATGATTCTGATAGAGTTTGGATAGATGTTGCATACTTTGGTCAAATAATAGTGGACAAAGAAACAGTAGGACAATATACAGGCTTACACGATAAAAATGGAAAAGAAATATATGAGGGAGATATAGTAAAAGTAAAACATAATAATTGTATTTATATTGGAAAAGTAAAATGTGATGAAGAACATTGCGAATATAGAATTGAATTAGTTGATGCATATATAAATCTTTGGAAAAAGCTAGACATAGAAGTAATAGGCAACATATATGAAAATAAAGAGTTATTGGAGGGATAAAGAATGGAAATAGAAGTAGGAGATAGAGTTACATATAAATACAAAAATTACAATACAAAATATGGTGAAATAGTAACGAGTGAATTAGAGAAAGAAGCACTTCTTTCAAGGGATAATATAGAAATTTTAAAAATAGAACGTCCAAACTGGGAAGCAGTAGAAGAAAAGAAAGAGTTATTGACAGAGGAAGAAAAAGAGTTTTTAAAACAATATTTAATTCATTCTAGTAATGAATATGAAAAAGAGTATTTAATAAAAAGAAATAAATCAATTTGGTTGGAAAACAAAAATACAGATGGAATTTGTTTCCAATACAATAAAAACAAATTTAAAGGATTAGTAGATAATAAAGAATACACCTTACAAGAACTTCGGATTGGAGGACTAAATGGAAGAAGATATAAAAAGGACATCAGGATATGCAGCAGTAAATAATAAGGACTTAATAATAGCTGAATTAAGCTTCAAATTAGGAAAGTATGAAGAAAAAATCAAAGAAGATGAATCAGTAATACACGAAATGGCAAAAGAATTAAATGCAGGTGTTTTGAAGAAAGAAGATTGGTGTAATTTAAAAAATTGTATTGGTGATTCTACTTGTTTAAAATGCTTGAAAGAATATTTTAGAAATAAAGTAAAAGGAGAGAAAAAATTATGAATATATTTGTAATAATATTATTAACAATACTTATGGGATTTTTAATTGTTTTACTTGGAATAACAACATGGTTAATAATTAAAATTATCAAAAAGAGTGATACAGATGCTTAAAATAAAAGATAATATAGATTTAAAAGAGTTAGAGAAGTTTGGATTTGAAAAAACAGAAAATAATAAGAAAGAAATATATAGCTTTATATTAGAGGAAGATGGAGTTGATATGGAATGCTCCATTTTAGTTAATGATATAGATAATACTGATAGAGCTTTAAGATTTATGTATTATAATTCGTGTGATTTTGAAGAAGAATTTGTAGATTATGACTGTCTAATACCAAATGTTTTATACGACTTAATTCAAGCAGGAATAGTAGAAAAAATATAGGAGGAAGAAGATGTGTAAATATTGCAAAGAAGATGCAACGACTAAAAAAGCATATGATGGAACAGTGTATTTTTTAGAGTTACCAGCGCAAAGAGAATTTAACGGAAGTATATATTATAAAAGGTCGTTTATATATAAAACAAATAATATGTACTTTTTAAGAACACATTATGCGATTACTAAGATAAATTATTGTCCGATGTGTCGGAAGAAAGTTGGGTGAGTAATATGTATGAAGCCAAAAACATAGATAGTGAAAAAGTATTAAATTATTTAACTGAATTAAAAAGAAAATCAGAATATCAAGAAAGATTAGAAAGAGTAAAAATTGAAGAACATTATAGTGGATATAGAGAAGGGATAGAAGATGCAACAAGAATATTCTATTGTAAAAATTATGAGAAGGAGGACAAGTCATAACAGATGAAGAAAAGAAAGCAATAAAAGAATTAAGAGATAGTTATGAATTGCATCAATGTGAATGGGCTAAAAGATGCTTAGATGCAATACAAGAATCATTTGAGAAGAAAGACAAGATAATAGATGGAATGGCTAGAAGTATTGCTAATTATGATAGTCAATTAGTAATAAATCGTTTTAAAGATAAAGAGCATGTAAAAGAATTTTACAAAGAATATTTTGAGAAAGAAAAGGTATAGAAAATGTCTTGGGAATTACATAAAAAGAAAGATAAAAAACTATATGCAATATATTCAACTGTGATAGATGATTATATAACAGAATTTGAAGACAAAGAAGATATTGAAGATTTTTTAATAAAAACCTATACAGGAAAAGCATATATAAAAGCAAAAGAATTTATGAAAGAAGTAAACAAGGAGGTGTAGAAAATGAAAGTAATAGATTTATTAAATAAAATAGCGAACAAAGAAAAGTTACCAAAAAGAATTAAATATAACGAAACAATCTATAAGTATCAAAAGAGCATACATGAAAAAGGATATGTCAATACTGATGAAGGTTATAATGAATGGTTTTCCGACATGCTTAATGATACAGAAAAAGATTTAAACGATGAAGTAGAAGTACTAGAAGATGAAGAAATAGATATACAAGAAATAGAAGAACTATCAGATGATATTGATGAAATTGGCTGGTTTGAGGTTCAAAAAAAAATAAATGAAATCATAAGAGTAGTAAATAAAATGCAACAAGAAAATAAGATGAAGGAGAAATAAGATGGCAGAAATAAAAAAGATAGTAAAAGCAACTATATATGAAGATGAAAAAGGCTGGTGTGATATTCATTATGAATGCGACAAAAGTAAAAATACCGAATGCAATAAGAAAAATTGTGGCAAAGAATATTGTAATCATACATTAGACAAAAAGTATGCAAAAAACTATGTAAATGAAGAAAAGACAACCCGTAATGTAGTAGCGCCAATAGAAAAAATAAAAGAATTAATATTAGTGAATCATCCAGAATATAAAAATTTAAAATTGAAAGATAAAAAGACAATAGTAAATTGGTTTGCTTATTTTGACAATAATACTGAATTGTTAGAATTTTTAGAATATATGGACGAAGATTAAAAGTAACTAAAATGCAAATACTAACAACATGAAAGACGAACAAATAATAAAATTATGGCAAAGTGGCTTAAATAAATATCAAGTATCAACGTATTACATGAGAGAATACAATCAAAGAATAAAAGTAATACGATATGATAGAAGACACAGACATGAAAGATTTATGACGAAGTATGAGGCGTTGAGATACGTAGAAAAAGTGATTTTAGAAGAAATAAGGAGGAACAAATGAAAGATTTCAAAATATTTACAGACAATATTGAGGAAGAGGCAATTGAACAAATTGATTTGTTGCTGGAACAGGAAGTGTTTAAGGATTGTAAAGTGAGAATTATGCCAGATGTGCATAGCGGAAAGGGTTGTGTGATTGGTTTTACGGCTGATTTGGGTAATAAAGTGATTCCCAATATTGTAGGTGTCGACATTGGTTGTGGTATGTTATGTGTAGAATTAGGAAAAGTTGACTTAGAGTTGGAAAAAATAGATAAGATTATTAACAAAGTAATTCCAGCAGGAAGAAATATAAGAGAACATAAATTAACAGATTTTGAGAAGATAAATGATTTATATTGTTTAAGGGAATTGAGAGATGTTAAAAAATTTAATAGGTCAATTGGAACATTGGGCGGAGGTAATCACTTTATTGAGATTGACAAGGATGAAGATGGCAACCAATATTTAGTAATTCATACAGGTTCAAGAAATCTTGGAAAACAAGTGGCAGAGTATTATCAAAATTTGGCAATTGAGTTGTGCTCAGGAAAAGATGGTATGTTTGAAAAGAAAGAAAAAATTATAAAACACTATAAGGCGCAAGGAAGAAAAGAAGAGATACAAAAAGCATTGAGAAAGTTGGAAAAGGAATATAAAAACAATAGACCTACCTTGCCAAGAGATTTATGCTATTTAGAAGGCAAGTATAGAGAAATGTATTTGCATGATATGAAAATATGTCAAGAATATGCAAGATTGAATCGATTGCATATAGCAAAAGAAATACTATTAAATTATTTCGGACATTGTGAATTTCATAGTTTTGAAACGATACACAATTATATTTCATTTGATGACAATATTGTGAGAAAAGGAGCAATATCAGCCAAAAAAGATGAAAGAGTATTGATTCCGATTAATATGCGAGATGGTTCTATAATAGCAGTAGGAAAGGGAAATAAGGATTGGAACGAATCAGCGCCACATGGAGCAGGAAGGCTGATGTCGAGAACGAAGGCAAAAGAAATGTTTAAGTTAGAGGAATTTAGGGAAAGTATGAAAGATGTTTATTCGACCAGTGTTGTAAAAGAAACAATTGATGAGGCGCCATTTGTGTATAAGCCAATGCAAGAGATTTTGGATAATATTAAAGATACGGTGGAAGTTGAAAGAGTGATAAAGCCAATTTATAATTTTAAGGCTAAAAATTAGTATTAGGAGGTACGAATGAGCAAATATATAAAAGAAGAACTAGAAGCAATGCTGAGGAATCATTTAAAAAATGAGGCGAAATTGACAGAAATATTGTTAAAGAAAGAAGAATATCAAGAATTGCTGAATTATGCAGGAACTGTTTATGAAAGTACGCAAGAAGAGGCAATCAAAAACATGCAACTGGCAGGAAAAGGATATGATAGTATAAATAGTCACACGAATAAGACATCAGACACAGTAGCAAATACAGCAATAAATTATCATAAAGAGGAAAGACATATCAATAAAGAAGATAGAGAGCATTTAGAAAAGAAAATACAAGAATGTGATGAAGAAAAGAAGAAGTTAGATAAAATGATTGTTAGAGTAAAGAATTTATTAGAACAACTAAAGGAAGAGGAAAGATTTGTTGTAGTTGCTTATTATATGAAACGAGCGAAATGGGATTATGTTGAAAAGGTATATTTTAATGAATTTGAAATACATAAAACAATAAGGCAATTACAGGCATACAGAGATAATGCATTAAATAATATGCTAGAAGTTTTAAATGTGGGGGCATAAATTTCGTTAAAATTTCGCAAAAACTTCCTTTTAATTTAGTTTTGAATTTGCTATAATTATAATAGCGAAAGAAAAGCAAAACACTAATAGTTATTTAAATACAAAAATAAAAAAGAAAGGTGTTTTGTCTTTTTTATAACGATAATAACGCAGTCGCTCATTGATAGTGGGCAATCCCGAGACTGTAATATAAATTTTTGCAAGTAAAATGTGTAGTGGCGGAATAGACATATCTAGTTTGATATTAGATATGGTAAAACTAAACGGCGAATAAATATTGCTAATTATAAAGCTATCTCAACTGGGAGAAGGTTATTGTAAGGTGTAATATCGCTGAATGGTAATAGTAGACGCTTACCCTGTAAGATACACACAGCCGACCGATAATCGGAAAGTGAGATAATGCTAGTAATAGAAAGTGCATAAATGTATCATGTTAGGCGCAAATCCTAACCTGCATATTTTATCCATAATTTAAGAGCTTTTTAAGGGCTCTTTTATTATGCATATTAATGATACTAGATAAGTTAATATATACTGAACTCCTTTCAAAAATAGGATAAGTGGAAGAACACAAGTTTTCTAGTGACTTGTGCTTTTTATATTGCGATTTTGGAGAAACGGTCATCTCGTCTGTCTCATAAGCAGAAAATAGTGGGTTCGACTCCCACAATCGCAACCAAAAGAAGGTGATACAAATGAACGTAAAAGAAAAGAGAGAAAACAAATATGAGACTTACAGTAAAGAAGATTTATTAATGATTAAAAGAATGTGTAAAGACTGTAAGTTTTATAAAGACAGATGTACAAAGAACAGAACCTTAAGAGAATGCTCTGTTAAGTTTTTGAAGAATAAAGATTAGAAATAGGAGAGTGAGAATAGAGATGATTAATTTTATTTTAGTATTAATAGCGATTCTTTTGAGTCCAGCAATAATTGTTTGTGCTTTGATTAGTACGTTTTTGATTGCGTGTATTATATATGCGATTGCTGTGAGTATTGCAGAAGGTATTAAATGTTCCGTTAAGTTTTTAAAGAATAAAGAGTAATATGAAAAAGAGAAGAACGAGAAGAAAAATATATAATTGGGAAATTGAGATAGCAAAAGGAAATACAGATAAATTCTATCATTCAACAGATTGGGATATTGCTAGAGAGAAAGTTTTACAAAGAGATAAACACACTTGCCAATTCTTTCTAGGAAGATGGAACGATGGAGTACATAAGCCAAACAAACACAAACTTGAAAAAGCAACAATGGTTCATCATATCATACCTATAAAAGAAAGACCTGATTTGGCTTTAGATATTAATAACATGATTAGTTTGTCATTTGAAGCACACGAAATCATAGAAGACAGGAAAAAATTTCAATTTATCAAAAAGGAAAAAACATTAACAAAGGAGATGTGGTAATGAAATTAGAACATTTAATACAATCATATAGCTTTAACAGAATACCTGCGAAAATAAAAGAAGAAATTCAAGAAGGAAATGAAAGGGCAGGAATTATAGAGTTTTATGATGGAATTACAGCAAGTTATTTACTAGATAACGAAGACATAGTTGTTGCTATGAAGATATTCTTTAATTGTATTACTAACAACCAAAAAACAATATCGAATCAAATAGAACATACGAATAAAGTTTTAGATGTAATGCAGAAAACAATCATGTCTTTAGACAATGTGTCACAAAAAGAAACTAATATGATACTTGAGAAGTTAGGATTATTTAACGATACATTCAAAGAAGAAAAGCAGATAAAGCATTTAGAGTATAGTTACGGAGTAGAAGTTATAGATGGTTTATTATGTTTTAGCATACAGGAAATAGAAAGGAGAAACCAATATGACAATTAGTTGTGATGAAGAAAAAGAACAAAGTAAATATAAACAAACCAAAAAAAGACTTATAAATGGTAATAATAAATACAGATTAGCAAGCGATGAAGAAATAATAGAATATTTAGCAGAAGAAATTGAACACTACAGAGATAGAATAAAGAAACTAGAAGAACATATTAGAAAAGAAAATTGTAACAGTAAGAAACAAAATACAAAAGTAATTGACAAAGACATTCAAGAAGAGGAAACAATTGACATATATGCAGACGGAAAATTGAGAAGAACGATTATTAATTATAAATATAAACAACAATAATAACAAGTACCCCACTCAAAATCTCAATGTAGAAAATTCTTAATGGGAGCGGGTGTGGGGTCAAGACTAAACAAAAATTTTTATTTCTCGCGTGAAAGGGGGTATACAAAAATAAAAACACAAAAAAAGAAAGAAAAAGAAGTGGAAAATCAGATAAAAAAGCTTGAAAAAACTGTAAAGGTTACAAAAAAGTTGAAAGAGCAAGAAGAGAAAAAACAAACTGATAATGAGAAAAGAAAAAAGATTGTGGAAGATAAGATTCAAGCTATAAGGGAAGATTTAAAAAGCCAATTGGTTGTTCAAAATAAATTTGGAAAACAGTTTGACGATATGATTGAAGATTATATCTTTTTGGTGAGACTTAAAGAGGATTTGCAGTATGACATTTCTGTAAATGGTCTAAGATATGATTCTATGACGGGAAATGGTTACACTATATCGAAACCGAACGAAAGCGTTCAAAACATTTTGAAAGTAAATGCTCAGATGTTGAAAATATTGCAGGATTTGGATTTGAAAGCACCTGATGAAGGTGGTGAAGATGGAGATGATTTGTTGTAATGAAATAGATGAATATGTTAGGTTTGTTGAAGAGAATCCGAATGAAGTTGATGAGGAAATTAAGTTGTTAATTAAAAATATTGTGAAGCCGACATTGTCAAGGGATGATGTCTTTTTTGATGGGGAAATGCTGGATAAGGCGATTAGGTATTGCGAAAAGTGGTATTATAAATTGTTTCCGTATCAGAAGTTTGCATATGCTTTGTTTTTTATGTATGACAAGAATAATCCTGATATTGTGATTTTTCCGGATATTTTGATTTTGATGGCTAGAGGAAATGGAAAAGATGGTATGATTATGCCTTTGGCGAATTTTTTGCAGACACATTATTATGGGGTTAAGAATTATCATATTGATATTGTTGCGATGTCGGAAGAACAAGCTTTAAATTCGTTTAATGTGGTTTATAATATGTTGGAATCTAATAAGAATGTGATGAAGAAATATTTTTATTGGAATAAGACAGAAGTAATTAACAAGATAACACATTCGATATTGAGATATAACACGGCAAATGCTAAGACAAAAGATGGTAAGCAAACAGGAATGATTATTTTTAATGAATTACACGCTTATGAGGATTATAAACAGATTAATGTATATAGTTCTGGACTTGGAAAGATAAGACATGCAAGGACCGTTACGATTACAACAAATGGAACAGTAAGAGACGGTCCACTTGATGAAAAGTTGTCGATGTCAAAGTTGGTTTTAAATGGGGAAGAAAACTTTTTAGGATTGCTACCAATTATTTACAAAGTGAACGATTTGGATAGTGTCGATATTCCGATGAAGAAGTTTTTGAAGACAGGAAATAAAAAAGATATAGATATTACAGTGTGGTGTCAAGCAAATCCGAGTTTGAGATATATGCCGATTTTGATGAATGAGTTGATACGAGATTATATTAAAATGCAGAAACAGAAGTCGTATCGAGTGGAGTTTTATGCAAAAAGAATGAATCTGCCACAGCAAGACGAAGAACAAGTGGTGACAGACTGGAAATGCATATTGAGGGCTTCCTATGAAGATGTGGAAAAAGAAATTCCGAGAATGACTGGGAATGTTAATGGTAGGTTAGCGATTGTAGGAATAGACTTTGCTTCTTTGAATGATTTTGCGAGTGCTGGCTTTTTATTTAAAAGAGATGGCGAATATATTTGGAGACAACGAACATGGATATGTGCCAAGAGTAAGTTTTTTAGCGATATTAAGTTCCCGTTCGATAATATGGGACAAGAAGGATTTGAAGATTTTGAAGTGACAAACAAGGATTCGATTGATGGTCGAGATATGATTTTATGGATTTTGTCAGAGATGGCAAAGTATAATGTTGTGAAAATTGTATTGGATACATATCGATACAAGTTATTAGAACAGATATTTAAAGAATTAGGAATAACAATTGAAACAAAACAAAATCCTTATGGACTGGTCCGAATGATACGATATCCTGCCTCGATTGCAGCGATTGTTGCGCCAAGAATTGAAGTCGCTTTTGCTGAAGGAAAGATAAATATTGGAAATAGTGCAATGATGAGATGGGCAATTAATAATACTTGTGTGAAGGATGGAAAAGATGGTAATAAAAAGTATGAAAAGATAGAACCAAAACTAAGAAAAAACGACCCATTTATGGCTTTTGTAGCCGCAATGAGCGTGCAAGAGTTGTTAGATGAAGAGGTAATTTATGCGTATGTTTAAATAGGGGGGGAAAAAGTGATATTTGACAAAATGTTTAAAAATTCAAAAGGTGAATTTGTAAATATTATGGATGTGCTTTTTGGAAAAGAAGAACTAAAAAATTATATTTACACATTAGCAGAGGCGCATGCTATCGATTTGATTGCGAAAACAATTGCAAAATGTGAGATACAGACATTTGAAATGAAAGATAAAAAAATACAAGAAAACAAAGGGGATTTATATTGGACCTTAAATTTACAACCGAACTATAATGAAAATGGAACGAAGTTTTTATATAAATTGGCAACAAAACTTTTAACAGACAAAACAGCCTTAGTAATTATTAACAAGAGACCAAAAGTAAATCTATTATATGTTGCAGATAGTTATAATTCATCAAATGAAATATTGTATGGAAAGACATTCACAAATATTGAAATTTTAGATGATGAAGGAAATTCTCTAAAGTTGGAAAAAACATATAATCAAAGTAATTCAATCTATTATTCTTTGAAGAATGAAGAGTTGGCGACAGCAAGTGAGAATTTTAAAACCAATATGATTAAAATATTGAGAGCAACTCAGAAAAGTTTTATAAACGCAAATACAGGTAGATGGCGATTAAAAATTCCTGGGCGGACAACCTTCAATGTTGGACCCAGAAACCAAAAAACCAATTACTTATGATGACTACAAAACGAAGATTACAGATGGAATATTTAATGAAGAAGACGCAATTGTAATGCTGTCCGAACAATTTGATTTGATTAATCTAAATAACGATAATAAAAAAGATTTAACAGATTTTGAAAAGTGTGTTAGCAGTATTGGAAATGCTGTCGCACAAAAGTGGAATATCCCGTTAGATGTATTTTTTGGAAATAAAACAGAAAAGTCAACGGGAACACAAGATTTTATAACTTTTGCAGTAGACCCATATTTTGAGATAATTGGAGATGGATTTAATATTGGTTTAGTAGGAAAGGAAGATTTCTTGAAAGGGGAATATGTTGCATTTAATAGAAGCAATATAACGCATAAAGATGTCTTAGATTGCGGAAGTGGAATTGATAAGTTGACGGCTAATCGTTTTAGTAGAAATGAAATAAACAAATTGTTAAAATTACCGATAATTGATGAATCTTGGGCAAATGAACATAGTTTGACGAAAAATTATGGTGTTGCGGAAGGGGGTGAAAAAGAAGATGGATAAATTTTTGAATTTCAAAAAGGTAAATAAATCAGAAACAGAGTTGTACATTTATGGCGATATTCGTAAAAAGGATTGGATTGATTCATGGTTTGGAACAGGAGAAGATAAGACAGATGCTTTTTCTTTGAAAGATGCATTGGGTGCTGTTGACACTCCGAATTTAACAGTTAGAATAAATTCTTATGGTGGTTCTGTTTCAGAAGGTTTGGCGATTTATGGTCTGCTATCTGATTTTAAAGGATATGTAAAAACGATTGTTGACGGTTTTGCTTGTAGTGCTGCGAGCGTTATCTTTATGGCTGGACAAGAAAGAATTGTACCTGAAAATGGTTTGCTTATGATACATAATGCTTGGAGTTATGCAGAAGGTGATTCAAATGTTATGAAAAAAATGGCAGAAGATTTGGAGAAGATTACCCAACCGTCAATTAATATTTTTACAGCGAAAACTGGGTTGCCAGAAGAAACTGTAAAAGAAATGATGGATAGAGAAGAATGGATTACTTCGAAAGAGGCTTTTGAATTAGGCTTTTCTACAAGTCAAATTAAGAAAGATACAGCAATGCAATCTTTAGAAACAGATTATGTTTATAATTTAGTTATGAAGAACAAGCAAAAAGACAAATTAATTCAAGATTTACAAGAAAAAATAAATCAAATGTTAAGTAGTTCAGTAGTAACTATTAATGCAAATGAGATAACTGCAAATTTAACAAATCAGGTTAAAGAGGACGCTTGGACGTCTTTTTTTAATACAAAAAAGTAAAGAAAAGAGGTATAAAAATATGAAAGTTAATGAAACAAAAATGAAACAAGCCCAAGAAGAGGCTTTAAAAATTCTACAAGAAGGGGAAGACAAATCACAAGCAATTATAGATGCTATGGAAAAAATCAATGAAGTACAATATGCTGATTTGATTGCAGAAATTGAGGAACAATCAGCAAAAGCAGAAAGTGACACAGCGTATGCAAAATCTTTAGGATTGAGAACTTTATCGAAAGAAGAAAAAACATTTTATGAAGCATTGAAAAATGACCCAAAACAAGCAATAACAGGAAATCAAATCGATATTATGCCAAATACGATTATAGACATTACATTAGAAGATATTAAAAAAGAAAGTGGAATTTTGAGTTATATCAATTTTGCGCCAGCAAATGTAAAAAAATGGATAACGGCGTCAAAAACAGGAGCATATTCTTGGGGTGCATTAACTGAAAAAATCAAAGGAGAATTGACTGCTAGTTTTGCGGTACTTAATATGGAAGTATCCAAACTAACAGTTTATATGATTATTCCAAAAGCAATCAGGGATTTGGCGTTGCCATTTGTAGACAAATACTGTAGAGAAATCTTAAAAGAACAATTAAATGATGGTTTAGAATACGGAGCGTTGCAAGGAACAGGTAAAAACGAACCAGTTGGAATGTATAAACAAATTGCATCAAACAATGAAGATGGAACGCATAAAGATAAAACTGTTAATACAGACTTAACTTCATTTAAACCAAAGGCTTTAGCAGGGATGAAAAAATACTTAACTAAAAATGGAATGAGAACAATTGATAAATTAGTATTAGTTTGTCACCCAAATGACGAAGCTGACTATGTTGCACCTGCTATTTACGATGACGAAGGCAGATTAGTTGCTTCTTATAAAAATTTAGAAGTAAGAACGTGTGCTAATAACCCACAAGGAAAGGCTTTAATCTTTATTCCTAACAAATATACAATGGGCTTGACTGGTCTAGGATTTAAAGAATACGACCAAACAATGGCGCTAGATGATGCAGACGTAATTATTGGAAAAGGATATGCTAACGGTAGAGCGTCAGACGATAACATTGCTTACGTATTTGATGTAACTAAATTAGAGGAATATGTTCCAACTGTAAGAGTTGTAAAAGAAGAAGCAGTGCAAGGAGCCTAAAGGGCTCCTAATTTAATATAGGAGGAAATCAAAATGGACGAAAAATATATGGTAATATATAAAGCTTTTAAAGATTTGAAAGACAATGATTATATTTACAAAGAAGGCGATATTTACCCACGAGAAGGCTTGAAACCAAGTAAGAAAAGAATTGAAGAATTGTTGTCTACGAAAAACAAAATTGGTGAATCACTAATTGTTAAAGTAGAAGAAATTACGAAAGATTCTAACAATAAGGAAACAGAAGAAACTTCTGAAGAATAGAGGTGTTGTTATGAGCGATATAGGTCTTATTATGACTTTAATTAAAGAAATAAGGTCAGAACAACATATTTCTCCGTTTCGAGAGAATGAAGAATTTGAGGGATATGTAAAAGAAGCAATCTATGACATTAATGAAAAATGTGGCGCAAAGATTGATTACGACAAAGATTTGAAGGCAAGAAGTTTGCTGAAAAATTATGTTTTATATGCTGATTTTAAAAGATTGGCTGAATTTAAAGAATTATATGGAGGGGAATATGCTGAACTTCAAGCAAAATATTACAAACCTGCCGACGTATAATGACGGCATTTTAGAGATTTTTGAAATTAGGCAAACAAAAGACACTTGCCCACTTGATTATATTCATTCGACTGGAAAGAAGTTGTATTTTGAAGAATTATCCATAACAGATAGATTGCGATTTGAGGCAGAACAAAGGGACAAGAATATAACCTTAAAGGTCCGTATCCCACAGACGAAAGAAATAACTTCTAGGAATGTAGTAAAAATAGGTGATGAATATCACAAAGTTTTTAATAGTTACCATTTTACAAATAACGAAGGATTTAAACAAACCGACTTAACACTTGAAAATTATCCGAACCCAAGATTGGAGAAAGATTTATGAAAAAAGATGAATTAATTGAAATATTAGAAAGCCTTAGAATTGCCTTTAATGAAGGAATCCAGAATGATAGAAATACCAATCAATACCCGAGAATTGTATTTTGGGAGTATTATTGGGAGCCAATACCTGCTAGTGGCGAGGTTTATAATACAAAAGTGACTTATCAAGTATCATTTTTTTCAGATATTTCAAGGCATCCCAAATTACTAGAACTATTAAGAAAGTTGCATAAGAGTGGAATGAAACCTGCTGTTGAGCATGAATATGTTCAAGAGGAAAGGTACTTCCATTCTTATTTTGCAATTGAGGTGTTAGAGAACATTGAGTGAAGTATTTGGATATGAAGGATTTCAAGATTTGGCAGATGTTGTGGAAAAATACATTGATAATGTGGAGAACGTAACAGACGTTTTAGAAATTGGAGCAGAAGAGTTTGTAAAAGATTTGAAAAAACTGCCAAAACCAATTTCTAAAATTAAGAAAACAGGTTATACGCATTTAATTGATAGTTTTTCTTCAAGAACAAAGAAAAAAGAAGTTGAAGTTGGTTGGGGTAAATATTATGGACTGATGCTGGAAAATGGTACGAAGAAGATGTCAGCAAGGGAACATTTAAAACCTTGTTGGAATAGAAACAAAGAAAAATATTATAAAAAGATGATTACCAAGTTAGGCTTACAAACTTGGTAAAATTTAATTTATGGAGGAATTTTAATTATGAAAACAAAAAGACCAATGATTAAAGAAACAGTTGGTGCATTGTATTTAGCATTTAATACGCCAACAGAAAATGGAGAATTTAACGGAATTTCAAGTTCTTACGAAGAAACCAATAAAAGCGAAGTTGTAAAAAATATAAAAACAACTGAAAATGCAGAAACAACAAAAGTTAGAGCAAGTGGAAAAGACTACTTAACAGCTAATCAAAGCGCAAGTGTAGAAATGGCAGTTGAAGTGGTTGCATTTGACCCAACCGATTTAGCCAAAATGAGAAAAGAAATTATTGGAGAATCAGGACTAAATCGTTCTGGAAGAACAGGTGTAAGACCATATTTTGCTTTTGGAAAAGTAGTGAAAAAAGTTGGTGGGGCAGTTGAGTATGCTTGGTATCCAAAGTGTCAATTGACAGAAAATACAGATGATATTGAAACATCTGAAGAAAGCTTGTCCGAACAAAATGACACAATTACAATTACAGCATATGCCTTTAATGATGAAGGAGATATCAAAACATATGTGAATAGCGAAATGAGCAATTTCCCAGAGGGATTGACAGAAGAAAAATTCTTCACTGCTCCAGTTTTAACAGATGCAGATTTAACAGCTTTGACGGCAGTACAAGGAGCGTAAACAAGGAAAGGCTCTAAAATAAAATTAGAGCCTTTTGTTTGGGTAAAGAAAGGAAGAAGATATGCAAATTACTTTAAAAAATGGAGAAAATATTAATTTAGAAATTACCCCATTATTATTAGAATACGTCGAAGAATACGAAGGCGGAATTGAACAGTTGCAAAAAGATATAGACAGTAATGACAGAGCCATGTTAGCCGTTAATCACATACTATATTCTGTAATTTGTTCAAATTATGACGAACCACTAACTTACAGACAAGCCGTCCGACTAATCCAAATAGACGATATGTACAAAATTGCTGATTTTGTGGTTGCTAGTCTAGTAAAAGATAAACAAGTTCAAAACAATCAAACAAGCAATACACACAGAATGTAAAGACAATAGAACAATTTTATATTAAATAATAGAAAACACTAGAGAAGTCTGGTGTTTTTTAGCATCCAAAAATCGGAGGTAAAAATGGCAGATGATTTAAAGCGTGTCGGTTTAGTTTTTAAAGAAGATGGCGCAGTTGATTTTAGAAAATCATTGCAGTTAGTTAATGCAGAATTAAGAGAAAACTACAATCAATTTAAATTAACACAAACGCAATGGGATAATTCAACAAAGAAAACAACGAAACTGAAAGATGAATTGCAATATTTGAGCAATGCATATGAGATTCAAGAAGGCAAAGTTGAAACATTACGAATGCAATTAAAAGAACTAGAAGGAGATGAAAACAAAGATACAGTTGCAATTCAAAAAAAGAGAGCAGAATTAACAAAAGCAGAAATTTCTTTACAAAACTATAAAAATAAAATAGAAGACGTTTCAAAACAACTAAAAATAACAGGCGAAGACATCACAAAATTTGGAGAAAATATTTCAAAAGTTGGAGAGAAAATCGAAAATGTCGGCAAGAAGATATCAGTTTTTTCAACTGCAACAGCTGGAGCATTTGTTGCTAGTGCTAAAACAGCAATTGATTTTGAGGACGCTTTTACAGGGGTGGAAAAAACAGTAAATGCAACAGATGAACAATTAGAAGAAATGAAGGGTCAAATTCGAGAACTAGCAAAAGAAATGCCAGCGTCTACGACAGAAATTGCAGCGGTTGCGGAAGCAGCAGGACAACTGGGAATAAAAACAGAAAATATTATGAGTTTTTCAAAGGCAATGTTAGATTTGGGAAATTCGACAAATTTAACTTCTGATGAAGCAGCAAGTTCTTTAGCAAAGTTTGCAAATGTAACTCAAATGAGTCAAGGAAATTTTGACAGATTGGGTGCTACAATTGTTGATTTGGGAAATAATTTTGCGACAACAGAAGCGGATATTGTGGCAATGGCAATGAGAGTGGCAGGTGCTGGAAAGCAAGTTGGAATGTCAGAAGCAGAGATAATGGGCTTTGCAACCGCATTAAGTTCGGTAGGAATTGAAGCTGAAATGGGTGGTTCTGCGCTGTCTAAAGCAATGGTAAAGATGCAGAATGCGGTTGAAACTGGTGGCGGAAAGTTGAATACTATTTTGAAGAAGACAGGGAAATCACTAAAGGATTTGGAGTTAATGTCGGCTAATAATTCGAAAGATTTTAAGGCATTATCGCAAAGTATTGGAATGACAAGCACTGAATTAAAGCAATTTATAACAGCAGGAACGAATTTAGAAGATTTTGCAAAAGTTTCTGGAATGACAGTAGAACAGTTTAAAAAGGCTTGGAAAGAAGATGCAACAGGAGCGTTATCGGCTTTCATAAAAGGATTAGGAGACGCTGAGAGCAAAGGTGATAGTGCAATTGCTATGCTAACAGAAATGGGCTTGACAGAGGTTCGATTAAGAGACTCTCTGTTAAGAGCAGCAAATGCAGGGAATTTATTCAATGACGCAATCGAAACAGGCAGAAAGGCTTGGGAAGATAACACTGCTTTAACAAACGAAGCGAACAAGAGATATGATACTTTGAAAAGTAAATTGGCAATAGCGACGAACAAAATCAAAGATATGGGAATTACACTTGGAAACAAACTAATGCCATATGTAGAAAAAGCAGTTAATTGGGTTGATAAACTTGTTAAGAGGTTTGATGGATTGAATGATGAACAATTAGATACGATTGTAAATATTGGAAAAGTTGTTATTGCAATAGGACCAGCCATCACTATTATAGGCAAGTTAATATCTGGATTAGGTACAGCCACAAAAGCAATCGGAACTGTAAAAACTGCTTTAGATGTTGTAAAAGGTGTAACGACTTCTACCTCAACAGCAGTAAACGGATTGGCAACAGTATTTAGCATAATAAATCCAGTAGCCTTGATTGCAGTAGCAGGAATAACAGCATTAAGTGTAGCAACTTATAAATACGCTCAGAATCAAAATTCTGCTATGAAAGAGGCGGAAGAATTTACTCAAAAGGTAACTGATTCGAAGCAGGCACTAGATGATTACAATAAAAGCATAGAAGATTCTGCAAATGCTGAAGTAAGTCATATTGAATATGTTAGCAAACTAAAAGATAAATTAATTCAGTTAGCGGATGAGAATGGAAAAGTTAAAGAAGGATATGAAGGCAGAGTTTCGTTTATATTAAACGAATTGAATAAGGCATTAGGAACAGAATACAGCTTAAATGGAGATGTTATTAACAGTTATCAAAATTTAAGGGACGAAATAGACAAAACAATTGAAAAAAAGAAGGCAGAAATTTTATTAAATGCAGAAGAAGAAGAGGAATACAAGAATGCGATAGAAAATCAAACAGAAGCTGTAAAACAATTAAATGAAGCACAGAACAATTTGGGTATGTCATATGATACTGCAAAGCAAAAAGTTCAAGACTGGAAAGATGCTATGCATGAGGCTGTTCAAAACCAAGATTCAGATGCAGTCAGTAGTTTAAGTATACAAGGCAAGCAGATAGAAGTTTTAGAAGAAAAAATGAAGGCTTATGAAACAGCCGAAAGTACAGTAAAAACCTATACAGACAAGGTAAAACAATACGAGACTGATTATGCTAGTTTTGTTGAAGGAAACTATGAACAAATAGGTCAATCAATAATAAATACAACAAAGACTTGGAGTGATTCATCTGTTGATGTTATTAAAAAATCAATTGAAACACAAAGCAAAGAACTAAAACAATACAAAGAAATATATGAGCGAACAGGCAATGAAGTTGCAAATCAATCAATGCAACAAGCACAAAAAAATTTGCAAAATTTAGCGAATGAATTGGTAAGTAGAACAACCACAATTGGAACTTTGGGTGAAGATGAGATTAAGGCTTGGCAAACATTAGCTATGCAAAGTAATGAAGTGTATAGTCAAGAAATATATAAAATGTCACCAGAAATGCAAGAAGAAATTCAAAGAGTGACAGGCATAATTGCTGGCAATACAACAATTCAATACGAAAATGGAATGATGGCACAAAGAGGAACATCAGATTTTGCAAAAAACAATAAAATTTCTGTAAAGATGCAAGAAGAAATAAATGCAACGGCAAATGTTCTAAATTCAGATACAAGCATAAAAGCAGGTGGAGAAAGAGAAGCTGGAGAAGTTAATACTGGTTTCAATAGAAATGTCGATGGACATAAATGGGGTAGTGATTTGGTCGAAAACATAGTTGGAGGATTGACTGGTTCTTCGGCGTTAGGAAAACTTGCAGGAGCGGCATCAAGAGTCGCAGGAACAATAGCAAGTTATATACATCACTCTGTTCCAGATGAAGGACCATTGGCTGACGAATTGGAATATATGCCTGACATGATAGACAACTTAGTTAAGACACTTTACAAGGCTAGTCCAAAGTTAGAAAAAGCAACTTCTGATGTAGCAGGAATGGTGTCTGACAATTTAAGTGACATTGATGCCGATTTAGATATTAGCAATTCGAATAATGTTAGAAGGGTAAATTATAGTAATGCAATTGACTACAACAAATTATCAACAACTCTAACAAACGCTTTTCTAACTGCATTAAATAAATGCAAATTAACTTTAGACGAAGACGGATTTGCGAGAATAGTGAAAGACGAATTATATAAAGTAATTTAAAAGGAAATGTCGAATAAAGTAGAATTATGTCGAACGATTTTCCTTGCAATGTTGTGTCAAAGATTGTAGAATGTTGACAAGGAGGGGATATAAAATGAATGATAGAAAAAATTTAAAAATATTTCTAGTAATAATGGGAATGTTGTTTTTTACTTTTCTTTTTAATTATCAAGTAGAAGCAAGTACGGATGGTTTTACATTTGATAGCGAATACTATGCTAATATGTATCAAGATTTAAAAGATGCATTTGGTTATAATGACCAACTATTAAGAGAACATTATCTTAAGTTTGGAATAAGAGAAGGAAGAACGGCATCTCCGGTTTTTGATGTACAGTTTTATTTAGAGAATAATTGGGATTTACAGGTTGCATTTGGGAAAGATTATCAAGCTGCGTATAATCATTTTTTGAATTACGGAATAACGGAGGGAAGAATAACCTCTAAAATATTTGATGTAAGGGCATACCTAAATTTGAATGAAGATGTAAGAATAGCTTTTGGAAATAATTATAAGGCAACTTATCAACATTTTCTGAATTATGGAATAAATGAAGGGAGAGCAACTTCTCCAGCTTTTAATATAGTGTATTATTCAGAATATAACAATGATATAAAAAATGCTTTTAATCGTAATTATAGAGCAATTTATCAACATTTCTTAAATTATGGAATAACAGAAGGAAGAAAAACGTCTGCTTTTTTGAATGTTCCAAAATATTTATCTAGTTACAAAGATTTACAAAATGCTTATGGCAAAACAAATTATAAAGAAGCTTATTTGCATTTTGTAAAATATGGATGTCAAGAAGGAAGAATTGGTAGTGAAAACGGATTGCAATATAAAGAGAATAATGGCAGCATTCCAAACATTCCAGAAGAAGTAACAATTGGACAAAAAAATGCACTTAAAAAAGCAAAAGAATATTTAAATGTTATGGCTTTTTCTAAAAACGGATTAATTGAACAACTAAAATATGAAGGGTTCACAGATAAAGAAGCAAATTATGGCGTAAATAATTGTGGGGCTAATTGGAATGACCAAGCTAGTAGAAAAACGAGAGAATATTTAAATGTGATGGCTTTTTCGAGGAAAGGATTAATTGAACAATTGGAGTCTGATGCTTTTACAAGTCAAGAAGCAGTTTATGGTGTGGATTCTAACAATATTAATTGGAATAATCAAGCTGGTAAAAAGGCAAGAGAATACTTAAATGTTATGTCATTTTCGAGAGATGGTTTGATAGAACAACTTGAATTTGATGGATTTACAAGACAACAAGCAGAATATGGTGTTAATGTTGTAGGGTTTTAAGAGATTATTTATATAAAAACACTTACTTAAGGTAGGTGTTTTTATTTTGCAAAAATAAATGTTGACTTTTATTGAAAATACTCATATAATATAAAAAGAAAGGTGGGTGATTGCTATGGAAAATAATATTGTTCAAGATGCTTATTATTTAGTAAATATTTTTAAAACAGATAATAAGCCAGTAACACAATTGCATATACAAAAGTTAATGTTTTTATTTGAAGCTTATTATATGAATATGAAAGATAAGCCACTATACGAATGCAATTATCAAGCATGGAATTTTGGACCTGTAGCAACACAACTTTACAAAGAGTTTAAAAGGTATGGTAAAGACAATATTGAATTAACAGAAGAAGAATCCAATTGGGGCAATGAAATAACAGATGAAAAAAAGAAATTGATGCAAGAGTTATATAATGCGTTTAAAGATTTTTCAGCAATGCAATTGGTTAATTTTACACATGCCGAAGGCTCACCTTGGAAAAAGGCGTGGGATAACCAAGAATATTCAACAATAAAAAAAGAAGATATGAAACAGTGGTTTTCTAAATATGTCCAAAAATAACAAAGAGATGAACGATGTGAGCAGTTCAAATATTAATATAACTGAAATAAAAAAACAAGCATATAATATAATAAAAAGTACAGAATATGAAGAATTTTGTCAAAAATATATGGGACAAAACTTTAGTTCATTAAAAGCAGAAGAATTAAAGAAAATATACCAAAGTGGGATTGGTTTATTAAATCAACATTATATCACAAATGATACTGTGAAAAGCGATATAATTATACATTTACAATACATCATTAATAATGTAAGCTATGAAATATGGAATAAGCAAGCAAACAGTATTGCAACTCAAAATAATTCTTTAAACAAAGATTTAGGAAAAGCAATTCAAAAAGTAGACAAGTTAGAGAAAGATGCTGGAATAAATAAAAAAGAAATAAAAAGAATGAAAGATGATATGAAAAGTGTGACAACTACTATAATTTCTATTATATTGGCTATATCGATTATTCCAACAGCAATAACTGGAATAGAAAAAATAGATGCAAATTACATTTTACCTTTCTTATCTAGCATTATATTATTTGGTATGATTATGATTGTATTTACTTATAGTATATATCAGGACAGAGTTAAAAAATCAACATGGGCTATTTTAATTATAGGATTAATTTTGAGTATTGCATTTTGGATAATTAGTTTTGCATTAGATATAAAAAATGTTTCAGAAAGCGATGATAATCTAAATAATACTCAACAAATTATAAATGAGACAATAAATTTAAATAATGGATAAAAACATCAGAGAAATCTGGTGTTTTTATTATATTGCAAAAATTATAAAATGCTAAGCAATTTGCTTAGCATTTTTTCATAGATTCCTGTCTTTTTGTTTAGCCAATTGCTTTTCTATGTAACAAATTGCCGGAGGATGTATTGTAATACGATTGTCGCTATAGAAACTGACCATTCTCTTGGAAGACAATTCTGCAATGCTAGACATGACTTGCCTATTATCTGAATCAGAAAATAAAAAATGACTAGAGATTGTTCTAGAAGCATAGGAATCTGGAAATTGACTATCTCTATGAGCAACATATTGTTGATAGATAGAGTGTAAAAGTTCGTTGGTCTGTTCAGATAAATTGATGCGCATCAACTAAAATCACCACCTTTCATCTTTCGTAACTAAAAAATTATATCATAGTGATATATACAAGTAAACATATAATCAACGACATAAACTGACAGAAAATGACAATATTTTTTATTAGAAAGGAAAAAAATATGTTTAAATTCAAAGGAATAGCAAGCAATGATATGAAAGTAATCATCGAAGAAGAAGAACACTTTCTTGGGAGAGCGGCACAAAGAACAGAAACAACAGAAATAGAAGGAAAAGATGGGGCGATTTATGATGAATTAGGATATTCAGACATAGACCGCCCTATTAAAGTGCAAATTTTAGACGTTTCTAAACTAGACGATATTTTAGCATGGCTAAACGGAGAAGGTGAATTTGAGTACAAAAACAGAAAAACAATGGCTAGATTTCATAATCAATTAGAGCCAGAGCGAATTTCTTGTATAAAAATAATCGATACAACTTTTTCAAGAAGCCCATTTTGGTACAAAAAAGTAGATAATTACGTTGCAGTTTCAAATACAATTACAAACGAAGGAAATGTAGCAAGTAGACCGATAGTTCGATTAGAAAAAGGCACAGTAGATGATGTTGAATTGACAATTGGTGGAGTAAGGTTTAAGTATCATTTTAACGGAGAAAACTATGTGGAGATTGATTGTGAAGAAATGTCAGTCTTATACGAAGGTTTGCGAAGAAATAGGCATATTGAAATAGGGTATGCTTTTCCAAAACTACATATTGGAGACAACAGCATTACAATACATAGCGGAGATTGTACAATAAAAGTAAAAAGAAAGGATAGATGGTTATGATTAAAATATTTAATTCAGATGACAGAGTTTTTAATACAGCAGGAAATATAATCATCAATCCAACGAAATGCATCGAAACAAGGAAAAAGTCTTTGAATGGGTGGTATCTTGATGTTGAAGTTCCAATAAAGTACAAAGATTATATAGAACAAGATATGCTTTGTGTTGTAAAAACAAAATCAAAACTAAATCCGCAGGCGTTTCGAATTAAAAATATTGAAAAGAAACAAAGAAAAATAGTCTTTCAAGCCAGACACGTTATGTTTGATGCAGAAGACTATTTTTTGTTAGATGTTAGACCGACAGATAAAAATGGACAAAATGCCTTAAGTTATATTAATGAGAGAACAGATAAGACAAGCCCTTTTACCGTTTTTTCAAACGTCACGGTTCAAGATACAGCATATTTTATCAGAAAAAATATGCTAGAAGCATGGACAGTGATTGAAGAAAGATGGGAGCGGAGTTTTTGATGCAGATAATTGGGACATTCGTTTTTTAACGAAAGTGGGAAATGATAATGGCGAAACGATTATGTATGGCAAGAATTTACAAGGAATCGAAGTGTATGAAGATTGGTCGAATGTTGTAACAAAATTATATCCGGTTGGATATGACGGACTTTTACTTCCAGAAGTTTTTTTGGAGAGCGATATTCAATATACACAGCCGTATACACGAACAGTAGATTTTTCAACAGATTTAGAAATGGAAGAACAAACAGAAGGAAATTTGATTACAGAGTTAAGAGCAAAAGCAAGTGCTTATTTGGAAGAAAACAAAGTTCCGAAAATTTCTTATACAGTAACAGTAAATGTAAATGAAACTTTGGAAATAGGAGATACGGTTCACATCAAACATCCACTTTGTGATATTGTAGCAGAAGTTTTAGAATATGAATACAATCTTATTTCGGAGAAAACAAAGCATATAACGGTTGGAAATTATTCAAGAGATGTCAAGACGAAGTTTGACTCAATAAAAGAAAACATTAACAAAGTGGTTGAAAGAGTAACGACACAGGAAAGAGTAATTGAAGCACAGACAAATTTAATTAATTCAATGAATAAAAATGGGCTTGTGTATATCGATGAAAATGAAATTTTGATTTTAGATAAATTGCCCCGCGAAGAGGCTGAAAATGTTTGGCGTTTTGGACTTCGGTCGGATTGGGATTTAGTTCAAATGGCTATGAAGGACCGTTCGAAACAGCAATTACAATGGATGGGCAAATTAATGCGAATTTTATTACGGTTGGGCAAATGAATGTTGCGAGAATTGAAGGATTGACGGATAGTTTGAATGAAATTAACACAGCAATAGAATTAAACGCAAGCAATATTCAAATTGCTGTAAATAAACAAAATGAGCAACAGCAAAAGGTAAGTGAAATTACAGTAGCTTTAAATGCTATTTTAAATAAAGTATCAGATATTGCGAATTTAACAAGCATAGTTGACGGTTTAAAAACCATTAATTTAACTGATGCAATTGAGGGTGTTTTGATTGGATTAAGAATAATCGGAAACAATACAGTTTTTGCGGGATTGTACTTTGATAATTCATGGTACTTTGATGAAAATCATTATTTTTTAAATAGTGATTCGACAGTATTGATAAATGATGTAGCGTATGATTTAGGAATTGATGACGTTTTAAGACAATTAAATGGCGTATATGATGAATATGTTTATAACTATTCAGAAGGGTATGCACGAGTGATTCGAAGAATTGGGGTTAATTCTTCTGGAAATTTATATATATTGCAAAACGAAGTAATCGAAGAACTGAAGATGCCAAATTTTCAATTGAAAAATGGAGAAAATAAGATAACGATTTTGAATTACAATGCGAATTTATCGGTTTCTTACATAGCGAAAAATGATTATTCGAATATTTTTGCGACGAAGATTGAGATGAATAGTGAGATAAAGCAATCTGCTAGCGAAATTAATGCAAGTGTGAATCAAAAAATAACGACTGCAAGGGGAGAGTTGGAAGAAAGCATTGGAGAAATTTCAGTGAAGGCGGAGGAAATTAATCAGCAGGTTACGAAAAAGGTTGGAAAAAATGAAGTAATAGCGTCTATTAATACGGCTGTAAGGAATGGGCAAGGTGTTATAACGATTTCAGGAAATCAGGTTGTTATTAATAGTGATAAGTTTAGTTTGACAAAAGAGGGTGTTATTACAGCAACTGCGGGGAAAATATCTGGAATCAATTTTGATAATAGAGGATTGAATTATAGTGGAATTAGTAACGATGATGGATTTGGATTGTGGAGCAACGGAGTCCATTTGGCACAGACGCCGGCACGGACGAGATTCTTTTATTATTTTTCATGCGGGTGGAAATAATGACAATATAGGTGCTGCAAAGGTGAGGATTTATCAAAATGGAGATTGCTACATAGAGGGATTGTTTGGAAAGTCGATTATTACGAATGATTTTATGGGGTATGTGAAAACGGTTTTGGCGATAGGAGATAGAGCGCAAAATGCGGTTGATTATATGCAAATAAAGGATGCGTCACTTCAAGTTACGACGGCGAGTAGATTGACTTGTTATATAGCGATACAGTCGTATTCGGATACACGATTGAAGAAGAATATTGAGAATACTGGAATAAACGGATTGGATGTTATTAATAAAATAAGACATATTGAGTTTAATTGGAAAGAGGATGGGCGTTTTGAAGAATTAGGCTATTCGGCAAATCAATTGCAAGATGAGGTAAATAGTAAGTTTGTGACTTCTGTTGAGCAAGCACCACGGAAGTGAATATGACAGTTTGCTGGTGATTAATAAGGATGAAATAATTCCGTATATTACAAAAGCGATACAAGAGCAGGATGAAAAAATTACGAGTTTAGAAAGAGAAAAACAAAACTTAAGAGCTACAGTAGAAGAATTGCTGAAAAGAATAGAAAAATTAGAAAGTAGGGAGGAATTGGAATGAAAAAAATAAATTTTGAAAATGGAGTAACGAAGGCGAATGCGACGACGATGAATACGTTTCAAAATAATATAGAGGAAGCAATTGGTGAGGCAGGTAAGGTAACAGGAGTAAAAGGAAATGCGGAGAGTTCTTATCGAACAGGGAATGTTAATTTAACGCCAACGAACGTTGGTGCTTTACCGCTTGTGGGGGGGACATTAACAGGACAATTGAGTGCTAGAAATGTTGTTCCGAGTGTGGGAGGGACGTATAATTTGGGGAGTGCTGGAGCATTATGGAAGAGTTTATATTTGGCAGAGTTGATATCGACGAGTTTTAGGTTGTATAATTCATCGTCAACGGCGGTGATGGGGGTAGGAGTTGAATTTACGGTAAGACATCAAGATAATATAAATATGTATATGCCGATGTCGGCTTCTGCGTTTAATGTAAATTCTTCGAGGCGATATAAGAAGAATATTCGAGAAATGACAGAAGATGAGGCAAAGAAAGTTGATGATATTGATGTTGTGATGTTTGATTATAGGAATGAGGAGAATGGAAGGAATGTTGCGGGAGCGATTGCGGAGGATGTTTACGAAATATTGCCGGGTGTGGTTACGCTAAAAGAAGTTGATGGGGAAAAAGTACCGGATTCGATTGATTATTCAAAGTTTGTGCCTTATTTGATTAAGAGGGTTCAGATGTTGGAGAAGAGAGTAACGGAATTGGAGAGTGGATATGGAAAATAGAGTAATTTTTAAGGATAAAGAGTTGAAGGATATAGACAATTATGTCTTAGGCATAAGTGGAGAAAATGAACAAGAGATGCTCATTTTTTCTTTTGAAGATGGATTTGTAGATGGAACTTGTTATTTAGAGTTGGAGTTTGAAAATGGAAAGAAGGGTTCAATTGAACTTAAGAAAATTGATGAAACTTATCAATTAGAAGTAAAGAATAGTCTTTTGAGGGTTAAAGGGATTGTAAAAATGCAATTGAAGATAGTTCAAAAGACGGCTGTTTGGAAGTGTAAGAGTTTTGAAATGCATGTTTTGGAAGCAATTAATGCAGTGGAAACAATCGAAGAACAGTATCCAAATTGGGTGGATGGAATGACGATACGAGTTTCGGAGTTGGAAGAAGGAATGAGACAGATTGATAAGAGGGTTGATGATTTTGAGGAAATTGACCCAACTGTGCCGTTGCATGTGAAAAATATTACTGAAGCGGATATTGAGAAATGGGAAAGTAAAAGTGAGTTTAGTGGGAATTATGAGGATTTGGAGAATAAACCACAAAATTTGGTGCAAGATGAAAATTATGTTCATACGGATAATAATTTTACGACAGAGGAAAAGGCGAAGTTGGAAACTTTGCAACCGTATGATGATACGAAAATAAAGCAGGAATTGCGGGAAGAAAGTAGACAAACAATATGTAGATGAGCAAATAGAAAATATAGAGATTCCAGATGTGAGCAAATTTATTGATAATACAGTAGATGATTTATTAAATTATTATCTAAAAAACGAAACATATTCAAAAGAAGAAGTAAAAACGGTTCTTAACAATAGAATTAATGAACTTGTTGATGGGGCACCTGAAACGTTTGATACTTTAAAAGAAATCGCTGATTATATTGCAGAGCATGAGGAAATTGCTAGGGCTTTAAATGAAGCGATTGGAAATAAAGTTGATAAAGAAACAGGAAAAAGTTTAATTTCTAATGCTGAAATTGAAAGATTAGCCGGTGTAGAGAATTATGATGATACAGAAATAAAAAAGAAAATTGATACATTAGAAGAAAACACTCAAAATACACCCAATGAGCAAATGATTGTATTAAAAAATCAAATTCCGATTCGGAGAAGCGGAAGGAGAGAATATTACATTGACAGATAGTGCAGAAGGATTGGAGATTGAGAATTTGAGGATTGGAGGAAATAGTTACCAAGAGGCTG
>CAOJUE010000020.1 GCA_948443845.1 uncultured Eubacteriales bacterium | reverse complement strand
AGGCGATTTTGAGGCAAAAGTAAAACTTTTGGAAACAGAAGAAACCAAAAAAGAAAAATATATTCAGAGCTTGACCAAAGAAAAGGACAATTGGGAAGCACGAGCCAAATTATTAGAAGTCGAAGAAAAAAAGAAAGAAAATTATATTGAACAACTAAAAGCGGAAATCGAAAGCCAAAGAGATCAGTTTAAGATTGCAGATGAACAAAAAGAAGAAAGCATTCGCCAATTAAATGAAATTCTAACAATAAAAGATCATGAAATCGAAGTATATGAAAATATGAAAGCCGTAAAATTAGCAAAAAAATTAAAAGGAAATAAAAATGGAAAGGAATAGAGAATGAAACGAAATATACAAATTGCATTTCTTATTTTGGTTACGATAGCATGTATCGTCTTAGGAATTTATACGCGAAATCAAAGTGCTATTTTAGTAACGCAGATTGTGACCAATTCAGAAGAAACATTAAGTTATCTACTCGAAACGAAAGAAAAAAATGTGATAATGATTGATGGCGGGAGTTACGAAGAAAGTGAGCATTTAGAGCAAATTTTAATGGAAAAAGGCGGGATTGTGGAAGGTTGGTTTATTACAACGCTACATTTGCAAAATTTCGGAGCCTTAGAAAAAATCATACAAAATGGCAAAATCGAGATACAAAATATTTATCTAACTTCTAATCCTAAAGAATGGTACGAAACACATGAACCAGAACGATATGCGCAAATAAACGAGTTTTTAAATTTGCTATCAGAAAAAAGTTTACCAATCACGCAAGTGCCAAATCGCCACGAAATTTTGGTGGATAATTTATACATTACGGTATTAAACATTGTCAATCCAGAATTGACAGGAAATTATGCAGGATTTAACCAATCCATGGTCATCAAAATCAACAATACTTACAAAAGCATGATTTTCATGGGAAATATTGCAGACGAGGCAGCCGAAAAATTCAAAGACAATAACTTAGACGAAATTGATTGCGATGCAGTCCAAATTTCCAACAATGGTGCCCAATTCGTTCCAGATGAAATCTATCAAAAAATGACGCCAAAGTATTTATTCATGCCTGTGCCAAAAAACAGCAATCAAGAAAAGGCTGAAAAATATCTTCAAAATTTAGGAAAAACCTTAAATGCAGAAGAAATTTATGCATCCAATAGGGGCTATATCACAGTAAAAATCAAGTAAACTAAAAGGAAACATAAAAATGAAAAGAATATCTGTAATTGTACCAATGTATAATGAACAAGAGATGTTGCTGGAATGCTATCATAAATTAACGCGGCGTGCTTTCTGAAATTGAAAATTATGAATATGAAATTATATGTATTGATGACGGAAGCAAAGATGCCACATTGGAAAAATTAATCGAGATTTCTAAGGAAGATAAACAAGTAAAAATCTTGTCATTTTCCAGAAATTTTGGGCATCAAGCAGCAGTAACAGCAGGACTTAAGGTTGTAACAGGAGATGCCATTGTCATTATTGATTCCGATTTACAAGACCCACCAGAAACTATTCCAGAAATGCTGAAATTGTGGGAAAACGGAAATGATGTGATTTACGGAAAACGTAGGAAACGAAAAGGCGAATCTGCTTTCAAATTATTAACAGCCAAACTATTTTACAACACATTAAATCTTCTATCCGAAACAGAAATTCCCAAAGATACAGGTGATTTCCGTTTGGTTGACAGAAAAGTTGTTGACGCTATCAACCAATTACCAGAACACAACAAATTTTTAAGAGGCTTATTCAGTTGGGTCGGTTACAAACAAATTCCTTATGAATATGTAAGAAATGAGCGATTGGCAGGAAAAACGAAATACCCCTTTGCCAAAATGGTAAAATTAGCGGGTGACGGTATCCTAAGTTTTTCTACCAAACCATTGAAATTGGTAGGAATTTTAGGCATGATATCTTTAGGAATTTCATTTCTAGTGTTACTCTATTCGTTTTTTTCGTTTGTATTCAAATGGAATGACTTAATTCCAGGTTGGACGTCAATCATGTTGACAGTCACGTTTTTTGCGGGTGTTCAATTATTGTCCATTTGGATTATGTCAGAATACATTGCTAGAATTTACGATGAAAGCAGACATAGACCACAATATATCATTAATAAAATGTATAATATTGATATAGATGAGAAGGAGAAATAAAATGTTAAACATACCACACAGAATCAATCAAATCAAATTTTATATTGGGAAATATGGATTTTTCAAAACCATCAAAAAATGTATCAAAATTGTCATTCGAAAATTAGATTGCATGATTCATTTCAAAAAGGACGTAAATTACGGAAACTATGGTGATTGGATCAAAGCAAACGAAGTAAAAGAAGCCCAAATCAAGGCACAAATGGAGAAGAAATTTGAAATCATGCCCAAAATCAGCATCATTGTGCCAATGTATGAAACCAAAGAAAAGTTTTTGAAAGAATTAATCGATTCTGTCATAGCGCAAAGTTACAGCAATTGGGAACTTTGCTTTGCAGACGGAAGTCCGAAACAAAATCCCAAATGGAAAAAATTAATGGAAAAAGACAATCGAATTCATTATCAATTTCTAAACCAAAATCTAGGAATTTCTGGAAATTCCAATGAAGCCATTCAAATGGCAACAGGCGACTATATCGCGCTTTTGGACCATGACGATTTGCTTGCGCCATACGCATTATTTGAAGTCGTCAAAATGATTAATCAGGCACCTAATGCAGAATTTATTTATTCTGATGAAGACAAAATCGACCAAAACGGCAATCGTTCTGAAGGCTATTTCAAGCCAGATTTTGCGCCAGATACCTTACGATGCCAAAATTATATTTGCCATTTTAGCATTTTCAAAAAAGAATTAATGGACAAACTTGGCGGATTTCATTCAGAATTTGACGGTGCACAAGATTATGATATTTTCCTTCGTATGTCCGAAATCGTAAAACCAGAAAATATCAAGCATATTCCAAGAATTTTGTACCACTGGCGAGTTCACAAAGATTCGACAGCCAAACTTGATAGCAATGCGAAAAATTATGCTTTTGATAACGGAATCAAAGCCATTGAAGCACATTTGAATCGAATTGGTTTGAGACGGAACCGTCACAAATGGCTGTATCAATGGAATTTACAGGGTTGATTATAAAGTGGAAGGCGAGCCAAAAGTTTCGATTATCATTCCCAATAAAGATGAAAAGGAAGTGTTGCAAACTTGCGTTAATTCGATTCTGGAGAAAACGACGTATGCCAATTATGAGATTATTATTGTTGAAAACAATAGTGAAACAGAGGAAATTTTTGAGTATTATCGAGAATTAGAGAAAAATGAGAAAATTAAAGTGGTAAAATACCAAAAAACAGGATTTAATTATTCTGGAATCATCAACTGTGGCGTCAAAAATTGCACTGGAGAGTATGTCATTCAGTTAAATAATGATACGGAATTACTAACGCCTAATTGGCTAGAAATTATGCTTGGTTTTTGCCAAAGAGAAGACGTGGGCGCTGCCCGGTGTCAAATTGTATTATCCAGATGAAACCATTCAGCATGCTGGAATTATTGTTGGAATTGGCGGAGTAGCAGGAAATCGTTTTAAAAGTATTCCGAAAAACGGACACGGCTATTTTGCCGAAGAAAGCATGCTTCAAAACCTAAGTGCTGTTACAGCTGCTTGCGTGATGACACCCAAAAGCGTTTTTGAGGAAGTTGGTGGCATGGACGAAACATTAGCCGTTGCGTTCAACGATGTTGATTTTTGCTTAAAAATCCGTCAAAAAGGCTATTTAATAGTCTACAATCCATTTGTCGAATTCACACATTACGAATCCAAAAGCAGAGGTTTGGAAAATACACCAGCCAAAAAGAAAAGGTTCAAAAACGAAATCAACATTTTCATGAACAAATGGCAAGATTTCCTAGACGAAGGAGACCCTTATTACAACATCAACCTAAGCCTAGATACCGAAGTCTACCACATGAAAAAATGCCCAATCAATTACAAACCGTAGGGGCAGACGCCCTCGTCTGCCCATCCCATAAGGAATACCCCAAAAAAGAAAGAGAAATATATGATAAAACCAAAAATAACAAAATTAATCCATTACCTAAAAAAATATGGCATCTTAAAAACAATAAAAAAAATCATCACTAGAATTTTCGAATTAGATTCCAAAAATAAGAAAGCACAACAAGAAATCTATCAAAATTGGATTCTGCAAAACGAGCCAAACGAAGAAGCATTAGAAATCCAGAAAAAAACGAAATTTCCCTACGAACCCAAAATTAGTTTAATTGTTCCTATGTACAACACAGACGAAAATTTTTTTCTAGAACTTCTCAATTCCTTACTCGCTCAAACCTACTCAAATTGGGAATTATGTATTGCCGACGGAAGCAAAAAGCAAAACGAAACCATTTTTGCGATGTGTAGTTCGCTTCTGAGTAAAATTAAATATCAGTTTTTAGAAGAAAACAAGGGAATTTCCGAAAACACCAATCGAGCATTGGAAACGGCAACAGGTGACTTTATCGCATTTCTCGACCACGATGATTGCTTGCCACCTTTTGCATTATATGAAGTTGTCAAAACCATCAACGAGAACCCAAACGTAGAATTCATCTATTCTGACGAGGACAAAATAAACGAACAAGGCAAACGTTTTATGCCATATTTCAAACCAGATTTTTCGCCAGAAGCTTTAGAATGCAATAATTACATTACCCATTTGGTAGTCATCAAAAAAACATTAGCAGACAAAATCGGTCCATTAGACAGCAGATTTGACGGTGCACAAGACTTCGATTTTGTGCTAAGAGCTACAGAAAACACAAAAAATATTGTACATATTCCTAAAATTTTATATCACTGGAGAGCCCACCAAAACTCAACAGCACACCTAGCAGATTCCAAAAATTACGCCTATGAAGCAGGATTAAAGGCAATTGCGGAACATTTGCAAAGGATTGGAAAAGAAGGAGTGGTAGTAAATCCAAACGAAGTTCCGGGAATTTATCAAATAAAGTACGCCATAAAAGGCAATCCTAAAGTTTCCATTTTAATTCCCAACAAGGATGCTTGTGATACTTTAAAAAAATGTCTAAAATCGATTTTAACGCTTACCACTTATGGAAATTATGAAATTTTAATATTGGAAAATAACAGTGAAAAAAAAGAAACATTTGCATTTTACGAAAAACTCAAACAAAATCCGAACATTAAAATACTCGAAATTCCAGAAAAAGGTTTCAACTATTCCAAAATCATCAACACAGGTGTCAAAAATGCAAGTGGAGATTTCGTTTTACAACTCAACAATGATACGCAAATTCTAACACCCAATTGGCTAGAATTGATGATTGGGTATGCGCGGGAATAAGGAGATTGGAGCAGTAGGAGCCAAACTTTATTATCCAGACAAATCCATTCAGCATGCGGGAATTGCTTATGGAATAGCAGGAATCGTTGGCAATTTATTGAGCGGATTGCCATATGGTACACATGCTTATTTTGAAAGAGAAGCCGCCACCAGAAATGTAAGTGCAGTAACAGGTGCGTGTTTGTTTGCCAGACGCGAGATTTATAAAGAAGTCCGGCTTTATGGACGAAGAAAACTTCAAAGTTGCCTTTAATGATGTTGATTTTTGTTTAAAAATACTTGAAAAAGGTTACAGAGTAGTGTATAATCCCTATGTAGAACTAATTCACTATGAATCCAAAACACGCGGCTACGAAGATACGCCAGAAAAACAAGCAAGATTTGAGCAAGAAAAGAAGAATTTCCAAACCAAATGGAAAACATTGTTACAAAAACCAGACCCTTATTATAACCCCAATTTTTCACGTCAAAACGGAAATTTCGAAATAACGATGTAGGGGGAGACGCCCATGTCTACCCTCGATCCGTAACAACACCAAAAAACGAAAGGAATCCTCATGATTAATAAAATAGAAGAATTCTGTCTCAATATTCTAAGAAAAATCGGTTTCAAAAAAATAGCAGATTGGTATTTAGAACATCAAGAAGGCATGCGCTATCTAGTATTTGGCGTTTTGACAACACTGGTTAATATCGTGATTTCAGCAATTTTATATTATGGAATATTCGCTTTATTGCCAGAAAATCTAAAGGTAAATATAAGTACAATCATTGCGATTATTGCTGCATGGATATTTGCTTATGTAACGAACAAATTGTACGTTTTTGATACTAAAACGAGTAACTGGAAGGAATTACTAAAAGAAATGGTTTCCTTTATCAGTTGTAGAATTGTGACCGCCATTGTTGAAGTCTTTTTAATGGATTGGCTTGTAACTGGCTTAGAATTCAATTATATGGGAATGAAAATTTTTGTCAGTGTTCTCATTATTATTTTAAATTTTGTGTTTAGTAAATTAATTATATTTAAAAAAGCATGAAAATTTTTACGCAAGTAAAAATTTGCTCGCTTAAAGGATTAGGAATATTATATTTAAAGGAGAAAAAAATGGATAAAATAGCAGTTTTAATACCATGTTACAACGAAGAAAAAACGATTAAAAAAGTGGTCGAAGATTTCAAAAGAGAATTGCCAGAAGCAGTAATTTATGTGTATGACAACAATTCCAAAGACAAAACCTCAGAACTTGCCAAAGAAGCAGGAGCAATTGTTCGATGCGAAACCAAACAGGGCAAAGGAAACGTTATCCGAACCATGTTTCGCGAAATTGATGCCGAAAGTTATATCATGGTAGATGGAGATGATACCTATCCTGCTGAAAACGCACGTGAAATGGTCAATTGCGTTTTAGAAGAAGATATTGATATGGTAATTGGAGACAGGCTTTCTTCCACTTACTTTACAGAAAATAAAAGACGTTTTCATGGTTTTGGAAATGTCCTAACCAGAGTGCTCATTAACACCATTTACAAAAGTGATATTCGCGATGTTATGACAGGTTATAGAGCATTTAGTTACAAGTTTGTCAAGACATTTCCTGTTATGTCCAAAGGCTTTGAGTTGGAAAATGAAATGACGATTCATGCTTTGGATAAAAATTTGAAAATTAAAAATCTGATTATCGAATATCGTGATCGACCAGAACGGAAGCGAATCAAAATTAAACACGATTTCAGACGGAATGAAAGTCATGAAAACGATTTTCACACTTTACAAAAACTACAAACCATTGGCATTTTTCTCGATTGTGTCAGCGATTCTTTTTGTCATTGGACTAGTTTTCTTTGTGCCAGCCGTTATCGCATTATTCCAAACGGGGGAAATCAAAGTGCCATCGATTTTAGTGAGTATGCTACTTTTTGTGTGCACACTTCAATCGCTATTTTCAGGTTTGATTTTAGACAATATTATCAACACATCTAAGCAAAATTTTGAAATGCGCCTAATCGATTGCGAGCATCGCCTAAAAGAGAATAAATAATGAATTTATTTGCCTTAAACTTTTATTATATCATATTTTTGTAAAAAAGTCAAGCTGACATAAAGTCAAAAATGTGTTATAATAAAAGGTTAGGGCTATAAGGATATAAAAGAGGGGAGAAAAAATGTCAAACATAAAAGTTTCCATTGTTGTGCCAGTTTACAACGCAGAAAATTTTTTAAAGAAATGTTTAGAACCATTAGTTAATCAAACTCTTCGAAAAATCGAAATCCTTTGTGTAGACGATGGTTCAAGGGATAATTCAGCCAAAATGATTGATGAATATGCCCAAAAATATCCACAAAAAGTAAAAGCATTTCACAAAGAAAACGGCGGAGAATGGTCGGCTCGTACCTATGGATTAAAACAAGCAACAGGTGAATATGTAGGTTTTATGGACAACGATGATGTTCCAGAAATCACTTGGGCGGAAAAATTATACGAAGCCGCCAAAAAAAATGACGCGGATATCGCTTTTTGTGGTTATGACAGAGTCGATTTAGATACTGGAAAAACCGTCGCAACCGAAATGACACAGTATGGCTCGATGAACAAAGAAGTCGATTTTAATGACGATTTTATCGTTTATGCTAATCCGTCTTTATGGAACAAAATTTATCGAAGAGAACTCGTAAAAGATTCTGAATTTCTACCATTTCGCGGTTGCAATGACACGTTATTTTTGATTCATTCTTACATGAATGGTGTGAAAAAACTAACGTTTATTCCAGATGTTTTGTATCATTATTCATTGCGCTCGAGTTCACAAATTCATAATATGAACAGGCAAGATATTGAAAATTTGAAAAAATATTTACTTGTAACCAAGGAAAATGCGATAAAAAATGGAATTTACGAAGAATTCAAAGATTGCTTAGATGAAATGGCATTTTTACATTTGGGAATTTCGTGGATGTACATGGTGTCTTATGATAAAACAGTCAATATGCGCGAAATGATGAAAGAAGTAACGAAGTATTTAGATGAACATTTTACTGGTTGGAGAAAATCGAAATTTTTCAAAATTTCGCATTGTTTCCCCAAAGGTTTCAAGTTTATTGCCATTTGGGGCGTGCATTTGCTATATCGAATGGGAATTCCGACTGTGTATGTGTGGAGCTATCGATTTTTGGTGGATAAATTGGGGATTGATATTAAGTGGTAAAATAAGGAAGATGAATGAACGAGAGAAAATTTTTAAAGAAAATTAATAGTAAATTAAATAAAGATGGCGATTTTACGCATTTGGCAGTTCATGACTTATTGATGGAAAATCAAATGGTGGTAAATTCTAAAAAAAGAAATATGCTGGGAAAAGTTTTTGCTAAATTTAGAAAAACAAAATCGGTAGAGCAAATCATTTCTGACAATTTCGAAACAATTATGAATAAGACAAATGGACAACAGATAGAGTTATTGTGTGAAATGCTGATACAAAATGAAACTGTTGTGCCCATAATATTTGATAATTTTGATACATTATTAAATCGAATCAACAATTTAGATATAGACACCTATACAGTTTCTTCTATTTTTAGAATGGTTGTGAAAATACCAAATAGTGAAGAATTGATTGAAGAAAATATTAATGCTATTATTCAAAAAACTTCTGGAGAAAATATATTTGAAGTTGCTCAAGAGTTAAAAGGAATTTCAGAAAATATAGATGATACATTAAATGAAGCATTAGAAGATCAAAAATTAGATGTTGCAAGATATATATTAGATTCAGGAACAAGGTGTAATGTAACAAATTATAAAAAAGTAAACGATGTGCTACTAGATGAATATTCCGGAAAATTACTTTCTTTAATGAATAAAGTATTACAAGACGAACAAGTCCAAATGATTGATATTACTGAATTAGGAAGGGGAAGTTATTCCAAAGTATTGCAAATCGGAGAAAAAGTATTAAAAGTAGGAGCACCAAGAGAAATAGGTCAAATACCAAAACATCCTCGAATATTACAACCATTGTTAGAAACAAACTTTATGGATTCCGAAAATCAGTTGTTTGCTTGTATCGAACTTTCCACGAAGGCAGAAAAATTAAAAGAAGAGGATTATCAAGAAGATAAACTTTATGAACTATATCAATCTTTAAGAGATGATGGTATAATATGGACAGATGCTAAATTTGCAAACGTAGGAAAAATAGATGGAAAATTAGTTGTTATTGACCGAGATTTTATTTACAAAGAAGGAAATCCTAATATTATTTGGCAAGAGAATACTTATGCCAAATCTTTTGAAAAAAGGTATCTACAAGAAAAGTCGGCAGTTATTGTACAGGAATTTATGGAAAATCAAGACAATGATAGAAAGATAGGTCAAGAAAATATTGGTATAAGTGAAAAGAAAGAATTCAAGAGTAGATAAGAAAAAGGAGAATAAATATGAGTGAGAAAATCTATACAATTGAAGAAATAAAAATGATATTGGAGAAAATTGTAAAAAATATGCCAGTATATAATGTTATTTTATTTGGCTCCTATGCTAAAAATATGGCTAGTAAAGATAGTGATATTGATTTTGTGATAGATACGAAGGAAACTTTAAAGGGATTTAAATTATATAGTTTAATCACTAAAATTGAAGAAGAATTCAATAAATCAATTGATGCTTTTGAAAAGTCTGAAATTATAGAAAATTCAAAAATTGACCAAGAAATAAAAAGAACAGGAGTAGTAGTGTATGAAAAATAAGGAATATACTTCTTTTATCAAAATGATAGAATATATTGATAAATCAATAAAATATACGGCTAATTATTCTTTTGAACAGTTTTGCAAAGATGATAAAACGGTAGATGCAACTGTTTTTGCAATTAGTCAAATAGGAGAATTAGTAAAAAATATTAGTATAGATACTATGCAAAAATATTCTTTTATTGAGTGGAAGATGATAAAAGGATTGCGTAATAGAATTGTTCACGATTATGAAGGAATTAGTTTGAAAAATATATGGTATGTGTTAAATTATGATATGATAGATTTAAAAGAACAATTATTGAAAATAATAGAAATAGAAAAAGAAGATTAGTGGTAGGGAGAATAAAATTGGAAAAAATCAAAACTTTTTTAAACAAAGAAAACTACACAAAAGTAAAATTAGCCATTGTCGCTATTCTAGCGATTCTGGCGTCCATTCTTTTTGAATACAAATTTTACACAATCTACATCGACAACGCCTACGATTCCAAAACCAGAATGCTCATCATGGCAATTATTTTTGGCTTTATTGGCTTACATTTTGTATTCAAATTAAACGATTTATACGAATTCATTTACAAAAGGCGCTACCAATTAGCGGCAGGATTTTTAATTTTCGTCATGGTATTCAAATTATCTGGATCGTCAATTGTCAATTTTAACGACCAATTTCAAACCGAAACAGACGATAACCGTTTCCATCCATTACTTGGCTTCGCCAGAATGGTAAGAACCGATGAATGGGCAACTTCGACCATGTACATTTTATCCCAAGGTGTTGGAGCCGACCAATATCAATATTTTGATGACGAATTAAGAGGAACCACAACCGATATGTTTACCTTAGTAAACAGCCCCGTAAAAGACATTTTAATGATTGGCAAACCCTTTCAAATCATGTTTCTATTACTAGGAAATGACTACGGACTAAGCTTTTACTGGTATATCCGCTTAATTGCCATGATGCTTGGCTCGTTTGAATTGTGTATGCTTCTAACCGACAAAAAGAAAAGAATTTCTCTATGTGGCATGATTCTCATTACATTTTCAAGCGCTGTACAATGGTGGTACTGCATGGACACACTCATTTGGGGGCAAATTATTTTGCTACTCCTAAACAAATTTATGATGACAGACAAAAAGAAAATCAAATATTTATGCGCCCTTGGCGAAATGGTAGCCATCACTTCGTTCATTTTTGTATTGTACCCAGCATGGCAAGTGTCGTTTGCGTATGTATTTTTAGCGATTTTTATTTGGATGATGATCAAAAATTTCCAAAATGGCTACAAAATCAACCTTCACGATTGTGCTATTATTGGCATAACGCTACTGTGCGTTGCAGGATTGCTTGTTCGTTGGTTTATGCTATCAGGCGATACGATTTCTGCGATTATGAATACGGATTATCCAGGCGAAAGGCGTGAAGTAGGTGGCGGAGCGACGATTTTGTATGCGTATTTTTATAATTTATTTTTTGCGTACAAATATTGCCCAAATCCTTGCGAAGCCTCAAGTATGTTGTCGTTTTATCCATTGCCAATTTTGCTTTCAATGGTGTATTTGATTTTGAACCGAAAAGAGAAAAAACATTGGAAATTCTTGCTTCCAGCGATTTTTGTGAGCATTTTTCTAACAATTTGGTGTAAATGGGGATTTCCAGAAATTTTGGCAAAATGCACTTTAATGTCCATGACAACCGCGCCACGCGCTACGATTGCCCTTGGCACGCTTCAAATTTATATGCTGATTTATTTAATGGGAGCCATGTCAAAAGAAACGAAATGGATTCCAAGTAAAATCGCGTATATATTGCCTGTTTTTGCAACTGCCTATATGATGTATCAATCGGTTGCAACTTGTATGTTTCCTGAATATTTTGGTTGGGCGAAAATTTTGATTTCGACAATGTTATTTGGAATTGCGATTTTTGGAATTTTCAATCTAAATCAGGAAAAAATCAGGAATGCCTGTATGTATGTGCTAATTTTCATTGGCTTGCTAACAGGAATTGCGGTGAATCCAGTGATTCGTACGACTGATGTCATTTACAAAAAACCGATTTGTGCAAAGTTTGCTGAGATTAGGGAACAAGACCCAGATGCCTTGTGGCTTGGAGATGACACAGGAATTTATCTCAATAATTATATGGTTGCCAACGGACTTCGTACAATTGATTCAACCAATGTGTATCCGAATTTGGAATTATTCGAATTATTACTTGGAGAAAATGCAGAAGCACAAAGAAAAGTCTATAATCGTTATGAACACATGAATATCAACATCACAGACGAAGAAACGCACATCACACTTCCTGCAGCGGATAACATGCTGATTTTGCTAAATTATCATGATATTGAAAAGTTGGGAATTGATTATATTGTCGTGAAAAACGACATCAATCAGCGTGGGTATGACATGGAATTTGAAGAAATTTATCAAGAAGATGGATTATTCATTTTTAAGCCGATATATTAAAAAATAATGAAAAATGAGTAAAATTCGTGTAAAATAGCTTAAAAGCACCAAATTTTGCGTTTGAAAGGTATAAAATGACTTAGTATCGGAAAAATGATTTTTTAAAATAGCCTTCCAGAATGTCCAGAATGACGCTATTTTGAATGAAATAGACATAAACATTGCTCAAAGTAAATAACATCTTAAAACATGAGAATGCAAACAAACGATGAAAAAGATGACAAAAAAGACAATTTTGTCTTTTTTTGTATTCCAAAATAATAGCATTTATACATTGAATAAAGGAACAATTGATACAGCAAGAATTTATCAAGCAATATTACATTTTCATTACACTTGCCAATCTTCCAATCTTTGTTATTGACAAAATGTCCGATTAAGATTACAATAAAAATGAGATATCTTATTTTGGAGGATTACGAATGAAGAAGTGCGAGAAGGCAAATACATATCATCAAACCTTATATATTGGTGTAACATTAATGTTATGCCTATTTTTCATGTTAATAGCAGTTTTTTTTACAGGAAATATTTTTGCAACAGATGACAAAGACTTTTCAAAAAACGAAACAGAAATTTTCTATGAAAACCAAAATCCAATTAATTTATACGAAATCATGGAACAAAATACGAAAAATAACCAAAAAGAAGAAATGGTCGTAGAAGAAATCGATATGGAATATACGACGCGATATAAAAATAATCAAGAATTGGCCAGTGGGGTAGTACAAGTTTTGCAAGAAGGACGAGCTGGCACGAAAGAAGCAATTATCATCAAAAAATACAGGGACGATGAGTTAATGGCAGAAGAATTGATGGCAGAAAATATTATCAAGGCACCAGTTGAGAGAATTGTGGAAATTGGGACAGGAAGTAAATTTGGAATGTATGAAGCAAAAGAAGGGGATATGGTTTATGTTGTTGCAACCACTGCAAGTGTGAGAATTTTGCCAAATGAGGGTGCGGAAAAAATTTGTACTTTAAATAAAAATGATTCTGCGAAAATATTGAAAATGGAAGGAGATTGGTATTTTATTTCGACTGCAGGAATAAAAGGATATATTCCAAGCAATTGTGTGACAAGTAAAAATCCAAATCAGAAGGAACTAACAAGTGATGCACAGTACACCAAACAACAATTGCTAAATTCCCTAAGTTTTACCATGGATTTACGAAAACCAAGCGGGCTTACTTTAGACCAATTCAAACAAGTTTTGGCAGACGAGAAGAATGATAAGAAAAACGTTTTTGCGGAAAATGCAGAATATTTTTATTATATCGAAAAGCAATATCAAATTAATGGAATTTTTGTGGCAAGTGTTGGCATTCACGAAAGTGCTTGGGGAACATCAACAATTTCTAACAACAAGAAAAACTTATTTGGTTATGGTGCCGTTGACAGCAATCCATATGGTGGAGCGTATTCATTTGGAACGTATGCAGAAGGAATCGACTTGGTAGCTCGTGTTTTTGTCAAATATTATTTGAATCCACCAGGAACTAAGATTTACGATGGAAGTGCCACAAGTGGAAAATTTTATAGTGGTTCTACTTTATCTGCTGTCAATTCCAAATATGCAAGCGATAAAAACTGGGCAAATGCAGTTTATAAATGGATGCAATATTTAATAAATCGAATCTAACAAAAAATGGAAAAAAATTTCAAGAAAAGGTTGATATTTTTGCGAAGATATTATATGATATAAATAGTTAAAAAAGTACGCTATTGATATCCAATAGTAGTAGAAAGGATTTAAGCATTATGTTAAAAAAGATAATAATCATGCTGGTAATTGTCTTTACCATTTTGGGAGTGACAACAGCATTTGCTATTACGGGAGAAGAAGTTTTAGATTCAGACCAAGCAACCGAATTACTAGAAATGAAAGAATCAACCAAGGATAAAATACAAGAATACATAGAAAAATATGGCTCGACGCCTTATGGAATCACAGCTTATATTTTAAATGGCGTAAGAATTTATAGTATACCATTTTGCTTTATTGGTATCGCAATTGGATCCATTTTCCAATATGTGATTGGAATTCGAAAATTAGATGTAAGAGATAAAGGTTTGGCATTAATCTTGACATTTGTGACGATTTTACTAATATGCCAAGTTCTACCACTAATTTTTGCCGTAGTTGTAAACGGTTGGAGGGGGTAATACAAATGAAAGTTTTATTTGCAGTAAATAGTGAAAGCATTTCAGATGCGATTATCAAAAAGTATCAAAAAGATTATCGAGAAATCTTATCTTATAAAAATGTTTATTATTTTAATGCAATTCAAAAAGAAATACAACGAGATAAAACGTATGATAGAATCATTATCAGTGCAGATTTAGAGCCATTTTCAAATAATAATTATGAATCGATTGATAAGTTCATTTTTGAAAAACTAGATGGCATTAGTGACGAAGCGCATGATACGACAGGAAATGAAATTTCCATCATTTTAATTTGCTCAGATAGACACACAAAAGGTAGTTCCTTTTTAGTCAAATTATTTGGTCTAGGTATTTACAATGGTCTTCTTGGAAACGATCGAAGTATGGAAGAAGTTTGCCGTTTAATTCACAAACCACGTACCAAAAAAGAAGCTAAAATGTACTACAAAATCGATACAGATGATGTCAATTACAGAGCTGAAAATGAAAACGAAGTAGACGAATTACAAATTCAAAATATTTTATCCCATTTTCGAAAATTGGGCAAGCATACAGAAAAATATGCCGAAAGTTTCGAAAATATAGCCTCTCAATATACGGAAGAACAACTTAAAATTATCATCAATTGTTTGCCATTTAATGTAAAAAGTATTTTGGAGGAGACATCTAGCAAATATCAAGAATTCATGATGGCAAATGGCATGATGGTACAAGGCGTCAAATCTAAGGAATTTACAAACAAAGAAGACCAAAAAAGAACCGGTGTAAAAATTGATATTATTGAAAATAAATTAAATCAAACGAAAGTAAATGGACCAATTGTCATACCGAATTCTGTCAAATCATCTAGTACAGAAAATGCAAGAAAAGTGATTGCTGTGCCACAAAAAAATCAAAAATCTACTAATATGCAGGCGAGCACAAGTGTTCAGCCAGAGGTAAAAGCAAATCCAGCAGACATTCAAAAACCAGAAACAACGAAAAAAGAGGGAAAATTAGTACGTTTGCCAGACGGAAGAATTGTACGAAAGAAAGTTGTTTCCAAACCAGCCAATGAACCAACCAATCAAGTAGCGCAAAATGAAACAAGCCAAATCGCTAGAAAAGGGGAAAATCAAATGGAACCAAAAACCGTAAAACCAGAACGCAGAGCTGTAAATTTACCAGAAAACAACCAAGTTATGCCAAATAATGAACCAGAGAAAATCAGTCCATTAGAAGATCTTGACTTACCAGAATTAGATTTTACAGCAAGTGCAACGGAAAGTAAAATCTCTCATAATCAACCACAAGTAAATTCAGTCGAGCAACCAAAAAAAGGAAGAGGCAGACCGCGTAAAAATCCAGTGGATGTAGAGCCAAAACCAAAGGGAAAAAGAGGCAGACCACGTAAAAATCCAGTTCAAGAAGAAATGGTACAACCAGCCAAAACTGCTGAATTGGATTTCCCAGAATTAGATACAGTAATTGATGAACAATTTGATTTTGAGCCATTTGATGAAGAAGTAACAAACATTGAAAATACAAAAGTAGAAAATAACAATTTGGAAGATTTTGTATTAGAAGAAAAGGAAGAATTTAATGCGCAAGAACCAGTTGTGGCAGGTGTAGAAGAAGTAGACGAACTAGAAGAAATTGAATTACCAGAACTAGATGACTTAGAAGATATTACCGATTTGGGGGATGATGACGATATTTTTGCAGAAACAACAGAAGAAGCCTTTGACGAATTTGAAGATTATGATGAATATGGAAAATACGAAACAACAGCTAAGCAAGCTCTAGAAACACAAGATATTGACAGCTTATATCAAGAAGATATTTTAGCAGAGGAAAGCAATGATTTTCCAGAATTAGAGCAACCAGATGAGTTCGATATTTTAGCTGATGACACATTAGAAAATACGGCAGATGATGCATTGGATATGGATTTTGAAACAGAGGAAATAGCGGATAACACCTTACTATCTGATTTAGAAACAGAAGAGGATATTCTAGCAGATGTTGAACTTCCAGAAGAAAATGATGATACTTTGATTGGCTTTGAAGATGAAGAACCTTTTCAGCAACCAGAAGAAGATTTATTTAATCCAAGTTTGGAAGAAAATACGCCTAATAATACAATGGATAATCAAGACAATTATCATTACGAAACAGAAGCCATTCAAAGCATTGAACAACCAATTGATTATTCAATGTCAACCTTAAATAGTTTGATGACGAAGGATAAAAAAATTGTTACTTTCTTAGGAAGTACGAAAAATGGGGTATCTTTCTTAGTCAATAATTTGGCTGAAATATTTGCGTCAGTTGGCATTAATACAGCCATTTTGGATATGACAAAAAATCGCAATTCGTATTACATTTATACCCAAAATGAAGAAACTTTAAGACAAATTGCGTATACTTCCATTGAAAAATTACAACAAGGAACAGCAGAAGGAATCCGCGTAAAACAAAACTTGACAGTCTATACAGCGCTTCCAAACGACGGAAAAAATTATTCAAATGTAGAAGCAATTTTATCAACCCTAGTACAAAATCATTCATTAATTTTGATAGATTGTGATTATGACACGAATCCTGCTTATTTTGCAAGTTGCCAAGAAATTTATTTAGTACAATCCATGGACATTTTGACCATTCAGCCTTTGACAGCATTTTTAAGAGATTTGAAAACACAAGGTGTTTTTGAACCAGAAAAAGTCAGAGTGGTTATTAACAAAGAATTAAAGGTAAGAGGACTTACCAATAAAGCTATCATTGGCGGAATGTCATCTTACAATGATCCTGCGATGTCATTTATGACAGAATTATTTGACAAAGAAAGCGTAAAATATTGTAGTATTCCATTTGAAGAAATGGCATATTCAAAATATTTGGAGGGAATGTTAAATTGCAAAGTATCGATTAGTGGATATTCAAAGAATTTCATGAATAAATTAAGAGTTTTAGGCGACATGGTTTATCCATTAACCAGTAGAGCAACGTATTCATCAAATTCAAAACAAAACTATACTCCAAACAATTTCTCAAGTAGCATGAATGATACTTTAAATAAAATGAAGAAAAAATACTAAACGAAACTTAAGAGGTGAATATTTTGATAATAGTAGTAATCATAATTTTATTATTGGCCATCGCTGTATTGGTCGTGTATAATCTTCATATACAGAAAAAAATTGAATCGTTTAATAATATCAACCAAAAAATCAACAATTTAAGTGTATTACAAGATTTCATGACCATTGCAGGTCAAGAAGATACAGTCGATAAAAAATTGAATCGAATTAATGAAATCATCATTGAAAAATACGATATAAAATATTCCACAATTGTTGTATTTAATGGAGCAGAATATGTAATAAAAGCCTCAAACGTAGAAACAAGACACCATGAGGCTTTGACCAATTTGCATACAGAAGAAATTTTTCAAGACAGTGTGGCAACTGCTACGCCAAAGTATGTAACAATCGAATCAGAAACCGAAAAATTACCCTATCAAAAAGTGGAAATGGGAAGAGCCAAATCAGCCATGTTTTTCCCACTTTACATTGATAATATTTATATTGGATATTGGATTATGGAAAGTGGGAAAATGCATGCTTTTGACCATATTGATACAACGATTATTGAAGTTGTCAAAGATAATATTATTTCTGTATTACAAACAACATCTTATCAAGATACCATCGAAAATATCGACCGAATTGACCAATTTACAGGACTGCATTCGGCAGAATATTTATATGGAAATGCCAAAAGGATTTTCTCGAAATATCCAACATCAGCGGTTTGTATGTTTCGTATTACGAATATTGAAGAAATTAACAAGCAAGTTAGCCGTGAAATGGGAAATGATATTATTACAGAAGTAAGTAATATTATCAAATCCAAAATGGCGGCACAATATGTTTTTGTAAGGTACATGGGACCGAAATTTATGATTGTTTTTTCTGGCGTGGAAGAAGGAAGCGTCGAGGAGTTCCTGAGCATGCTGAAAGAGGAAATCGAGAGTTTAGAGTTGGTGCAAGATGAGGAAGAAGTGCAGAAAATAAGGATTGTTCAAGGCAGAAAAGTAAGAGTCAGAGAAATCAAAGAAAAACAAGTTGCTTCTCCTACTTTAAATTTTGTAGTTTCGACGTATTATAAGGGAACTGGTTTAGAGCAGTTGAATAAAAAACTAGAAGAATATATTGATAATGCTCCAAAGGAAGAGAGTCAGATTAATTATATATAAAAGGAGGAAGAAAATGGCAACAGATAAGACGATGAGTTTTAAGGTGGAACGAGATAAGAGTATGCGAACCAGAGAAATTTTAAAAAAAGTGTATGAGGCGTTGGTGGAAAAAGGTTATAATCCAATCAATCAAATCGTAGGCTATATTTTGTCTGGTGACCCAACGTATATTACGAGCCACAATGATGCAAGAAATCTAATTCGTTTGGTAGAAAGAGATGAATTACTAGAAAAATTAGTAAAATATTATATAGGATTGGAAGAATGATGAGAATTTTAGGAATTGATTATGGAGCGTCTAAAGTCGGAATTGCGATAACAGACGCTCTTGGCATTACGGCGCAAGGCTTAGAAACCATTATGTACAAGGGAAACGACAAAATGCTTTTGCGAAGATTAGACGAAATTATGCAAGAATACGAAATTTCAACCATCGTTTTAGGAATGCCCTATAACATGGATGGAACGGCTTCTGAGAGAATGGAAGCAACGGAAAAATTTTTACATAAATTAAAATGCAAATATAACAAAATCCAAATGGAAACAATCGATGAAAGATTAACCACGGTTGCGGCGAATAAAACATTGAATTTATTAGAAGTCAATAAACGCAAAAAAAAGCAAGTGGAAGATACTTTGGCAGCAGTTTATATTTTGGAGATGTATATGAATAAGGGAAAGTGTTAAAAACATGGATTATATAACATATTATAATAAAATAATAGGGTAAATATATATGTATCATTTCTTAAGAAAGTAGGTTAGTGTGGAGATAGAATTAATAAATAAAATAATACCATTTGTTCTAATAGGGATTTTCATAATGATACTGTTTATTGTAAAGTGTAACGCGAAGATAATACAAAAACAGGTAAGGAAAGGAAAATATTATAGTATAGAAAGTAGAAGTATTCTTACATATTTACAAATGTGGTTGTTTTTGGCATTTTTTGATAGTCTATTTTTGATGATTCTATTACAAGAAACAAATGTTCCGATTTTTGCTGCTATGCTATTTATTACGCTTGTATTTGTAATACTTACAATTTTTAGCATTAAGGAAAAAATAAAATTTAATAATGAAAAAAGAGAAATTTTAAACAATGGAATAAAAATAGAAGGAAAAGTAAAAAGAGAATATGTAGAAGAAACAACATCAGCGCCAGATATTGAACATGGAGCTATGAAATCAATTTATATGATAATTGAATATCAATATAACAACGAAATAAAAACCTATATTACACCACAAGTAGAATTTAGATTTGACCAATTAAGTGATGAAAGTGTTGATGTATATGTTCACAATAGCAAAATATTTGTAACAAATTTTAAAATAACAACCTATTAAATATAAGAATAGAATAAAAACGAAAAGAAAGAAAAAAATATTCTCAAAAACTATTGCAAAAAACAAAAAACTAGTGTATGATAATTAAAATGTGTCATTCACATATGACAAAAGAAAGGAGAAAAATGATGGACGAAGATTCAATCAATGACATAGAAGATGAAGACTTAAGTAATATAATAATATTAAGTGATGAAAATGGTGAGGATGTACAATTTGAATTCCTAGATTTAATAGAATATGATTCTGAAGAATATGTAGTTTTATTACCAGCCGAAGGAGAAATGGAAGAAGATGACGGAGAAGTTGTCATTCTAAAAGTCGAAGATTCTGGTAACGAAGAGGAAGAATCCTATGTAAGCGTTGACGATGAAGAAACATTAAATGCTGTTTTTGAAATTTTCAAAGAAAAATTCAAAGACGAATTCAACTTCACAGACGAAGATTAATCAAAAAATCCAAGGAAGAACGAGAAACCATTTCTCGTTCTTTTTTATGGCAAAGAAAGGTGGAACCAATATGGAAGAAAAAGTAACCGAATTCATTCAAATGAGAAAATTTAATGATTTAAAAGAATATTTACAAAACATCAATTCTGCCGATTTGCCGACCTTGTTTGATGAATTAGACGACGAGAAGAAACTAATTGTTTACCGCGTCCTATCCAAAGAAAAAGCAGCCGAAGTGTTTGCTGAATTGGACCCAGACGTGCAAGAAAAATTAATCAACGGCTTTTCAGACAAAGAATTAAAAAACGTCATCAACGAATTATTTATGGACGACACCGTTGACCTAATTGAAGAAATGCCTTCCAATGTTGTCAAAAGAATTTTGAGAAACATTCATTCAGACGACCGAAAAATCGTCAACGAACTTCTAAATTATCCAGAAGACAGTGCTGGAAGCATTATGACAACAGAATTCATCGACCTAAAAGAAAACATGACAGTTGAACAAGCCCTAGAAAAAATCAAAAAAATCGGTTTAGAAAAAGAAACCATTTACACTTGCTATGTCCTAAGTATGTCGCGAAAAGTAAAAGGAATCATCAATTTAAAATCGCTCGTTATTTCCGAAAAAGACGTGATGATTAAAGACATCATGGAAACCAATGTCATAACCGTTACCACACTAGAAGACCAAGAAAATGTTGCCAAAATGTTTGACAAATACAATTTCTTAGCAATTCCAGTAGTAGATACGGAAAATCGCCTAGTCGGTATCGTAACCGTTGACGACGCTATGGACGTTTTGCAAGACGAAGTCGCAGAAGACTTTGAAATCATGTCAGCCATCACGCCAAACGAAGAGACTTATTTTAAAACAAGTGTCCTATCACACGCCAAAAATCGAATTATTTGGCTTCTCATTTTAATGCTATCTTCCATTGTAACTGGTGCGATTATTACCAAATATGAAGCAGCCTTTGCTTCTGTTCCAATTTTAGTTGCCTTTATTCCAATGATTATGGGAACAACAGGTAATTGCGGTTCCCAAACTTCAACTTTGATTATCCGCGGAATGTCAAATGACGAAGTTATGTTAAAAGATTATTTCAAAGCGATTTGGAAAGAATTACGAGTTGCCATATCGGTTGCCTTAATGCTTGGTGTTGCCAATGGAATCCGAATTCTTATTCAATATCAAGACATGAAATTGGCAGTTGTAGTTGCGTTATCTTTGTTGGGAACAGTCATATTAGCAAATTTTTTAGGTTGTTCTCTTCCGATGCTTGCCAAAAAAATCAAAATCGACCCAGCACTTATGGCAACACCAGTTATTACAACAGTTTCCGATATGTGCTCTGTTCTAATCTTTTTCAAAATTGCCACTATCGTTATGGGCTTGGAAGTCAATCTATAAATTCAAAATATTTCAGACAAATTTAAGTTTTCTATTATATAATAACGAAAAGGAAGGTTTTTATGAAAATTTTGATTATTGAAGATGACAAAATATTATCCAAAACAATTGAGCAATGCGTGAAAAACAACTATGACACAGATTGCGCCTATGACGGAGAAGAAGGAATTTTATACGCCAAACAAGGGATCTACGATGCTATCATTTTAGATTTAATGATGCCCATCATGGATGGCTATGAATTTTTAAGCACACTTAGAAATGAAAAAATTGTTACACCAGTTTTGATTTTAACTGCCAAAGATGCCTTAGAAGACAAACTAAAAGGCTTTAGAATTGGAGCAGACGACTATTTAGTCAAACCATTCAACCGTGAAGAACTGCTTGCCAGAATTGACGCGATTATTCGCAGAACCAGTGGAAATTATACCAACAAAAATATTCTTGCTTTTCAAGATTTAACCTTAGATTTAAAAAGCCGAAAAGTCATGTGTAACAAGCAAGAACTAATTTTGCAAGGCAAACAATTTGATTTGCTAGAATATTTGTTAAATACGCAAAACATTATCTTAACCAAAGACCAAATATTCGACAAAATTTGGGGTTTTGACTCAGAAACAAGCACCAATGTGATAGAAGTCTATGCCAGCCGGACTTCGAAAAGAACTAAAAAAAGTAGGATATGACCAATATTTAAAAACCATAAGAGGTGTCGGCTATATGTGGTCATAGAAAGGTGAAAAAGTGGAAGAAGAAAAAAATTTAAGAAAACAATTTATGCTTCATATTGCTTACAATATGATTGCTTTTGCCACTATTTTTATTGCCTTCGGAATTTTTATGTTCTACATGATTCGCTCAATCACCTTTTCAGCCACTGACAAGCAACTTAAGGATACCAAAACCGAATTTGCTGATATCCAAACCAATTTAGAAACCCTATACCAAATATTTGATTTGGGAAATTTGGGGCTTTTCAAAGATAATGCTTTAGAATATAACATTGCCAAAAGAGTCAACAATCCACAAATCACCTTCATTTTGCGAAACGAATCTGGCAAAATTCTAAACCCTAGTGATTTAGGAAGGCTCACCGATTATTCTAATGACATTACCTTTTCCACCGAAAATCTAGATTCGATTTATGCCTTAAAATTAGATGACACCTACAACTATCGATGTCTCAATTTTAAAATAAGCGACAAAGAAAACAATTATGCCCAACTACTCATTAATGTCGATACTGAAATTGCGCTACTTGGTAGTTATCTGGAAATTATTGCCTATGCGGTAATTTTAGGAATTGTGCTTTCTGGAATTGCCAGTCTTATTTTGTCGAAAAAAACCTTGCAACCCATTCAAACCATTTTAAAAAATCAAACCGAATTTGTTCAAAATGCTTCTCATGAACTGCGTACGCCACTTACCATCATTCAAGCCAAGCAAGAGCTATTATTGCAAGAGCCAGATGCAAAAATTATTGATAAATCCGAAGAAATCAGTTTAACCCTAAATGAAACCAAGCGTTTATCCAAACTTACCAAAGATTTGATGATTTTAGTCAGAGGAACGAATTTCAAATTGCAAAAAGAGGACGTCAATTTAGATGAATTCATCAAAACAGTTGTTTTGCCCTATCAAGATATAGCCCAAATGCAGGAAAAGCAGATTTTGCTTAAGCTAAATTTCGGAAAAGAAATCAGCATTGATACCAATAAAATACATCAATTATTAGTAATTTTGTTGGATAACGCTATTAAATATACAGAAAAAGGCGACGAAATTCAAATTCGTACTTATACCAAAGACAATAAGTGTGTGCTAGAAGTTGCAGACACAGGAATTGGTATTAGTGAAGAAGGAATCAAACATATTTTTGATCGATTTTATCGAGAAGACCGTGCGCGAAATCGTGAAACAGGTGGAAGTGGGCTCGGACTTTCGATTGCCACGATGATTGTAAATGCACATAGTGGAAGCATAAAAGTAATCCATAATGAGCCTAAAGGGATAATTTTTGTCGTAAAATTGAATAAAATGTGATGTCGAAAAATGTCGAGTGAAAAATACAAGAAAAGTAAAATTTTTCTTGTATTTTGGCGTTTTCTGTGATAAGCTCATCTAAACTATGAATAGGAGGTGAGAATGTGGAACAAAAAATATTAGATATCTTAGTTCAAGTACAAAATCAGGTTACTAGATTGCAAGAGCAAGTGGAAGGTTTGCAAAATCAAGTAAATGGTTTGCAGAATCAAGTAAATAGCTTGCAGGACCAAGTAAATAACTTGGAAACCAAAGTAAATGGAATGGAAAGTCGATTAGACAATAAAATTGAGGAAGTACGCCAAGATATTTTAGATCAACAGTTTTTATTCGAACAAGAATATGGTATAAAAATTGATGCCATTTTTGATGCTGTGACACTTGAGTTAGACAAAAATCTAGAAAAATCGAAAAAGTTACATAGACTAGAAAAAAGAATGGACAGAAATGATGTAACGATTTTTGGTCATGAAAAGAGAATTTCAACACTTGAATTAAAACGATAAGATACGATTCTCAGAAAAATCGAAGAAATAGAGAGCATACACATTATTTTTGAAATAGAAATAATCTGTATGCTCTCTATTTTTATAAATATTTTTCGTAAAAAACCTTGTCATTCCAGCCAATTTATAATATAATAAATCCAAATAATTTTAGGAGAGATTTTATGAAAGCAATCGATATCAGAAATAAATATTTAAAATTTTTTGAAAAACACGGACATACCGTCATTCCATCTGCGCCAGTGATTCCTGAAAATGACCCATCTGTGCTATTTACAACGGCTGGAATGCACCCATTGGTACCGTATCTTTTGGGAGAAAAACACCCTGCAGGTAACAGGCTTACCGATTACCAAAAATGTATCCGAACCGTTGATATTGACGAAGTCGGTGATAATCGTCATCTAACTTATTTCGAAATGCTTGGAAATTGGTCGTTGGGCGATTATTTTAAAGAAGAATCCATCGCGATGAGCTATGAATTTTTGACAAAAGAATTGCAAATTCCAGCAGAAAAATTATCAGTTACTTGTTTTGCAGGAGATGATGATGCGCTACGCGATACTGTTTCTTACGAATGCTGGAAAAAAGCAGGTATTCCAGACGAAAGAATCTATTTTTTCGGAAAAGACGACAACTGGTGGATTGCTGGCGAAGAAGGTCCATGCGGACCAGATACAGAAATGTTCTATGACACAGGAAAACCAGCGTGTAACGAGAACTGCAATCCATCTTGTGGCTGTGGAAAATATGTTGAAATTTGGAACAATGTTTTTATGGAATATTTGAAAAGCAAAGACGGAAAATATTCCAAATTGCAACAAAAAAATGTCGATACAGGACTTGGCTTAGAGAGAATGACCATGCTTTTGCAAGGAAAACAGACGCCATTTGAAATTGAACTTTTTGCGCCAGTCATGGAAAAATTGGAAGAATTGCAAACCCAAGATTTCATTCAAAGTAGAAGAATTGTTGCTGAACATTTGCGTTCCAGCATGATGATAATTAACGATGGAGGACGTCCAAGTAATGTCGACAGAGGCTACATTTTGCGCCGTTTGCTTCGTAGAATGACGCGTCATTTGAACAAACTGCAAATCAATTTGGAACAATTGCCAGAATTAATTGATGTTTCCATTACAGCATTGCAAGAAATGTATCCAGAATTGCTGAAGAACCAAGAAAACATTAAAGCTGTAATTATTGAAGAAAAAGACAAATTCATGAAAACACTTGCCAAAGGCGAAAAGGAATTTGAAAAAATCGTAACCAAATTGAAAGCAGAAGGCAACAACAAAATTGACACGCAAACCGTTTTCAACTTATACGAAACTTACGGTTTCCCACCAGAAATGACCCTTGAGTTAGCCGAAGAAAACGAAATGCAAGTCGAAATGGCGGATTTTGACAAACTATTTCAAGAACATCAGGCAAAATCAAGAATGGGAAGTGAAGCCAAATTCAAAGGCGGACTTGCTTCCACAGGAGAGCAAGAAACGAAATATCATACAGTGACACACCTTCTAAATGCGGCATTAAAGGTGGTTTTAGGAGAACATGTTCATCAAAAAGGAAGCAATATAACCGCCGAAAAAATGCGATTTGATTTTTCACATCCTGTCAAAATGACGCCAGAGGAAAAACAGCAAGTAGAAGATTTGGTAAATACTTGGATTGCGGAAGAACTTGCTGTAACGGCTGAAGAAATGCCGAAAGAAGAGGCACTTCAATCTGGTGCAGAATGTATGTTTATCGAAAAATATCCAGATATGGTCACAGTGTATTCGATTGGTGAAATCTCAAAAGAATTATGTGGAGGACCTCATGTGAAAAATACGAAAGAATTGGGGCATTTCAAAATCCAAAAAGAAGAGGCATCTTCTAGTGGAGTTAGAAGAATAAAAGCGATTTTAGAATAAAAGTACAACCAGAGAAACATTAAACATATTAACATAAAACTTGACAAATAGAAAAATGTATGATATAATAGAATTAGGAATAGTATAAATAGGAGAAAAGAGGGGATTGTTATGTTTAATAGTAAGTATAGTAAAGTGCTAACCGTTATTTTGATTGTTGTCATTATCGGAATCGTTGCGACGGTGGGGTATTTTGTGTATGATATATATGTTGTAAAAGCAAAGAATAATAAGGCGCAAGAGGTGCTAGAGGAATTTTCGAATGCTTCGGTTCGAAGGGAATTCGAAGAAGGGGATAAAAAAGAAAATAGCTCTGCTCAAAATCCGTTAGATTCGATTAATTCAGTGGATTCGAATCCTGTGACGACTAATCCTGAAAAAGTCTACATGGAAGGCTATGAGGTAATGGGAACGATTGAAATTCCGAAAACAAATCTTAATCTTCCAATTTTGGCGGAAGTTACGAAAAAATCGCTTGAAACATCGGTTGCGATTTTGTATGGAGTTGGCTTGAATGAGCCTGGAAATACAACAATTGTGGGACATAACTATCGTAATGGTTTGTTTTTTTCGGATAATAAAAAATTAGCGGTAGGAGATGTAATTTACATAACAGACCAAACAGGAAATCGCGTTGCTTACGAAATTTATGACTGTTTTCAAACCACGCCAAGTGATGCCCAATATATGGAAAGAGACACAGAAGGCGCAAGAGAAATTTCGCTTTCAACCTGTACAGATAACTCAAAAGCAAGATTGATTCTTTTGGCGAAAGAAAAATAAAGGAAAAACAAAAAAGTCCCGAAGAACTGAAAAAATCAGTTCTTCGGGCTTTTTACTTTTGGAAGTAATAAAATCTAGCACTGCTCGTTTAATTCGGCTGCTGTATATTTTCTGTCTGGGTTAGAGAACAAAATAAACGTATCGCCAACTCCATCGCCAATACCAATAAAGTTTTTGTCTTCATCGATTACTGCTCGCACAATTCGGGATTTGAGTTCCTTGATTCTTTGAGCATTAGCAAAATCCATTAGCACTTTAAAATTCTTTTCTTCTTTTACGTTATAAAATTTTTTAGAAAAGCTACGAAACTCTGAGTTTGTCCGAACGCTAAATTCGACTTTGACGGTTATCGAAAAGTCTTTTCTAATTTTTGCCTTTACTTCCGTAATCCGGCAGTTAAAAATTTCTCTCATAGATTTTCCTCTTATTGATAACTTGAAACAAAACGATAGTTACAATTGTTAAAACTTTATTATCTCCTTTCTTATCAATTTAGACAGTTTGTCTATTTTTTGATGTTAAATAAATCAACATATTCGTATTATACATCATTTTTACATAATTTGCAAGTAGTGATTAAAAAAATTTCTTGACTGTTTGCCTTTCATCCGGTAAAATAACAGGTAAGAAAGGGAGCCGAAAAAATGAACGAAGTAAAACGAAACCTGATAGAAGAAATCTGCCAAGAAAAAGGGATTGAGATGGTGGATATTTCGTATGATTGGATTACGATTTTGAAAAGGGGAAATATAGAAAAAAAGTTGATTAACAACAATTTTTATGTGAATTCGCGTGTTAGCGTGGAACTGGCCAAAGATAAATATTCCACTTATGAAGTGCTAAAATATTATGGAATTCCTACGATTGAGCATAAACCACTTTTCAATCCAGAAATGATGCAAGGGGTGGAAGGGATTAATCGCGATTTTGAAATCTTAAAAAATGCGGAAAAACAGGTGATTAAGGCAAGTGATTCTTCACAAGGAAAAGATGTTTTTGTCAGTCAAAAGGAAAAGGAAAAATTGCAGATTGTGGAAGAGTTGTTTAAAAGGCAAGTGGAAGCTGTGGTTGTGTGTCCGTATGTGGAAATTGAGTTTGAGTATCGTGCGATTGTTTTGGAGGGAGAAGTGATTTTTCTTTATAAAAAACAGAAGCCATTTGTTGTTGGAAATGGTGAGTGGAATGTAAAAAGGCTAATTGAGCAAGATTTGAAGTATTTGGCAGAGCCAATGGCGGATTTAGACTTGGAATATGTTCCGAAAAAAAATGAAAAGGTTACAGTTGGTTGGAAACATAATTTGAGCAATGGGGCGATTCCATTGTTGGTCAATCAAGAAGATGGATATGCAGAAGAAGTGAAGAAAATGGCGTTGGAAGCGGAAAAAGCAATGGAATTAAAGTTTGCTTCGGTGGATATTTGTGTGACAGAAGATAAAAAAGTTTGTGTGATGGAAGTTAATTCGAATGTATGCATTCGTAAGTTTTGTGAGCTTGTGCCAGAGGGTTATGAAATTGGAAAAATGATTTATGGAAAAGTCATTGATAAAATGTTTGGGAATTGATATAATCGGAAAAAAGGGGGATAATATGAAATTAAATCGAAAAATTTTGACGGTGCTATTTTTTATAGTGATTATTATGAGTTTTCATCAGGTTTGCTATGCAGGAAGGCAACATTTGTATGCAATTGATTATGATGTTCAAGTAAATAAGGATGGAAGTATGGAAGTTGTGGAAACATGGGATGTTTATATTGTTGAGACGAACACTTTATTTAAAAGTTTCGAATTGGATCAAAGCAAATATTCTGGCATAACTGATGTAAAAGTAAAAAATCTGGAGACTGGTAGAGATTTGACACAAATTAATGAGGAAATGTATCATGTAACAAAGGATTGCTATTATGCATTGCCAGTTGCAAAAGATAAATTTGAAATTGCTTGGGGAGTTGGACTAGATGATACTTCTGATGCACGAAAATACGAAGTTTCTTATACAGTAAAAGATGCTATTACAGTATATAACGATTGTAGCGAATTTTATTGGCAATTTATTGGTAAAGATAGTGCAGTGCCAGCAACGAGGGTAAGAGGAACTATTAAATTACCACAAGAGGTTCAAGATTTGGAAAATTTAAAAGTATGGGCACATGGACCTTTAAATGGAAGAATTGAGAAAGTTTCTAATGATACGGTTAGCTTTTATGTAGGTGATTTACCAGCAAAGACAATGGTAGAAATAAGAATTGCAGTGGGAGAAAAGATGTTTTCAGGAGACGCAAGAAGTTTATCTCAAAATAAATTAGATAAAATTTTACAAGAAGAGACTAAATGGGCAAATAAGGCTAATAGAATAAGAGACAAAGCTATAATGAGAGAAGTAATAGTAGAAATAGCTAAGAAACTTTTGTGCGTATTTGCTTTAATTTATTTTGCTAGGAAAGTGTCTCAGTATTATAAAGAATTGAAAAAAATGCCAAAAAAAATAAAGATAGATGATATTGGCGAATATTTTAGAGACATTCCAAGAGAAAAAGAAGCAACACCTGCAGAAGCATCGTTTTTGCAAAATTACCCAAAATCAATGAATGAAAATGCTGTACTTTCGGCAACTTTGTTGCAATTATGTTTGAAAGGTTATCTTTCTTTTGAAAAAGAAAATCAAAAAGATATTCAAATTCACATATTAAAACCAATGGGAAATGACTTAAAGAAAAGTGAACGAATTGTTTATGATTTATTGACAAAATCAACAAATAGGAAAGATACTCAAATGATTACAATGAACGAAATTGAAAATTGGGCCAAATATCATTATGATGAATTTGATTCCAAGCTGAAGGAAATAGAGAAAAGTGCAAAGGATTTTCATGCTAACAGTGGTAATTATGATTTGAATATGGAAAGAGAAGCTAATGAATGTTCTACGTCAATTATATATTACATAGTAGGCTGTATATTGATTTTTCCGCTTGCAATTGTTTTTGAAATATTTTTGACAATGATTTTACTTTTGATAGAATGGATTGTATGTATTGTTCTTTTAAAGAAAAAAGTAAAACGATTCTCTATTTTGACTCACCAAGGCGAAATCGAAAAACAGCAATGGAAAGCCTTAAAGAAGTATATGGAAGATTTCTCTTTGCTTAAAGAACGTGGCATTCCAGATTTGATTTTATGGGAAAAATATTTGGTATATGCAACTGCATTTGGGATTTCCGATAAAGTAATTGACCAATTAAAAGTAGTGTATCCACAAATGCAAAATTTGCATAATGGCACATACACTTATCTATATTTGATGTCAGATACCAGATTTTCAAATGGATTTATTCATGAATTAAACCAAAGTACGAACCATGCTTATAGTGCTTATCGAAGTGCTTATCATGCAGCGCATTCGTCAAGTTCGAGTGGTTCTGGTGGCGGAGGCGGATTTTCTAGTGGCGGAGGCGGCCGGTGGTGGCGGTGGCCGGAATGGGCGGAAGATAAACGTTAAAAAGCGTGAGAAATTTTGCTAGCAAAATTTCGCTTGATTGTATGCTAGAAAGAACGGAGAGATGTCCAGTATTAGAAATGGAGAAAAAGAGATGAAAATAGGAATTGATATTGGCGGAAGTCACATTGGCATTGGCTTAATTGATGGTTCAGCGATTGTCGATAGCCGAGAGAAAAATTTTAACCAAGAAGACAAAGTGCAAATCGAAAAAACGATTTTAAATTCGATTCAAGAAATGATAAAGGAATTGTTAGAAGCAAATCAGTTAAGTCTTAAAAATGTAGAACTAATTGGAATTGCGGCGCCTGGAACGATTTCCAATGGAATGATTTTGAATGCTGGAAATTTGAATATTCAGAAATTTTCGATTCTTTCGGAGGTGAAGAAATATTATGAAAATCCATTGCAAATCAGAAATGACGGAAAATGTGCGGCACTTGCGGAAAAAGTGTATGGTGCAATGAAGGATTACGAGGATTGTGTTTTTGTCAATATTGGCACTGGAATTGGTGGAGCAGCGTTTTTAGGGGGAAAGTTATTGGAACCAAAGCGATATTCTGGTTTTGAGTTTGGGCATATGGTGGTAGAGCAAGGTGGACGTTTGTGTAGTTGTGGAAAACAAGGTTGTTTTGAAACGTATGCGTCAATTAAAGCCTTGAAAACGAAGGTAACGCAAGTGCTTGATAGGGATAGCGATATTTCAGGGAAGTTTTTAAGGGAAGAATTGCTTATGAAAAATGATGCCAGAGTGAAGGCAGAAATTGCAGTTTTTTTGAAATATTTGAAAACGGGAATTGGGAATTTGATTGATATTTTTGAACCAGAAATTGTGTGCTTGGGTGGTAGTTTTGCTTATTATGAGGGGCATTTCGTTTGGAAGCAATTTATCGAAAACTTAAGAGAGGCTAATGCGACTTTTAATGAGGGAGAATTGCCCAAAATCGTTGCGGCAGAATTAAAAAATGATGCGGGAATGATTGGGGCTGTAATTGAATAAAGGGCGTGTAGAGGCCACTAGTAGTTGTCTCTACAATTTGGTTTATGAAGGTTTTTAAGATTTTTATTATTTGAATGAAAAAATTTGTTCAAATATATTGACAAGAAGGATAAGAATGTGATAATATATTTATTGTTGAATATCATATGCGGATGTGGCGAAACTGGCAGACGCGCTGGTCTTAGGAACCAGTGTCTTTGACGTGGGGGTTCAAGTCCTCTCATCCGCACCATTTGACATAATGTTGGCAGTAAAAAATTCCTTGTA
>CAOJUE010000019.1 GCA_948443845.1 uncultured Eubacteriales bacterium | reverse complement strand
TTCCTTCGTTTGGTTGATTAGGTTTTGGGATTAAATTTTTTATGCGGTTGCCCTAGATTATTTGTAAAAAAATGGATAAAATAAGATAAAGGAGAAATGATATGAATGTTTTAAATACGAAAACAGGAATTACTTTGGTATCTCTTGTCGTTACTATTATCGTATTATTGATTTTAGCTGGTGTAACATTAGTCATTTTGAATGGATTTTTGCTTGACAAAATTGCAACAGTGTCTAGCAAAACAGAGGAAGCATTTTTAAAAGAGAAAATAGAGATGGCTTTTATGGAGATTAAAACTGCTTATGAATCTGAGAAAGAAACAACTTCGATGAATAAATCAGAATATTTTGTGCGTGAATTGAAGAAATCTTTGGAAAGAGGTGATGTAGAAGAAGTTATTATTTCGGGAACCATAGAAGAGGGCATAAAAATTAGTTTGAGATATTATAATCAAATGTATGAATTTAAAATTTTGGCAAATGGAGAACTAAAATTAATTAATCCATTGCTTGGCAATGTGAAAGTTGGTGATTATGTAGAATATCCGATTCAATATATTGATATTTATTCTGGAAAACAATATACTTCCACAGATGGTTGGAGAGTTATTGACGATGGTGTAATGGAAGGAACATCTGGTTTTGTGAGGATTATTAGTACTGGGATACCAGCAAAATGGTTTTATGATAAAATGGAATATGGAAATGGTAAAGAAGCACTTGATATTCTAACCAATCATTTCGAAGAAAGTATTTTGCTAGACAAAGGAATTGAAAGCGTAAATGGTAGTATTTTTAGAATTGACAAAATGACAAGGAAAATAACGACCCTAACATTAGCAGAATTTAATTATGCCTATAATGCTTTATATAAGACTAGTAGAACACCAGATGATATGAGTGATCCCGAGAATGATGAATATGGATTATTGAAACTGGAAATGGCTGAGCCATATTTTTATTGGCTAGCAACGAAAGAAGAAGGCACTAGCAAAATTTGCTGTGTAGCAGGGAATAGAATTTATTATGATGCAGATATAAGAATTGGAATTAGACCAGTTATTATTTTAGAAGATGACTTAAATTATAAGTTAGAAAATAATGTTTGGAAAATCACGGATTAAGGAGGAAATATGGAAGAAAAGTGGTTTAATAAAAGTGTCCAAGAGACGGAAAAACAATTAGAAACCGATGTAAATGCTGGATTAAAGAGTAGTGAGTTGGTTGCACGTTATGAAAAGTATGGACACAATGAATTAAAAGCAAAACAGAAGAAGAGTATTTTAGTAAAATTTTTAGAGCAGTTTAAAGATTTTATGATTATTATTTTAATTATTGCAGCAATTGTATCAGGAATTGTTGGAATTCAAGAGGGAGAAGGAATTACTGATACGATAATTATTTTAATTGTGGTTGTTTTGAATGCGATTATTGGTGTCGCACAGGAAAACAAAGCGGAAAAATCGTTGGAAGCTTTACAGAAAATGAGCAGTCATGCGGCGAAAGTCATGCGTGATGGAAAATTGGCAGTTGTTCCATCGAGAGAATTAGTTCCCGGAGATGTGGTTATTTTGGAAACAGGTGATTATATACCAGCCGATTTGCGAATTACGGAGGCGGTTAATCTGAAATCGCAAGAATCCGCGATGACAGGTGAATCGGTTCCAGTAGAAAAATCAGTCGATACAATTAGCGGAGATGCTGAATTAGGTGACCGTAGAAATATGTTATTTTCATCGAGTTTGATTACATACGGTAGAGGAAAAGGTATTGTAGTCGGAACGGGAATGAATACAGAAGTTGGTAAAATTGCGAAAATGATTGACGAAACAGATGAGTCGCAAACACCACTTCAAATTAAATTGAATAATTTAGGAAAAACATTGGGAATTGTAGCATTAGTGCTTTGTGCGATTATTTTTGTGGTAGGAACATTGTATGGAAAAGAGCCAGTTCATATGTTTATGACGGCGGTATCACTTGCTGTTGCAGCAATTCCAGAGGGGCTTGCAGCGGTTTCTACGATTGTTTTGGCGATTGGCGTACAACGTATGGTCAAAAGAAATGCGATTGTGAAAAAGTTGCCAGCTGTTGAAACACTAGGCTGTGCGTCCGTTATTTGTTCGGATAAAACAGGAACTTTAACACAAAATAAGATGACAGTCAAAAAAATATTTGTCAACAGTAGAACACAAAATATTGATGAAATCAAAGATAAAAGCGAGGAACTTGGGTATTTAGTCAAATCTGGAATGCTTTGCAATGATACTAAAATTGCCGAAGATGGCAAATTAACAGGTGATCCAACGGAAACTGCATTAGTTGATATGGGATTTACCTTAGGTTACGAAGGATACACCATTGAAAATTATCCACGCGAGTTTGAAATTCCGTTTGATTCTGACCGAAAATTAATGTCAACTGTCCACAAAACAGAAGACGGACAATACATTGTCTATACAAAAGGTGGCGTAGATGAGTTACTGAAATGTTGCAACCGTTATTCGGAAAATGGCGAAATTAAAAGCGATTTAGAAGATTATAAATCTTTGATTTTATCGACGAATAAATCCATGGCGGAAAAAGCGCTAAGAGTTCTTGCTTTTGGTTATAAAATCATCAATCATTCTTTGACGAAAGACGATATGGACCATTTGGAAAGCGACTTAATTTTCGTAGGTATATGTGGTATGATTGATCCACCGCGTGAAGAAGTAAAAAGTGCAGTTCAAAAATGTATTTCAGCAGGCATTAAAACCGTGATGATTACAGGGGATCATAAAATTACAGCAACTGCAATTGCGAAGGAATTGGGCATTTTAAAAGACGAAAGCGAAGCGATTTCTGGTAGCGATTTGGAGAAAATGTCAGATGAAGAATTAAAAAGTAAAGTCAGAAATATTTCGGTTTATGCACGTGTTTCTCCAGAGCATAAAGTGAGAATTGTCAAGGCTTGGCAGGCAAATGGAGAAGTTGTTGCCATGACGGGAGATGGTGTAAATGATGCGCCAGCGTTAAAAAATGCAGATATTGGTTGTGCCATGGGAATTGTCGGCACAGACGTTGCCAAAGAAGCGGCAGATGTCATTTTGACAGATGATAATTTTTCGACAATCGTTGCGGCAGTAGAAGAAGGAAGACGTATTTATGACAATATTTTAAAAGCAATTGCGTTTTTGCTATCAAGCAATATTGGCGAAATTGTGGTATTATTTTTGGCTATTATGCTAACACCGATTTTAGCAAAATTATTCCATATTACAAACATTAGTGGGCTAGAACCATTACTTCCAATGCACATTTTATGGATTAATCTTGTAACAGATTCGCTTCCAGCGCTTGCTTTAGCAGTTGACCCAGCGGATAAGAGTATCATGAAGAGAAAACCAATTAAAAATAGCAAAGGAATTTTCAGCAAAGGAATGACTTGGAGAATTTTATATCAAGGTGTATGGATTGGATTGATTACACTAATTGCATTTGTGTTAGGACTTAGTACAGAAGGAAGTTCGGAATACAAAATTATGGTGGGGCAGACAATGGCGTTTAGCGTATTGGCACTTTCTGAGTTGGTGCATGTATTTAATGTTAGAAATAATCAAGAATCTATTTTCAAAACAAATCCGTTTAATAATGGAAAATTGATTTTGGCAATTGCTGTGTCAGCAGGTTTGATGTTGGTTGTGTTATTCATACCAGCCTTAAGAGAAATCTTTGATTTGGCAGTTTTACCAATGGATAAACTGTTTGAAACAATTTGCTTGATTTTCTCGCCATTGTTGGTTGTGGAGATATTTAAGTACCTAAAAGTAAATGGAAAAAATTAGGTTTTATGGTGGAAAGAGCGATACAGGAGTGGTATTGCTCTTTTTTGATTTAATTTTTAATAATACTTGCCATTTTTCTGAATATGTTATAAAATAAACAAAAAAGTACCAAAAGACGAGGTTGAAAATGTTAAAAAGATACGAAAATCAGATAGTAATGGAAACTCAGGAATATACGCAGATTTTAAATTATTTTCATCGTGAGTATACGCAAATGTTAAGAAATTTTTTGCAAAGGCATGAGATTGCTATTAAAGAAAGTGATTGCTTAATTGATTATATCGTAAAAACAAGGCTATTTATGCCAAAATATTCTTTATATACAATTCCGATTACTAATGCCATGTACAATGAAGATGTTCCAGAAGATATGAAATATACGTTATTAATGAACAGTTATCCTACTGTAAAAAAATGCATTTAATCAATAAAGAAAGGAAGATAAAAATGGATAGAACGATAAAAGGATTAGCCCATGAAGGAAAAGTAAGTTGTATCGCAGCAGAAACGACAGAATTAATCGAATATATCCGAAATTTGCACGATTTAACGCCAACAACTACAGCCGTTTTAGGAAGAATTGCCACGATTTCAGGCATGATGGGGTTGACGGAAATCAAAGAAAAAGAGGATAGTATTACCGTCCAAATCAATGGCAGGGGACCAGTTCGGCTCGATTGTTTCTGTCATAAAAAGAGAAAATAACAAATCATTAATAAAATTATATGCGCAAAATCCAACAGTCGAATTGCCATTAAATGAAAATGGAAAAATTGCAGTAGGTGAGGCAGTTGGAACGAATGGATTTTTGAATATCATTCGAGAGAATGAATTGACGGAGAAAGCATATAATGGTTTAGTACCATTAGTTTCAGGAGAAATTGCAGAAGATTTTACAGAATATTTTGCTAAATCTCAGCAAAAACCAACGGTAATTGCTTTGGGCGTTTTGGTTGACAAAAACGGAGTCAAACGAAGTGGTGGTTATATGATTCAGTTAATGCCAGATGCGACAGAAGAGGAGATTTCAAAAATTGAGCAAGCGGTTCGTCATTCTCAAACGGTAAGTCAAATGTTAGAGCAGAATATGAGTTTGGAAGAAATGGTAAGAACGGTTACAGGAGATGAAAATGCGTTATTTTTGATTGATGATTTAAAAATTGAATTTAGGTGTGATTGCTCGAAAAAGCGTTTTGCCGATGGTTTGGCTTCGATTGGAAAAACAGAACTTGACAAAATCATTGAAGAAGACGGAAAAGCCAATACGAGATGTCATTTTTGCAATCAGGAATATGATTTTTCAAAGGAAGAATTAGAAGAAATTAGAAAAACATTGAAATAATTGAGGAAACGAATGAAGAAATTTGAAAATGTAGCAATGAGCGAAACAAATGAAAAATGGAAAGAGGCAATCAAAAGGCAAGATGAATTATATTCGCATGGTTTATCTTCTTTAAGAACCGAGTTTGATCGAGATTATACGAGGATTATTAATTCCAATGCTTACAAAAGATTGAAGCACAAAACGCAAGTTTTTTTCTCGCCAGAAAATGACCATATTTGTACAAGAATTGAGCATGTGAATTTAGTAGAATCGGTGAGTTACACAATCGCAAGTTATTTGGGACTGAATACAGAACTTACCAAAGCGATTGCTGTGGCACATGATTTGGGGCACAGCTCGTTTGGGCATCAAGGAGAGAAGATTTTGTCGAGCATTTCGGAACGAGAAATTGGTGAGAAATTTTGGCACGAGAAAAACGGACTTCATTTTGTGGATGATATTGAATTATTGGTCGATTTTGAAAATAGAAAACGAAACTTGAATTTAACCTATGCAGTCCGTGATGGAATTGTTTCGCATTGTGGCGAAATTGATGAGAATTCTTTGAAGCCAAGAATGGAAAGTATTGATTTGAAAAATTATCTTGAACCAAATCAATATGCACCATATACTTGGGAGGCTTGTGTCGTAAAAATTGCGGATAAAATTTCGTATATTGGAAGAGATATGGAAGATGCCAAAGTGATGAAATTGGTGGATGACGAGGATTTGAGAAAAATTGATGGTTTGATACAGAAAATGGATGTGAATAATACGAATATTATGAATTATTTAACTGTTGATTTGTGCCAAAATAGTTCTCCTGAGTGTGGATTATGTTTTTCAGACGAAGCATTGGAGGTTATGAAACTGATAAAAGATTTCAATTATGAAAAAATTTATCGAAATGAGAAAATGATGCCAACGATTCGCTATTTTAAAGTTTTGATGAATGAAATTTTTTATTGTTTAAAGAATGAATTTGATGGAAAACGCACAATATATCATTTGAAGAACTTAGGAAGATATTATCCCAATTTATCGCAGGAATTTGTGGCTTGGCTTGCCAATTATGCCAAAACAGAAGATAGAAAGGAAACAGAATATAATAATAAAATTGTGTATGATTTAGAAAACGAAAAAGATTATTGCAAAGCAATTATTGATTATATTTCTGGAATGACGGATTCGTATATTAGTCAGATTTATAAAGAAATAAAAGGAGGAAAAAAGTATGCAATACAAATTTAAACCACAAGGTGTTTGTTCACAAGAAATGATTGTAGATGTGGAGAATGGAATTATTCGAAAGGCGCAAATTGTTGGAGGGTGTGCAGGAAATACAGTTGGATTATCCAATCTTTTGGTTGGAATGACGGTGGAAGAAGCCATTAAAAGATTGAAAGGAATTCCATGTGGCTACAAAAGTACATCTTGCCCAGATCAGATGGCGAAGGGATTGGAGGAGATTCAGAAGAAGGTGGAAGGGTAAAAACACATTGTTCCGATAAGAGAATGATATACAAAAAACAAAGGCATTATTCTGACTTCGGAATAATGCCTTTGTTTTGGGAAACGAATAATAATAGATTATCTAATTGATGATGAAGAAATATTTCCATTTTGATAAATATAATCTGCAATCTCTCGAAATTGCTCTAACGTAAGTTTTTCTCCACGAATTTTTAAATCAATATGTAATTCATTTAACATTTTTTCAAAAAATTCTCTCTCACCTAAATTTCCCAACATAAATGTATTAATCAGCGTTTTTCTTTTTTGAAGAAAAGCAGTTTTGATGATTTCGAAAAATAAATTTTCATCGAGTGGAGAAACGGCAGGTTTTTCTAATAATTCCAAGTGAATAACGCTTGAGTCTACTTGTGGACTTGGAATAAAGCAAGTGTTTGGAACGTGTGTGATTAAACTAGGTTTTGTGTAATAGTGAATGCTATAAGTGATACTTCCTGTATTTTTTCCGCCGGGCGTTTCTACTAAGCGTTCAGCAACTTCTTTTTGAACCATAACGGTAATGCTTTCTAAATTCAATTTATCTTCTAATAATTTCATAATAATGGGTGTTGTAATATAATATGGCAAATTTGCTACAACTTTTGCTGATTGGTAGGTTTCTAGGTTTTCATTAATTAAAGTTTGCAAATCTACTTTTAAAACGTCTTCATTAATTAATTCAAAATTGTTGTATAGTTGAAAACGGTCATTTAAAATGTTGAGCATTTTTTTGTCAAGTTCAATGCAAATCACTTTGCCTGCTTTTTCTAGTAAACGAGCAGTAAGAGTGCCAAGCCCAGGACCAATTTCGATGACTAAATCGTTTTTTGAAATATTAGCTGATGTAACAATGGAGTCAACAATATTTTCATCGATTAAAAAATTTTGTCCGAAATTTTTGTTGGCAGTAAGGTGATATTTTTTTAGAATAAATTTTGTTTCTTGAGTAAGGTTCATGGTAAAAATCCTTTCTAGAAATAGTATAACATAGAAAAAGGAAAATAGCAATTCGTATTGTGTAAATAAAAAATATGTGATAAAATAATCAAAAGAAATTTTTTTGCAGAAAGGAACCAAAATGAAAGAAGAATTTTTAAAATTATTAAAAACAATTGAGCGCGAAGGAATGGACAAACTGATTGAATTTATTGAAAAATCGGACTTTTTTAAAGCACCTGCTAGCACAAAATATCACGGTGCATACGAAGGTGGACTTTTGGAACATAGTATGAAAGTATATGAGATTTTGCAAAATAAAGTGAAAAATTCAGTTATCGAAATAAACGCAAGTGAAGAAACTTTGATTATTGTTGCATTGTTGCATGACATTTGCAAAGTCAATTTCTATAAAGTTGATTACAGAAATGCTAAAAATTCCTTTGGCGAATGGGAAAAAGTGCCCTATTATACAATTGAAGACACGATTCCATATGGTCATGGCGAGAAAAGTGTCATGATGATTACGGAATACATAAAACTTACCGTAGAAGAAAAATACTGTATCCGTTGGCACATGGGATTTACAGAACCGAAAGAAGTCTATGGAACATTAGGACAAGCCTTCAAAAAATTCCCACTTGCGTTGTTACTACATGAAGCTGACTTAGAAGCAAGTTACTTTTTCGATATATAATCTTGCTATAAAATTTGGCGAATGGTATAATCAGGTAAAGGAGAAATCATTTTGAGCACCTTATATGAATTGTTACAAGTTAAGGAAAATGCGACGCAAGAAGAAATAACAGAATCTTATTATAAAATATTGCAAAAAGCAGATTCTTTGCCACAAAATGAAACAATTATTGAACAAATCAGAAGAATCAAAATTGCTTATGGTATTTTGTCCGATTCTGAAAAACGTAAAAAATATGATTCTGATTTAGCGACTAAAAGAGCAGAAGAACTGTTAGAAAATGTTCAAGTAAAAGACGAAAAAGAGCCAGAAAATTTGGTAAGACCAAATAAAGAAGAAAGGCTTAAAGAAACCATTTCAAATCAAATCAATAACATAATGGATAATTATGAAGAACAAAAAATAAAGCAAGAACAGCAGAAAAAATTGGCTGAAAAACAAGCCAAAAAAGAATTTCGCAAAGCCAAAAGAGAAGCGCAAAAACAGCAACAAATTAAACGCGAAATGCAAATTCAAGCGTATGGAGATTATTTGCAAAAACAAGGTTATAAAGTAAAATATCCATGGACATGGTTACGAGTCAAACGATTACTAATAGCGATAGTTGCTGTGATTGTTAGCCTATTTGTTTTGTGGCATATTCCATTTGTAAAAAACTCACTTACAAATTTGTACCAAGAAAACTTTGTCATAAAATTTTTAGTTGATATTATAAACTCAATTTTTATGAGCATAATCAATGGAATCAAATCTATTTTTCAATAAAAACGGTGGTGATTAAGATAAAAGATAAAAAAGAGAAAAAAACAAAGAAGAAAAAAGTAAAAGAAGAGAAAACCAAAGAAAAGAAAAGTATGATAAGAAAATTAGCGATAACTGGTTGTATTGCGACTTTTTGCTTTCTAGGAATTACAGCAAATTTAGGAAGATTAATCGTTGTGCATGGGCAAGAATATAGCGAAGCTGCTTACAAAAGGCAGATGAAAAATCAAATCATCAGCCCCAAAAGAGGCAAAATTTATGATGTAAATGGAAATATTTTAGCCATGAGTATTGCGGTTGAAACGATTTCTGTCAATCCAGGGAAAATTTCATATTCTAATAAAAAAATAGTTGAAAATGAAGTTATTGCACAAGGTTTAGCCGAAAACTTGGAATTGGATTATAATGAAGTTTTCGAAAAAATTGCAAATGCTAAATCTTCGGTTGTTGTTATTGCCAAAAAAGTGAGTGAAGAAAAAGCGGAAAGTTTGAAAACTTGGCTAGGTGAGAAAAAAATCACAAGTGGCGTCAATATTGATGAGGACACCAAAAGATATTATCCATACAACAACGTAGCCTCGAATTTAATTGGAATTTGCAATGATGACAATAGTGGTACGATTGGAATTGAAAATCGTTGGAACACGAAACTAACAGGAACGGCTGGCAAAATTGTTACAGTGCAAGATGTTCATCAAAACCCAATTTCAGATGAAATGGAGCAATATGTTCCAGTTGAAAATGGAAGTAATTTGTATCTTACAATTGATATTACAATTCAGCAAATTGCTGAAAAATATCTAAAGCAAGCAGTAGAAGAAAATGCTTGTTCTGGTGGAGGAAATGTTATTATTATGAATCCACAAAACGGAGAAATTTTAGCAATGGCAACCTATCCAGACTACAATTTAAACGAACCATATAATATTGAAGCAACAGGACAAGCTGCTGTTTGGGATACACTAACAACTGCTCAAAAAACAGAAGCACATCATAAATTATGGGTCAATAAATCGGTTTCACAATTATACGAACCAGGTTCTACCTTTAAAATTATTACAGCTGCGATAGCATTGGAAGAAAATCTTGTGCAAACAGATACTGCCAGTGATTTTATGTGCACAGGTTCTTATCAAGTAGAAGATTACGATATTTCTTGTTGGAGAGCAGAGCCACATGGCTCACAAACCTTAAGAGAAGCCTTGCAAAACTCTTGCAACCCAGCATTTATACAATTAGGGCAACGAGTTGGCCCTACTACTTTATATAAATATTGCGAAGCATTTGGTTTATTTGACCAAATCGGAAGTGATATTGCCAAAACATATCCAATCAAAATTTGGCCACTAAAAAATGTTGGAAAAGTGGAACTTGCTACAGCTTCTTTTGGGCAAAGATTTGAAATATCGCCATTACAATTAATAACAGCTGTCTCAAGCGTTGCCAATGGCGGCGTATTGGTTCAGCCTAAAATTGTAAAACAAGTTGAAAATTCGGATACAGGCGTTATTGAAGTCCAAGAAGATAAAGAAGTAAGGCAAGTTATTTCAAAGGAAACATCGGAGAAAATCAAAAATATGATGGAATCAGTTGTTTTATATGGTACAGGAAAGACAGCGGCAGTAGAGGGATATACCATTGGCGGAAAAAGTGGTACATCAGAACCAATGTCAGGAAACGAAGAGGCGGGCTATGTGGCATCGTTTATTGGAATTTCGCCAATTGAGAATACACAAGTTGCTGTTTTAGTGGTATTGTACGACCCAGACCAAAATATACATTATCATGGTGGGCAAACTGCTGGTCCAGCAGTCAAAAATATTTTATCCGAAGTATTGCCCTATTTGGGTATCAACAAAAATGGAGAAAACGTGACAACACAGGAAAAATCAACAGTAACAGTTCCTAATGTTTCTTCTAAAACAGTTGCAGGTGCGAAAAAGATATTAGAAGGATATGGTTTGAATGTAAATTTTAATATTACAGAAAACGAAAATACAAGTCTTGTAACAGATCAAATGCCGAAAGCAGGAACCGTGCTAGAAAAAGGGGCAGATGTATATTTATATACTGCCGAAAATGATACAAGAATGTCTGTACAAGTTCCTACTTTAATAGGTTTAACCATAACAGAAGCAAGGCAAAAAGTAAAAGAACAAAAATTGAATATTAAAATAGAAGGAACAGAGGGAAAAGTCGTATCACAAGAGCCACAAGGCGAAAAATCGGTTGAAGAAGGCTCTGTGGTGGATATTGTTGTTCAAAAAGAACAGGAGTCATAAACGAAAATGGAAAACATATAATTTACTTAGAAGAGGTGGTTATATGTTTTCTTTTTGTAAAATGCAAGGAATCGGAAACGATTTTGTGGTGATTGATTGTACAGAAAATGAATTCGAATATAGTTTAGAGGTTTTAAGCCAATTTTTATGTGATAGACATTATGGAGTGGGTGCAGATGGAGTTATTTTGGTTGATGAAAGCGAAATAGCAGATTTTAAAATGAGAATTTTTAATAGCGATGGAACAGAAGCACAGATGTGCGGAAATGGAATTCGTTGTGTAGCCAAATATGTATTTGAGAAACATAAAACAGATAAAACGGAATTTTCTATTGAAACATTAGCAGGCGTGAAAAAAGTGAAATTAGAAGTGGAAAACCAAACGGTGCTTCTTACGACAGTTAATATGGGTGAACCAGAAATTGAGAATTTGCAATATATTATTGAAATTGAAAATAAGCAATATAAAGTGCATTCGATTTCAATGGGAAATCCGCACGCAGTTTGTTTTGTAAAAGATGTGGAGGATTTTGAGGTTGAGAAAATAGGACCAGTTTTGGAGAATTATAAATATTTTCCCCACAAAACCAATGTGGAATTTGTGGAAATCGTAGACGATAAAAATATAAAATTAAGAGTCTGGGAAAGAGGAGTTGGAGAAACCAATGCTTGTGGAACTGGTGCGTGTGCGGGAACTATGGTTGCTATTAAAGAGAAATTGACTGGAAATGATGTAACAGTTAATTTAAAAGGCGGAAATTTGCAAATTCATTATGACAAAACTGAAAATGTCATGGAGATGACAGGCGAAGCACAAATAGTATTTGAAGGCAAAATAGAAATGATGTAAATATTAATCTTTTCTTAATCTTAGGTCAATAACATTTACTTGAGTTTTCGAATGTACTATAATAAAATTATCAAAATCAAGAAGGGGTGTTTTATGGAAATTTTAAGAGTAGAAAACTTAAGTAAAGTTTATGGAAAAGGGACGACTCAAGTAAAGGCAATTGATAATCTATCTTTCCAAGTGGAAAAAGGTGAATTTGTAGCCATTGTTGGTGCATCGCGGAAGTGGAAAATCAACACTTTTACATTTGATTGGTGGAGTGGATCGACCAAGCAGTGGAAAAGTATTTATTGACGGAAAAGATATTTACCAATTTAGTGATGACGAACTTGCGATTTTTAGAAGAAGGCAAGTTGGGCTGATTTATCAATTTTATAATTTGATTCCGATTTTGAATGTGGAAGAAAATATTACATTGCCACTCAAATTGGATAATCGAGAAGTGGACCAAGGCAAATTAAATGAATTAATCAAATTGTTAGGCTTGGAAAATCGCAAAACGCATTTGCCAAACGAGTTATCTGGTGGGCAACAACAAAGAACTTCGATTGCAAGAAGCTTGATTACAAGTCCAGCCATTATTTTGGCAGATGAGCCGACAGGAAATTTGGATTCCAAAGCTAGCGATGAAATTGTAGAATTACTAAAAAGGTCGAATCAAGAATATGGACAAACGATTTTGATGATTACCCACAACATGGAAATTGCAAAAGTCGCTGACCGAATCCTAAAAATTGAAGATGGTAGATTGGTTTAAGGAGGGAAAAAATGAACATTCTTAAACAATTATCGATTAAAAGTTTAAAATTAAATAAGAAAAGAACGATTAGCACCGTGATTGGCATTATTTTGTCCTGTAGTTTGATTTGTGCCGTAGCGACAATGGTTACGAGTTTTAAGGCAACGCTAGTTGAAAATGCAGTCAATGAAACAGGATATTATCATTTGAAAATTTCTGATGTACCGAAAGAAGATGTGAAATCTTTTGAAAACAACAAGCAAATCAAAGATGTTTTTACAGCCCATGAAATCGGCTATGGTAAACTGGAAAACGGAAAAAACGAAAGCAAGCCATATTTAAAATTGTATTCCATGGACAAGACATTGTTTGAATATCTGAAATTTCATCTAACAGAAGGAAGTTTTCCTACCAATGAAAATGAAATTATTATTAGCAAACACATTATCGAAAATGGTGGAGTAGATTATAAAATCGGCGATAAAATTTGTATTGATATTGGAAGCAGGAAAACGAAAGATGGAGAAGATTTGTATTTTTCTAATCCTTATCAAGAAGGCGAAGAGGAATTGACAAATACGAAATTTCACGAATTCACAGTCGTGGGAATCATGGAAAGAGCCAATTATGATTTTGAAGCCTATCGAGATCCAGGCTACACAATTGTTACAACCAATGAAAACAGCGGAAAACGAAATATTTATCTTTCTTTAAAAAATCCAAGTAAATACAAAATAGTGATTCCAGAAATTTTAGGTGCTTCTGATTATAACCACATTCAAGAGGAAGAATTAAAATATGAGAATTTTGACTTAAACAAAGAATTGTTAAGATGGGAAGTTTTTGCCTTTAGTGATAGCACTGTGACAATGCTATTTACCATGGCAGGGGTTGTAATTTTTATTATTTTGTTTACGAGCATATTTTGCATACGAAATTCTTTTGCAATTGCCACAACGGAGAAGATGAAAATGTATGGAATGCTTGCAAGTGTGGGAGCTACGAAAAAGCAAATCCGAAAAAATGTGATATTTGAAAGTTTGCTGTTAGGAATTGTGGGAATTCCAGTGGGCATTTTGTCTGGTATTTTTGCGGTGTTTGTGCTGATTAAAATTGTGAATCAAATTTTGGGCGAATTTTTGCTCAGCCATGTGGACGGAATTGTGGTCAATATTTCGATTGTTCCGATTCTATTAACGATTTTGCTTGGCGTGATAACGATTTATTTATCAGCGTTATCTTCTGCTAGACGAGCAAGCAAAGTGTCGCCAATGGATTTGGTTCGCAATTCGAATGAGATTAAAATTAAGGGTAAAAAATTGAGGACACCGAAAATCATTGAAAAATGCTTCAAGATTGGTGGCGAATTGGCTTATAAAAATTTGAAAAGAAGTAAGAAAAAATATCGAACGACAGTGATATCGCTTGCAGTTAGCATTTTCATTTTTATTACGATGAATAGTTTTTTAGTGAATATGTTTGATTTTTCGAGTAATTATTATGAAGATTATGACTATAATGTGAGGGTTTATTGCAGGGGCGAAGCGGAGGAAACGGTTGAAAAAATTGCGAGTTTGAATTACATTGATGAAAGTTTTGTTTTGTATGAAAATCAAGATTACATGAAAATCAAGGATTTGAGCAAAATCAATGAAATTCCGTATATGGAATTGCAAGAAGATGGCTATTATGACGAGGAAACGGGCGAATTTGTGGAGTCTGGCGAAGGAAAGTTAACGAGATTGCAAATTGTGGCTTTGGATGATGAAACTTTTCAGAAATATGCTAAGAAGATAGGTGTCAAAGGCAATAAAATAAAAAATATGGGAATTTTATGCGACAATTATTTGTGCTATGATAACACCGGCAAACAAATTGAAATGCGAAGATATAAATATCAAGTAGGCGAAACAATTACTGGAAAAATAGGCGAAAAAGAGGCGCAATTTCAGGTTGGAAAAATAACAGATATCAATCCATATGGACTGGAAAAATCGTATTATGAGGATGGATATTTGGTCGTAAATTTGGATGAGTTCAAAAATATGGAATTTTCGCCAAGTTATATTAATATCCAATCCAGCAATCCAGATCGTTTGATTCAAGAAATGAAGAATTTGAAAAATGATAATCTTGGATATTCTAATTTTGAAGAATCAGCAAAACAGGAAAAAGCGATGGTTTTAGTAATCAAAATCTTTTTGTATGGATTTATTGCGGTTATTACATTAATCGGTGTAACCAATATTTTCAATACGATTACATCTAATATGGAATTAAGGCAAAAAGAATTTGCTATGCTAAAAAGCGTCGGAATGACCAAAAAAGAATTTAATCGAATGATTAATTTGGAAACGATTTTCTATTCTACCAAAGCATTGATTTATGGGATTGTGCTAGGTTTGCTAGGAACATTTGCGTTATACAAAGCATTTTCAATCAAAATTAGTACAGAAATGTATTTGCCAATAAAGCCAATTGCGATTTCAATTGTCGCAGTATTTGTGTTAGTATTTGTGATTATGAAATATTCGATGGCGAAAATTAATAGCCAGAATACGATTGAGACGATACGAAATGAGAATATTTAACATAAGAAGAAAAACTTGACATTTTATGTAAAATATGATACAATATTTATATAAAGAACATTGAAACTAAGTTGTTATTTTTAAAGGAGGGTCAGATTATGACAGAATCACAGTTTAAACGGGCGGAAGAAATTTTTAAGGATAGAAAGGGGCTAGAGGCAGAAGAAAATTTAATGGATTTATTGCTGGATTTTTGGCAGATAGCAAATAGAGATTATAGCGCTGGCAAGAGTCACATTACAGCCATTTCTTGCCAAGAGGGAATATGGACATTTTTTGATGCAGATCCAGACGAAGAAATATGGGATACTAGCTCCGAGTGCTATCAGCCATGGCTAAGAGAATGCTTTAAAAAAATCCAGTACACTCGGCAAAGTGTAATCAACTCTCTGATGACGAATGGTGAGCAGGAAGAGCTTCAGAAAATTGGTTTCACCATAGAGCTTGATGTGCAGGAAGAGAGATTTGTGATGTCAATTTAAGCTAACAACGTAAGGAAGGGTCGAAATGACCCTTTTTTGCTTTTTAAAATAGTCAATTCAAAAACCGAATATGCTTGAAAATTAATCTCATCTATGATAAGATATTTTTGAAAAAATATCAAAGGAGACATAAATGAAAAAGAAATGGATAAAATTAATTATTCTAGCAATTGCGGTTGTTATTGTAATTTTAGTAGCAAAAAGATTTTTTGTGCAAACTGAGCCAGTAAATAGCGTTCCAGAACAAATTGCTCAAAAGGAACCAGTCGAATGGCACGGAAATTATATTTGGGATGGAACAACGGAAAACAATCAATGGATGTGTTTCCGAAAAAGAGTGGATTTGACAAAAGAAGAAATCCAAAAAGTGGTTGCACAAATTGCTGTCGATTCTAAATATTGGTTATACATTAATGGAGAAATGGTCGTCCGTGAAGGCGCTGTAAAACGTGGCGAAACCATGAATTCTACCTATTATGACGAAGTCGATATCACGAAGCATTTAAAAGAAGGAACCAATACAATAGCCATCCTTGTCTGGTATTGGGGCGATACCAGTATTTCCCATAATTCCAGCGGACAAGGCGCCCTTCTTTTCCAAGCCAAAACGGGTGACCATTATTTAATCAGTGATGAAACTTGGAAAGTATCTAAGAATCCAGCCTATTTACAAGATAAAATTCGTCCAAACGGACGACTAATCGAATACAATGTTTATTACGATGCAAGCTTAGCATCGGACAATTGGTACACACAAGATTTTGACGATGCAAAATGGGCGAATAGCACCGTTTTAGGCACAGCAGGCAGTCAGCCTTGGGGAGAATTGATTGAGCGAAATATCCCGCAGTTCAAGGATTTTGGCTTAAAAGAATACGAAAATATGGTAGAATACAAGGATTATACAACTGAGAAAAAAGAAACATTGACTTTAAAAATTCCCTACAACGCGCAGTTTACACCATATCTAAAAATAGACGCTCCGGCGGGAAAGAAAATAACTATAAAAACGGACTTTTATGAAAATATCAACGGAGATTCCGTCAAATGCACTTATTTAACGAAAGCAGGAGAGCAAGAATTTGAGTCACCGGCTTGGATGAATGGAGAAAATGTCTATTACGAAATTCCAGCAGGCGTAAAAATCCTTAGTTTAGGCTATCGCGAAAGTGGCTACAATACTGAAATGACAGGAAAATTCGAATCAGATGATGCATTTTTCAATAAAATCTGGCAAATGGGAAATCGAACACTATATGTCAATATGAGAGATAGTTATATGGATTGCCCAAACCGCGAACGTGCTCAATGGATGGGCGATATGACTTTGGAAATGTTAGAGGCAATGTATGGTTTAGATACGTCCGCCTATGATTTATACGAAAAAGGCATTCGAACAACCATTGGTTGGATACAAAATGAACATGTTTTCCTAACGGTTGTTCCTGATTCGGAAGAAGGCGTTTTGCATTTGCCATTGCAAGCATTGGCTGGCGTTCATTCGATGTATCAATATTATCAATATACGGGCAAAAGGGAGTTTTTGGAATATGTGTATCCTTATGTGAAAAATTATTTGAATTTGTGGTATGTAAGGGAAGATAGTGGTTTAGTAGATAATTCAAATATGTATTACATTTGGGAATGGGGAGATTCGAGCGGAAATGTGGATTATGAAGCTTTGGAAAATGCTTGGTATTATTTAACCTTAAGTGAAGTAAGCCAAATGGCGGATATTTTGGATTATGAAGAAGATAAGCTAGAATTTGGTAATCGTCTTCAAAATCTAAAACAGAATTATCAAAAATTATGGACAGAGCAAGGCTACAAAACGCCAAATGCTGAGAAAATCGATGAAAGAACCAATGCAATGGCAGTCATTTCAGGATTGGCGGATTGCGAGAAATACGATACGATTACCAACCTTTTGACGAGTTCTTATGATTCAACACCTTACATGGAAAAATACATTTTAGAAGCCTTATGCCAAATGGGAAAAATAGAAGAAGCGCGGAGAACGCATCAAATATCGCTATGACGAAATGGTAAATGGTCCAGAAAGTTGTTCAACACTGTGGGAAAACTGGGACGCGTCCGTTAATACAAAAAATCATGCTTGGGCTGGTGGGCCGATGATTGTTCTATCCCAATATTTTGCAGGAATTGAGCCACTTGAGGCAGGCTATGATTTGATTTCAATCAAACCGCAATTTGGTAAATTAAGCGAGATAAAAAGTCAAGTAACAACCATAAAAGGCGATATAAAATTAGAAGCACAAAAAAAAGAAAATGCCATTTCTATTAAAATGGAAGTGCCTGCAAAAGCGCGCATTGCTGTACCGAAAATAAGTGAAAAGTCAAATATTACGTTAAACGAAAAAGTGATTTTTAAAGCAGGCAAACCGAAAAAAAGGAAAAATGTAAAATATGATTCGGAAGATGAGCATTATGTTTATTTTTATGTAGAAAGTGGAAATTATGAGATAGAGTGTGTGAAAGAATAAAGAAAACCAGAAAGCGAATTGCTTTCTGGTTTTCTTAAAATTAAAGTTTTTCTCCACAATTGTTGCAGAATTTACTATCGGAATGATTGGCTGTTTGACATTTTGGACATGTGATTTTGTCGGATTTTGGTTTGCCACATTGATTGCAGAATTTTGCGTGAGATGGATTGGCAGTTCCGCATGAGCAAGTCCAAGATTCTGCATTTGCAGTTTCTTGAGGTTTGCTTAAGTCCATTGTATTTCCCGGATTATTTTGCCCCCAAGGTCCATTTGCAGTTCCCATGCCACCTGCTGTCATGTTCATCATACCGATTCCCATAAATCCGTTGGTAGCGCCATTTGGATTGCTTGCAGCGTTTTCCATGGCGTTGGCATAACTTCCTACCATTTTTCCTTGTTGCATAAAAGAATTCGAACTTAGTTCGTAATGATCAATTTTTTTCTCAGAATCTTCATCTAAGGTAACCGATTCGACTGCAAAACTCATAATTTCAATTCCTCTTTCACGAAATGGTGCATCGAAAACTTTTTCATCCATCATTTGTCTGATTTCATCGGTTTGGCTAGGCATTTCTAGTACTGGAATTTTGTATTTTTCGGTACCTAGTTCGTTTGTAATATTTTGAAAAACAGCTACAATCTCAGTTCGGAATTGTTCCACTAAATCGTCTTTTCTGTAAATATTAGCAGTTCCTGCTATTTTTGACATAAATAAGGCAGGATTAGAAATACGAAATGTATATTTTCCAAAACATTTTATTTCAACTCGTAATGGTGTCAATGTATTGGTCATTTGATTTGGAATTGGATGTGACCAATCTTGAAAAGGAATTGGTGCAGGTGTGCCGAATTTATTATCCATAATTTCTTTAATATTAAAGAAAAATACGGCTTGCTCTTTGGCGCTTGCACCATTGTATGTAAAACGTTGCCACATTTCTTTGAAGACATCTCCAAATTGTCCAGCAAAGAAAGAAGGAGTGGAAGATGTATCATAAACAAAAATTCCATCTTCTGCGGTTGCATCAATTACTTTACCATTATCATATAAAACAGCGCATTGACCTGGTGCGACAATAATGGTGCTTTTGTTTGAAATAACTCCTGTGTCTGTTGTTTTTTTCATCATTAAAATATCATTTGCCATATTTTCACATTGAATTGAATCTTTCCATTGATCGTGCAAAGTGCTTCCTATAGCACTTGTAGCAGCTTTGATTAATCCCATAATTTTTACCTCCTAAATTTGAATTTATCCGATTTTGGATAAATCTGATAATACCCAATTATATTCTCCCGTTGTGATAACACTTCCGCAATATTCGCATTTTCCAGAAGATGTAATTTGCGTTGGAGCACCACAGTTTGGACAATTGGTTGTGCTGATTGTACTTGAACCTGGTTTTGTTTTGATACCAGTTTTGCGAATGAATACTAATTTGTAAGTACTATGGCGGTCGGTTACTTTGTCACCTTTGATGACTGCCTGTGTGTCTTCGTTAATGATGTAATCAATCATTTTTGAGTTTAATGTTACACTTAATACATCTTTATCACCCATTTGCCTAAAATCGCATAAACGCGCTGATTTGACGCAGATTCTTTCTAATATATTAATTTGTTTCATATTAATATAGCCTTGCAATTGTTTTTGATGTTGTTCAAATAATGCATTTGTTTCGAAAGGTCTGATAGTGCTCCAATCTCTTGCTGTCCAAGCTTCTTGGAGTTTGACAAAAATATCTTTTGCCCAAGCAAGAAATTCTTCTTTGTTAAACAATTCGTCAACTGCTTTAATTTGATTTTCAATGACTTCTTCAGGTTGGATGTTTGCCATCGTACGAGAAGGACGAGAAGACATATTCTTAGAGCTTTTATGAATCGAATTTAAAATTATGATGACCACGAAGACAAAGAAAATGAAATTCGATCCAAAGCTAGAACCAATACTAGAATTGGAATAAGAATAATCATCATCGTCATCCCAATCCCAAGAAGAACTGCTATCCCAACTAGAACTACTGTCCCAAGAAGAGCTACTATCATAACTTTCGAAACTTCCAACGTCAGCAAAAGAAGTCGGGTCTGTAAAAATGAAAAACGAAAGAAGTATCAGTACAAAAATTTTAAAAATTTCTTTTGTTCTTTTCATATTTCCTCCTATTTTTGTCTTCAGTATATTCCATTTTTCGACATTTTGCAATAGAAAATTTTAGAAAAAAGAAAAAGAATAATCGATCAATCAATTATTCTTTCTTAAAATTAATTTATTTTACTAACATCGGACCAATTTCTGTCACAGTTCCAGCGCCCAAGGTTAAGACCAAATCATGCGGTTTGCTATTTAATTTTATAAAGCTTACAACCTCATCAAAATTTGGAATGTAAGTCGCATTTTTTCCATTTGCTTGAATTTTATCAAGTAAATCTTTGGAAGAAATGCCAATTGTGTTTTTCTCGCGAGCAGCGTAAATATCCACTAAAACAATATGATCAAATTGGCTTAAGGTTTCCGCAAAAGCATCCAAATGTGCGGCAGTTCGACTATAAGTGTGAGGCTGAAAAATCACCCAAGATTCGTGATATTGCTTATTTTTAATCGCATTTGCAGTCGCCAAAATTTCGGTTGGATGATGCCCATAATCGTCAAACACAGAAATATCGTCAAAGGAGCCTTTATATTCTAAACGGCGACTGGCGCCAGTAAAACTTTTTAGTGATTCTGCCATCGTTTTTTTATCAATTCCATAAAAATCACAAACAGCGATACATGCTAAAGCGTTCAAAATATTATGTTTTCCAGCAACTGACAATTCAAAATGATGAAAAAATTCATTCGATTTATATACATCAAACTGAGCAAATCCATTTTTATCAAAAGTAATATTTTTTGCTAAAAAAGTAGCTTCTTCGTTTTCGATTCCATAAGAAATAAATTTTGATTTTGTTATATTTTTCAAAGCCAAACAATTTTTATCGTCTGCATTGGTAACTAGTAAGCCGTTTTCATCTAAAAGCAAGGTAAAATCTTGAAAGGCTTTTACAACATTGTCAAATGTTTTATAAAAATCAAGATGGTCGTTATCAATATTTAAAATAATTTCTGTTTTTGGAAATAATTTCAAAAAATTGGCTTGATATTCGCAGGATTCCACAATAAAATATTCACTATTTCCTACTTGATAATTTCCATCAATTTTATCTAAAATTGCCCCAACTTCAATGGAAGGGTCTTTTTGTGCATTGATAAAACAAATGGCAATCATCGAAGTAGTCGTTGTTTTTCCATGTGTTCCAGAAATGCAAATGGATTCTTGATACAATTTTGTCAAATACCCAACAAAATCGCCACGACTCACCAAAGGAATTGCATTTTCCTTAGCAACAACCATTTCAGGGTCATCTTCTTTGATGGCAGCTGAATAAATAATCAAATCTGCCTTTTTGCAAATTTCGGGATTGTGACCAATGGTAGTTTGAATGCCATGTGAATTCAATTTATCGGTAATTTCACTTTGATTCAAATCCGAACCAGTTACCACATGCTTCCAATTATGTAGTGTTTCTGCAATCGCACTCATGCTGATTCCGCCAATTCCAATCAAATGAATGTGTTTATATTTTGATAAGTCGTCAATCTGAAAATCCATTTTTTACCTCCTAAAACATTATACAATTAAAATATGCTATTTTCAAGTAGAATGTTAATATTTATTATAATAAAATTGGAAAAAATTATACAAGAATGTTATACATAAATTTTGAAAAATGTCAATAACCCACAAATGGTAAAAAACAGAAACAGACAATAAAAAAGTCGAAAAAATAGAAAAGTGCATACAATTTTGCTATAAAAAATATTTTTTGCAAAAAAGATAAAATATTGTAAAAATTTAGAAGGAATTTTTTTTGTTTTGGCGAATAATATAATTAATACATACAAAAAATAACTTATGTATTAATATAAACAATAGAAAGAGGTGCCAAAATGCAAATAACAGATGTACGTTTAAGAAAAGTAAATTCAGAGAACAGAATGAAAGCTGTTGCTTCTGTAACATTCGATAATGAATTCGTAATTCACGATATCAAAGTTATCGAAAGCGCAAATGGATTATTTATCGCTATGCCAAGTAGAAAAACTCCAAACGGAGAATTCAAAGATATAGCACATCCAATCAATGCTGAAACGAGAGAGAAAGTTCAAAAAGCTATTTTAGAGGCTTATGACTCTCCAGATGCTGAAACTGTAGACTCAGCAGAATAATATATAAAAATATTTAGCCACTATATATCATAGTGGCTTTTTATTATTTTTCAAATGAAAAGCGTCTCCCAACATTAGATTTTTCTAACTTTTGGAGACGCCTGATTGTTATTTTAACTTAATATTGCCTACCCCAAACTACCATTTTGTCAGCCTTTTTTCCACAAATAGGGCAAACATCTGCCAAATGCTCTTGTTCAAATGGAATACATCTTGAATGAGCGCCAGTCACTTCCTTGATTTTATCTTCACAAGCCATATTGCCACACCACATCGTTTTTACATAGCCTTGGTTTGTTTCCAAATTTTGCAAAATTTCGTCCAAACTATAAGCAACAGAAGTTTTTGCCTTGCGACGTTCCAAACATTCGTTAAACATATTATTTTGAATATCTTCCAAAAGTTCTTTTAAACGTTTTTCTAGATTTTCCAACGCAACCGTTTCTTTTTCCAAAGTATCACGTCTTACTAAAATACATTCTCCGTTTTCAATATCACGTGGACCAATTTCGATTCTTACTGGAACACCGCGCATTTCCCAATCGTTAAACTTAAATCCTGGCGAATAATTATCTCGATCATCCAGTTTTATTTTAAAAGATTTTGACAAATTATTTTTTAATTCCAGACAAGTATCCAAAACACCATCTTTATGTTGTGCAATTGGCACAATGACTACTTGAATTGGGGCAACTTTTGGTGGTAATTTTAAACCACGATTATCGCCATGAGCCATAATAATAGCGCCGATTAATCGAGTGGTAATTCCCCAAGAAGTGGTATAACCAAATTCATCTTTGCCTTCACGATTTTGGAATTTTATGTTGAATGGTTTTGAAAAATTTTGTCCAAAATAATGTGATGTACCAGCCTGTAAGGCGCGACCGTCATGCATTAAACATTCAACAGTATAGGTTTGGGCTGCGCCTGCAAATTTTTCTTTTTCCGTTTTTCTTCCTTTTAAAACTGGAATCGCAAGTAAATTTTCAATAACATCGCTATAGATTTCAAGCATCATAAGAGTTCTTTCTTCGGCTTCTTTGGAAGTTTCATGAACCGTGTGACCTTCTTGCCACAAAAATTCTCTAGAACGAAGAAATGGACGCGTTTCTTTTTCCCATCTTAAAACATTGCACCATTGATTTCCTAGAACAGGCAAATCTCTCCACGAATTAATCCATTTTGAATACATAGTTGAAATAATCGTTTCAGAAGTAGGGCGGATGCACAATTTTTCTTCCAATTCTTCTTCTCCACCGATTGTTACCCAAGCGACTTCTGGTGCAAAACCTTCGACGTGGTCTTTTTCTTTATTTAACAAACTTTCTGGAATAAGCGAAGGCATCGAGAAATTCTGGATTCCAACTTCTTTAAATTTCTTATCTGTATAGTTTTGGATGTTTTCCCAAATGGCGTAACCATAAGGTCGAATAGCGATACAACCTTTTGTTTCTGCATAATCAGCAAGTTCGGCTTTTAGTACAACATCGGTGTACCACTGCGTAAAATTTTCTTCTATATTGGTAATTTCTTTCACAAAATTTTCTTTTCCCATAAAATCAATCCTTTCCATTTTCATTTTCCGTATTTGAAGACTGCTCCAACGGCAAATCATCAATTACAATTTGCTCGTTTTCATCTAATTTATAACGTGGCAATTCTGGTAGTTCTTCTAAACTGCTAATGCCAAACATTTTCAAAAAGTTATCTGTTATTTGATACATGGTCGGTCGACCGGGAGCGTCTAATTTTCCAGCTGATTCAATTAATTCAAATTCCAATAATTTATAAATTGGACCGTCTGAACCAACGCCACGAATGTTTTCAATTTGGGAACGCGTAATTTTGGGGTTATAGGCAATAATTGACAATGTTTCCAAAGCGGCGCTCGAAAGAGAAGGCTTGATTCTGTTATCTAGCAATGGATACACATATTCATAATATTCTTTTTTGGTAACCAATTGATAACTTTCGTTTATTTTAATCAGTTCAATTCCGCTATTTTCTTGGTTATATTTTTGCATCAGTAATGTGATGATGGCTTTTAGTTCATCTTCGCTAATTTCCAAAGCAGTCATCAAATTTTTACTCGAGACTTCTTTTCCGTTCGCAAATAACATCGCTTCAATGATTGCTTGCTGTTTTTTGTATTCCATTTTTTAATTCCTTTCTAATTGTTAATATTATTGCATAAAATAAATGAAATGTCAATTTGAAATTTTATTTATTGGGAGAATAAGTTTGACAAGTACTGTAAAGTGTGCTAAAATAATGAAACAACAAAATTTGAAAGGAGTAGATTTTATGGCAATGGAAAAAATCACCTGCTTGCAGGAAAAGGATGGAACCCGGAGGATTGTAACAGAAAGGTGGGAGATGTTATTCCAACCGCTGAACGGTCCGGAAACTTATACTTCAATGGAGAATGACTACTTTTTGCCAGAATTCAAGGTAATTTATCTGAAAAATGGCACAGAAACATACCTTGGAGATGCTAGGGTTGGCGAAAAGATGGTAGATTTCTTTCAGGAGAAGTCTGAGATGGAAACTGAAGTGAAAAAGAGAGTAATGGCATGCAAGGAGATACTCTGGCAGATGGAAAAACTCGAAGAAGTATAATAAATGTCATAAAAATCGAAGACCCCAGTGTATGATTAAATTTAACTACACTGGGGTCTTTCTATATGTGAAGTTTTTTAATTTCCTTCACTTCATCAAATAATTTTTTAATATGAACTTGCTTTACTTCATACGCTTCTTTTAATTCTTCTAAAATAACTGGAATTTTGTCAACTTCTTCATTTTTATGCAACAGATATTGAGCACCTTGCCTAAAATATTCTTGTTTTTCAGGCTTAGTTGTGCTTTGCATTTTTTCATAATAGCCCAATGCTTCTTTTAAACGCTTGATTTCTGATTTCAAAAATTTCACATAATCCGAACGTACACTGATTTCATATTCAGTGTCATCAATCACCATTTGGAATAAGGCTTTGAGGATTTTTTTATCGATTTTTCCTATTTTTTGACCTTTGATACTTGGTTTTGCATGCTCCATTAGGATATGTAACGTTTCTACGATTCCCACGTGAGTTTTATATTGACGCCTTGCAGTGATGGCTTCGAATTCGTCCGCCACACGAATGATTTGTGCTTCATAAGGAATTTTTTTCCCAATCATTCCATTTGGATAACCGCTTCCATCCAGACTTTCATGATGATACAAAGTTCCTGCGGAAAAAGGGCGCAATTTGGTGTCTTTCATGCACATATCATAACCAATGGTGGTATGTGTTTTCATAATTTGATATTCTTTTTCTGTTAAAGAAGTTGTTTTTTGCAAAATTTCAGGCGGAATAAAAATTTTGCCGATATCGTGAATGTAGGCACAAGTAATGCAATAAACGGTGAAACCTTTGTCTAAGTGCAGATTTTCGCAAAGTCTGCAAGTAATGAGGGCGACATTTTCAGAATGCCTTCTGGTAAAAGTATCTAAGCCATCTAGCATTTTTAGTTGATAGCGGATTTTTTCGTTTAGGTTGTACGATTTTATTTCGGTGGAACTGTAAAAGTCAAATTTTTCGGTTTTCATAAGCAAAATCTCCTTAAAACTTATTTTATCTTTTAAATCAAAATAGGTCAAGAAAAATATGAAATTTATATTGTAATTTTTAAAAATTCGTTATATAATGCAAAAATAAGAAAAACGGTCAAGGAGGAAAAAAGATGGCAAATATTACGAGAGACGAGATTGTCCATATTGCAAAATTGGCAATGCTTAATTTAACCGAGCAAGAAATTGACAATTACACCAAAGATATGCAAGAAATTTTAGCTTATGCGGAAATGATTAACAAAATTGATACATCCGCCACAGACGAAACAATTGGAGCCACAGAGCAAAAAAATAAATTTAGAAAAGACGAAGTGATGGAATTTAAAACGAGGGAAGATTTGTTGCAAAACGCACCAAGCCAAGACGAAGGAATGTTCCAAATTCCAAAAGTCATCAATTAATGTAGGGGGCGGTCTTGACCGACCCAATCAATTACAACGAAATAGGAGAAAAGAATATGAGAATTGGAATTGATATCGATGATACCATAGCAGATACCTATGAAGTAATGTTTGCATATGCGCAGCACTATACAATCAATGAATTAGGCAGAACAGGGGAAATCCAAAACGAAGTTAGCAGTCATCATTTTTATGCGGAAATAATGCATCATTGGAACAAGGAAGAGGCGGTAAATTTTTGGGATAAATATTATGAAAAAATCCAATATGTGAAACCATTTACGTTAGCAGTCGAGGTACTTCAAAAATTAAAAGCAGAAGGAAATGAAATAATTTTGATTACAGCCAGATGGGCAGCAAAAAATTTTGACATTGAAAAAACTACACTAGAATGGCTAAAAAGAAATCACATACCATACGATGAAATCGAAATTATAAGAGAAGGCAAGGCACAAGTTGCCTTAGACAAAAAGGTAGATTTATTCATAGATGACAGTTTCAAAAATTGTACAGAAGTTGCCAATGTTGGCATCAAGTCATATCTTATGGATACAAGAACCAATAAGGGTTTAAGTGCCGAAAACGTAACAAGAGTGTATTCATGGTCAGATATTTACGATAGAATTAAAAAGGAGGAAAATATCAATGGAACTTTATGAATTAACGGTACACGAGTTAATCGATCAATTAGAAAAAGGCGAAACAACGTCAGAAGAAATTACCAAAAGTTATTTTGATAGAATCAAAGAAAAAGATGGACAAGTCAAAGCCTATGTATCCACAATGGAAGAACAAGCGATGGCAAAAGCCAAACAAATCGATAGCGATAGAAAGGCAGGAAAAAAACTTAGCAAATTTGCAGGAATTCCAATCGGAATTAAAGATAACATGTGCATCACAGGAATACGTACGACTTGCAGTTCTAAAATGCTAGAGAACTTCGTTGCACCATATGATGCAACTGTCATCGAAAAATTAAATGCAGAAAATATGATTTATCTTGGAAAAATGAATATGGACGAATTTGCAATGGGAAGTTCAACCGAAAATTCAGCGTTTTTCCCAACGCATAATCCATGGGATTTGTCAAGAGTGCCGGGCGGTTCTTCAGGCGGAAGTGCAGCAGCAGTAGCAAGTGATATGGCGCCTTGGACTTTGGGAAGCGATACAGGTGGTTCGATTCGTCAGCCAGCAAGTTTGTGTGGCGTTGTGGGCTTGAAGCCAACGTATGGAATGGTTTCAAGATTTGGCTTGGTTGCATTTGCGTCTTCTTTGGACCAAATTGGTCCGATTACGAAAGATGTAACTGATAGCGCACTTTTGTTAAATTTAATTGCGGGATATGACAAACGTGATACGACTTCGGTTGACGTGGAAAAGAGGGATTACACCAAGGCTTTAGTAAACGATGTCAAAGGCATGAAAATAGGTGTTCCAAAGGAATATTTGGGAGAAGGAACGAGCGCAGAAGTAAAAGAGGCGATGTTCAAAGTGATTAAAAAATATCAAGAATTGGGAGCGACAGTCGAAGAATGTTCTTTGGATATTGGACAATATGCGTCAGCAGTTTACTATATTTTGGCGTGTGCAGAAGCAAGTTCCAACTTGGGAAGATTTGACGGAATTCGTTATGGTTATCGAACCGAAAATTATGAAAATTTGAAAGACATTTACAAAAATTCAAGGAGCGAAGGCTTTGGAGCCGAAGTAAAAAGAAGAATTATTTTAGGAACGTATGTGCTAAGTTCTGGATATTACGATGCTTACTATAAAAAAGCGCAAAAAGTAAGAACGATTATTAAAAAAGCATATAGCGAATTATTTGAAAAATACGATTTATTATTAACGCCAGTTTCTCCAACTACTGCTTTCAAAATGAGCGAAAAATTAAGCGATCCACTTCAAATGTATTTGGCAGATATTTGTACCGTGCCAGTAAATATTGGTGGTTTGCCGGGCATGAGCGTTCCATGTGATGTGGATTCCGAAGGTTTGCCAATTGGTTTTCAATTGATTGCGAAACCATTTGCAGAAGAAACGATTTTCAGAGCAGCCTATACCTATGAGCAAAATACGAATTTTAGGGGAGAACATAAGCCAACATTCAAATAAAATGTAGGGGGTTGGTCAAGAACAACCCATGGAAAGGAGAAAACATGTCAAAAGAAGATTATGAAATTGTCATTGGACTAGAGGTTCATTGTGAATTGTCTACCAAAACCAAAATATTTTGCAGTTGTTCAACAGAATTCGGAGGAGAGCCAAATACGCATTGTTGCCCAATTTGTATGGCGATGCCAGGAACCCTTCCCGTTTTGAATGAAAAAGTCGTAGAATATGCTGTAAAGGCAGGTTTGGCAACCAATTGCAAAATTGCGCAAAATAGTAAAAACGACCGAAAAAATTATTTTTACCCGGATTTGCCAAAAGCCTACCAAATTTCGCAATACGATATGCCGCTTTGCTATGATGGCTATGTTAACATCGAAACCGAAAAAGGCGAGAAAACCATCCGTTTGGAGCGTATTCACATTGAGGAAGATGCAGGAAAATTAAATCACGACGATTATGGAAGAGGAACCTTTGTGGATTTGAACAGAGCGGGCGTGCCTTTGATTGAATGTGTTTCAAAACCAGATTTGCGCAGCAAAGAAGAAGTTGACGCTTATCTTCGAAAATTGAAATCCATTTTTGAATACATTGGAATTTCAGATTGCAAAATGCAAGAAGGCTCTCTTCGTGCAGATGTCAATGTTTCTGTGCGCAAAAAAGGCGCAACTGAATTTGGAACGAGAACAGAAATGAAAAATATGAATTCGTTTAGAAGTATTTCAAGAGCGATTGAATATGAAGCAAATAGGCAGATTGAAGTTTTAGAAAATGGCGGAGAAATCACACAAGAAACACTTCGTTGGGATGATATTTCTGGGAAAACATTTTCGATGAGAGATAAAGAAGACGCGCAAGATTACCGCTATTTTCCAGACCCAGATTTGGTGGCGATTCGATTATCCGACGAATATATTGAAAATATCAAAAATTCCTTGCCAGAATTGCCGGAAAGCCGTAAAAAAAGATATTTGGAAGAATATAAATTGATTCCAAAGGCAGCCAATTTTGTAACAAGTTCGAAATATTACTCGGATATCTTTGAAGAAGCGATTGCGATTTGCAAAAATCCGAAGACGGCTAGTAATTTGCTAATGTCTGAAGTTGCGAGAATTTTGAATGAAAGGGAAGAAGAGCCAGACCAGATTCCATTTTCTGGAAAAGAATTGGGCGAATTGGTTGAGTTGATTGATAAAGGCACGATTAGTTCGAGTATTTCCAAAAAAGTGTTGGAGGAATTGTTTGAAAATCCAAAATCGCCAAGTCAAATTATTGAGGAAAAAGGTTGGGTGCAGATTTCGGATGAAGGTGCAATTAAGGAAGTTGTTAAGAAAATTTTGGAAGCCAATTCACAGTCGGTTGCAGACTACAAAGCCGGCAAAGACAGGGCTCTAGGTTTCCTAGTTGGACAAGCGATGAAAGAGACAAAAGGAAAAGCCAATCCACAAATGTTGAATAAAATGTTTATAGAGGAAATGAAGAAATAAAAAGTAAAGTGGAAGGATTGATTGTCCTTCCACTTTTAATCCTAGCTTGATCGAAAGTCATCGACTGTTTTTCTGACTTTTTTAGTCAAGAACGTCAATGATTAGAGATTACAGGAAATTACCCTAAAATTTAATTATATCATATTTTGGCAATTTTATCAAGTTGACAGTTTACATAAAATATGATATAATTAAAGTTAGAGATTCTTGTTATAAACTTTAATTTGAAAAGGAATGAAGAAGTAAATGAAAAATTTAGTGATTTTAGGGGCTTCAAGAGCTGGAAAAACGACGTTGTCTTATGAAATTAACCGAATTTATCCACAATATCATGTGATTAGTGGGGATTCGATTCGTGATGCTTTTGCTGAGGCATTGCCACAAAATGAGATAAATGCCAGCAATGGAAAAGGAATGCGGGGAAGATTTTCCTAGGTTTTTGGGTGCTCTTTTGAAATATCTTTCTTGGCATAATCGAGGTCGCTATCAATATATTGTTGAAAATTGCTATATTTCGGTGGAAAATGCGATTCAGTTTTTTGACCAAGATTCTACGATTCTTGTTTTTTTGGGATATTCGGAATTGACGGCAGAAGAGGCGTTTCAGAATTATCGAGAAAACGAAAAAGAAACGGATTGGACGAAAGAACATTCGGATGAGAATATGTTAAATCATGCTAGAGAATGGGTTGAAAAGAGTAAAGTTTTTAAAAGAGATTGCGAAAAGTTTGGTGTGAGATATGTGGATGTTTCTTGGGATAGGGAGAAGGTTTTGAAGGAGCTAGTGGATGAGTTGGTGGAAGAGCTGAAGAAGTGAGAGAATAGGTAATGAAATTTAAAATAACTTCCAATTTTAATTTGTAGTACAAACTATTTAGAATATATACTCGATGTAGAAACTCCGCCGTCTACTGTATAAATTCCTCCTGTTACATAGGAAGCCTCCTCACTACTTAAAAAAGCAACGACATTGGCGACTTCATTTGGAGTTCCAATTCGTTTGATTGGAATTCTGTTTGCACATTTTATTTTTTGTTCTTCACTTTTAAAACTTGTCTCTAACAATTCTGTTAAAATTGGTCCAGGTAAAACACAATTGACCCTAACTCCTAAATTTGCATATTCTTGTGCTAAACATTTAGTAAACATTACAATTCCAGCTTTGGTTGTACAATATAAAGGTGATGTTAATTCTGGAACTAATCCTAAGCAAGAAGCAATATTGACAATACATCCTTTACTTTGTTTTAACTTATCAATTAAATTCCTTGTAACTTTAAATGTTCCTTTTATATTTACATCAACCATATTGTCGATATCTTCATCCGTTGTTTGTTCGATGTATTTTTCAAAATATATTCCTGCATTATTAACTAATATATCTACTTTATCTATTAAATCGACCGCTTTTTTAATTTCGGGGTCTTTCGTTGTATTTACTTTATAATACTCAAATGTAGATTTCGGTTCTTTTATATCAAATATAATTACTTTAGCTCCTAATTCGTTTAGTTTATTTGCAATAGCTTCACCAATTCCATTACTTCCACCTGTTATGATTGCTACTTTGTTTTTTAAATTCATACGATATTCCTCCCTATAATTTACTTTAAGGATTAATGTGAATAGTGTTCTGACAGTTAATCGATTGCACTAGTCCACAGTTTGAGTATTATTCGAAAGTAGAACTACACATCTATTATAACATATGTAGTAGTTTACTTTCAACCAAAATTTAAAAAGGAGCGATTTTTTTATGTCAAAAATAAGAGATTAATTTCAAGAAAATATTGATTATTTGCTATAGGAAAGCAAAAATGTGTATAGTAAAACCATACAATGATTACTAGAAAAGTTGTACAAATTTGTTGACAATTTACTGAAAGATAAAAATGATAAAATTGAACTAGAAGATGAGTTTTTGGATTGCTTTTATGAATTGTGCATGTTGAAAGTATGTATTTGTACAAGCAAGGATTGAAAGTGTGCTATAAAGTTATACAATTGTTTATAAGAAAATAAAATTGAAATTTTTAAGTTAAATTTAAAAAAATACCATAAAGTAGGGTATTTTGGTCGAGGTGAACCTTGTTAAAATTTGCAAATTACTGATAATACTAGATATTGTCACATATTATCTAGGAGAAAATCTAGGAAAAACTATAATGTCAAATAATTATATATAATCATAAATATAAATTGTAATTTAGCGATTGCCTTTATAATCAATATTGGCTAATTTCGCTTGTTTACATAAGTCTTCTGTTTGTATTTTATATTGTTTTCCATCTTTTATTGTATAAGTGCCACATTGTCTAAATTCAAAATCTACATTTTTTCTTATACATTGCTCTCTAATATCTAATACCCATTCATAATTAAATGGTCTAGCATTTATATCTGATTCTCCACCAACAACTACTAACTCAATATTATCAAGATATTTTTCAATGTCTATTTTCTCTAATAATGGCTGTGCTGTTATACATTTATGTTTTATTGGTAAATCTTTAAAAATTGATAATTTATAATCTGCATTTTTTTGATTTTCAATAGTACAACATACAACTACATTATCGTATCCATCTTCCCAGTCATCTGGAATACATTTCATAAATCTATCAATTCTTTTTGTTAGAAACAAAAAAGTACAGTCCTGTCTTTCTTTAATCATTTTCCAACATTCATTTCTCCATTTGTCTGCTTCTTCAATAAGAAAATCTGTAGAAAAACATAAATAAACAATTCCAGAT